>NZ_CP072162.1:765000-882500 GCF_019355815.1 Rhizobium sp. B21/90 | reverse complement strand
GGCCTAACGATAAAAAAATGCGCGGGAGGAAATCATGCAGACTGCCAGACCGGAAAGTATCGTCGAAGTCAGCGTCGTAAAGTCGGGCATCAGCCGGGCAGTCGGCATCATGAGCATGCGGCAGGCACTCGAACTTCCCGACATTCCGAACCTCATCTATTCCCACCCGGACCCGGCATTGGCTGCCGCCGGCGTGGAGGTGAGCCGCGAGGACCTCGAAGGCTTTCTCAGTCATCACTGATACGGGCGGGATCCATGTGAGTGGTTGCTTCCCTGCCGCTGCCCGCCCGCACCGTTTGCATGTAACCGCCTGACATGCCAAACCGGCTGCAAAGATACCAAGTGCAGGACGGACCGGTGAGCCAAAGGCAATCTCCGCAACGACATGACCGTGGCGGCAAAAATCGCGAGACAACGGACGGCAAAAGGGTGACGCTACCCCGGGCACTTTCGAAGCTCGGCTATTGTTCGCGAACCCAGGCAGAAGCACTGATTTCCGAAGGCCGTGTCAGTGTCGACGGCCGCACCGTCACGGACACCGCCGCCTGGGTCGATCTCGACCACACGCAGATTGCCGTCGATGGAATCGCCGTGGTGGCAGAGACGAAAGTCTATCTCATGCTCAACAAGCCGCGCGGCCTGGTGACCACGCGCCACGATCCCGAGGGCAGGCCGACGGTCTATGATTGCCTGAAAACCTTCGACGTCCCGCATCTTTCACCGGTCGGCCGGCTCGACAAGGCCAGCGAAGGGCTGCTGCTCTTCACCAACGATACCGTTCTGGCACAGGCGCTGCTCGATCCCATCACCCATGTCGCAAAAACCTATCATGTGCAGATCGACCAGCAGATGGACGAAACGCAGCTGGCGCGGATGATCTCCGGCGTCACCTCGGACGGTGAATGGCTTACGGCGAGCTCGGCGAAGGTGCTGCGCCATGGAGATCGCAATGCCTGGATCGAGGTGGAGCTGCGACAGGGGCGCAACCGCCAGATCCGCCGGATGCTCGATGTTCTCGGCGTTGCCTGCCTGCGGCTGGTGCGCGTCAGTTTCGGGGATTTGCAACTCGGGGATCTTCCCAAGGGCAATGTGCGAGCCCTGACGGAGACAGAGGTTCGAGGGCTGAGGCAGGCAAGCGGCATGGAAAAGCGCAGCGAACCCGGCCGGAGACGCTAGACCATGATGCAGCCCGAAGACTTCTGGCAGCAGATCGATCCACCCGGCCCCGAGATCGCCGGGCCTTTCCACGACAGCTACAGCGCCGCTTTCGACGGCGGTCGGATCAGGCTGCCGATCCGCGTGCTTGCCGATGGCCACCACGCACTGGCCTCGTTGATCATCAATCAGGCAAGCTTTGCTGTGCAGGATGCGTTGGCAAGGGCGCTTGCCGCCCGGCTTTGCGGCTTTGCCATCGATATCGTTGTCGGCCTGCCGACACTCGGACTGACGCTCGCCTCCGCCCTTGCCCGCCAACTCGGCCACAGCAGGTATGTCCCCCTCGGGACGTCGCGAAAATTCTGGTACCGCGACGAATTTTCGGTGGATATGTCTTCTATCACCACGTCTGATCGGAAACGCCTGTTCATAGACCCTCGCCTTCTGCCGTTGATCGAAGGCAAGCGCGTGGCCCTGGTCGACGACGTCATCTCCAGCGGAACCTCGATCGCCGCCGGCCTCGAGCTGATGACCTTATGCGGCGTCGAACCGGTTGTGATTGGCGCGGCGATGCTGCAGTCGGAGCGCTGGCGGCAGCGTCTCGGCGCGCTCGATCGGAAATGGACAGAGCGGGTTGTCGGCGTCCTGGCGACGCCTCTCCTCGAGCCGGCAGACGGCGGCGGCTGGCAGCGGCCGGCCTCGTCCTGAGGCTGTCGTTCTGCCCGCAACGCAGCGATCGCGGTTGACATCGGCGACTGGCAATTTATGGATCGGCGGACAACGCGCATCCTGAAACCGGATGCCCAGCCGATTGGTGGTCCCCTTGCGCATCCTTTCAGAAGCCCATTTTCCTGAACTGCCGAACTATTATCGCGGCAAGGTGCGGGAAAACTACGACTTGCCCGACGGCAACCGCATCATCATCAGCACGGACCGGCTGAGCGCATTCGACCGTATCCTCACCTGCATTCCCTACAAGGGCCAGGTGCTGACCGAGACAGCGCGCTACTGGTTCGAGGCGACCAAGGACATCTGCCCTAACCACGTTGTTGCCTATCCCGATCCGAACGTCGTCGTCGGCAAGCGGCTGGACATCCTCCCCGTCGAGATTGTTGTTCGCGGTTACTTGGCAGGCACCACGGGCACATCCATTCTGACGCTCTACAAGAAAGGCGAGCGAACCATGTATGGCACGACGCTGCCCGACGGCATGCGTGACAACCAGATCCTGCCGCAGCCGATCATCACACCCACCAGCAAGGAATTCGACGGCGGTCACGACGCGCCGCTGACGCCCACCGAAATTATCGAGGGCGGATTGCTGACCGAACTGCAGTGGAAGACGCTGTCGGAGTATGCCTTTGCGCTCTTTGCACGAGGCCAGCAGATGGCGCTCGAACGCGGTCTTATCCTGGTCGATACGAAGTACGAGTTCGGGGTAGACGAGGCCGGCACCATCATTCTCGCCGACGAGATCCACACCCCGGACAGCAGCCGCTACTGGATTGCCGACAGCTATCAGGAAAGCTTCGAGAAGGGGACCCGCCCGGCAAGCTTCGACAAGGACTTCGTCCGTAGCTGGGTCGCCGAGCGTTGCGACCCGTATCGGGACGAAATACCTGAAATTCCTCTGGAATTGGTGGAACAGACCTCGAAGGTCTACATCGCGGCTTACGAGGCAATAACGGCCACACGCTTTGTCCCCGACAATCGTGGCGAGAGCCCGCTGGCACGGGTTCGCGCAAGCTTGGCCAGCTATTTTCCGAAATCAGCATGAACGGTCTTGCAATTTTGCGACCGTTATTGTCCGAGCCAAATGGCAACGCGAGTCGACCCGAAACGGTCGCGGCGACCGGCGGACAGGGTATGCTTTTTGCAACACTTGAAAAAATTCGTCCCTGCAAGACGCGGTTTCACACCTCTGTGTGATCAATCACGCCTGAGAATCTGGCAGAGGGGCTGTGATCTTGCAATCGCCGTTGCTAGATTGTCGCGACTTTCGACTACCCGTTTGCGGACCGTGAATGTGTACGATATTGACACGGAGTTATGAAAACTTCGTTAACGCACTGATAGTAATTAGAATTGTGGGAAATAAAGTGATGGTTTCCATTCGTACAGCTGCTCCTGCCCTGCTGCTTATCCTGGCAGGTTGCGTCAGCGGCCCAGATCATAAGCCGCCGGTGATGCCTCTTCCGGCGAAATTCTCGGAAGGCGGCACGAAGTCGAACGATGACGTTTCGAGCCGCAAGTGGTGGATGGACTACCATGACACCAAGCTCAACGGTCTGGTCAACATAGGCCTCGCCCAGAACGTTTCCATCCTGTCGTCGATCGAAGCCACGGTCGCTTATGAAGGCGACGTCACGGTTGCCGGCGCAGGGGGTCTCCCCAGCTTGACAGGCACTGCGGCGCAGACGGTGAGCGGCCAGAAGGGCAAGCTCCGTACCGAGCAGGCGACGCAGCACACCAGCAGCGGCGAATTGACGGCCTCCTGGCTTCTCGATCTGTTCGGACAATATCGTCGTGCCCGCGAAGGCGCACTCGATACGCTCGATGCAGCCTATGCCACCGTCGATGTGACCCGTCTGGCCTATCTCCAGGATCTGGTGACCAGCTACATCACAGCCCGTTATTATCAGGCGCTAATCGGCGTCGCCAACGAGAACCTCAAGTCCCGCCGCGAAACGCTCGAACTGACGAAGTTCCAGCTGCAGGCCGGCGCCGCATCACGTCTGGACGTCGTTCAGGCCGAGGGTCTCGTCAACTCGTCGCTCGCGGAGCTGCCGCCGAACGAAATCGCCTTCCGCAAGCAGGTGCATCACATTGCTAGCCTGCTGAACGTGCCTTCGGCCACCGTCATTGCCGAAATGCAGTCGTCGACCGGACAGCCTGTCTTCCGTGGCAATGTGACAACAGGCGTTCCGGCCGATCTCGTCCGTAACCGTCCCGATATCCGCAAGGCCGAACGTCAGCTGGCAGCAGCTACCGCCCAAATCGGCGTTGCCGAAGCGCAGCTCTATCCAAGCATTTCGCTGAGCGGTTCTATCTCGCCTTCCTACATCAAATCCGGCGGCACGAAGGGTGGCCTCACCACCTGGTCGTTCGGCCCGACGCTCAACCTGCCGATCTTCGACGGCGGCCTGTTGCGCGCCAATGTCAAGATCGCCGAATCGAATGCCCGTGCAGCCTACCTCTCCTGGAAGTCCACGGTGTTGTCGGCTGTCGAGGATGTCGAGAACGCGCTTTCGGCCGTTACCCGCGATGCACAGACGATCTCGGCGCTCCGTGCGCAGGTCAAATCCTACCGCGAAGCGCTGCAGCTTTCGACTGCCAGCTACAAGGATGGCGCATCGTCGCTGCTCGACGTCATCACTGCGCAGCTTCAGGTCACATCCGCACAGGAAAGCCTTGCAGCTGCCGTGCAGACCAGTGCAGCCGACTATGTGTCGCTGAACGTTGCGATCGGTGCAGGCTATGTCCCAGCCAGCCCGGACAAGGTCACCCCGGTAACCCTGGCCTCGAAGAAGATGTAAGCTTCTACCAGGGCGTCGCCGCCCAACGTTTTATGCACATTGAAACCGCCGCAGCACCGCCTGCGGCGGTTTCGTTTTGGGGGAGGCAATTTCAGGGGTTGGATTGTCGAGACAATATAGCGGGATACGACATGCGCCAAAACGACAAAAAGGCCGGAACGATCCGGCCTTTCGTCACCTGCTTCGAAACAATGCCAGTACATCCGTGGTCAAAGCGAAAGCAGATTTGCACACAGTCTGGGCGCGATAGGTTAACAAAAGGTTAACGCTGTCCCGCCGCTGCCGCTGGGAGCGTTGCTCCCCGGGCTTTTTCGTCGCTATGTGGCTCCAGAATAAATGGTTTGGCAGGGGGCACATTTCAAGATGGCAGTGCTATTCAGCGTTCAAGTTACGTTCATGCATCTATTCTTACAAGACGAGAGAAAGCAGCCCGCGAATCATTGCTGCAAGACGTCCCACGGAGGAGACACATGAGGAAACTACTTCTGGCCACCGCAGCCTTGGGCAGCGTGTTGGCCTTGCCGGCGATCGCCGAGGCTGCCTCGGGCTTCTCGACGGCGAACGTCAACATGCGTTCCGGACCGAGCACTGCCTATCCGGCTGTCACGCTCATCCCGATCGGCGCTCCACTCAGGATAAACGGCTGCCTTGCAGACCTTCCCTGGTGCGACGTCTCGTTTGACGGCGGTCGCGGTTGGGTCGCAGGTCGTTACGTCCAGGCGGTATACCAGCAGCGGCGTATCTATGTCGGTCCGCAGTATTATCGTCCGCTCGGCATCCCGACAATCACCTTCGATCTCGACAACTACTGGGACCGCAACTATCGCGGCCGGAATTTCTACCGCGACCGTGATCGCTGGGCGCAGGGTCCGGACTGGCAGCGCAATGGCGGCCAGCCGATCTATCGCCGGCCACCACCGCCGCCGGTTTACGATCCGCAGGACGAAGACCAGGGAAATTGGCAGCGGCGCCACCAGCGTCAGCCGGACTACGACGGCAATTACCAGGGCGATGACAACCCGCCCCCCCGCCACCGTCCGCGTTATGGCGATGGCGACGCTGGTCAGCGCTATGGCGACCCCGACCAGGGCAACTTCGACGGCGACAACAACCAGCCGCCGCGCAGGCGCCAGCAGCAGGATCAGCAAGATCAGCAGCAACCCCAGCAGCAGCAACGCCCGCAGCGCGACCAGCCTCCCCAGGGCCAGCCGCCGCGTCAGCAGCCTCCACAGGCTCAGCCGCAGCCGCCGCAGCCTCCGCAGCAGCCTGCTCCGCCGCCGCCGCGTGCTCAGCCCGAGGCCCCTCGCCCGCAACCACAGCCCCAGGCTCAGCAGCCGAGCAGGAGCGAGCCGCCGCGCGTCATTCGTCGTAATGATGGTCAGGTCATAGTGTGCCCGGACGCCGGCCCTGCCTGCAACGAGCCGCACTCGTCGCACAATTGAGCATTGAAGATGCAGGAGGTCTCTCTGAGGCCTCCTGTCCCACCTGACCAGCAGGGCGCGTCAGCTTGCGGCCGTTTCAGTGAGTTGTCAGGTCTGCTTCGCGCGTTGCCGACATGAAGATCTCACGAGCTTCCTCGGCTGACCGCCGGCCTGCTATCGCAGCACGGCAGACGCTGCGCGCAGCCACATAAAGAGGCCCGCGCCGATCAGGCCACATGTCCATCAGGCAGTGCAACGCATCGGATGGACCACTGATCACCCGGGCGTCATCCTGGCTGAAACCCACCTCTACCGGATTGCTCCATTTAACGTGTCGCATGAGCCTGTCTCCTCCTGACCTATGCTTGAGCGTCATCCTCCTCGATGACGCGCAGGCGACATTGTCCATTAGTCCCGATAAAAACACAACCGGTGAAATACGGGGGAGCCGGGCAGCAACGCTTGGTCATCCGAAGGACCAGATGGCAAAGATGTGCGGCTGAAATGTTGGCCTTAGAAATTGCCTCTTGCGCCATCGGCGGTCAGCATCTTGAAGTTGGTCCCATCTGTCAGGATCTTGGCGCAACCGGTGCTGCCATTTGGCGACCGGATGCAAATGCTGCCGTTCGACACCTTGTAACCCTTGCTGCTGCCTTCCTTGTAGGTGAAGCCGTTGGCATTGGTCTTGCCTGCAGCGTTAGGACCGAGGTGCTTGACGATTTCAGCTTTGGTTGCCGAACGAAGCTCGGCGGAATATGCCGGTGCTGAGAGGGCGCACAGGGACAAGGAACCTGCGACGAACAGGTTGGCAATTTTCACGATCATGGTGACATAGACCTCTTGGGGAGCAGGACGGTGCTGCAACGGCGGTAGTCCAAACAGGACGCCAACTCATGCCAAAAATACAGAGGGGCGTGAGATGTGCAATGCAGTTGTTGATTTTTGCAGTGCAAAAATTGTTTCCGGGCCCTTGGGGCCAGCACGATTGCTGTCCAGACGTGGGTCGGGCGGCGCGTGCGCCGCCCGACGAATAGGCTAATTTTATCGATCGACAGTCAGATCGCGGCATCCGGCGTGGGCCGGATTGTTGCAGCGACGGGATCGTTCGGGTTCAGGTCGTCTTCCGGTTGGATAATCGGCGGGACCGCCGGCTTTTCCTGCGTGCGGTCGGGGATACCCGGCGTAAACGTAGGACCGCGTGGCGTCTCGGCGTCTGGCTGTGGAAGAGGATCGCGATTAGGCATGGATTTCTCCTTCATCAATTAGCGGCACCTAGACTAACGACACCGCCTGCCATTCGTTCCGCCTTGTATAAGGAATCTGGAATGAGCCTGCGCATAACGAGAAAAGAGCCCCGAAGGGCTCTTTTCAGACTTGTTACAGGCGGATGATGACGCCGTTGCGGCGGTGATGGCGATGCCATTCGCGACGGTTGTGGTAGCCGCGATCACGACGCCACTCTCCGCGACCATGGCGGAATTCACGACGATCGTGACGCCAGTTCCGGCGCTCATGGCGATTGTGGCGCCAGCGTTCGTCGCGGACCTGCACCACGTCGGACGACTGTGTGATCTGGACTGGAGCCAACGGAGCGGCAGCTACCGGAGCGGATACGGCAAACAGCGAACCTATCGCCATGGACGCAGTCAGAAACGCTGTGGCAAAAATCTTCATAATCGATCCCTCATTGAACAAAAAATATGCAGTCGCTTACCAAATGCGCGAGCAGCCTTTGTGTTCCACAACGAAGAGATGAAGTGTCAGGTCTCGGAGATACGAATGCATGCACGGACGGAAGCTATAAGGCACCGCAAAGATGTCTGCACCCTGCAGCGCCAGTGAAAACTACAAACCGATCCGCATCCCGACGACGAGAATGGGGAGTGCCGCAATCATGCAGGTTATTGCCAGAGCCGCAGCAAACTTGTGCAGTTGCGCCCGCCTCGCCTTACGCTCGTCCCACTCGATACTCATCGACCGCCCCCTCGGCTCCACAGAATACAAATGAAACATCGAACATGCAGGAAGTCGAGTGGGGCCGCGCTCAAAGATATTGACTCTCCGACACAGAACGGGAGCGTTCATTGCGCGGAGAGGTAGAGGCATCGATGAAGAGCGGATTTCGGCTTGCCGATCAAATAGTACACATCCGACCACAAACTGTTGATCGGGATATGGAAAACCCGTGCCGCCTTTAACATCCCCTTAAATCGCCGCATTTAAAGTTCAACCGACAGCTGGGTCGTGGGGCACCTTTTTGCAGGGACTTTGCCTGTCGGCCCGCGTGCAGCATCATCACCGAAGGGTTGACCGGTCCGCAATGGCAGGAAAAGGCAGATCAGGTCAGCGCATCGAACCGTCCTTCGCCGGCAAGTCCGACCGCGATGACGACGAGCTGACAATCGACGCCGACGATCGCATAGTCGGTGGCTCGCCCGCTAAGGGCTCCGGCAAGGCGCGCGAAAAATATCCCAAGGGTCGAAAGACTGCCCGGAGCGGGCGTGGCGGAGGCCGCAACAGAGCGCAGCGCCGCGAAGGCCTCGGCTTCATTGGCCTGATCCGACGGCTTATATACTGGTGTCTGGTGCTGGCCCTGTGGGGCGGCATCGGCGTTGCCGGCATCGTTCTCTACTATGGGTCGCGCATGCCGAGCGCCAGCACGTGGCAGATCCCGGCCCGCCCGCCCAACGTCAAGATAAACGCCATGGACGGGACGTCGCTTGCCAACCGCGGCGCCACCGGCGGCGAGGCGCTTGCCCTCGAGGACATGTCGCCCTTCATCCCCGAGGCCATCGTCGCCATCGAGGACCGGCGGTTCTATTCGCATTTCGGCGTCGACCCCATTGGTCTCGCCCGCGCGTTCACGACCAACCTGTTGACCGGCCACACGGTTCAGGGTGGGTCGACCCTGACGCAGCAACTCGCCAAGAACCTCTTCCTGTCACCCGACCGAACGATGGAGCGCAAGGTCCAGGAGGTGTTGCTCGCCCTCTGGCTGGAGCACACCTACACCAAGGACCAGATCCTTGCGATGTACCTCAACCGCGTGTTCTTCGGCTCGAATGCCTTTGGCGTCGAGGCCGCCTCGCGGCGCTATTTCAACAAATCCGCCCGTGATGTGAACCTGGGCGAAGCCGCTATGCTCGCCGGCCTCGTCAAGGCGCCCTCGAAACTGTCGCCGATACGTGATCCAGCGGCAGCCCATGCTCGCCAGCAAGTCGTGCTGCAGGCGATGCGCGACCAGGGTTATGTCACAGATGCCGATATCAAGACGGCACTGGCAGCCCCTCCGACCCGCGCCAAGAGTTTCTGGAATGGCGCCCAGAATTATGCGGCCGACATGGTGATGGACCAGCTGCCGGGCCTGATCGGCCCGATCAAGGAAGATGTCGTCGTCGAGACCACCATCGACATGGCGATGGAGGCCAAGGCCGAGCAGGCGCTGGGCGATGTGCTCGATCACGATGGTAAAAGGCTAGATGCCTCGCAGGCAGCGTTGATCTCGGTCGACGGAACAGGCGCCATCCGCGCCATGGTCGGCGGTCGCGACTATGCAGAAAGCCAGTACAACCGAGCCGTCACCGCCAAGCGCCAGCCGGGATCGGCCTTCAAACCATTCGTTTACGCTGCGGCGATGGAAATGGGCCTGACGCCGACATCCGTGCGCAATGATGCGCCCATCAAGATCGGCAACTGGACGCCGGAAAACTACGAGCAGAAATATTCCGGCGTCGTGACGCTGGCGACTGCCCTTGCCCATTCTCTCAACACCATTGCAGCCCAGCTGGTGATGGAGGTCGGCCCGCCGAACGTGATCAAGCTTGCCCATCGCCTCGGCATCGATTCAGAACTGCAGGACAATGCCTCGATCGCGCTTGGAACATCCGAAGTGTCGCTGCTGGAGCTGACATCCTCCTATGCGGCCTTCATGAACGGTGGCTACAAGGCCACACCGCACGTCATCACCAAGGTGACGTCCGCCTCCGGCAAGGTGCTTTATACCGCGAATTTCAGCGATCCGCCCCGCGTCCTCAGCCCGAGCGTCGTTACCAACATGAACTACATGATGGAAGGCGTCATGGCATCGGGCACAGGCAAGGCGGCCCGGATTCCGGGCTGGCAGACGGCCGGCAAGTCCGGCACGACGCAATCCTTCCGCGACGCGCTGTTCGTAGGCTTCACCAACGACTTTACGACAGGCGTCTGGTTTGGCAACGACGACGGCAAGTCGATGAAGAAGGTCACCGGCGGCAGCCTGCCGGCAAAGGCGTGGAAGGAATTCATGATCGCTGCCCACAAGGGCCTGACGCAAGCACCGCTGTTCGGCGGCGGCCAGGTGATCGACGGCAGCATGCCGATGGCGCAGTCCGGCGGCGATGCCGGCGACCAGTCGACGATCTCGGGCATCATCTCCGGGGTGCTCGGCGGCCCGACAACCGGCAACATTCCCCCGAAGACGCCAGCGAATTCTCCAGCCGGCACCTATCCTCCAGCGCCGGTCAATCCGGCAGTGTCGGCAAGACCCGCTGCTGTGCCGCAGCAGGCACCGGCTGCTATCGCCAACAACGACGAGCCTGTCGACATGCCGCCGGTCGGACCCGGCGCGGACAGCAACCCCTATGCCTCGCAAAGCCCGACGCCGCCCGCCGATATCGGCGAATCGCCGTCCGATGCGCGCCCTCGCCGAACCACCCTGCTCGACTATCTCATGGGCCGATAACACCCCTTGACGTTTGATTTGACCGTTGCCACTTGCAGGATGGACCAAGGGCTGGTCTGATGCGGGTTCACGCCTCTTTCCGGGGTTGCCGCCAGAAGCTGCAACACCTTGAAATAAAGCATGGGCTTTGCCGGATTCCGCTTCATTTCCAGCCTTGCAGTCCGCAAAATCGCTACTTATATAGCCGACATCACCGCAGCTAAGACTGCGCAAACCGCAAGACTATCCCGTAAGGGGCTGTCCCAGAAATGCCTGACAGGGGTTTCGACAGTCTGCTTCAATGGAGAGAATGACATGGCAAAAGTAATTGGTATCGACCTTGGAACGACGAATTCCTGCGTATCCGTCATGGACGGGAAGGACGCCAAGGTCATCGAGAACGCAGAAGGCGCGCGTACGACCCCATCGATGGTGGCTTTCTCCGAAGACGGCGAACGCCTCGTCGGTCAGCCGGCCAAGCGCCAGGCGGTGACCAACCCAACGAACACACTCTTCGCTGTCAAGCGCCTGATCGGCCGCCGCTTCGAAGATCCGACTGTTGGCAAGGACAAGGACCTCGTCCCGTTCAATATCGTCAAGGGCGATAATGGCGACGCATGGGTCGAAGCCAACGGCAAGGGCTATTCCCCTGCACAGATTTCCGCGATGATCCTTCAGAAGATGAAGGAAACGGCTGAAGCCTATCTCGGCGAGAAGGTCACCCAGGCCGTCATCACCGTACCAGCCTACTTCAACGACGCGCAGCGTCAGGCCACCAAGGATGCAGGCCGCATCGCCGGCCTCGAAGTCCTGCGCATCATCAACGAGCCGACGGCAGCAGCGCTCGCCTACGGTCTCGACAAGAAGGAAGGCAAGACCATTGCCGTGTACGACTTGGGTGGTGGTACCTTCGATATCTCGATCCTCGAAATCGGTGATGGCGTCTTCGAAGTGAAGTCGACCAACGGCGACACCTTCCTCGGCGGCGAAGACTTCGACATGCGCCTGGTTGAATATCTGGCAGCCGAGTTCAAGAAGGACAACGGGATCGACCTGAAGGGCGACAAGCTTGCACTGCAGCGCCTGAAGGAAGCCGCTGAAAAAGCCAAGATCGAACTGTCCTCGTCGCAGCAGACCGAAATCAACCTGCCCTTCATCACCGCCGACGCAACCGGCCCGAAGCATCTGACGCTGAAGCTGACGCGCGCCAAGCTGGAAAGCCTGGTCGACGATCTGGTCCAGCGTACAGTTGCGCCATGCAAGGCAGCCCTTAAGGATGCCGGCGTAACCGCAGCCGAGATCGACGAAGTCGTTCTGGTCGGCGGCATGAGCCGCATGCCGAAGGTTCAGGAAATCGTCAAGCAGCTGTTCGGCAAGGAGCCTCACAAGGGCGTCAACCCTGACGAAGTCGTTGCCATGGGCGCGGCCATCCAGGGCGGCGTTCTGCAGGGCGACGTCAAGGACGTCCTGCTGCTCGACGTGACGCCGCTGTCGCTCGGCATCGAAACCCTCGGCGGCGTGTTCACGCGCCTCATCGAGCGTAACACGACGATCCCGACCAAGAAGAGCCAGACCTTCTCGACCGCAGACGACAATCAGTCGGCCGTGACGATCCGCGTTTCCCAAGGCGAACGCGAAATGGCGCAGGACAACAAGCTGCTCGGCCAGTTCGACCTCGTCGGCCTGCCGCCAGCTCCGCGCGGCGTACCGCAGATCGAAGTCACCTTCGATATCGACGCCAACGGCATCGTCCAGGTTTCGGCCAAGGACAAGGGCACCGGCAAGGAACAGCAGATCCGCATCCAGGCCTCGGGCGGCCTTTCCGACGCCGAGATCGAGAAGATGGTCAAGGACGCCGAAGCCAACGCCGAGACCGACAAGAAGCGTCGTGACGGCGTAGAAGCCAAGAACCAGGCCGAAAGCCTGATCCACTCCAGCGAGAAGTCGCTGAAGGACTTTGGCGACAAGGTTTCGGAAGCCGACCGCACGGCGATTGCCGACGCGATTGCGGCGCTGAAGAGTGCAACCGAAGCCTCCGAGCCGGACGCCGAGGACATCAAGGCGAAGACCCAGACTTTGATGGAAGCGTCCATGAAGCTCGGCCAGGCGATCTATGAAGCTCAGCAGGGTGGCGATGAGGCCGCAGCTGCAGCCGATGCCGCAAGGCACTCTGCCGCTGACGACCACGTCGTCGACGCCGACTACGAGGAAATCAAGGACGACAAGAAGTCCGCATAAGTCACAAGCGCAAGCCGAAACGGTTTTGCGGAAACTTAAGTCCGGCTGCCTTTTGGCAGCCGGAAATCCATTTCCGGGGTCTAATCCTGCATGGCTAAAGCAGACTATTACGAAATTCTCGGTGTCTCGCGCTCTGCGGACGACAAAGAGCTCAAATCTGCGTTTCGCAAGTTGGCAATGGTGCATCACCCCGACAAGAACCCGGGTGATCATGAAGCCGAGCGCAAGTTCAAGGAATTGAACGAAGCCTACGAAATGCTGAAGGACCCGCAGAAGCGGGCAGCATACGATCGATACGGTCACGCGGCTTTTGAGCATGGCGGCATGGGCAATGCTGGCGGCGGCATGGGCGGCGGCGGCGGTTTCTCCGATATCTTCGAAGACATCTTCGGCGAAATGATGGGTGGCGGGCGCCAGCGCCAGCGCTCGTCCGGCGGCCGCGAACGCGGTGCCGACCTTCGCTACAACATGGAAATCTCGCTCGAGGAAGCCTTTGCCGGCAAGACCGCGCAGATCCGTGTTCCGACTTCCATTACCTGCGACGTCTGTTCCGGCTCGGGCGCCAAGCCCGGCACCCAGCCAAAGACCTGCTCGACCTGCCAGGGATCCGGTCGCGTGCGCGCAGCCCAGGGCTTCTTCTCGATCGAACGTACCTGCCCGACCTGCCACGGCCGCGGCCAGATCATTTCCGACCCCTGCATCAAGTGCCAGGGCCAGGGTCGCGTTACCGAAGAGCGCTCGCTGTCGGTCAACATTCCGGCCGGTATCGAGGACGGCACCCGCATCCGCCTGCAGGGCGAAGGCGAAGCCGGCACCCGTGGCGGCCCTGCCGGCGACCTCTACATGTTCCTGTCGGTCAAGCCGCACGAATTCTTCCAGCGCGACGGGGCTGACCTCTATTGCGCCGTGCCGATTTCCATGACGACCGCAGCACTAGGCGGCACGATCGACGTGGCGACGCTCGATGGCACCAAGTCGCGGGTCACCGTTCCCGAGGGCACGCAGGCTGGCAAGCAATTCCGCCTGAAGGCCAAGGGCATGCCCGTTCTTCGCTCGGCCCAGGTGGGCGACCTTTATATCCAGGTGCAGATCGAGACCCCGCAGAAGCTCACCAAGCGTCAGCGCGAGCTGCTGCAGGAGTTCGAACAGATTTCTTCACAGGATAACAATCCGGAATCGACAGGCTTCTTCGCCCGCATGAAGGATTTCTTCGACACCCTCAGCGAGTAGGCATCTCGGCCGGATTTTGAGACTTGAAGCCGGTTGCGGAAACGCTGCCGGCTTCGTTCGTTGAGCTAAAGATGCATTGCGGGCGACAGGTTGGTTTTGTGCCGCAATACCTCTCGCCTTTTTCGTCAACCCAATGATAGGATATACTAATTGAGCCCGGCAACTCAGCCGAGGCAGTGATTTGACGAGAGAAACTGCATGTTTCCGCTTTCGCATATGATGAAGGCTTTCATTCGCAAGGGCCGGCTGACGGTCATCGACGCAGACGGCAAGCGCCACGTATTTTCCGGCACCGAAGGCCCCCACGTCACGATGAGGCTGACGGACAAAAAACTCTACAGGACACTGGTCTTTAATGCCGAACTTGCTGCCGGCGAGGCCTATATGGACGGCACCATGCGCTTCGAGGAAGGATCGACATTGCGTGACTTCCTCACGCTGTTCTCGATCAACCGCCTGTCGCTCGGCTCCTATCCGATCCAGAAAATGCTGCGTACTATCAAGATGAGGTTCCGCAAGCGCCAGCAGTCGAACAGGAAGGGCCAGGCGCAACAGAACGTCGCCCACCACTACGATATCGGAAACGAGTTTTACAAACTCTTCCTCGACGAAAACATGCTCTATTCCTGCGCCTATTTCCGCGAGCCTGGCGAAACGCTGGAGCAGGCGCAGCGCAACAAGCTCAGGCTGCTGGCGAGCAAGCTCGGTCTGAAACCAGGCATGAAGGTCCTCGATATCGGCTGCGGTTGGGGCGATCTGGCGCTTTATCTCGCCAAGCTGGAAGACATCGAGGTTCTCGGCGTCACCCTTTCCCGCGAACAGCAGGCACTTGCCACCGAGCGGGCACGCAAGGCAGGCCTTGGCGACCGCGTCACGTTCGAGCTTCGCGACTACCGCGATGTCATCGGGTCCTTTGATCGCATCGTCTCGGTCGGCATGTTCGAGCACGTCGGCGTCCATCATTACGACGAGTTCTTTGCCAAGCTGAATTCACTGATGCCGGATGACGGTGTCGCCGTGCTGCACTCCATCGGCCATATGAGCCCACCCGGCATGGCCAGCGCCTGGCTGCGCAAATACATCTTCCCCGGCGCCTATTCGCCGGCGCTGTCGGAAGTGTTCGAGGTCGTCGAGCGCAACAGCCTGTGGGTGACCGACCTCGAGTTCCTGCGCGTGCATTACGCGACGACGCTGCAGCATTGGGCATCCCGCTTCGAGACCAACCGCGACAAGGTGGTGGCCCTCTATGACGAGCGTTTCGCCCGGATGTGGGAATTCTATCTGATCAGCGCCGAGATGATGTTCCGCACGGGAAGCCAGCTCGTGTTTCACATGCAGCTATCCCGCTCCCGCGATGCCGCCCCGATCGTCCGCGACTATATCATCGACCAGCAGCGAGCCTACATCGAGAAGGAGAAGACGCTCGATATGACCGTTTAGGCGCTCGCCTGTGAGTTTCGGCTGGGCGAAGTGCATGCCCACGCTGCCAGTCGGCTGAGGCAGTGCCCGAACGGAAACATTCCGGCCACGATTTTACCACCGTAATGTCAATTGGCTGACACCCGGTTGTAATGCTCCCCGTTTATCCCTTCGGCAAACGAGGAGATCGCTATGCACGCCGCCGAATTGACCATGTCGGAGATGTTGAGAGACCCGATGATCCGCCTGATGCTGCGCGCCGATCGGGTGCCGCTGCGTGATTTTGCGAAACTCTTGGAAGATGCGGCGAACGCCCGGACAAAGGGCCGGCAGGAAGACGCTCAACCTTTGCGGACACCGCTTGCGCATTGAGGTCGGCTGGGGCGACCCGTCCCGCAGAATGACGGCAAGTATCGGGGGGAGGAAGTCCCCTCACCTACCGCTGCTATTTCAGATAGGTGCGCACGACATCGATGAGTTCCGCCGCGCCTTCCTCGCGCTCCGCTTGGCGGAGGTCCGCTGCCGCAAGGTGCATGCGGATGTGATCTTCCATCACCTCGCCCATCAGGCCATTAATCGCACCGCGGACGCCGGCGATCAGCTGCATAACCTCTTCACAGCCCTTTTCGTCCTCTAGCATCCGTTCGACGCCTTCCATCTGACCACGGATGCGCCGCACCCGGTTGATGAGTTTCTGCTTTTCCCGGATCGTGTGGCTCATTTGAATGCTCTCCCGACGACGCCGCGATACTCAGGCCGCACGGGCTTCGACCTCGACCGTCACATGCGAAAGATCGTGGATCGCAGCCAGTTTTTCACGGTAGTAGGACGGCGCGTGCGGGTTATCGGTAACGATCGAGACGATGGCGCCGTGATGGCCGGGCCCGAGTTGCCAGACGTGAAGATCGAGGATCTCCGCCCCCTCGCGGGTCATGATGTCCTTGATCTCCTCCGGCAGGTCCTCGTCATCGCTCTGGTAATCGAGCAGAACGCGCCCGCTGTCGCGGACAAGTACCCAGGACCAGCGCGCGATGACGATACCGCCGACGATGCCGATGGCCGGGTCAAGCCAGAGCCAGCCATAAATGCTTCCGAGCACGAGCGCGCCTATCGCCAGAACAGATGTCAGCGCATCCGCCAGCACATGGACATAGGCGGCACGTAGGTTCTGGTCCTTGCCCCCATGCCCATGATGATCCCCATGATGTCCAGCATGGTCATGGGAATGGTGGTGGCCATGGCTATGATGGTGATCGTCCCTGAGAAGCCATGCGCAGACGATATTGACAAGCAGGCCGACCACGGCCACGAAGATCGCCTCTTGGAAGTTGATGGAAACCGGCGACCGCAGGCGCAAGAAACTCTCCCACGCAATCATCAGAGCGATCAGCGCCAGTACAACCGCGCTGGCAAAGCCCGCGAGATCGCCGAGCTTGCCGGTACCGAAGGAAAACCGCGGATTATTGGCGTGCCTGCGGGCGTAAAGATAGGCCAGCGCGGCGATCAGCATGGCTGCAGCATGCGTGGACATATGCCAGCCATCCGCCACCAGCGCCATCGAGCCGAACATATTCCCGGCAACGATCTCGATCACCATCATCGATGCCGTGATGGCAATGACGAGCCAGGTGCGACGCTCGTTGCGAGCATGGTTTTCACCGAGAAACAAATGGTCATGGGCAGCGCCCAACGTGCGGCCGTGATCGTGCGACAGGGTCATGTTGGAAAATTCCTGATTGGTAGAATAGGGGGGTACCCTATTTAGCGTATGGCCGCAAGATTGAAGCTACTCATCGACACAGGTGCTGGCGGCACGTCAGGCGGGCCGGCTCATAGAGGAGTTGGTATGAGCGCCGTCCGCTTGCCCGTAAGTATTTCTTCTGCCGCCAGGCGTCCAATGAGTGGGGCAAGAATGACACCCGGATGGCCTCCCGCGATATAGAGGCCAGTCATCTGCGGCAGGAAGCCGACACGCGGCATGCCGTCGGGAAACGTTGGTCGCCCGCCTATGGTGGCGGTTGCCATGGCCGTATCACCGGGTAAGTCGAGCTCGTCTCTTATCACTTCCAGCATTCGCTTGCCGATGGTCGACGGTCCGTTGACGTCCCCGTCGTCCACATAGGACTTGGCAACCATGAGCATATTATTGCCAGCTTGACGAACTTCCAGCTGTGGGCTGCGGAGTATATGGCTGATAAAAGGCGCGCTGCAGAAGTAGCGCAGGAGCAAGGCTGGCGACACCGCGATGCCGGTGTCGATACCCAACTCACCTGTTAGCGTACTGATGCTAGCTCCTGCAGCCAACACCACGACATCGGCTTTGATCACGTCGTCCGCAAACTTGACGCCAGTGACGCGACCGTTGCAGGTTTCCACGGAAGCGACCTTGCCTCCCAATCGCGCCGATGCGCCCGCCGTAACAGCCGCGCTGACGAACACCGCAGCCAGTCGCGCAGGGTCGACCGCCAGATCGCGCGGAGAATAAACGGCAAGCTCGGGCACCCGACGCAAACACGGCTCCATCTCGGCGATGGCACGGCCCTCCAAAAGTGTCACGTCTTCGCCGGCAAGCTTGTGGAGATTCCCGAATTCCTCTGTCTGCTCTGGTGTTGCCTTCCAAAGAAGCGATCCTTTGCGGGCCTCCGCAAGGGCTTCAGGCAAGACGGACTTCAGGCGGCGATACTCCTCGATCGCCTCTCGCCAGAGAATATAAGCACGATCTCCGGGCGTTCCGTTTATGACATTTATCCAGCCGAAAGACTGCCCGGTAACGCCACCGCCTGGCTGGCTTCTCTCATCTATAAGCACGACCTCGCCACCCATCATCGCAAGGTGATAAGTTATGGCAGCGCCTATTATGCCGGCGCCGACTACGATGATGCGTGGCTTGTAAACTGACATGAATTTGAACTCGAAGAAGCGCGGGTTAAAATGTATCGCTAGGCATTAGGCGTGACGGTGGCGTGACGATATGCATGTCGAGACTAACTACCTATCATCCCCTTCCCACCAAAACGCCTGTCACGCGACAAGCTTTTCCAGCCGTACCTTGCCATTCCGCACCGATCGGCATAGCTCTCACCGGACACACGAATCCCGGATCCCGATGCCGCATAAGGTCTCCCTCTCGCGCCTGAAACTCACCGACTTCCGCAACTATGCGGCAGCGGCGCTGGATCTGGACGGGCGGCATGTGGTGCTGACCGGCGATAACGGGGCCGGCAAGACGAACCTGATGGAAGCAGTCTCGCTGCTGTCGCCGGGCCGCGGCCTCAGGCGCGCCGCCTATGGCGATATCACCCGGGTCGGGGCGGCCAATGGCTTCTCCATCTTTGCGGAGATCGAGGGTATGGACGGCAGGGTCGAGATCGGCACCGGCGTCGATACAACGGACGAGACAGCAGTCCGCCGCCTGCGTATCAACGGCACCACGGCCAGAACCGTCGACGAATTGACCGACCACCTGCGTGTCGCCTGGCTGACGCCGGCCATGGATGGACTTTTTACCGGCGGCTCCTCCGACCGCCGGCGTTTTCTCGACCGGCTGGTCCTGTCGCTCGATCCGGCACATGGCCGCAGGGCCACCGATTTCGAGCGCGCCATGCGCAGCCGCAACCGCCTGCTCTCCGAAGGTCGTTTCGACCCTGCCTGGCTTTCCGGCATCGAGCAGCAGATGGCAAGCCTCGGGATTGCGATGGCGATTGCCCGCGAGGAGATGCTCGGACTGCTGTCGGGCCTGATCGACGCCAGCCGCGAGGCGACCCCCTTTCCCTCGGCCTCCCTCACCCTCTCCGGTTTTCTCGATGGCGGGCTTGATGGCCCCGCCGTCGATCTCGAGGACCGCTATGCCGACATGCTGCGCGACAGCCGCTGCCGCGACGCCGGCGCAGGACGAACATTGGATGGGCCGCACCGCGCCGACCTCAAGGTTCGCCATCTCGAAAAAGACATGGACGCCGGGCGCTGCTCGACCGGTGAACAGAAGGCTCTGCTGGTCGGTCTCGTGCTGGCGCATGCCCGACTGGTCGGCAATTTGACAGGCCACGCGCCCGTGTTGCTGCTCGACGAGATTGCCGCCCATCTCGATGAAAACCGCCGGGCGGCGCTGTTCGACCTGATCGACGGTCTCGGCGGCCAGGCCTTCATGACCGGCACCGACCGGGGCATGTTTTCGGCGCTCGGTGAGCGCGCCCAGTTCCTGGGCGTCGATCACGGTGCCGTCCAGCCATGACGCACCGCTTTTGCGCGAGCCGGATGCGAATGATAGGATGATGACATGGAACCCTTGAACCCCGATGAAATCGAGCGCTACCGCCGCCATATCCTGCTGCCCGAGATCGGCGGCGCCGGCCAGCAGAAGCTGAAGGCAGCCCGTATCCTGGTCATCGGCGCCGGTGGCCTCGGGGCGCCGGTGCTGCAATATCTGGCCGCCGCCGGCATCGGCACGCTCGGCATCGCCGACGACGACCGCGTATCGCTGTCGAACCTGCAGCGCCAGGTGATCCACGACACCGGTACCATCGGCGAACTGAAGACGCAAAGTGCCGCTGACGCCATCGCGCGGCTGAACCCCCATATCCGCACCATCCGCTTCGAGGAGCGGTTTGCAGCCGAGACGGCAATGCGGCAACTCGCCGGCTTCGACCTCGTGGTCGACGGCTCCGACAATTTCGATACCCGCTATGCGGCTGCTGACGCCGCACATACCGCCGGCAAGCCGCTCGTTTCCGGTGCCGTCGGCCGCTTCGACGGATCGCTGACCGTGTTGAAGCCCTATGAAACCGGCCCTGACGGCCGTCTCAACCCGACCTACCGCGATTTGTTTCCAGCCCCGCCACCGGAGGGCCTGATCCCCTCCTGCGCCGAGGCCGGCATCATAGGCGCGCTCACCGGCGTCATCGGCACGCTGATGGCGACGGAAGCCATCAAGCTCGTTACTGGCATCGGAGAACCGCTGATCGGCCGGCTGCTGCTCTACGACGCGCTTGCTGCAAGGTTCGACACCATCCGTTATGCAAGGCGCACCAAGCCGGCTAAGGTGGGTGGCACCGCTGGATCATGAGCGGCCTGGAACTGCACCGACTGGACGAAGACTTTACCGGTTGGGACGCCTTGCTGACGCTCATCCAGATCTCATTTGCCGGCATGGAAGGCCGCATCGACCCACCCTCGTCGGCAAAAGCCCTGACAGCCCAGTCATTGCGACAAAAGGCCGGAGCCGAAATCAGTTTTATAGCCATGCAGGAGAAGATCTTAGCCGGCTGTATATTTTGTCGATTGGAACCCGATTGCCTCTACATAGGCAAGCTGGCGGTTCTGCCGACACTGCAGGGCCGAGGTATAGGTCGAAGGCTCATCGAGGCTGCGGAACAGCTCGAGCGGCGCAAAAAACTTCCGGCGCTGCGGCTCGAAACACGTATCGAACTCGTCGAAAATCACGCAACATTTGCCGCCTTGGGTTTTTGCAAGACCGCCGAAAACGCCCATCCCGGCTTCGACCGGACCACCTCGATCGAAATGCGGAAGTCCTTGCTGCCGGCAGGTTAGCCATCGCTAAAGACGAGCGCTTGCCCGCGGATCCTCGGGCCTGACCCGAGGAAACTCAGCGCCCCGGCAACACCCGGTTGGGTGGCCTGTGGCTATCCATGAAGGCGCGGATGTTGATGATCACTTTGTCGCCCATCTCGATGCGGCCCTCGATGGTGGCAGAGCTCATATGCGGCAGGAGCACGACCTTGCCTTCGTTGGCGAGCTTGATCAGCTTCGGGTTGACGGCCGGCTCGTTGGAGAAGACGTCGAGGCCGGCGCCGGCGATCTTGCCGTCGCGCAGGATGTTGATCAGGGCCGGCTCGTCGATGATGTCGCCCCGCGCGGTGTTGACGATGAAGGCGGTTGGTTGCAGCAGCGCCAGCCGTCTTGCCGAGATCAGATGATAGGTGCCTGGTGTCGAGGGGCAGTTGATCGAGATGATATCGACGCGGGCGAGCATCTGGTCGAGGCTGTCCCAGTAGGTCGCCTCCAGCTCGTCCTCGGTCTCCGGGCTGACTTTGCTGCGGTTGTGATAGTGGATCGAAAGGCCGAAGGCCTTGGCACGGCGGGCGACGGCGGTGCCGATGCGGCCCATGCCGACGATACCGATGCGCTTGCCGGAGAGCCTGCGGCCGAGCATCCATGTCGGCGACCAGCCGGCCCATTCGCCGGGCTTGTCAGTCAGCACCCGCGCGCCCTCGGCCAATCGCCGCGGCACGGCGAGGATAAGCGCCATCGTCATGTCGGCAGTATCTTCGGTCAGCACGCCCGGCGTGTTGGTTACGGTGATACCCTTTCGCGCCGCAGCGTCCACGTCGATGTGATCGGTGCCGTTCGAGAAGCCGGCAATAAGTTTCAGCTGCGGGCCCGCCTGTTCGATAAGGGCCGCATCGATCCTGTCGGTCACCGTCGGCACCAGCACATCGGCCGTCTGCATCGCCGCCGCCAGTTCGCTGGCGGTGCGCGGCCGGTCGTCGATGTTGAGCTCGGCGTCGAACAGCTCGCGCATCCGCGTCTCGACCGCGTCGGGAAGTTTGCGCGTCAGATAGACTTTTGGTTTTTTCTTCGTTGTCATGACGCCCTGCGATGCCTTGTTCAGAGGTCCTTAACCAAGACCAGACATAATTTTAACGTTGCGGGCAGTTCTACCAGACCCGCAGTCGAAGACAAACAGAAGTCGCTTTCGGCGTCCACGCATTTGCGGATGGCCGGAACGAAGCGCGCCCGGGCAGCGCGCCAAGGTAATCGAACGGAATTCTGATGCGGAGCACCATGTTCAAATCCTGCACGGCATTGGCACTCGGCCTGATGATGATGGCCGGCTCGACCCAGATCGCCAACGCCCAGGCAGCCAAGGGTGCCAGCGGCTTGCCGCTGCCACGCTTCGTGACGCTGAAGTCGAAGCGCGTCAACCTGCGCATCGGCCCGAGCAGCGATTACGCGGTCTCATGGCTCTATACCCGCGCCGGCCTGCCCGTCGAAATCATCCAGGAATACGACAACTGGCGCCAGGTACGGGATGCCGACGGCACGGAGGGCTGGGTCAACCAGTCGCTGCTGTCAGGCTCGCGCGCCGCGATCGCCGCCCCGTGGATGAAGGGCAAAGGCAAGGAAGTCTACGTCAACATGCGCCGGGATCCGCAGCCGTCGAGTTCCGTTATTGCCAAGCTCGAGCCCGGCGTCGTCCTCGATGTGCGCGAATGCAACGGCACCTGGTGCAAGACGACAACCGATGGAACCGAGGGCTGGGTGGCGCAATCGGAAATCTGGGGCGCCTATACCGGAGAGGCCTTCAAATAAGCCCGGCTTCCTTGGCCAGCTTCGACAGAGACTTGTCAGGCCGGGGGCCGATCTGCTGGATCACAGTACCTGCCGCCAGGCAGCCAAGTTTGCCGCAATCGCGGAGTTCCCGTCCCTGCGTGTAGCCGTAGAGGAAGCCGGAGGCGAACAGATCGCCAGCCCCTGTCGTGTCGACAAGCTCGTCCAGCTCGATGGCGTCGACTTCGTAGCGCTCGCTGCCGCGTAGGATAACAGCCCCGTCTTCGCTCATTGTCACAGCGGCAATCTTGCAATCGCGGGCGATCAGCGTCAGCGCTTCCTCGAAATCCTCTGTCTCGTAGAGGCTGAGTGCCTCCTGACGGTTGGCAAAAACGATATCGACGGTGCCAGAGCGCATCAGCTCGAGAAATTCGTCCCGGTAACGGCCGACGCAGAAGCTGTCGGAGAGGGTCATCGAGACCTCGCGGCCGTTTTCATGGGCGATACGGGCGCATTCGCGGATCGCATCCTTGGCGCGCGGCGGATCCCAGAGATAGCCCTCGAAATAAATGACCTTGGAATCGGCAACGACATCGGCTTCCACGTCCTCGGGTCCGAGCTCGACGCAGGCACCGAGATAGGTGTTCATCGATCGCTCGCCGTCCTCGGTAACGAAAATCATCGAGCGGGCCGTGGGCGGAAACGTCTCTTTCGGTGCGGTCTCGTAGTGGACGCCGAGCGCGCGAATATCGTGGGTAAAGATTTCGCCGAGCTGGTCCTTGGCGACCTTGCCGAAATAGGCAGCCTTGCCGCCGAAATTGGCAATGCCTGCCGCCGTGTTGCCGGCGCTGCCGCCGGAGGCTTCGATGGCCGGTCCCATGCGGGAATAGAGCAATTCGGCACGCTCAGCGTCGATCAGGTTCATCGCCGCCTTGGTGATGGCGTTGTCGATCAGGAACTGGTCGTCGCACCGGGCGATAATATCGACGATGGCATTGCCAACGGTGAGTACATCGAAACGTGTCATCAAAATGGAACCCCGGTCACTGTCTTCGCCGGTGTCCGGTCATATCGGGTTTTGAAAAGTTTGGAAGGTGGAATCGCCACCGCCCGTCCAAGAAATGCCAAGTGGTCACAGAGCCGTCACTTTCGCCGTGTACATATTCATCAGGCGACAGGCATGGACGGTCGGTAGATCGTTAGAGCCTTTATCGCTTGGGGTGAGAAACCCTGGCTTCCATTGAACGCGCTGACCACGGATGTACTGGCAGACGGCGATGGAAGCAGATCGCCGGGATGACCGGCTGCGGAAAAGCGGGCAATGCCCGCTTTTTTTGTGCCTTTTTTCCGGATCGACTAACGAACGCCGGCAGACGTTCGCCGTACCCCGAAGAAGAGCGAAACACCCAGCAGCGTTGCGGCGAGACAGATCAGGCAGACGCAGACGAGGCAAACGCCGATCCATCCGGCAAGCGTCCAGGCCATGCCACCGGCGAATGCGCCGAGTGCACCACCGGAAAACGTCGAAACCATATACATTGTGTTCAACCGGCCGCGGATCTCATGACCGATGGCAAAGATCCGCGTCTGGTTGGCGATCTGGCCGCTCTGCAGGCCGAAATCGAGCAGGTTGACGGCAACGACCAATGCCAGCAGGTGTGTCGTCCCCAGGGTGGCAGCAATCGCGAAACTGGCGAGCAGGGCGCAGAAGGCAAGAGCATTCACCCGCGAGGAACCCCAGCGGTCGGCAAGTCGCCCTCCAATCGGCGCCATCAGCGCACCGGGGGCACCCCACAGCCCGAAAAGGCCGGCAGCGGCGGCTCCGAGGCCGAAGGCAGGGCTCGCGAGATGGAATGCCAGCGTCGCCCAGAATGCCGAAAAAGCGCCGAAAGCCAGGAAATTCATCCCCATCGACAACAGCAGCGGCCGGTGCTTCAACAGCGGCACAAGCGAGGCCAGCAGCTTGCCATAGCTCATTTTCTGCATCGTCTGCGGTCGCTGCGGCATGAAGGCCGGAACGAAGAAGAAAAGAATCAGCGTGAGAACCGCAGCAAGGCCGTACGACGCACGCCAGCTGTCGGTATATCCCGCCACAAGACCGGAGACTGTGCGCGACAACAGGATGCCCATGACCAGGCCGGTGGTCATCGTACCGACGACCCGGCCCCGCTTTTCTGCCGGCACCAGCGAGGTGGCGAGCGGGATCAGCACCTGTGGCACGACGGTGACCAGCGCAAGACAGGCGCTGGCACCGACAAGCACGCCGATACCGGGCGCAAGCGCCGCTCCGAGAAGGCCGATCGCCGTCAGCGCCATCAGCCAGCGCAGCAACCTGCGTGGCTCGGCAATATCGGCGAGCGGCACCAGCAGGAGAATGCCGAACGCGTAGCCGACCTGGGTCGCCACCGCGACCAGCGACGACACATGCTCGGGAACGCCGAAGCTGACGGCGATCTGGCCGAGCAGAGGCTGACAGATATAGATATTGCCGACCATGACGCCACAGGCGGCGGCCATCAGAGGTATGGTGCCGCGATGGATTTCAGGCAACGACTGCGAATTTGGCATCAAAAGACTCACATTGGCATAAGCGCGCAGAACGTCATGCTTCGGCTATCTTGTCGAGGTCGCAGGGTGTGCCGATTATGCAATGCAGCATCCCGCTCGTGGCCGAGGTAAGCGGCGGCCACAGCATTCGAGGTTGGCAACGCGCAATGTATCCGGGTTAGGATGTTCCAGTTCTCCAGCGACGTCTCCGATAGGCCAACCCATTGACCGCCACACCTACTCAATCCTTGCAAGCCGATCCAGTGGCTGTGCTGCACGGACTTCATGTCTTCACCGACGGCTGCGTCGAGCCCGGTTCCGGCGATGGAGGCTGGGCCTATGTCGTGTATCGCGATGGACTCGAGATATCCTCGGGCTGCGGCGGCGTCGCAAAGACCGCCAACAATGCGATGGAAATCATGGCTGTGCTGGAGGCCGTCGCCTGGATCGCGAGCAATGCCGCCGAACAGCCCGTCGTCGTCTGGTCCGATTCGCTCTACGCCGTCAGGGGCTGCAACGCCTTTCGACAGATATGGAAAGGCAACGGCTGGAAAAAGATCGACGCCAACCCGAACGTCCGGCGAAGGACGATCGCCCATGCGGAGCTCTGGAAGGCACTCGATCTAAAGCTGTCGCAAAATGCGCTTATCAGGATCGACTGGTGCAAAGGCCACTTCGGCATAGACGGCAACGAGCGCGCCGACGCGCTTGCCGATCAGGGCCGACGCACGATCCAGTGGCAGGGCAGGCGGACGTGAGGACCCGGCCACGGATGGCCGGGCTTTGTCGCCGGATCAGGCTCAGTTGGTAGCGGGCGCCGGCGCGGCGGCAGCATCCGGCAGCGGTGCCGGCGTATCGGCCAGCGTCCGGAGATAGGCGATGACGTTGGCGCGGTCGGTTTCCTTCGGCAGGCCCGCAAAGCCCATTGCCGTGCCCGGAATGTATTTCTTCGGCGCCGCCAGAAAATGCGTGAGATGGTCGTACGTCCACTTTTCCGAGCTGCCCTTGGAAAAATCCTTGATGGCTGCGGAATAGCCAAAGCCCTCATGCGCGGCGATCGGCCGGTCGACAATGCCGTAAAGGTTCGGCCCGACCTTGTTCGGCCCGCCCTTGCTGCCGTCATGACAGGCCTGACACTTCTTGAAGATGGTTTCGCCAACCTTGGCATCGGCCTTCTGCAACAGCTGGGCAATCGGCGTTTCCGGCGCTGCCGCAGCAGTCTTGCCGCTGGCACCGCCAGCCGGTGCCGTCTCGTCGGCGACAATGATAAAGCCCGGCTTTTCCGGCGGCTCCGAAGCAAACAGCGCGCCGGACACCAGCGACACCGACTTCAACACGAACAACGTCGCCAGAAGCGCACCGAGTCCCATGTTCACGTAGGATGAATTCATCTGCTATGTTCCCCTCCCCGGCAAACCCGCCGGCCCCATCTTGAATTCGGCCGAAACCTGTGTCTTCTGACTGTCCCTTACAAAACTCTCCACCCAGCTCGGAACATCACACTTTTTGACATTTTTCCGACGGGAATAAAAGGCCAACAATGACGTACCTCGATATCGGCAAGACGCTGGTCCTCATCCCCGCCCGTCTGGCGTCTACCCGGCTGCCGGGCAAACCGTTGGCCGACATTGCCGGCTTGCCCATGATCGTACAGGTTGCCATGCGCGCGCGCGAAGCGGCTATCGGTCGCATCGTCGTCGCCGTCGACCATTCCGACACGTTCGACGTCGTAAGAGACGCAGGTTTCGAGGTGGTGATGACCCGCGAGGACCATCAATCCGGCTCCGATCGCATTCACGAGGCGCTGCGCGCTGTCGATCCGGACGGTCGCATCGAGACAATCGTCAATGTCCAGGGCGACCTGCCGACCATCGACCCCGCCACGATCCGCGCTGCCCTGAAGCCGCTCGAAGATACAGCCGTCGATATTGCGACGCTGACGGTGGAAATCCGCGACGAGGAGGAAAAGACCAATCCCAACGTCGTCAAGATCGTCGGCTCGCCGCTGTCGGACAGCCGGCTGAGGGCACTCTATTTTACCCGCGCCACCGCCCCCCATGGCAAGGGGCCGCTCTACCATCACATCGGCCTCTACGCCTATCGCCGCGCGGCGCTCGAGCGCTTCGTGACGCTTGCCCCATCGACGCTGGAAAAACGCGAATCGCTCGAGCAGCTGCGCGCGCTCGAAGCCGGCATGCGCATCGACGCCGAGATCGTTGACACGGTTCCGCTGGGTGTCGATACTCCGGCCGACCTCGAAAAGGCCCGCCGAATGCTCTCCGGCGCCTCTCTCTGACGGATTTTTCATGACAGCCAAGACCAACAAGATTGCCTTTCAGGGCGAATACGGCGCCAATTCCGACATGGCATGCCGCGACATGTTTCCCGACATGCAGCCGCTGCCGTGCCAGACCTTCGAGGATGCGTTCACCGCTGTCGACAATGGCGATGCCGATCTGGCGATGATCCCGATCGAAAACACCATCGCCGGCCGTGTTGCCGACATCCACCACCTGCTGCCGGAATCCAACCTGCACATCATCGGCGAATATTTCATGCCGATCCGCTTCCAGCTGATGGTGCTCCCGGGCGTTACCCGTGACGAGATCCGCACCGTCCACAGCCACATCCATGCGCTCGGACAATGCCGCAAGATCGTTCGGGCCAACGGCTGGAAGCCGGTCATCGCCGGCGACACTGCGGGCGCTGCCAAGCTGGTGCAGGAAACAGGCGACCGCTCGATGGCGGCGCTGGCCCCCCGGCTGGCCGCCGACCTCTACCATCTCGACATCATCGCCGAGAATGTCGAGGATGTCGAAAGCAACACGACACGCTTCGTCGTGCTGGCCCGCGACGAGGCTTGGGCCGAGCGCACATCGAAGGAAGAAAAGATCGTCACGACTTTCGTCTATAATGTCCGCAACATCCCGGCCGCCCTCTACAAGGCGCTCGGCGGTTTCGCCACAAACGGCATCAACATGACCAAGCTCGAGAGCTACCAGCTCGGCGGAAAGTTCGTGGCCACCCAGTTTTACGCCGACATCGAAGGCCATCCGTCGGACCCGAACGTCCGACAGGCGCTGGAGGAACTGCGGTTCTTCTCCGAAAAGGTCCGCATCCTCGGCGTCTACAAAGGCCACCCGACGCGCGGCTCGATGTAGGCATTGCAACTGCCGACCGTCACACAGAAGGAAAACGCCATGGCCACGCCACCCCGCCGCCCGGTCAGCCCGATGGACGCCGCAGAGGCGCTATTCAAACCGACAAAGAAGCCCGTCGCCCCTGCAGTCGAGCGCCCTGCCGTGCCCAACACGAAGGAGATGGTGTCGATCAGGCTCGACAGCGACGTGCTCGCCCACTTCCAGGAAGACGGTCCCGGCTGGCAGGACCGCATCAACGACACGCTGCGTGCAGCCATGCTGGCCAAGGATTAGCATCCGGCCACACTCCATGCCGGGATAACGCGCAGAACGCATGGCTCCTGCAGCAGACCGGCAATTGAATGGACCCTCATGATCACCTTCCAGCCTATGCTTCCCGCAGAGTTCCCCGCATACCTGGATTACTTCATCGCTGACTACGCAGATGAAATTGCTGAGAACTATGCCATGTCTTCGGCCGCTGCGCGGATACGGGCTGAGCGCGAGGTCGCGGCGGAGCTTCCGGCCGGCCCGCAAACCGCAGGCCAGGAATTGCTCTGCATATTCAGCGAGCAGAACCCAGCGCAACCCATTGGCTATCTCTGGTATCGCTCCGACAAAGACCACCAATCGGCTTTTGTCTGCGACTTCTGCATACTTCCAAAGTACCGGGGACAAGGTCGCGGTCACTCTGCTCTGGCTGCCCTGGAAGCGATGATGCGGCAACAGGGATACACGGAGATCAAGCTGCGTGTGGCTGCCGATAACGCGCGCGCTCAACACCTATACGCCGTCGGCGGCTTTCGCGTCACTGGGCTCAATATGTCCAAACGCATCGACGCTGAAGCGATGCCGCAAAAAGCCCTTGCCAACGAGCCCATCATCTGACTTTCCGAATTGAGTGTGCACACACCTGATCCGGTGCATTCCGCGCGCTAAGTAACGATTACCGGCGGCAGGGAAATGCCGCGGAACAGGAGAGTTCCATGAAGATCACCCGCAGCGGTTCGCTTCCATCGGCCAAGGGCCCATCCGATTACTTCACCGGCACGGTGCGCATCGATGCACCGTTCAAGGGCGAAGATCCCGCCCGGATCGGCGGCGCCACCGTCACATTCGAACCCGGCGCACGCACCGCCTGGCACACGCACCCGCTCGGCCAGACCCTGCTCGTGCTCTCCGGCTTCGGCCGTACGCAGCGAGAGGGCGGCCCGATCGAAGAGATCCGCCCCGGCGACATCGTCTGGTTCGCGCCGGGTGAGAAACACTGGCACGGTGCTGCACCTTCAACAGCCATGAGCCATGTCGCCATCGCCGAAGCGCTTGACGGCAAGGTCGTCGATTGGCTCGAGCACGTCACCGACGAGCAGTACGAGGGCTGATAGGATCACGCATCGGTCGCTGCAGGTGATGCTGGCTGACGCTTTGCAGCCTCGCGCCGGCACCACTCGTCGGCAGCACTGCCCATAGTCTGGCCGACAGCCGTCTTAAGCCAGGCCATGAAGGGGCGGTCGAACCTGAATCCGTCGCCACATTGCGCCTGGAAAAATCGACGGACGTTCTGCGTGTTGCGGTAGGATGCCGTCACCGGCGTCGCGCGCGTGATTTCACTGCTATGCCAGTCGAATGCCATTAGCCCCACTCCCCGTCTACCCCTGCACCGCGTTGGTATCCGCAGTCTCATTTACCCGTAATGCACCACGGTTCCATGCACCAAGCTCACGGCAGATCATCAATATGTGAATGGGCATGTTGCAGTGCAATGTGCTAAGTAGTTAGCTTACTACCTATCCACTACGATGAAGGTTGAAAAGCATGTCGGAAGATAAGAGCACACATCTGGTATCCGTTCTCAAGACCATGATCAGAGACCACGGCATGCCGCGGTCCCTGGATGAGATCACCGATCCGGACTTTCGCAGCATGGCAGTCGCGCATATCGATGAATTCGATGAAGCCCGCGATGAATGTGAAAGCGACCTCACCCTGAACTGATGCGGAACTGCGGTGCAGCCTACTGATCCGGTTCGCAAACACGCAGGCGATGGCCATCGGGATCGAGCGCCACGAAGGTCTCTCCGAAATCCATCGTCGTCAACTCCTGCGCAATCGGCATTCCCTGGCTGCACCATTCCCGGTAATGGGCGGCAATGCTGCCCTTGCCCGGCAGGGCAAAGCCGATTTCTCCGCGATTTCCAAGCGCTGAAGGCTGAGGTTCCACAGAACTACGACGCCAGAGCCCGAGCATGAAACCGCTATCGAGCGCAAAGGCGGCATAATTCGGCGAATCCGCTACGGGTTCGCGACCAAGAAGGCCGCGATAGAAAACGACGCTCTCGGCCGGGTCCTTGACGTAGAGAATGATGAGATTGGGATTAGTCATTGTCGCTGCTCCTTGTTGTCGATGGAGCAACGATAGCAGCAACCACTGACAGTTTATGGCAGCAGCGTGGGCAAGGCATCTGAGTTGTTCTTCTATGTTGCGCCACCCGCTTTCGCCTCGCCGAACTCCTCCATGACGGCCTCGATAAAGCTTTTGAGTTTCGGGGTCTGGCGGCGGTCGGGGTGGAAAAGAAGATGCATCGGTCGCGTCTCCGTCCGGTAGTCCGCCAGCACCCTGACGAGACGACCATCGGCCAGCATGTCCCGCGCGTGGTCGTGGGCAATCAGCGCGATGCCGAAACCGCCCACCGCAGCCGAGAGCAACCCCTTTGCATCGTTCACCCGCAAGCGCCCCTGCACCTTCGGTTCATAAACGCTGTCGCTCATCTCGAAACGCCAGTGATAGTTCTCCGGCTGCGACCACAGAGCCTGCCCCAGGCATTCGTGGTGTTCGAGATCGGCAGGATGGGTCGGAGTTCCGCGTTCCCGCAGGTAGTCCGGCGAGGCACAGAGCACGACGCGAAACGGCGCAAGCCTGTACTTGGTGAGGGTCGTGTCCCCGACATGCCCGATGCGGAACACCGCCTCGAAGGACTCCTTGACCGGATCGACATACTTGTCGTCGAGAACCAGATCGATTTCCACGTCGGGGTATCGACGCAGATAGCGGGTTACGAGACCGATCAGGCTCTGTGAGCCGAACGAAACGGGAGCGTTGATGCGCAGGCGCCCCTGCGGCGTGCCCTTGGCCTGCTCCGCAACGGCATCGGCCCAGTCGGCATCCGCCAGCACCAGCTTGCACCGGTCATAGTAGGTCCGACCGATCTCGGTGACGCTTTGCCGCCGGGTGGTGCGATAGAGCAGGCGGGCGCCGAGGCGCGCCTCGAGATAATTGACATGCTTGGCGACCATCTGCTGCGAGATGCCGAGCACGTTGGCGGCAGACGCAAAGGAGCCCATCTCCACCGACGTGACATAGGCATTCATGCTGACGAGACGATCCATTCCCTACTCCTGGTAGTGATTGTTACCATCTTATTGCGATTTATCGCGATGTGAATAGGAATTATGGTGCATTTGTCTCTCCACGAAGGAGACGGGCAATTCGGAGTATTTGACATGAAAATCGGAATTATCGGTGCCGGCAATATCGGCGGCGCGCTCGCAGGCCTGCTTGTCAAGGCGGGACACCAGGTCGATATCGCTAACTCGCGCGGTCCGGCCACGCTTTCAGAATTAGCCGCGAAGACAGGTGCACGCGCGGCAACTGTTGAGGCAAGCGTGCTTGACAAGGACGTTGTGGTCGTGACTATCCCCCTCAACGCCATCCCGTCACTGCCTCGCGACCTCTTCGCCAACGTGCCCGCGAAGACCATCGTCATCGACACCAACAACTACTATCCCCGCGAACGCGACGGCGCGGTCGCCGACATCGAAAACGGCATGACGGAAAGCGCCTGGGTGGCAAAGCAACTCGGCCGCGACGTGGTGAAGGCATTCAACATGATCTACGCCACGAGCCTCGCCAAGCTTGGCAAGCCGGCGGGCCAGCCGGGTCGCATAGCAATTGCAGTGGCCGGCAACGATCAGGCCTCGAAAGCCGTCGTTATCGGCCTGATCGATGAGATCGGTTTCGACGCTGTGGATGCCGGAAGTCTGGACGACTCCTGGCGCCAGCAACCGGGCTCGCCTGTCTATGTGAAGGATCATGACGCAGCCGGCGTACGCCAGGCGCTGACGGAGGCTAGCCCTCAACGGACGGACCAGTGGAAGGCAACTCCGCGCAGCCCCGGCACCTTCGACGCGCCTGCGTAAACGCCAGCAACCTGACGAACCAGATCCTGCGCCTAACCTGCAGGATCTGGTCGCCCTGCATCATGCATTCCGGGCATAGTCGTCGATCTCGCGCCACTCTTTCATCAGCACCGCCCGACGGCGGGGATAACGACCGTCCTGAACGGTCATGTCGCCGATCCGGTCTGTGCGGAAATGCCGGTAGTCGCCACGCAACTCGCACCACGCCGCCATGATGCGGATATGCTCGAGATAGCCGAGCGCGAACGGCCAGACCCTTCGGACGGAGACGGCACCGCTTTCGTCGGTATAGTTGAGCTCGAGAATGCGCTCCATGCGGATCGCCCGACGGATGACCGAAAGGTCCGCCTTGTCTTCGCTTATGCGGCGCGGACCGACCAGCAGCGTCGCCGAATCGATTTCGTCGCGCATTTCTTCAGGCAGCACGGCGGCGATCTTGGCCATCGCATCGGCGCCGGCCGCGGCCAGTCGCGGCTCGGCGGCACGCGCCACCCACCGCGAACCGAGCACCAGAGCCTCGATCTCGTCCTGCGAAAACATCATCGGCGGCAACATGAAGCCCGGCTTCAGCACATAGCCGACGCCGGCCTCGCCTTCGATATGCGCCCCTTGCGCTTGCAGGCTGGCAATATCACGGTAGAGCGTCCGCAGGCTCACGCCCGTCTCCTCCGCCAGCGCCGCCCCAGTCACTGGACGGCGATGGCGACGCAGGGCCTGCAGGAGAGTCAGCAGCCGCTCGGAACGGGCCATGGCAAATATCCGCCTAGCGCTTCCACTCGATCCAGTCGCGCATCAGCCGGTGGGCAATGGCACCCTTCGGTGGCGAGGTGTGGCCGGATGCATCCACCCGCTCCAGCATTGCCAGCGTCTCCTCCGGCGTAAACCAGCGACAGTCGTCGAGCTCAGTGGAGTCAATGTGGATTTCGGTGGATTTCGCTTCGGCATAGCAGCCGATCATCAGCGAATGCGGCATCGGCCACGGCTGCGAGGCATGATAGCGGATGCGGCCGGTGGCGATGCCGGATTCCTCGTGCGTCTCGCGGCGCACGGCGCTTTCGATCGTCTCGCCCGGCTCGACGAAACCGGCAAGGCACGAATACATTCCCGGCGGGAAGTGGTGGCTTCGACCGAGCAGACAGAGCTCTCGGGCCTCATCGACGACGAGCATGATGACGACGGGGTCGGTGCGCGGAAAAATCGTGTGCTGGCAGGCTGTGCAGATGCGCTTGTAGCCGCCGAGATGGCCTTCGCTTGCAGATCCGCAACGGCCGCAAAAACGGTTGTCGCTATTCCAGCGGAGGAGGCTGGCAGCCTGTGCCGCCTCGCCCAGAATTTCGCCTTCGAACAGATGCTCGCGCCACAGCGCCCGCATGTCTGTCGCCTTGTATTGGCTGGCAAGATCATCGGCCCCTATGCCCACCGGCACCGCGAGCCGCGGCTCGCCGCTCTTCTTGTAGCCAAGCAGCACCGCATTATCCCAATCCGGATCGAGCTCGGCCAGTTCGTATTTGGCAAACAGCGGATCGAGGATCTGGCCGTCATGCTTCAGCACCAGCTTTTCGCCGGCAAAGGCCAGGATATGGGTCCCGTCGATGGACAGCGCTTTTTCCACCGAGCTTTCATCGCGATGCTCAGAGTCGCGGTTCAGTGCGTTCTCGGCAAAAGCGGTAAGGCTGCTGGGCTCGGGGTGGGGCGCGTCGGAGGTGAAGAGGGAATGGCTCATGGGGACAGGGCTTTCTGCATTCGGGTCATGAAGGCGCGCATCTCGTCGTCCTCATAGGGCTTCTGATGGCCATGACCCCAGACGGGCCCAGGCCAGTTCGCATCCCCTTCGGACCGCGCAATGACATGAACATGCAGCTGTCTGACAATATTTCCAAGGGCGCCGACATTGATTTTCGTAGCCCCGGTGACGCTCTTCAACGCGCTCGACACCATATTCGTCTCGAAGGTGAGCAAGGCCTGGTCGAGAGGTGTAAGCTCGAAAATTTCAGAGATTGCCTGCCGGCGCGGCACCAGCACAAGCCATGGCCAGCGGCGATCCTTCATCAGGCGCAGGTCGCAAAGACCTGTGATCGCAACAGACACTGTGTCCTTCGCCAGGCGATCATCGAGCACGAATGGGCTCATGGTGTCTCCTCCAGTATTTTTTCAAATGTTTAGCAGTTTTTTTGTGGGCGTGCTTGCATTTGATGGCGAGATTGCCGATATGTCGCTCCGGGAGGTTGGTGGTGGACGAGCCACTCGCCAACCGGGTCAGGTCCGGAAGGAAGCAGCCCCAACGAGCCAGGCACGGGTCATCGTGCCAGCCTCCCACCCTTTTCTCATAGCGATGTCCGGCTTGCCCGGCGATAAGCAGGGCGATGAGCGAAATCGAGCGACCAGCAAATTCAGCCGCGTCGACCGGCACCGGCTACAGGGTACTGGCCCGCAAATATCGCCCCAAGGATTTTTCGGACCTGATGGTCGGCCAGGAGCCGATGGTCCGCACCCTGACGAACGCCTTCGAGACCGGCCGTATCGCCCAGGCCTACATGCTGACCGGCGTGCGCGGCGTCGGAAAGACGACGACCGCCCGCATCCTGGCGCGTGCCCTGAACTACAAGACCGCCGAAATCGACACGCCCACCATCGACCTGCGCATGCTTGGCGAGAACTGCCAGGCAATCATGGACGGCCGCCACGTCGATGTCATCGAGATGGACGCCGCATCGCACACCGGCATCGACGACATCCGGGAAATCATCGAGCAAGTTCGCTATCGCCCGGTGTCGGCACGCTATAAAGTCTACATCATCGACGAAGTGCACATGCTGTCGACTGCCGCCTTCAACGGCCTGTTGAAGACGCTGGAAGAGCCGCCCGAGCACGTCAAATTCATCTTCGCGACGACGGAAATCCGCAAGGTGCCGATCACGGTGCTGTCGCGCTGCCAGCGCTTCGACCTGCGCCGCATCAGCGCCTCCGATCTCGTCGGCCTGTTCTCCACCATAGCCGCCAAGGAAGGCATCCGAGCCGAGGCTGAGGCCCTGGCGATGATCGCCCGCGCCGCCGAAGGCTCCGCCCGCGACGGCCTGTCGCTGCTCGACCAGGCAATCGCCCATGGCGGTGGCTCGGTGCAGGCCGATACCGTGCGCTCGATGCTCGGCCTTGCCGACCGCGCCCGTATCGTCGACCTGTTCCAGCATATCGTCAAAGGCGACGTTGCCGCTGCCCTTGCCGAATTCAATGGCCAGTACGAGGCCGGCGCCAATCCCGTCGTCGTGCTCACCGATCTTGCCGATTTCACCCATTTGGTGACGCGCCTGAAATATGTGCCCGACTCGGCCAACGACCCCTCGCTGAGCGAGATCGAACGCATCAGCGGCCTCGAATTTTCCCGAACGCTTGCAGTCACCACCCTGTCGCGCATCTGGCAAATGTTGCTGAAGGGCATTCCGGAGACAGAAAACTCCTCGCGCACGGCGGGTGCCGCCGAAATGGTGCTGATCCGCCTCGCCCATGCCGCCCACCTGCCCTCGCCGGAGGATGCCGCAAGGCGCCTGGCCGAAATCGGCAGCGACAGCGGCGGTGGCGGCAGTTCGCGTCCCACCCCATCGGGAAACGGTAACGGCAACGGCGCTGGCGCTTCCGTTGCCTACCAGCCAGCCACATCCAGAAACGCCCCCGAGGCGGCCCCGCGCGCAAACAGCGGAGCAGCCACGATGCTGCGCGCCGTCCCCGATGCCGCGCCGCAGCCCATCGCTGCAGGGCGCACCGAGGCAAAGCCCGTCGAGGCTCCGAAGCCGAGCGTCGCCATCCGGTCGATCGGCGATATCGCCGACCTCTGCGGCGTCAAGCGCGATCCCCGGCTGAAGGCCATGGTGCGCACGTTCCTGCGGCCGGTGAAGCTGGAGCCCGGCCATCTCGATGTCAGCCTGGCGCCCGGCGCGCCCGGCACTCTGCTCAATGAACTCGCCCTGAAGCTCAAGGAATGGACCGGCATCCACTGGGTCGTCAGCCTCAGCCGCGATGGCGGGGCACCGAGCGAGACCGAGGCCGAGACCAAGGCGCAGGCACAGCGCATGGTCGATGCCAGCCAGGACCCGGACGTCGCCGCGATCCTTTCGCAGTTTCCTGGCGCCAAAATCATCGACGTGCGCGTCCGCGCCGATCCGGATGACGATGCAGGCGATGAACCGCTCGCCGCCCCAGCCGTTGCCGAATCCGACGAAGGCGATATCCTGCCGGGCGACGACATAGAATTCTGATCGAACACCAAAAGACAGCAGAGAAGGAACGAAGGCGATGCGCGACATCATGGGAATGATGGGCAAGGTCAAGGAAATGCAGTCCAAGATGGAAAAGATGCAGGCAGAAATGTCTGACATCCATGCGGAAGGCAAGTCGGGCGGCGGTCTCGTCACCGTCACCCTGAACGGCAAGGGCGAGATGATCTCGCTGAAGATCGACCCGTCTCTGTTCAAGGAAGACGATGTCGAAATCCTGGAGGATCTCGTCGTCGCAGCCCACACCGATGCCAAGGGCAAGGCCGAGGCCATCGTCGCCGAAAAGACCAGGGAACTGACCGCCGGCCTGCCGATCCCTCCCGGCTTCAAGATGCCTTTCTGAGACCGGGAAGCAACCGCAGCCTGAATATCACCGGAAGGACGGTCGCGCCATGTTCGGCTGTCGTGCGTTTCGGCGGCGAGCCGTCAGGCCTGCGCTTCGATCTTCTCGCGAAACTGCTTGTGCAGCGGCGTCGACAGATAGCGCTCCCGGTCCTTGGGCGACAGCTTGCGGCCGAATGTCTTCATCATCTCCGGCATCGTCACCCGCTCGCCTTCGAACGGCCGGTATTCGACACCGGTACCTGAAGACAGCGACGCCGGCTTCAGCACGCGGCAGTAGATGCCGGGCAGACCGGCATTCATGTAGCGCTTGACGAACTTCGGGTCGCCCATCTTGGCCGCGAAGGTGGCGCAGGGGATGCGCGGCGATGTCACCTCGAGCACGAGATCGCCCGCCACGAAACGGTCGCCGACGGCAACACTGGTATTGTCGAGCCCGTCGATGACGACGTTCTCGCCGAACAGGCCGGGCGGAACCGGCTGTCCAAGTTCGCGTGCCCACCAGTCGAGCGTCAGCGAGCCCTCGACGTATACCGCCTGGCAGGGACCTCCATGGTGCTTTCGATTGCAGACGGCGTCGCCGATCAGGCCGTTTTCATCGATCATGACCGCGCCGGAAACCGGATGCTTGTTGATGCCAGTCTTGTAGCTCTTGCCGGGTAGTTTTTCGGCATTGCCGGTGCAGACGGCGAGAATTTTCATGGGATGCTGTCTCCTGACGCGATTCCGTTTCTCTAGCATATGGTCTAAGAACGCCCCATGGCAAAACGAGTCACCGGTCCCGAAATTGAAAAACTGATCCAGTTGCTGGCCAAGGTGCCCGGCCTCGGGCCGCGTTCGGCGCGCCGGGCGGCGCTGCATCTGATCAAGAAAAAAGACCAGTTGCTCGGCCCCCTCGCGGTGGCCATGGGCGAGGCCCACGACAAGGTCAAGATCTGCTCGCACTGCGGCAACGTCGACACCGTCGACCCCTGCACGGTGTGCACAGACGACCGCCGGGACCAGGCCGTCATCATCGTCGTCGAGGATGTCGCCGACCTCTGGGCGCTGGAGCGAGCAGCAGCGATGAACACCGCATACCACGTGCTCGGCGGCACGCTGTCGCCGCTCGACGGCGTCGGACCGGACGACCTCAACATCCGTGGCCTTGTCGCGCGCGTCGCCGAAGGCGGCATCCGCGAGATCATCATCGCCGTCAACGCTACCGTCGAGGGCCAGACGACAGCGCACTACATCACCGACCAGCTCGCAGGCCTCGACGTCAGGATCACCCGATTGGCCCATGGTGTGCCCGTCGGCGGCGAGCTGGATTATCTCGACGAAGGCACCCTGACGGCGGCATTGAGGGCGAGGACGCTGATATGAACGAGAGATCGACGATGCGGATGATGGATATGACATCGCCCCCCTCCACCCTCCCTCATTCCTGTGCTCGTCACAGGAATCCAGCCATGGCGCGTCTGCGCCATGAGAAAACTCTGCGTCATGGAAAGTGTTTGTCGCCCAAGGACTTGGGCGACTGGATTCCTGTGACGAGCACAGGAATGAGGGAAATCGGGTCCCTCATCATTCTCGTCCTCCTCACACTCCTCCCGCTACCCGCCTTGGCAGCGCCCTCGAAGGCCGACGTCGAAGCGCAGTTCCAGGCCTGGGTCAAAACCGAGATCTATCCGGAAGCGCGCAAGGCCGGCGTCTCGGAAAAGACGCTGAACGCCGCCTTTGCCGGTGTCCAGTTGAACTGGAACCTGCCCGATCTTGCGCCGCCCGGCTTCCCGCCGGTGAAGCAGCGGCCGCAGAGCCAGGCAGAATTCTCGTCACCGGCACCCTATTTCAACAATGACCGGCTGCAACGATTGGCCGTCACCGGTCGCGGCTTCGCCTCGCAGTATTCTTCGACGCTGAAGCGGATCGAGAAAACCTATGGCGTGCCCGGCTCGATCGTGCTTGCCATCTGGGGCCGCGAGACCGGCTTCGGCGCCGCCACCATGAAGAACTCGGCGATTGCCATCCTTGCGACCGACGCCTTCATGTCGACCCGCAAGGAGATGTTCCGCACCGAGCTGATCACTGCCCTCGGCATTCTCGAGCATGGCGACATCGGCCCAGACCAGTTCAAGGGCTCCTACGCCGGTGCGCTCGGACAGCCGCAGTTCATGCCGTCGAGCTATCTGAAATATGCAGTCGATTTCGACGGCGACGGTCATCGCAACATCTGGACGTCGGTGCCGGACACTCTGGCATCGATTGCCAACTACCTGGTCCAGAAGGGCTGGCAGCGCGGCCGTGGCTGGGGTTACGAGGCGACGATACCGGCCGCTGTTTCCTGCGCCCAGGAAGGCCCGGATCTCGCCAAGCCGATTGGAAAATGGGCGGCGGACGGCATCACGCGCGTTAATGGCAGCAGCTTTCCGGCCAGTGAATTGAAAGCATCCGGCATGATGCTGGTGCCGGCCGGCCGCGACGGCCCGGCCTTTATCGTCACGCCCAATTTCTATGTCATAAAAGAGTATAACAACTCTGATCTCTATGCGCTCTATATCGGCAATCTCGCCGACCGCATCGCAGACAATGCCGGCGCCTTCAAGGGACCATGGGGCGATGTCGGCAAGATGCTGCGCTCGGATGTCGCCGCAATGCAGAAGGCGCTGCAGCACAAGGGCTACGATGTCGGCGGGACGGACGGCTTGCCGGGCTATAAGACACGGCGCTCGATCGGCCAGTGGCAGGCAAAGAACGGCGAGCGGCCGAGCTGTTACCCGGAGGCAAGAATGATGGGTGTGCTTAAATAGCCGCTGGCGATTGCAGACCTTGCAATTTGGTAAAAACCTGGCTATATCGCATTCAAATTCTTGATCGTCTGATGAAGGGTGGGCCGCGAGGACCCGCTCTTTTTTATTAGCTCGAGCATGGAATGCCAAATTTTCCAGGAGCGCATGCTTGTCGGACCTGACACACGCCGAAGACCCCAACGAACCCCGCCTGATCGTCGAAACCGGTCTGGACCAGCGCGTTGCAGCCATCATCGAACCGGTGATTGTTGACCTCGGCTACCGCCTCGTGCGCGTCCGGCTGATGAACCAGAACGGCGCGACGCTGCAGATCATGGCCGAGCGTCCTGACGGCACCATGACCGTCCAGGATTGCGAGGCGGTATCGCAAGCCGTTTCACCGGCTTTGGATGTGGATGATCCGATCGATAAGGCGTATCATCTAGAAGTGTCGTCGCCGGGCATCGATCGCCCGATGGTGCGCAAGTCGGATTTCAGTCGCTGGCAGGGCAACCTCGTCAAGTGCGAGACCTCGATCCTTGTGGATAACCGCAAGCGCTTCCGCGGCAAGATCATCGCCGTGGATGCCGATGGATTTACCATCGAACGTGACCAGCCGGCCTACGGCGAAGATCCGAAGGTCGTTATTCCGTTCACGACGCTAGCCGAAGCGAAGCTTATTCTGACTGACGATCTCATTCGTGACGCGCTGAAGGCCGACAAGCTGGCCAAGGCAGCGAACCAGAACGAACAAGAAGAAGACGAAGATACTTCACCGATAGACTAACCGCCCACGGGACGGGAACCCGGGCAGGAAGACGGAGAAATTAAAATGGCAGTCAGTGCGAACCGCCTGGAACTTCTGCAGATCGCAGACGCCGTGGCGCGCGAAAAGGTCATCGATCGCGAGATCGTTCTTGCCGCAATGGCAGACGCGATCCAGAAGGCTGCGCGCTCCCGTTACGGTTCGGAATCGAACATCCGCGCGGACATCAACCCGAAGACCGGTGAAATCCGTCTGCAGCGTCTGCTCGAAGTGGTCGAAGTAGCCGAAGACTATGCGATCCAGATCCCGTTGGAACTGGCCCGCGACCGCAACCCTGACGCTGCCCTTGGCGACTTCATCGCCGATCCGCTGCCACCGATGGATTTCGGCCGCATCGCCGCCCAGTCTGCCAAGCAGGTCATCGTCCAGAAGGTCCGCGAAGCCGAGCGTGATCGTCAGTACGACGAGTTCAAGGAACGCGTCGGCGAAATCATCAACGGCACCGTCAAGCGCGTCGAATACGGCAACGTCATCGTCGACCTCGGTCGTGGCGAAGGCATCATCCGTCGCGACGAGATGATTCCGCGCGAAAACTTCCGCTACGGCGACCGCGTCCGCGCCTTTGTCTACGACGTCCGCCGCGAACAGCGCGGTCCGCAGATCTTCCTGTCGCGTACCCATCCGCAGTTCATGGTGAAGCTCTTCACCATGGAAGTGCCTGAAATCTACGACGGCATCATCCAGGTGAAGTCGGTTGCCCGCGACCCGGGCTCGCGCGCCAAGATCGCCGTCATCTCGAACGATTCGTCGATCGATCCTGTCGGCGCCTGCGTCGGTATGCGCGGTTCGCGCGTCCAGGCTGTTGTCGCCGAACTGCAGGGCGAGAAGATCGACATCATTCCGTGGAGCCAGGAGCCGGCGACTTTCGTCGTCAACGCCCTACAGCCTGCAGAAGTCACCAAGGTCGTGCTCGACGAAGATGCAGAGCGCATCGAAGTCGTCGTGCCGGACGAACAGCTGTCGCTGGCCATCGGCCGTCGCGGCCAGAACGTCCGCCTCGCTTCGCAGCTGACCGGCTGGGACATCGACATCATGACGGAAGCCGAGGAATCGGAACGCCGCCAGAAGGAATTCAACGAACGCACCACCCTGTTCATGGATGCGCTCGACGTCGACGAGATGGTCGGCCAGGTCCTTGCCTCCGAAGGCTTTGCCCAGGTCGAGGAACTCGCATTCGTCGATCTCGAGGAAATTGCCTCGATCGACGGTTTCGACGAGGAAACCGCCCAGGAAATCCAGCAGCGTGCACGCGAATTCATCGAGCGTAACGAAGCCGAGATGGACGAGAAGCGTAAGGCGCTCGGCGTTGCCGACGAATTGCTGCAGATCAACGGCATGACCGCCCAGATGATGGTGGCGCTCGGCGAAGACGGCATCAAGACGCTGGAAGACTTTGCGGGCTGCGCCTCCGACGACCTGATCGGTTGGACCGAACGCAAGAACGGCGAGACCAAGAAGTTCGAGGGCCTGTTCTCCAAGCTGGAGGTTTCGCGCGTCGAGGCCGAACAGATGGTCATCCAGGCACGTCTGGCCGTCGGCTGGATCACCGAAGACGAAGCAACTGTGCAGCTTGCAGAGGTGGCGGAAGCCGAACCTGAGGCTGAGCGCGATGCCGAGCAGGGAGCATGACCGCGGCACTCCAACAGGATGTTGCGCTTGACGACGACGATGTACCGACCGAGGAAAAAAACGGTCGCATGTGCATCGTCACCCGCGAGAGCGGTGATTTGGACGACCTGATCCGGTTCGTCGCCGCGCCAGACGGCACGGTGGTACCGGATCTGAAACGGCAATTGCCGGGACGCGGATGCTGGGTCAAGCTCGACCGGGCAACAGTCGACAAGGCGGTGGCAAAGAAGCTCTTTGCCCGCGCCCTGAAGGCGGATGTGAAGGCATCCGAGGATCTCGGCGAAACAGTCGAGCGGCTGCTGAAGATGCAGCTTGCCGGCATGATGCATATGGCCCGCAAGGCCAGCCAGTTTATCAACGGCTCGTCGAAGGTCGACGGGGCAATCAGATCAGGCGGCGCAATTGCCGTCTACCACGCCGCGGACGCAGCCGATGACGGCGTCCGGAAAATCGACCAGGCCCGCAAGGCCTGGCATCTCGGAATGGAAACCGAGCAGGAAATACCATCTTCCCGTCCGTTCACGACGGCGGAAATGGACGAACTGATGGGCCAGAACGCTTTTATCCACGCCTGCGCGCTTGCAGGGCAGGCGGGTGAAGGTGTAGTGAAACGCGCAAACCTGCTCGAACGGTACCGCAACGGCGGTCAGTCCCGGGCAACGGGCGCCGCTGGCCAGCTAAAACAATGACGCGGACATCGGTGAACGCCGGACGCATCGTTAAGGTACATCGAATTAAAGACAGGGTCTGATGGTAGTCATCCGCCCTGTTTGAAGGAACAGGACCGGAATGACTGACAACAACGACGAAAAGACGCTGAGCGCATCGGGTAAGAAGACCCTCACACTGAAACCTTCAGGCGTGAACCAGGGCACCGTGCGTCAGGATATGGGTCGGGGTCGCACCAAAGCGGTCGTGGTCGAGACTCGCAAGCGCCGCCCTCTACGCCCGGAAGACGACAAGCAGGTGATCACGCCGGTCACGGCCCCAGCGCCTGCCGCTGCTGCACGCGTCGAGGCTGCACCGCAGCCTGCGGCCCGTCCGGCCCAGCCGCAGATCCAGACCCGCGTCAACCAGCCGAGCGGCATTGCTCCGCGTGCCCAGCCGGCAGCGCCGACCTACCAGGCGCGTCCGCAGCAGGATCGCCCGTCGCGTCCGGTCGTGCTCAACCACCTTTCGCCAGACGAGATGGATGCCCGCCGCCGCGCGCTTGCCGATGCGCAGGCCCGTGACGCTGCAGATGCCATACGCCGCGCCGAGGAAGACGCCCGCCGCAAGATCGAAGACGAAAAGCGCCGCATCGAGGAAGAGGCTGAAGCCGTTCGTCGCGCTGCCGATCTCGCTGCACGCGGTCCCGAAATCGCAGCTGCCGAAGCCGCCGCAGAAGCAGCGGCCGAGGAAGCAGCCCGTATCGAGGCTGCAAAGCCTCAGCCGGTTGCAGCTCCGCTCGTTCGCCGTGCAGATGCCGGCGCTCCGGCCGCACGCCCCGCCGTCGGCGATGTTGCCGGCCGCCGCAAGCCTCTTGGCGAAGAAGAAGAGAACCGCGGACCGCCGCGCACTGCCGTCATTCGCGGCAAGGTCGTTCGCGTCGAGCCGCCGAAGACACCGGCTCGTCCGAAGACCGAAGAAGAGCGCCGCCGTGGCAAGCTGACTGTCACGACAGCCAATGTCGATGACGACGGCACGGGTCGCGGTCGTTCGCTGTCGGCCATGCGTCGCCGCCAGGAGAAATTCCGTCGTGGCCAGATGCAGGAGACCCGTGAAAAGGTCCTGCGCGAAGTGATCCTGCCGGAAACCATCACCATCCAGGAACTCGCACAGCGCATGTCCGAGCGCGCCGTCGACGTGATCAAGTTCCTGATGAAGGAAGGCCAGATGATGAAGCCGGGCGACGTTATCGACGCCGATCTTGCTGAACTGATCGCGGTCGAATTCGGCCACACGGTCAAGCGCGTATCGGAATCGGACGTCGAACTGGGCCTGTTCAATGGCTCCCAGGAAGACGAAGAGCTAGTCTCGCGTCCTCCGGTTGTCACCATCATGGGCCACGTCGACCACGGCAAGACCTCGCTGCTCGATGCTATCCGCAAAACCAGCGTTGTGTCCGGCGAAGCTGGCGGTATCACCCAGCATATCGGTGCCTACCAGGTCGAGCAGAACGGCCAGAAGATCACCTTCATCGACACCCCGGGCCACGCCGCGTTCACCGCCATGCGTGCCCGTGGTGCGCAGGCTACCGACATCGCCATCCTGGTGGTCGCGGCCGACGACAGCGTCATGCCGCAGACGATCGAATCCATCGCCCATGCCAAGGCTGCCGGCGTGCCGATCATCGTCGCGATCAACAAGGTTGACAAGCACGAAGCCGATCCGCAGAAGGTCCGTAACCAGCTGCTGCAGCATGATGTGTTCGTGGAAACCATGGGCGGTGAAGTGCTGGACGTCGAAGTCTCGGCCAAGACCGGCCTGAACCTCGACAAGTTGCTCGAAGCCGTGCTGCTGCAGTCGGAAATTCTCGACCTCAAGTCCAACCCGTCGCGTCCTGCCGAAGGTACGGTCATTGAAGCCCAGCTCGACCGCGGTCGTGGTCCGGTTGCGACTGTTCTCGTCCAGAAGGGCACGCTGCGTCCCGGCCAGATCATCGTTGCCGGCGATCAGTGGGGCCGCGTTCGCGCGCTGGTCAACGACAAGGGCGAGCAGGTCAAGGAAGCCGGGCCCGCCACGCCGGTCGAGGTTCTCGGCCTCTCCGGTACGCCGTCTGCCGGTGATCGCTTCGCGATCGTCGACAGCGAAAGCCGGGCCCGCGAGATTTCCGAATATCGCCAGCGCCTCACCCGCGACAAGGCCGCTGCCCGTCAGTCCGGTCAGCGCGGCTCGCTGGAACAGATGATGACGTTGCTTCAGAACAACGTTCTCAAGGAATTCCCGCTAGTCATCAAGGGCGACGTGCAGGGCTCGATCGAAGCCATCAACGGCGCGCTCGACAAGCTCGGCACCGACGAAGTGCGTGCTCGCATCGTCCATTCGGGCGCCGGTGCCATCACCGAATCGGATGTCTCGCTGGCCGAAGCCTCGGGTGCCGCGATTATCGGCTTCAACGTCCGCGCCAACGCACAGGCACGCGCGTTCGCCGAACGAGAAGGCATCGAGATCCGCTATTACAGCATCATCTACGATCTCGTCGACGACGTGAAGCAGGCAATGTCTGGCCTCCTTTCGCCAGAACGCCGCGAAACCTTCATCGGCAACGCCGAGATCCTCGAAGTCTTCAACATCACGAAGACAGGCAAAGTGGCCGGTTGCCGCGTTACCGAAGGCAAGGTCGAGCGTGGAGCAGGCGTCCGCCTTATCCGCGACAACGTCGTTGTCCACGAAGGCAAGCTCAAGACACTCAAGCGCTTCAAGGACGAAGTTTCCGACGTGCCGATGGGCCAGGAGTGCGGCATGGCCTTCGAGAACTACGAAGACATGCGTGCCGGCGACGTCATCGAATGCTTCCGCGTCGAACACATCACGCGTACGCTCTGATCGTTCGCGCATTATTGCCAAGATATCCAAACCGCCGGTGCAAACCGGCGGTTTTTTGTTGAATTCGGCCGACGAACAGTCGAATGCTGCGCGACGTTATCCTCAAGGCTTCTCATATGCTTACATCACCGCTGTCGCAGGACGACCGTTTCAGCCTGTCCTACATCCGCCAGCCCGGTGAGGAAGCCCATGTCATCAGCGAGGCCATCGGGCGGTTCGGCCATCCACTGACCCCGCGCGCCAGCATCAACGGCTGGTACCTTATGGTCGGCGTCCTCGGTGGCGCAGCGCTCAGCCTTTTTCTCAACATCTACCGCAGCCTCATCCTGCTTCCCTCATTTGGGCCGACGCCGCTGATCGATGTGTTCAACCTGATGCTCATCTGCTCGGTCCCCTGCCTTGCCGTCTGCGTGCTGATGATGCTTTCGCTCCGGCGCGAGGCCTACCTTCAGCGGAGCGCAAGGGCGAGCCGCATCCTCCCGGATGCCACCGTGATGGTCAGCGTCTCGCCGGAGGGTATCTCCTGGGAACGGCCCGGCGCCACGACGACCTTGGCCTGGACAATGATTTCCGCCATCGAGGAACGGCATGGCCGTATCGAGTTCGACAGCGAGGCGACGGTCCACTACATCCCGGCCCATGCCTTCCATAACCGGCAGGAACAGGACGCGGTTCTGGCTCGAATTCGCAACCTCTGGCAGCCGCCCGCCCCAGCAAAGCCTTGACCTTTTCAGCATATCAGGGCATGTGAGCCGCTTTATCGCGTCCCTTTGGACGCCGCTGATGGAAACACCATGACCAGACCCACTACCTCCGCGCCCTCGCAGCGCATGCTTCGCGTTGGCGAACAGGTCCGAGGCGCCATAACGCAGGTGCTGCAGCGCGGCGAAGTCCGCGAGCCGGTCCTCGAAAAGACTGTGCTTGCCATCTCGGAAGTCCGCATGTCGCCGGACCTGAAGGTTGCCACCGCCTACGTGTCGCCGCTCGGCGTCGCCGACCACGATACGATCATCGATCTGCTCAACAAGCACGCCAAATATATACGCGGCCGCGTCGGCCCGCTGCTTCGCCAGCTGAAATACATGCCGGAAATCCGCTTCAAGGACGACACGAGCTTCGATAACTACAAGAAGATCGACGATCTCCTGAAGTCGCCGGAAGTGCAGCGCGATCTCGGCCCCGATACCGACGACACCCAAGCATAGTAGAGACCGATGTCCAGACCCAGAAAACCAAAGGGCCGCCCGGTTTCCGGCTGGCTGATCCTCGACAAGCCGATCGATTTCGGCTCCACCGAGGCTGTCTCGAAGATCAAATGGCTGTTTAACGCCCAGAAGGCCGGCCACGCCGGTACCCTGGATCCGTTGGCCTCGGGCATGCTGCCGATCGCGCTCGGCGATGCGACCAAGACGGTTCCCTACGTCATGGACGGCCGCAAGATCTATGAATTCACCGTCACATGGGGTGAAGAGCGCGCCACCGACGACCTCGAGGGCGAAGTCACGCAGAGTTCGGACAAGCGTCCGACCGAGGAAGACATCCGCGCCCTGCTGCCGAACTACACTGGCGTCATCAACCAGATCCCGCCGCAGTTCTCGGCTATCAAGATCGCCGGCGAACGGGCCTACGATCTCGCCCGCGAAGGCGAGACCGTCGATATCCCGTCCCGCGAAGTCGAGATCTTCCGCCTGACGCTGCTCGCCTGCCCCGATGCCTCCACGGCGCATTTCGAAGTCGAATGCGGCAAGGGCACCTACGTCCGGGCGCTCGCCCGCGACTTCGGCCGCGACCTCGGCTGCTACGGCCACGTCTCCGGCCTGCGCCGCACGTTCGTCGCGCCATTTGGCGAAGAGACGATGGTGCCTCTTGCAGAGTTGGTGGCGCTGGAAGCCATCGAGGATATGGAAGAGCGCCTCGCCGCCCTCGACGCGCTGGTCATCGACACCGCAGAAGCCCTGTCATCCCTCCCGCATCTCGCCATCACCGACGAACAGGCCCACCGCCTCAAGATGGGCAACCCCATCCTCGTCCGCGGTCGCGATGCACCGGTCGCCGAGAGCGAAGCCTATGCCACGGCGCGCGGCAAGCTCATTGCCATCGGCGAGATCGGCGAAGGCGAGTTTCGGCCGAAGCGGGTGTTTGTCTGAGGGGGGGGAGCGGAAATTTTCTGAGCTTGATCGATAGTCAGATAGTTGAAATATCTTTACTAAAAAAAACATAATTCCAAAAGTTCGCCGCTGGAAAATAGAACTCGACTGCAGCCGCGAATCGCGCTCAATAGAGGGATGAGCGGAATAATTGAAATAAATAACATTCGAAACATCAAGAAGTTGCGTTTCAACATCCCCGATAGGGGAGTTTGGCTTCTTACTGCCGGCAACGGGGCCGGCAAAACGTCCTTGTTGGCTTGCCTACGCCGTATCGGTCACCCTACGGCATTCCCCTTCACTTTCCATCGTCATTGCAATCAGATCGGCTAGACAACCACGCAAGTGGAACGATTTCCTACGAAATAAATGGCGAAACCGTTTCGTACGCATACAGAGGTGAACGTTGGACTCCGCGGCCTCGGAGTAACTCACATCTCTTTGAGAGACTCGGATATGCATCAGTGATTTATATTGGAGCAACGGCGGACAGAATTACTCCAAGACCCGAGGATTTCGACCCATCATTAGTACGAGCCGTTAGTCAATTCATCATCAGAGAAGCAAACCTAATATTTGAGAACAATAAATTTTCGATGCTTCGCACTATTAATCTTACTCGCGGCGCCGGAAACGACGCATTTGTGTTGGCTATAGCTGGAACTCCAAACACCTATCATTCTGAAAAAAATTTCAGCCTAGGTGAACTATGCGTACTTAAGCTTCTACGAGTTCTAAAAGACGTCAGCAACAATAGCATGATAATTATTGATGAGCTTGAAATGGCGCTTCATCCGAGGGCGCAGATTAACCTACTGCGCTTTTTAGAAGATCAGGCGCAAAGGAAGTCACTCACGGTTATATTTTCAACGCATTCTGTAACGTTATTAAAGACCGCAAAAAAACGACATATTATATACCTAGAAAAACAAGACGATGGAGAAATAAAACCCATTTACGGCTGCTTTCCCACTTACGCAATTGGCAATATTGCATCGGACGAAGAGACGCTTCCTGACATTATGATGTATGTGGAGGACCTTTTTGCAAGAGATATGACTACTGCTTTTTTTGAACAATTTGCCAATGACCGCTTCGATAACCCCACAGAGCGCCCTACCGCGAAGGTCGTGCCTGTCGGGGGATTTAAAGAAGTTGTCGCTTTTCTGGATCGAAATAGATCTGTGCTTCCAGATCATTGCATACAGAAGGCGGTCCTAGACGGAGATGTGTCTTCAGAAACGGTCGCACAATGGCGCCAGAACAATAATCATAACCAGCTGGCGAAGTTTCAAGCTCTCGAGGAACACATAAGCTATCTCCCATTTACGCCTGAAGTCGGAATGATGAGCTATATAACACAAAACGCACAATCATTTGAGCAAAGTTTACGCCTCAAATGCGGTGACAATCAGCTTAGAATCGGACCATTGCTCTTGACCTACGACCCAAGCCTTGCCGGGAGTCAGCTAAGAGCGTCTGCAAAGAAAGCATCCAGTGAGCTTATAGACTATATTGCACAACGGACCCAGCGCTCAAATGAGACGGCACGGGATCTACTGTGTAGCTTGTTCGCAAATTCAGCATGGCAAATGTATCGGGCTGATTTCATGAGGCTATTCGGTCGTATGCTTTAAATAACTCCTTTAATGTGATTGTAGGAGCGAGTTACTAGTGGATGGAATCTAACGCTTGGTGCCCGCGTTTAACGGCGGCGATGATTTTGTCGGGATCGGCGGTCCAAGTGAAGGGCTTTGGCTTTTTGTTGTGCTCAACGAGGAAACGGTTGATGGCGGCCTGGAGATCGACGACGGAATGGAAAACGCCGCGTTTCAGACGCCGCTTCGACAGCCTGGCGAAGAAACCCTCCACCGCGTTGAGCCATGAGCTTGAAGTCGGAGTGAAGTGGAAGGTGAAACGCTCGTGACGGTCGAGCCAGGCTCTCACCTTGGGATGCTTGTGGGCAGCATAGTTGTCGAGGATGACGTGGACGGCCTTGTCGTCCGGCACCTGGGCGTTAATGGCGTTGAGGAAGCGGATGAACTCCTGATGACGATGACGCTGCATGTTGCGACCGATGACGGTGCCGTCGAGCACGTTGAGGGCGGCAAACAGCGTGGTTGTGCCGTGCCGCTTGTAGTCGTGGGTCATGGTGCCGAGCCGACCCTTCTTCATCGGCAGGCCCGGCTGGGTGCGGTCGAGCGCCTGGATTTGGCTTTTCTCATCGACCGACAACACGACGGCGTGGGCTGGCGGATCAACATAGAGGCCGACAACGTCTCGCAGCTTGTCGACGAATTTCGGGTCGTTGGACAATTTGAACTGCCGCCACCGATGAGGTGCGAGGCCATGCGCTTTCCAGATACGCCTGACTGCGCTGGCGCTGATGCCGGCGGCCGTCGCCATCATGTCGGCCGTCCAGTGCGTCGTCTCGCCCGGCGGATCAGCCAGCGTCAGGGCCACCACACGCTCGGCGACATCGGGTCCGAGCCGCACAATACGCGACGGCCGCGTCTTGTCGCGCAGGAGACCCTCGACGCCTTCTGTGGCGAAGCGCTCTTGCCAGCGCCATACGCAGGTCTTCGATTTGCCGGTCTGGCGCATAATCTCGACAGTTCCGACGCCATCGGCACTCAGCAGGATGATCTCGGCCCGCCAGACGTGCTTTTGGGGCGCATTGCGATCCCTGGTCAAGGCCATCAGGCGTTGGTGATCTGTTGGCGAAACGGTGAACGATATTCCTGTGCGCATGCGCCAGACTCGCATGCCAACCCAGCAAATGGAATCCCATACAGGACTCTTATGTCAGGCGGTAACCACTAGGTAGCCACTTTTTGACGCGTTCTCTGCCACACCGTCCATCCTTCCTCCCCTCTTCCCTTCCCACCCCGAATAGTCTATAGGCTGCGCCAGCACTGGGCATGCCCATTTGCTTTCGCGGCCAAAGCTGGACGACATCTCGGCTTTTGGCGACTTCTTCCTCCTCATCGAAAGGACCATCCGATGTCGATTACTGCTGAGCGCAAGTCTGCGCTGATCAAGGAATACGCAACTGTCGAAGGCGACACAGGTTCGCCTGAAGTACAGGTTGCTATCCTGACCGAACGGATCAACAATCTGACCGGCCATTTCAAGGACCACAAGAAGGATAACCATTCCCGTCGTGGTCTGCTGACGATGGTTTCGAGCCGCCGTTCGCTGCTCGACTATCTGAAGAAGAAGGACGTATCCCGCTACAGCAAGCTGATTGCTGCCCTCGGTATCCGTCGTTAACAATTTTGCGGCGGGCGTTCCTGACGGGACGCCCGCCGGACTTTTATGACCGGGTCGCACTGGCCCAAATCCCGATGCCTGACCGCGCCACGATATGATCCGCGCGACAGGCAAGGGGCGGCGAACCGGATGGGCCGGCTTCGCCAAGACATAAACCGTTGACCTGTCATGGGGCAGGATTGCCGGACGCTTTCGCCAGGACCCTTGGTCCAGGCCGTCTTCGAGGTCCAGGACCTGAAGCCGCAATGCCGGACACGATTGTCTCCGTCCACCGCCTGAAGGCGAGACGGAAACGCCGGAAAAAGCCTCCCGCTGTCTTGCCCGTGACCTGTCACACAATGCGGTCGACGATGCGCCTTGCCCGAACCGGCGGTGGCGCGTTTTCCCGCATCAGGCAAGGATACGATATGTTCGACGTACACACAGTGGAAATCGAGTGGGCAGGACGCCCGCTGAAACTCGAAACCGGCAAGATTGCCCGTCAGGCTGACGGCGCTGTTCTCGCCACCTACGGCGAGACCGTGGTTCTGGCCACCGTCGTTTCGGCCAAGTCGCCGAAGCCGGGCCAGGATTTCTTCCCGCTGACCGTCAACTACCAGGAAAAGACCTACGCAGCCGGCAAGATCCCGGGCGGCTATTTCAAGCGCGAAGGCCGTCCGAGCGAGAAGGAAACGCTGGTTTCCCGCCTCATCGACCGCCCGATCCGCCCGCTTTTCCCGGCTGGCTACAAGAACGACACGCAGGTCGTCGTAACCGTTGTCCAGCACGACCTTGAAAACGATCCCGACATCCTCGCCATGGTTGCCACCTCGGCTGCCCTGACGCTCTCCGGCGTTCCCTTCATGGGCCCGATCGGCGGCGCGCGCGTCGGCTACATCAATGGCGAATACGTCCTCAACCCGCATCTCGACGAGATGGACGAATCGGTTCTCGACCTCGTCGTTGCCGGCACGCAGGACGCCGTCCTGATGGTTGAATCGGAAGCCAAGGAACTCTCCGAAGAAATCATGCTCGGCGCCGTCATGTTCGGCCACCGTGGTTTCCAGCCGGTCATCGACGCGATCATCAAGCTCGCTGAAGTTGCCGCCAAGGAAGCCCGTGACTTCCAGGCGGAAGATCATTCCGAACTCGAAGCCGAAATGCTGAAGCACTTCGAAGCCGAGCTTCGCGAAGGCTACAAGATCACCCAGAAGGCCGACCGCTACGCAGCCGTCGACGCCGTCAAGGCCAAGGTCAAGGCTCACTACTTCCCTGAGGGCGTTGAGCCGAAGTATTCCGCCGAAGTCATCGGCGCCGTCTTCAAGCACCTGCAGGCGAAGATCGTTCGCTGGAACATCCTCGACACCAAGAGCCGCATCGACGGCCGCGATCTGTCGACCGTTCGTCCGATCGTCTCGGAAGTTGGTCTGCTGCCGCGCACCCACGGTTCTGCCCTGTTCACCCGCGGCGAAACCCAGGCGATCGTCGTTGCCACGCTCGGCACCGGTGAAGACGAGCAGTATGTCGATAGTCTGACCGGCATGTACAAGGAACGCTTCCTTCTGCATTACAACTTCCCTCCCTACTCGGTTGGCGAAACCGGCCGCATGGGCTCCCCGGGCCGCCGCGAAATCGGCCATGGCAAGCTCGCATGGCGCGCCATTCGTCCGATGCTGCCAACACCTGAGCAGTTCCCCTACACGCTGCGCGTCGTCTCCGAGATCACCGAGTCCAACGGCTCGTCCTCGATGGCTACCGTCTGCGGCACCTCGCTCGCGCTGATGGATGCCGGCGTTCCGCTCGGCCGCCCGGTTGCCGGTATCGCCATGGGCCTGATCAAGGAAGAGGACCGCTTTGCAGTTCTCTCCGACATCCTCGGCGACGAAGATCATCTCGGCGACATGGACTTCAAGGTTGCCGGCACGGAAGGCGGCATCACCGCCCTTCAGATGGACATCAAGATCGAAGGCATCACTGAAGAGATCATGAACGTCGCGCTGAACCAGGCGAAGGACGGTCGTCTTCACATCCTCAACGAGATGTCCAACGCCATTTCCGAAGGCCGTGGCCAGCTGGGCGAATTCGCTCCGCGCATCGAGATCATGAACATCCCGGTCGATAAGATCCGTGAAGTCATCGGCTCCGGCGGCAAGGTCATTCGCGAAATCGTTGAAAAGACGGGCGCCAAGATCAACATCGAAGACGATGGCACGATCAAGATCGCATCCTCGTCCGGCAAGGAAATCGAAGCGGCCCGCAAGTGGATCCACTCGATCGTTGCCGAGCCTGAGATCAACCAGATCTATGAAGGCACGGTCGTAAAGACCGCCGACTTCGGCGCTTTCGTCAACTTCTTCGGCGCACGCGACGGTCTAGTGCACATCTCCCAGCTCGCCGGCGACCGCGTTGCCAAGACGACTGACGTCGTCAAGGAAGGCCAGAAGGTCTGGGTCAAGCTGCTCGGCTTCGACGAACGCGGCAAGGTTCGCCTCTCCATGAAGGTCGTCGACCAGGCCACCGGCCAGGAAATCGTCGGCGAAAAGAAGGATGCCGCAGCCGAATAAGCTGCGCCTTCGCTTGCATCTCCGGGGCGCGGGACAAGTTCCGCGCCCCTTTTCTATCCGCCTTTGACACGAGATAAGCCATGAGCCGCGACGCCCTGAAGACCCTGTTCCATCCCTTTGCTTCCGCCACCGTGGCTGCACCCGGTGAAGGTGAACGCATCCTGTTTCTCGGCGCCGAGGCCGGCTTCGCGCTGCCGCCCGAGTTCAAGGCGAGCCTGACTGCAGTGCAGGGTTTTCGCCCTCTCTATCGCCAGCTGCAGGCAAGCCGCATCGAGGCGACGCCTGAGATCGAGGGAACGGACTATGACGGCGCGCTGGTTCTCTGCACCAAGCACAAGGGCGAGAACGAGGCCAACATCGCCGAGGCGCTCGCAAAGGTGAAACTCGGCGGCCTGATCGTCGTCGCCGGCGGCAAGGAAGACGGCATTGCCTCGCTGCGCAAGCGCGTCGAAGGCCTGGGCCTGACCATCGACCATATGCCGAAATATCACGGCGTGGCCTTCTGGTTCGGACGCCCGGAAGACACGGCGCCCATGCTGGCCAAGCTTCAGAAGCCCGCAACCCGCGTTGACGGCCGCTTCACCACGGCACCGGGCATGTTCTCCCACGAGCGCATCGACGCTGGCTCCGAACTTCTCGCCTCACGCCTGCCGGCCGACTTTACCGGCGACGTCGCCGACTTCGGTGCCGGATGGGGTTACCTCGCCGTCGAAATGGGCACCCGCTCGCCACGTCTTGGACGCATCGACCTCTATGAGGCCGACCATGCCGCGATGGAGGCAGCCAAGCTCAATCTCGCATCCAATATCCCCAACATCGCGGCGCGCTTCTTCTGGCACGACCTGGCTGGCGAATCCGTGCGCGACAAATACGATCTCGTCATCATGAACCCGCCTTTTCACGAAGGGCATGCCGCCGATCCGTTGCTGGGCCAGGCACTCATCAAGACGGCAGCCGGAGCGATCCGCAGCGGTGGCCGGCTGTTGCTCGTGGCAAACCGTGGCCTGCCCTATGAGCCGGTGCTGGCTGGCCTGTTCAAGAATAGCGGTGAAACTTGCCGCAATGCTCGGTTTAAAGTGTTGTGGGCAAGTAAATAGGTTTGTCCACTACCGGACAATCCGGCATTCATAATAAACTAATTAAGAATAAGCTCGACAGGGCGACGTAGAAGGGCTTATCTTCTGGCGACTGATATTTAACATCCAACGCCAGAAGCTCAATGTCTAAGCAAACGGTCAACGATGAACTGACCACTGTCGCCGGTGTGGGCTCTGCAATAGCTCTTCACGCGCAGAGTTATGGCTTCGACATCGTCCCGATTTGCCGAGCCCTCGATATTGATCCGGACGACCTGCAAAGCCTGACAGCGCGCATCAGCCTAGACCGCATGTGCCGCCTGTTGGAAGCCTGCGCATTAATGGCGAATGATGAAGCCTTCGGACTGAAATGTGCCGCCGGCTTTACGCTCGGCTCCAGCGGTCCGTTTGGCTACGGCATGATGACGGCACCCACCGTTCGCGATTTCCTGGATTTTCTCGTCGACCATCTGGCATTTGCGTCGCAGGTTCGCGACTGTAGTCTTCAGAAGTCAGACAACGGCTCGCTCCTTTCCTGGAATTTCTCCCCATTGGTGTCGAAACGGGATCAGTATGTCGATCTGATCGTCGGCCTGCATCTGCGCCATCTGGGCTGTCTGGTCGGCAAGGACATCGACCGCGTTGGCGTTGGGCTGCAACGGCAGAGGCCGCGTCATCCGGCCTTCTTTCGACAGCACATGACCCGCCATCTGTTGTTTGGCATGCCCGTCAACAGCTTGCACGTGCCGGCCAGCCTTCTCGACCGTCGCAACCCCCGTGGCGACCCTACCCTCTTCAAGCTGATGAATATCCAGATCCGGACCCTGCAGGCGGATGAGGTGACTGAGGAGGAGTTTGTCGAGCAGGTGCGCCGCTACATCCGGCGACGGATCGCCGAGGCGACGCTCTCGCTTGATCTGATCGCAGCCTACTTCGGCTTGTCGGAGCGCACGTTCCAGCGGAGACTGGCAGAATTCGGAACGACGCTCAACGATCTCCGCGACGACGAGCGGCGGCGGCTGTGCCTCGCCTTGCTGCGCGACGGCAGCCTTTCCATTACCACCATTTCCTATCGACTGGGATATTCGGCGCCCAGCGCTTTCACGCGGTCGGTCTATCGCTGGTTCGGCGCGTCGCCCAAGACTTTGCGCAACGTCAATGCCGAAGAAAGCAGCAGACTGCAGGAATCCCGGGGAGATGACCTTGACGCGCCTACACAAATCAGGAAGATTTCATGACGTCGTCTCGATAGGCGACTACAGCCATGAACTGTTGCGCAGAAAGATAAATTTCTGGCGCCCGTCGTTAACGACAGATGAGCCTCTCCATAGTATTCAGCGCTTTCAGCCAGTCATTATCGCGTCGGTCGCCTTGGGCGTAGCGCCGGTAACAGATCTTGCGCCCCCTCATTTAGCGGACCGCCATGCCTAGAATCTTTCCGTCGACGGAATCTACGCCTCCGTCGCCCAAACTCACATCTCGTGAAAAAGATATCTTGCAACTGATAGCCGACGGCCATCGGCTGGAGGAGATCGGCCGGACGCTGGAGCTGCCCGAACCAGAAATCGAGCAGCTGATGAAGACGGTCGAGGAGAAACTGGGAGCAAGCAACCGGCTGCACGCAGTGACCATCGCCGTGCTGCATGGCCATATAGCCATAGGTCCGGAACAGCCAAGATAGGCCCCGCCGTATAGACCGACGCAGCACTGCGCCGGTCTGATGTTTGGTATCAGTCGATTTCAGCCCGCGTCAGCGTTTCCAGCGTCGGCATCGAGGTGATGTTGAAGCCGGAATCGACGTGATGGATTTCGCCCGTCACGCCTGCGGAAAGATCCGACAGAAGATACAGCGCCGAACTGCCGACATTGTCGATCGTCACGGTCTTGCGCAGCGGCGCGTTGTGCTGGTTCCACGACAGGATGGCACGGGCGTCGGCAATACCGGCGCCTGCAAGCGTGCGGATAGGGCCGGCCGAGATGGCGTTGACGCGGATCCCGCGCGGACCGTAATCGGCCGCCAGATAGCGCACCGATGCTTCGAGCGCTGCCTTTGCTACACCCATGACATTGTAGTTCGGGATCACCCGCGACGAGCCGTTATAGGTCAGCGTCAGCATGCTGCCGCCTTCGGTCATCAGCGTGGCAACCCGCTTGGCGATTTCGGTGAAGGAGAAACAGGAGATTACCATGGTCCGCGAAAAGTTATCGCGCGTGGTGTTGGCATAGAGACCCTTGAGTTCGTTCTTGTCGGAAAAGCCAATGGCATGGACGACGAAATCGACGCTGCCCCAGCGGCTCTTCAGGGCATCGATAACGCTATCGACCGAGGCGATATCCTCTACATCGCAGGGCAGGATGAAGTCCGAACCGAGTTCGGCGGCGAGCGGCTTAACCCGCTTGCCGAGCGCATCACCCTGGAAGGTGAAGGCCAATTCCGCCCCCTGGGCAGCCAGCGCCTTCGCGATGCCCCAGGCGATGGAATGATTGTTCGCGACACCCATGATGAGGCCGCGCTTACCCTGCATTATTCCGGTCATTGATTTATCCGTTGTGGCGCTGGAACACGAGCGTAGCGTTGGTCCCGCCGAAGCCGAAGGAGTTGGAAAGCACGGTATCCATCCGGGCGTTGTCGATGCGCTTGCGCACGATCGGAACGCCGTCAAATTCCGGGTCGAGTTCTGTGATGTGGGCGCTCTCGCCGATGAAGCGCTCCTGCATCATCAGGATCGAGTAGATCGATTCCTGGACGCCGGCTGCACCGAGCGAATGGCCGGTCTGCGACTTCGTCGATTGGATCGGCGGAATTTTGTCGCCGAACACTTCGCGGATCGCGCCGATTTCCTTGCTGTCGCCCACCGGCGTAGAGGTCCCGTGAGTGTTGATGTAGTCGACCTCGCCGTCCACTGTCTTCAGCGCCTGGCGCATGCAGCGAATGGCACCCTCGCCCGACGGTGCGACCATGTCGTAGCCATCCGAGGTGGCACCATATCCGGTGATCTCGCAGTAGATCTTGGCGCCCCGCGCCTTGGCATGCTCGAGTTCTTCGAGCACCAGCACACCGGCACCGCCGGCAATGACGAAGCCGTCCCGGCTGACGTCATAGGCGCGTGACGCGGTTGACGGGGTGTCGTTGTACTTTGACGACATCGCGCCCATGGCATCGAACAGGTTGGACATAGTCCAGTCGAGATCTTCGTGGCCGCCAGCAAACATCACGTCCTGCTTGCCCCACTGGATCATCTCCATCGCATTGCCGATGCAATGGGCGGAGGTCGAGCAGGCGGACGAGATCGAGTAGTTGACGCCGTGGATCTTGAACCAGGTGGCAAGGGTCGCCGACGCGGTCGATGACATCGCCTTCGGAACCGCAAACGGGCCGATGCGCTTCGGGCTGTTGTTCTTGATGGTGATGTCGGCCGCTTCGATCAGCGTTCGCGTCGAAGGCCCGCCGGAGCCCATGATGATGCCGGTGCGCTCGTTCCCACCGATATCCGAATCCTCGAGGCCTGAATCAGCGATTGCCTGCTTCATGGCCACGTGGTTCCACGCACCGCCCTGCGACAGGAAGCGCATGGCGCGACGGTCGACCAGATCGGTCGGATCTAGCGACGGCTTGCCCCAGACGTGGCATCTGAAACCGTGCTCGGCAAAATCCGGCGAGAACGAGATGCCGGACTTGGTCTCGCGCAGCGCAGCAGTGACTTCGGCGGCATCGTTTCCGATGGAAGAGACAATACCAAGACCTGTGACAACAACCCGTCTCATGTGTTGGACCTTTTTGTTAGTGTCGAATTGCATGCAGTGGATAGAGGATCGCGCGCGTGAACGCCAATCACTCTGCCTTTTCCTTGGCCAACCCGACCCGGAGGTCGGTTGCCCGGTAGATTTCCTCGCCGTCGGCCTTCATCCAGCCATCGGCGATGCCAAGCACCATGCGGCCGCGCATCACGCGCTTGAAATCTATGCCGAATTGCAGAAGTTTCGTCGCCGGACGAACCATGCCCTTGAACTTCACTTCACCAGTCGAAAGCGCCATGCCACGGCCCGGTTCTCCGAGCCAGCCGAGATAGAAGCCCGTCAACTGCCACATGCCGTCGAGACCGAGGCAGCCTGGCATGATCGGATTGCCGGCAAAATGGCACGGGAAATACCAGTCGTCGGGACGCACGTCGTATTCCGCGCGCACGTATCCCTTGTCGAAGGCGCCACCAGTTTCCGAGATATCGGTAATGCGGTGAACCATCAGCATCGGCGGCAACGGCAATTGTGCGTTACCTGGGCCGAACAATTCGCCGCGACCGCAGCTCAGGATTTCCTCGTAGTTGAAGCTGGATGGTTTCGTCGTCATAAAAATCCGTTTCCCCCGCATGAATGCCTTTGGCGAGTGAGGTTAGTGTAAGATCGGCAGGAATTGAAGCTCTAGCATTGGCTTGTCCATTCCCGCCCACTGATCGGGCACGTTTCACCTTTATGTGGTGGTCGCATACAGGAAGCCCAAGGCCGCTGCCAGAGGCAAATGCTCTAAAAGCCGGACATTGCGGCTTTTTGCCCGTCAATGTCCCCACTCGAACTATTGAAAGCCGGGCAAGCAAAAGATATATGAAGCACTCAAGAATAGTCGACACGACGACTTTGGAGTCCGTTTGATGGCGTTTGCAGCCGAATTGCCGATCGAGACCAGACTGCGCATGGCGGGCCTGCGGCCGACCCGTCAGCGAGTCGCGCTGGGCGATCTTTTGTTCGCCAAGGGCGACCGTCACCTCACCGTCGAGGAACTGCACGAGGAAGCCGTCGCCGCAAAGGTGCCGGTGTCCCTGGCTACCGTTTACAATACGCTGCACCAGTTTACCGAGGCGGGCCTTATCCGCGTACTCGCCGTCGAGAGCGCCCGCACCTATTTCGACACCAACGTGTCGGACCATCACCACTTCTTCGTTGAAGGACACAACGAAGTTCTCGACATTCCGATCAGCAATCTTGTCATCGACAATCTTCCGGAGCCCCCGGAAGGCATGGAAATCGCCCATGTCGACGTGGTCATCCGCCTGCGTCCGATCCAGCGCTAGCTGCCAGTCAGTCCTTCTATAAGACATCGTCCGGATGCCGTCCGGGCCTCGGGCGATAGCCGCGAAAAGTCCAACCGAACCACAAAGCTCCGCCTCGAACCCCGAACGCCGCGATCACCCCGAGCGCAGAGGCGGCATACAGCGGCATTGGCGTCGAATTGGCGGCAACAAAGACGCATGCGCCGATGAGCGCGGCCGTCACATAGATCTCCGGACGCAGGAGCACCGATGGCTCGTTGCTGATCATATCGCGCAGGATCCCACCGAAGGTGGCCGTCAATGTGCCGGTGACGATGGCAACCGTCGGCGAACCCGTGGCTGCCAGGCCCTTGGCGGCGCCCATCACGCAATAGGCCGCCAGCCCGACGGCATCGAGCCAGATCAGCAGCTTGTATCGCGACTCCAGCAGATGCGCCGTGAAGAACACGACGACACCGATCACGCAGCAGACGAGGATATAGGTCGGATTGAGCACCCAGAAGACCGGCAGCCTGCCGAGCACGATGTCGCGCAGCGTGCCCCCGCCAATCCCCGTCACCGCCGCCAGAAACAGGAATCCGATCAGGTCGAGCTGCTTGCGCGATGCCGACAGGGCGCCGGTCGCGGCAAACACGGCAACGCCTGCATAATCGAGGAACGACAGTAGCGACATGAATGGCCCCACGAACAGGTCTGCTGCAAATGCCGCAGTGGATCACGGCAGTCAGGGCCGCGCAAGGAGGAAGGACTAACTTGCAGCCCGGACTGCCACGCGCCTGTGTCGGAGCCCGTTATTGCGAGGTGATTTTGTGAGATTTTTGTTTCTGGCATTTTTGAATGTGATGGCGTTCGTGGTCATGCCCGCAGTCGCCAGCGCCCAGCAGGCGCTCCTGACCGATCCCGTCGCTTTCGAAAAGGAGCATTTCACCAAGCGTTGCGGCGCCGGTGTCACCTTTGGCGATGGATTTGCAACAGAGCAGGACATCAACAACGACAAGCGCGGCGATATCGTCATCAACGAAGGTGAAATCACCTGCAAGGGCGAAAAAGGCCCCGACTGCACCGATGAAGGTTGCCCGCACAACTTCTACATCCAGGTCGACACCGGCGGCTACCTTATGATCGCCACCGCGCAGATCTACAGCTACGACTTCATCATGCGGTTCGGCAACATGGTGCTTGTGATGAAGATGCATCCGCGCTTCTGCGACCGCACCGACACCGAACCATGCCAGATCACGGTGCGCGTGCGCGGTACAAAGTTCACGACGATATTCAAGAAGTAGGGGCAGGCGCCATTGGCGTCTTCGAGGTCTCAGTCCGCGTGGCAGGGCCAGCCGGCCGGCTTTTTCAGGGCGGGCGGCAGCTTAGTCTTGTCGTCGCCGCAGGACAGATCGATCTGCGGCTGCAGCAGACCGCGCGCATTTGAGAGATCCAGACCTTCGATATCGGTCAGGAACATGAATGCCCTATCGAAGTTTATCGGCCCCTGGACGCTGGCAGCATCGAAATGGGCACGCGAGAGGTTGGCCAGGGTAAAATTCGTATCGCCCAGCACCACCTTGTCGAAGTTCGCCCGTCCGAGTTCGGCCTTCTGGAAGTCGGCCCCAGTCAGTTTCGCTCCGGAAAAATTGGCTCTCTGCAGTTCGGCACTGGCAAAAGACGCACCATCGGCCGACACCTTGGAAAAGCCGCTGCGGTAGGCCTGGACTCGCGCGAAGTCCGCCTTCTTCATCGTCGAGCCGGTAAACCAGGCGCGCATAAGGTTGGCTTTTTCAAGCTGCGCCCCGTCAAGGTTGGAGTTCGGAAGCCCGGTGACAGACAGATCGGCGCCGGAAAGGTTGGCATCCTTGAGGTTGCTGCCGTCAAGCATGATATTCTTCTTGCTGCATTCGCTCCAATCGAGACCAGGCTCCGGCATGCTGTCGCAATCGGCAGCCCGGGCGCCCGGCGCGCAATAAAACGCCAGCGAGGCAGCGAGTGCGAACATGGCAAGCGGCACGGGGTGGCGAAGGCCTTTGCCGCCGATGGCTTCAGCCAAAGGCATTCCCCGTCTCGACGAAACTACCGGCGTATCAACAACCATGCCACACCCATGTCACCTGATTTCCAACGCTCCAGCCTCCGGCTTTTGCGCCTGTCTATCGATCAGCCATCATCCTTGACGTCCGCTTCCGGACGGTCGCCGCCGCTGGCCGACTCGGTCTTCCAGCTTCCGTCCGCCGCCTGATAGGCGATCTCCGCATCCTGGCCGCCGATCTGCTGGCGTTTCGCGGCGTCCTTGGCAGCTTTCAGGGCCTGCGCATGATCAGGGAATGTTTCAGACCATACGTCGCCCAGTCGATAACCCCAGCCTTCGTCGTGTTCGGCAACATGATACGTAACGTGCATGACATATTTTCCTAATTCCAGATGTCGCGCAGCTTAGCCTACTTTGCACGCCGGAAGGCTTAAATCCTTGCGGCTTGCCCGGTAGTCGTCTTCCACGCCTATCGGAAATAGGGCTTCAACGGCCACTGGACAATGTGGATGCTGCGATTGCATCCGGAAATTGTCGTTAGACCGGAGGGGCCCTATTCCACCATGAGCCCGTCAAACACTTCGAGCATGGCATCGGAGATCGCCTTGCCGAGAGCGCCGCCGGTACGCTGCAAGGCTTCCTCGTCCATATCGCGGGCAGACAACGCCAGCGCCGAGCCTTCATTGCGAACGATTTCCTGCGCCCGCTGGATGGCCCAGAGTGCGAATTCGCTGCGGCTGTTGATTTCAACGTTATCCATGACGGCTCCGGCTCAAGGCTGAACATACTGCATTTTCAACCGCCGGTGTCACGCCGGCAGGCCGTGAAAATCACCACCAGCGGCTGGCGTGATCGAGATTGGTGTCCTGACGTTCCTGGACGGGACCCATCAACATCTTCAGCCGACCGATCTGCTTTTTGTCAAGAAGATCGCGGCGTGCAAATTCGTGCATGCTCCAGATGTCGCGAAGGCTGGTATCGCGTTTGTCGGATCGTTTTAATGTCATGGAGCCCACTACAAGACAATCTGGTCAAATGATAGGCGTCGCATGCCCAATCGAGGAGCAATACGCCTCCGACTGCCATCCCCAGCCGTTCACCTTTTGCGGAGGACGGTTGAATTCCACAGCCTGGCTATATCTACCAGTAGACGAGCCCCGGCCCTGTCGCGCGGCAAAACCATTCCCAGCGAACGAAATTTGGAGCATCACCATGGCAACCCAATCCCCGGTCCAGACCGAAAAAACCGTTCCTGCCCCGCGCGATCAGCACCTGCGCGACATGGCCGATTGCATCCGTTTCCTGTCGATGGATGCGGTGCAGAAAGCAAAAAGCGGCCATCCGGGCATGCCAATGGGTATGGCTGATATCGCCACGGTGCTTTTTTCCGAGTTTATGAAATTCGATGCAGCAGACCCGCACTGGTTCGACCGCGACCGTTTCCTGATCTCCAACGGCCATGGCTCGATGCTGCTCTACAGCCTCCTCTACCTGACCGGCGTCAAGGAAATGACCATCGACGAAATCAAGAATTTTCGCCAGATCGACAGCCGCACGCCAGGTCACCCCGAATACCATCATGCCCCGGGCATCGAGACCACCACAGGTCCGCTCGGCCAGGGTCTCGCCAATTCCGTGGGCCTGGCTTTTGCCGAACGCATCATGAACGCCAAATTCGGCGATGCCCTGGTCGATCACTTCACCTATGTATTCATGGGCGACGGTTGCCTGATGGAAGGCATCAGCCACGAGGCAATCTCGCTTGCCGGCCACCGCAAGTTAGGCCGTCTGATCGCTTTCTTCGACAACAATTCGATCACGATCGACGGTGCAGTCAACTTGTCCGAGTCCGATGATCAGGCAGCACGCTTCCGGGCGTCGAACTGGCATGTGCAGGAAATCGACGGTCACGACACCGATGCCATCCGCGCAGCAATCGTCGAAGCACAGAAGGTGACCGACAAGCCGTCGATGATCTCCTGCAAGACCGTCATCGGCTTCGGCTTCCCGACCAAGGCGGGCACCCAGAAGGCGCACAGCGATGCACCCGGCGAAGAAGAAATTGCCGGCGCGCGCCGTCTGCTGAAGTGGGATGCAGCGCCTTTCGAAATCCCGCAGCCACTGCTGGATGCCTGGAGGGCGATCGGCGCCAAGGGGCGCGATGCTCGCATGGCCTGGGCCGACCGCGTCAAGGCAGCCCCCGATGGGCTGGGCGTAGATTTCGACCGCCGGATGAAAGGCGAGCTGCCGGCCGGCTGGAAGCAGGCAGTCACCGACGCCAAGACAGAGCTGCTTGGCAGCGACAAGGATCTCGCCACGCGACAGGCAAGCGGCATCGTCCTCAACCATCTGTTCGATGCCATTCCGGAGATGCTCGGCGGCTCGGCTGACCTGACACCATCCAACAACACCAAGGCGAAGAACCAGGTTGAAATCCCAGCCGGCCAGTTCGACGGCTCCTATGTCCATTACGGCGTTCGGGAGCACGGCATGACTGCGGCGATGAACGGCATAGCCCTGCATGGCGGCCTAGTGCCCTACGGCGGCACCTTCCTGACGTTCTCCGACTATTGCCGCCCGGCACTCCGCCTGGCAGCGATGATGGATATCCGCACTATCTTCGTCATGACCCACGATTCGATTGGCCTCGGCGAAGACGGTCCGACGCATCAGCCGGTCGAGCATCTGAGCGCGCTGCGTGCCATCCCGAAGCTTGCAGTCTACCGCCCGGGCGATCCGATCGAAACGGCCGAATGCTGGGAAGCCATTCTCGACGCACCGCGCCAGGCAGCGCTCATTGCCCTGTCACGCCAGCCGATGCCGCTGCTGCGCCGCGATCCCGGCAAGGAAAATCTTTCTGCCAAGGGTGGCTACGTGCTGCTGGAAGCGGAAGGCGGCCCCCGCCAGCTGACGATTTTTGCGACCGGATCGGAGCTGCACCTTGCCGTCGAAGCGCGCGACCTACTGCAGGCCGAGGGTATTCCGACCGCCGTCGTCTCCATGCCCTGCAAGCTGCTGTTCGAAGCCCAGGATGCCGCCTACAAGGCATCCGTGCTCGGCGAGAAGCGCGCACGCGTCGCGGTTGAGGCTGCCGTGCAGGATAGCTGGGACAGGTATCTCGGTCTCGACGGTCGTTTCGTCGGCATGCACGACTTCGGCGCATCCGGTAAAATCGAGGATGTCTACCGCAAGTTCGATATCAACACCGAAGCCGTCGCCCGCGCCGGCCGCGAAGTGGTTGCTGCCCTCGCTGCTTGAACCGCTGAAGAAAACTCCCAATCTGCCGGATAGAAAATGCCGCCCGGTGAGGCGGCATTTTCGTTGAGGAATTAAGTCTGTCCTCTCTCGACCATATTACCGAAGTCAGAGGTACGGCGAATACGTCCCACCCGCCTCGTAGGCTGGCCGGCGAGATGCTGCCGCGGCATTGCTTTCCCGGCGCTCTGCCATGCGCATCGACTGCTGGAACAGATCGTCCAGGCGAACGCGCTCCGTGGCCATCGCCGCGAAAGCGCGATCAAATCTCGCGATTAGATGGCGATGTTTTTTCATTGCCGCCTGCAGCTCTTGCTCGCTCATCCTTTCCTCTGCTGGAAGCGGACGCATGGTCATGCGCTGGCCGATATCGTCCTGGAAGGAAGCGAGAGTTAGCCCGACCTTGCGCAGCTGCTGGCGGGTGGTTGCCGAGGATTCCGTTGCGATCAGGAGACGCACCGCGCTGACAAGCAATTGTTTTCGGAACGGGAGATCGTCGATGTCGACGACGTCGAGCCCCAGATCCGCCAGCTTTAGATAGCGCAGATACTGGTCGACCAGATCGCGCGCCTCGCGCAACGTGTCTGCATCCGACTGCTTGCTGGAATTGGCGCGAAAATTCTGTCTCTGCTGGGTAGGGTTCATCGGGTCCACCATCCTTGTCGACAGCGTAAACGTGATGTGAACCATAATGTTTCACGCAATGACGGTCATTTGATCGTTGCTGTTTTGCGGGCATTTCTGAGCCCGAATAATTCTCGCCCGGACGGCCGCGAATGCCCGCTTGTAAACGGGCTCACGTCCCCCGACCGATTGCTTGATCAATCGGAAATCCGAGCTATCCCAGAGGGTTGGCGTGCACCTTGCGTAAGTCTTGGAGGGCTTGCTGCAAACTCCCCATACCGTTGGGCCCACGCAATTAGTTCAATTTCGACTTGGAACAACTCAACAGCGAACTGGTTGTCAGAGGGCAACAAACAACAACAAGACACAGACGAGGAAACACCGATGAAGAAGATTTTGCTGACGTCGATTGCTGCCCTGATGACGACTTCGGTTGCCTTTGCGCAGAGCCAGACACCGACAACCTCGCAGGATACACCGGCCGTCGCCACGCCTGAAACCACAAACGCGGGCGCACCGGTCCAGGGCAAGAACAGCTTTACGGAATCGCAGGCGAAGTCGCGCATCGAAGCGGCCGGCTTTGCAGATGTCGCTGACCTCAAGCTCGACGACCAGGGCATCTGGCGCGCCAGCGCAAATAAGGACGCCAAGCCAGTTCAGGTGTCGCTCGATTATCAGGGCAACGTTGTCCAGGCCAAGTAATCGCGTCCTCATCAATAATAACATTCGGAAGGAAAACACCATGAGAACTGTCACAGGTCTGTTCGACAACTACGATGATGCAAAGACTGCGGTTGGCCAGCTCGAAAGCGCCGGTATTGCATCGAAGAACATCAGCATCGTTTCCAACACTAACGACGGCCGCAAGGTTGAGGATCAGGGTAACAACGCAGCTGAAGGCGCCGGAACTGGCGTCGGCATTGGCGCAGTTGCCGGTGGTGCCGGCGGATTGCTCGCAGGCCTCGGCATGCTTGCCATCCCAGGCGTGGGCCCGGTCGTCGCAGCCGGTTGGCTTGTCGCCACGCTGACGGGCGCCGTTGCAGGTGCAGTGGTAGGCGGTGCGGCCGGCGGTGTTGTTGGCGCCCTCATCAGTTCCGGCGTGCCGGAAGAAGACGCCCATGTCTACGCTGAAGGTGTCCGCCGTGGTGGCACTCTGGTCACCGCACAGGTCGAAGAGGACGAAGCCGTTTCAGCTGAAGCGATCCTTGACCGCTCCAAGCGTGTAAACCTGACGGACCGTCGCACGGCCTATACCGCCGAGGGCTGGAACCGCTTCGACGACACGCTCGACCCCTATTCGCAGTCGGAAATTGATGCCGAGCGTAACCGTTACGGTACTAACAATCCCCGCATCTGATCGTCTTATGATCCAAAGGAAAGCCGGCCCCCGCGGCCGGCTTTCGTGGTTTTCGGGCATCGGGCTATTTTGAGAAAATAGGGAACGATGTCGCGAGGTCTAGGTTGAGCTTGGACCTACCCCCGACCGGAGAACCCAGATGGCTAGAAAACCAACCCAGACCTTTGTCTCTGACAAGGTGACAATTCATGACCAGACGCTGCAGCGCGGCAACGGTGGCGAACTTCACCAGTATGCCGAAGGCGATACGCCTGTTCTGACAACGTCCCAGGGCGGCCCCGTCTCGGATGACCAGAACACTCTCAAGGTCGGAGCGCGCGGCCCGGCACTGATCGACGACTTTCATTTCCGCGAAAAAATCTTCCATTTCGACCACGAGCGCATCCCTGAACGCGTCGTCCACGCGCGCGGCTATGGTGCCCACGGCTATTTCGAAACCTATGAGTCGCTGGCCGACTACACGCAAGCCGACCTGTTCCAGCGGCCTGGCGAAAAGACACCGGCTTTCGTGCGTTTTTCGACGGTTGCCGGCAGCAAGGGCTCGTTTGACCTTGCCCGCGACGTGCGCGGCTTTGCCGTCAAGATCTATACCAAGGAGGGCAACTGGGATCTGGTTGGCAACAACATCCCGGTGTTCTTCATCCAAGACGCCATCAAGTTTCCCGACGTCATCCACGCCGTCAAGCCCGAGCCTGACAAGGGCTTCCCACAGGCGCAGTCGGCCCACGACAATTTCTGGGACTTCATCAGCCTGACTCCTGAAAGCATGCACATGATCATGTGGGTGATGTCCGACCGTGGCCTTCCCCGCTCCTTCCGGTTCATGGAAGGGTTCGGCGTACACACCTTTCGCTTCGTCAACGCCGAAAACAAATCGACCTTCGTCAAGTTCCATTGGAAGCCGAAACTCGGCCTGCAATCGGTCGCCTGGAACGAAGCGGTCAAGATCAACGGCGCCGATCCGGATTTCCATCGCCGTGATCTCTACCAAGCCATCCAGTCCGGCAATTTCCCTGAGTGGGAACTGCAGGTCCAGCTCTTCGATCAGGACTTTGCCGATAAATTCGACTTCGATGTGCTCGATGCGACGAAGCTCATCCCGGAAGAGATCCTGAAGCCGGTAGCCGTCGGCCGCCTTGTGCTGGACCGGATGCCCGACAACTTCTTTGCCGAGACCGAACAGGTCGCCTTCATGACGCAGAACGTCCCGCCCGGTATCGATTTCAGCAACGATCCGCTGCTGCAGGGCCGCAACTTCTCTTATCTCGATACGCAGCTGAAGCGCCTGGGTGGCCCGAACTTCGCCCATATCCCGATCAATGCGCCGAAATGTCCGTTCAACAATTTCCAGCAGGACGGCCACATGGCGATGCACAACCCGAAGGGTCGTGCCAACTACCAGCCGAATTCCTGGGGTGAAGGTCCGCGCGAATCGCCGACAGCGGGCTATCGTCACTTCCCTTCGGAGGAGCAGGGCCAGAAGGTTCGGCTGCGTCCGGAAAGCTTTGCCGACCATTACAGCCAGGCCCGGCAGTTCTATATCAGCCAGACGCCGCCCGAGCAGCGCCACATTGTGGCGGCCATCACCTTCGAACTCAGCAAGGTCATGACGCCGGTCATCCGCGAGCGGGTCGTCTCGCACCTCTTCAATATCGACGAGACACTGGCCTCGACGGTTGCCCGCAAGCTCGGTCTGCAGACAATGCCGAAGCCGGCCGACGCTGCTGTCGCGACACGCCAGGACCTCGAAGAGTCGCCCTCGCTCAGCATTGCCAGAAAAGGCCCGATGCGCTTCGAGGGTCGCAAGCTGGGGATTCTTGTGACCGACGGCGTCGATGCTGCCATGGTCAAGGCAGTCGTTGCGGCCGTGGTCGATGCCAAGGCGGACTTCGAGGTGATCGCCCCAAGGGTCGGCGGTGTCACCGCATCTGATGGCAAGTGGCTGGCCGCGCATCAGATGATCGATGGCGGACCGTCCGTTCTCTACGATGCTGTCATGCTGTTGACCTCACCGGAAGGCACGGAAGAGCTGGTACGGGAAGCAACGGCACGCGACTTCGTGGCCGATGCCTTCTCTCACTGCAAATACATCGGCTATGTCGATGCAGCTCTTCCGTTGATGCAGAAGGCCGGCATCGCCGATGCGCTCGACGAAGGCACGATCAGTCTCTCCGGAACCAGGGATCTGACTGGCTTCTTCGAGGAAATCGGCAAGCTCCGCGTCTGGGGCCGCGAGCCATCGGTCAAGCTGCCATAAGGCTTCGCGATAGTTTGAAAACAGGCCACGCAGCCACTTCAAGGCTGCGTGGCCTTTTTATTTTCCGCAATGGATATTGCAATAGGCACGATTGTTACGAAAAAAGCCCTATTTCGTCGTACCTATCCATATTGATCAGATTTTCTGAACAGTCCGTTTCGTTTTCCGCCCTTCAATAACCCACGCCCCGATCACACATTACGCCTGCAAGTGCCATGCCCAGCCTCACCCGCTGGTTTGCGGTCGGCCTTGCATCAAAGCGACCTTAAGCGCTGGGAGATATTGATATGGCATGTTGCGATTTTTTCGAGCAGCCCCACCGGGACGAACCTGCAGGCAATGGCGAAAAGGATTATCGCGAACACGTTGCCGCCCACAAGCTGTCGTTCGGCGAGATTATTGTGGTCGTCGCAGCCGTCGTGATGCTGGCGGGAATGGGCTTAGTACACCGTGACCCCGCGCCTGAGCCCCGCATTACCGGCTCGATTTCGGCCTCCGGCGCCTCTCCGGCGAGTGGCTTCACCCGCTGCGACGACGACAACCATTATCTCTCGCAAAGATGCGAGCGTTGAAGCCCGGACAGTCAAGTCGGATCGAGCGTGCCGAACACGGCCACCAGCCCGATAGCGGCAACACCCAGCAGGATCTCGACCAAGCTAGCCCGCCGGATTGACAGCAACGCGGCGTCCGGGTTTTCAGCGATCGCCGGAACGAACACATAGCGGTTGACGATAGCAAGACATGTCATCATGCCGACAGCAGCGATCTTCATCGTCAGCATCAGCAGGTATGGCGATGACCAGTCAGTTGGCCAGCGGCCGAGCGTCATGATGGAATTGACGATCCCCGTCGCCAACACCAGAAAGACGGCGCCGTGTCCGACGTTCGAAAAACGCCGCAGCGCAACTTGCGCCGCGGTATGATATTCGGGCACCGCAAGCATCCTCAGCACGACCACAAACGGGATCAACGCCCCCAACCAGGCACCGCCGGCGAGAAGGTGGACGATGTCGTTGAGCCGATGGGCAATCCGGAGCAGGCCATCTTCCATGGAGGCATGCCCGGTCAGCGCCAGCCCCGCGAGGCCAACCGCTGACGCAAGGGCCACGGTCCCCATTCGCCTGTCAGCGCGGCGGATGAAGGCCAGCATTAGAAGCAATCCTGCCACCGCCTGCGCCTGAAAGAAAAGAGCGAACGGACTTGCGACGAGGACGGCATACACCGTTGCCCCGTCCACGGCATCGGGCCACCCATTGCCCAGAGCTGCCGCCTGCAACGGTAATGCTGCCACTGTCGTCAGAACCGCCACCCCGGCTGCAGCGAGCGGAAAGATGCCGAGACGTATCAGCATCTGGGCGGCCAGCGAGGGTGGCATGAGAAACGCGACGAAAGCAGCCGTACCCCACAACAGCAACAGGGCGCTATCATGCAGAAAGCGGCAGATTTGGATCGCTGTCGATGGTTCGATCAAGGCTTGACGGTGAAACTGAAGGAACCGCTGGTCTTGTGCCCATCGCTCGACAGCACATGCCATTCGACGGTGTAGGGTCCAGCCGTGAGCGGACCGGCGACAGGCACGGTCAGACCCTTGTCCTCATCGCTGAGGCTCGCATCTCCCGTTTTCACCGCAGCCTTTTCCGGCCCGATCAGCTTGATGCCCGAAAATTTGAGATTTAGGCTTTCGGTGAACGTCATCGTCACCGCCGAAGGCGCCGATGCAACGGTACTCTTATCCGCCGGCAGCGAGGTCTTGAGATGGGCATGCGCCGACGCCTGGCCAGCGACGCCGAGCGTGCAGAGAAAGAGGAGGGCTGAAGCGACGCTACGATTTGTCATGATGACTCCTTGCGACAGATGAAACAACGCTCACGGAACGTGAAGGTGCAGCTAGTCGGTCTGAAAAACCAAAACTGCACGAAAAGCCGGTAGGAGCGTCAAAAGCCCCTGTCAATCGAATGATATCGTTGCGCTCCCCATGGTGACGCTTTGCCGCAAGCCCTTGCACCAAGGGCGCAGATGGAGGATTGCAGGTGATATACCCAAGGCTGCAAAGAAAGTGGCGGTCATTTGAGGGCCAAGCGAGTAGCATGTCAGCGAACCGGCGCCGCGATGGCGAATAACCCAAGGACCGTGAAGGCATTTTATGGCAGGCAATGGAATGCAGGAAAGTCAGCGTCGACGTGAGTTTCGCGATATAGCAGGAGTACCGACTTACGCGATCGGCGATATCCACGGTCGCTACGATCTGTTGACCGCCATCGAGGCATTGATCACCGCCGACGCAGCGCAATTTCCCGGGCGCAAGCTGATGATCACGCTCGGCGACTATATTGATCGTGGCCCGGATTCGGCCAGGGTCGTCAGCCATCTCATGGCACCGGCGCCGGAGGGTTTCGACCGCATCTGCCTGACCGGTAACCATGAAACGGCGATGCTGGCCTATGTCGACGGCGAGATCACCTTGACGCAGTGGCTGGCCATGGGCGCCGAGGCCACGCTTCTATCTTACGGCCTGGATAGCAATCACCTGGCGCGGCAATATCCTTCGCCCAAGAAGCTCGACGACTTTATCCGCGCCTCGCTGCCTGCGGATCACATCGCATTTCTGAGAGACCTGCCGATCATGCTGGACACCCCGAGCGTGCTTTTCGTTCACGCCGGCATAGATCCGCACTTGTCCATAGCCGACCAGACCGACCAGGATCTCGTCTTCATCAGAGGCCGGTTCCTGAAAAGCCGAACGCCGCTTCCAAAGCTCGTGGTGCATGGCCACACGCAGGTGAAATCGCCGGAAGCGCGTGGTCGTCGCCTCAATCTCGATACCGGCGCATTTCACTCGGGAAGTTTGTCGGTGGCACGATTTTACGAGGGCACGGTCAACGTCATGTCGACCTGAGCGTTGTTAATGGCCCAACGGACCAGGCTGGTTGAAAGGCGTGGACGGCAAATGGGAGATCTTGTCGTCGCGAAGGCTTTCGGCGCTGTTGATGAGATCGGTGGCGCCGCTGGCCGCCGCGCGCTTCGCCTGCTTCCACACAAGATAGCCAATGCACAGAAAATAGCCGAGCTGCAGCAAGATTGCCGCAGCAATTGATTCCAGTACGGTTATGACGAGAGATCCGGTCATGCAATATGTCACGATTGCAAAGACGATGATCGTAACGAACATGCCCGCGAACACGCGTGGCGCACTCATGAATGTCACCTTGAAGTAGATTTCGTTGATAAGCCGACCGAATACATCGCTGCAGTTCTTCCCGCTCCCGGAAAATGAATATATTTTAGAAAGCGGTATAATTCAATCACATGCTGTTCTTCAGTCGCGGTTTTATGATGCCCTGTGATCATGAATTTTTGGTGTAGTCCAGGCAATTCTACGCCGATCGACACGACGTTAAGTTGCATCAATATTAACGGCGGATGAAGTCGCTCGATTTAATATTCGTCATTTTCCTGCCACTTTTTAAACCCCAAATCCTGCAGTCGGAACGCGTTGAATGCGGCCACAACTGTCTGCAAAAGTTAGCTTCAATCAAATATTATTACAAAGTGACGATGCCGATGGCGCAAGAGTGCGTCGCAACAAAATCGGTGCATTGCAGCAAAAACGATTAGAATTTGAAACGATTGAAAGGCGGCAGACAATATATCCTGCGATTATGCGGATGGAGACAACGTATATATTTCCACCTTCTACGCGATTTTTGGGACAATTTTTGTATAATGTCATTATAAAATCGATTTTAGCAAAAAATTAAGCAACTTTTCTAAGCATAAAAACCGAAAATTTGGGCTTGAAAATTTCTATAGTATCGACAAACGCCGCGATTTTTCACGTCGCCACACGTGTTACAAAAATTTGGCTTAAAAAAACCATGTCCTGCGATATACTCTTGAACATGGAGCCCTATCTACCCTCCCCTGACGCATCCGACCAATCGCCAACAAAAGTGGAGCAATCTATGAAGTATGCGACGAGATCGGCCGATCCGGCTTTTTTCAACGCCGCAAGTTCCGGCACTCATCCACCGACAGGCGGTATTCTGAAGCGGGGATTCGACCTCGCACTGGCGTCGATGGCCCTGCTGTTTCTCAGCCCGGTTTTCCTGATGCTGGTTGCATTGGTCAAGTTTACGAACAAGGGCCCTGCGCTTTACGGGCATTCTCGTATCGGCCACAACGGTCGCACATTTAAGTGCCTGAAGTTCCGCACGATGGTCGTCGATGGCGATCAGGTGCTGCGCAAACATCTCGACGCCAATCCAAAGGCGCGCGAAGAGTGGCTGGCAACCCGCAAGCTCCAGGACGATCCTAGGGTTACGCCTGTCGGCGCAGTGCTCCGCAAGCTCAGCCTCGACGAATTGCCGCAGCTGCTGAACATCATCCGTGGTGAAATGAGCATTGTTGGTCCACGTCCCGTCGTGGAAGACGAATTGATGCTCTATGAGAGCTCCGCAGTCTACTATCTGAAGGCACGTCCGGGTCTGACAGGTCTCTGGCAGGTCAGCGGACGCAACGATGTGTCCTACGCTGAACGCGTTGGCCTCGACACGCACTATGTAAAGAACTGGTCTCTCCTGAGCGACGTGACAATCATCGCCAAGACGATCCCGGCTGTATGCCTCTCCCGCGGCAGCTACTGATCGACCTCTGCAATTGAAAATGCCGGCATGGCGATTTGCCGGCATTTTCTGTGTCTGAGGGCTAAGCCCCACGACCAACCTCTTCGTCCAGTGCCCTCGAGAGGTATCCCCGGCAGTGTCTCTGCGCTATAGCGGTCTCAAAGCTCGCAAGTGGACGACCAGACCGGAGACATCATGGCAACGACCATCCGCTATCACGAAGGCGACATTTCCGACGTGGCCGCAGCGCGATATTCCGACGCGATCGCAATCGATACCGAAACACTGGGCCTGATACCGCGCCGTGATCGCCTCTGCGTTGTGCAGCTTTCGCCTGGCGACGGCAGCGCCGACGTCATCCGGATCGCCGCCGGACAAACGGATGCCCCCAACCTCGTTGCCATGCTCGCAGATCCGGCCCGCCAGAAGATCTTTCACTACGGCCGATTCGATATTGCCGTGCTGTTCCATACGTTCGGCGTCACCACCGTCTCTGTGTTCTGCACCAAGATAGCCTCGCGCCTCTGCCGCACCTACACCGATCGCCACGGCCTGAAGGACAATCTCAAGGAAATGCTGGAGGTCGACGTGTCCAAGGCACAGCAGCAGACCGACTGGGCCGCAGACAAGCTTTCGCAGGCCCAGCTCGAATATGCGGCCTCAGACGTGCTCCACCTTCATGCGCTTCGCGACAAGCTGACATATCGCCTGGTTCGCGACGGACGAATGGAGCATGCGCAAGCCTGTTTCGAATTCCTGCCGACCCGGGCCAAGCTTGATTTGCTCGGCTGGCAAGACACCGATATTTTCGCGCATAGCTGAGCTACGAAGCCTTTTTGTGTGCAATGCGGAATTATCGGCCGATGGATTTAGCTTCCTTAACGGCTTGTTAACGCTCTTGGCGATATTTTATCGGTAACTACTCGCATTCGACAGGCGCCATGATGCGCCGCGCAGCCGTTATCTGGCTCTGGGATGCCATGTCTGCATAAGCAGCCCTGTTTTGTTTCCGTTATTGTGTCCATTTTCAGCTGTCCGATATGGAGCATGCCGATGTTGCCTCCCGTTGCCGCAGTTTCCAGCGCAAGTCCCGTCGCACCGCAGCGCGAGGTCGCAGTCGTAACGGAGATGCTGTCCGGGCTCTCGGCCGAGCCGGATGCAGCGGTTGCCTTGTCACTGGCTGCCAGCGCCGGGGTGGAAGGCAAGCTGAACATCCTCCTGCTCAATGCACGTGCCCGAATGCTCGACAGCCTGTTTGCCGTCATCGACGCTGTCAGCCAGTCCCTCGCATTGCCGCAGGCACCCGGCGAGAGCAAGGCTACCTATGCGCTGAGGCTGGCCGATACCATGACGGAACTGCCGCCGAAGCAGATGGCGGCACTGCAGCAGCAGCTGGCCGCGAAGGGGCAGACGGCACCCTTGGCGCTGGTGGCTGCCGCCCTTCACGATCCGGCCGGCGCCGAGGCAGCGCAACTCATCGCCTATCTCGAAGTCGTCCGCTACAAGGAAAAAGATCTGGCAACCAAGTCGGTCGTTGCCTCCTACGGGCAGAACAACAGCCAGGCCGAAACGGCAGCCGCAGCGCTACCTTTGCCTTTGCGCAACGGAGCCACGCAGACCGCCGCACTCCCGACCACCGTTCCTCCGCAGTCGGGCCAACCTGCCGCCGCGACGTCTGCCGCCACCGCTCCTGCAGACATCGTGCAACTCCAACCACCGGAAACTACTGTCGATCCGCATCCGCCGGAAACTGCCACCATTGCCCTGAAGGACCCGACAGACCAACAACTGCGAAATCCTTCGGTGCCTGCCGCGACCGCCCAGCCCTCGACGGCGCCGGCAAACACTGCAGCCGCCCAAGCACCACAGGCGCCACAAGCACAGACCGTTGCCGCACCGGCACCTTCAGCAGACCCCACAAAGACGGCCGTCCCGACTTTGACGCCGGACGAAAGCATACCGCGCGCCAACCAGCAGATCCGTAGCGACATCAAGGAAGGGCTAAAGGCCGTCTTTGACCGGTTGGTCCAGGCAACCGGCACCGATTTGCTGCAGACCATGGCTGAAGCTGCGCCGCTCGCCGACAAGGCCATTGCCCAGGCGCTGATTTCAGACATGATAGACGGCACGGAACTGCAGAACTTGCCGGTACCGGGCGCAGCAACCGCACCGGAGCGGACACCTCCTCTTGCCAACGCCATACCCGTCTCGCTGACGCAACAAACCTTGGCAGAGGAACAGGCACCTTCGGTGGTCGTTGCCAATGCCCAGTCCGATCAGCCCGAAGCCGCACCGCTGGTGGCCCTGCAGCACGCCCCCGCTGCCACCCCGCCGGGTCTTGCCGTCGCCTTCGTCACCGTGCCCTATGCGCCGGGCGACGATGTCGTCAAGAATAAGGAAGCCCTCCGCATCGACCGCGTCGACGCCGTCGATGACGACGAGCACGAATATCCCGGCCACCAGCCGCAAGAGGACGCCGAACCCGAGGAAGAGCCGGAAACGCCCGCCGAAGAGGCGCTCGACATGCTGGAAGCTGGGCCAGATTCCGAAGCTTCCGCTGATTTGCCTTCGGTCAGCCGCTCGTCGCTGACAGCCCTGCCCCGCCCGACATCCACGGAGCCGGTGCCGAGCGCCGGTTACGATCTCTACCAGCGCATCGGCGCCTGAGCGTTCCACGACGGGTTCCGACAAATCCAGCCTATATGCGGGCACAAAAAAACCCGCCGGATCGCTCCGGCGGGTTTCTTAATTCAGCAAGACTTGCGAAGATTATTCGCCGCGGTTCTTCAGAGCCGCGCCGAGGATGTCGCCAAGCGAAGCGCCGGAGTCGGACGAACCGAACTGTGCGACGGCTTCCTTCTCTTCAGCGATTTCGAGCGCCTTGATGGACAGCATGATCTTGCGGTCCTTCTTGGAGAAGTTGGTGACGCGGGCATCGACGATCTGACCGACCGAGAAACGCTCAGGACGCTGCTCGTCACGATCGCGCGACAGGTCGGCGCGACGGATGAACGAAGAAACGTCTTCGTGCTCGACGAGCTTCACTTCAATGCCGCCTTCGTTGACTGCGGTCACTTCGCACGAGACAACCGCATTCTTGCGGAGTTCGCCCGATGTAGCTGCGTCGCCGACGGCGTCCTTGCCGAGCTGCTTGATGCCGAGCGAGATACGCTCCTTCTCGATGTCGACGTCGAGAACCACGGCCTTGACCATGTCACCCTTGTTGTACTCCTCGATGACCTGTTCGCCTGGACGGTTCCAGTCGAGGTCGGAGAGGTGCACCATGCCGTCAACGTCGCCGTCGAGGCCGATGAACAGGCCGAATTCGGTCTTGTTCTTGACTTCGCCTTCGACTTCAGTGCCGGCCGGGTGGTTATGGGCAAAGGCCTGCCATGGGTTTTCGAGAGTCTGCTTGAGGCCAAGCGAGATACGACGCTTGGTCGGGTCGACTTCGAGAACGACCACTTCGACTTCCTGCGTCGTCGACAGGATCTTGCCGGGGTGTACGTTCTTCTTCGTCCAGGACATTTCCGAGATGTGGATCAGGCCTTCGATGCCGGGTTCCAGTTCGACGAATGCACCGTAGTCGGTGATGTTCGTGACGGTGCCGGAGATCTTCTTGCCTTCAGGATACTTGGCCTGGATGCCATCCCAAGGATCCGACTCGAGCTGCTTCATGCCGAGCGAGATACGGTGGGTTTCCTGGTTGATGCGGATGATCTGAACCTTGACCTGCTGGCCAATGGACAGGATTTCCGACGGATGGTTGACGCGGCGCCATGCCATGTCGGTCACGTGCAGCAAACCATCGATACCGCCGAGGTCGACGAACGCACCGTAATCAGTGATGTTCTTGACGACGCCGTCGACAACCTGGCCTTCTTCGAGGTTCTGAACGATTTCCGAACGCTGTTCAGCGCGGGATTCTTCGAGAACGGTACGACGCGAGACAACGATGTTGCCGCGACGCTTGTCCATCTTGAGGATTTCGAAGGGCTGCGGGTTGTGCATCAGCGGCGTGACGTCGCGGATCGGGCGTATGTCTACCTGCGAACGTGGCAGGAAGGCGATGGCACCGTCGAGATCGACGGTGAAGCCGCCCTTAACCTGGTTGAAGATCACGCCTTCGACGCGCTCTCCGGCTTCGAACTTGGCTTCGAGCTTGACCCAGCTCTCTTCGCGGCGAGCCTTTTCGCGCGACAGAACGGCTTCGCCCAGCGCATTTTCGATGCGTTCGACGTAAACTTCGACTTCGTCGCCGACTTTCAGTTCGCTACCCTTGGAGCGGGCGCCGAATTCCTTGAGCGCGATGCGCCCTTCGACCTTAAGGCCGACGTCGACAACCGCAACATCTTTTTCGATGGCGGTGACGATACCCTTGGTAACGTAGCCTTCAGCCAGATCGTTCTTGGCAAAAGACTCTTCGAGCAGGGAGGCAAAATCCTCATGCGAGGTGGCAGCTACAGACATAAAATCTCCTGGCGTGTCCCGGATGGTCTCGGACACTGGGCGCCGGTGGGTTGTTCTGATGAACCTGGATCCAGTCCGCCCTCTCGAAGAGGACAATCCGGCGCGGGGACGGAAACCCAGGCTTTGCTTGATGCAAAAGCGCCCCGTGGCAACCACGTGACGCCGACTTTAATTCAGGCATGTCGGTTCAGGGCAGCATCGATGATGGTTTTAGCCGCCTGAAACGCCGCCTCTATACTCATTTCCGACGTATCAAGCAAGTGCGCGTCTGCAGCGGGACGCAAAGGGCTGTCGGCCCTTCCCATGTCGCGCTCGTCGCGCCGCTTCACGTCCTCGAAAATCGCCTCGTAATCCGCTGTGACGCCATTCGCGACGATCTCGTCAAACCGCCGACGGGCGCGGATGTCGGCCGATGCCGTCACGTAGAATTTCACCGGTGCTTCCGGGCAGACGACGGTACCGATATCGCGGCCGTCAATCACGGTGCCCGGCAACATCCGCGAAAACTGCCGCTGCGCCTCCACCAGCGCCCGGCGCACCGTCGGCATGACGGCAACCTTTGAGGCCGCCTCGCCGATCTCGTGGCGCGACAGGACCGACCGGTCGAGCGCGTTGAGGTCGAGCCCTGCCGCCACGGCCGCGGCCACCGCCTCGTCGTCCAGAGGCTGGCCGGCATCGAGCAACGCCTTCGCCGTCGCGCGGTAGGTCAGGCCTGTGTCGAGATGGTGGAAGCCATAGGTCTCGGCAATCCGGCGCGACAGCGTTCCCTTGCCGGCAGCGGCCGGCCCGTCGATGGCGATGATCATGCCTTGCTCCTGCTGTCTAAGATTGCTCACGGCGTGCCGCGTTCGCTTACCATGGCGGCCATGGCCGCCGCGTCGTTCGCAACGTCCGGCTCGGCCATCAACCCTTCCGCGACGCCATTGCGGTCGGCTTCAGAACGGTTCTGGCTGACTTTCCACTTGCCGTCGATCTCGGCAATGTCGATTTCAATGCCGACGATGCCCTTGATCTGGGACGCAATATAAGTGTCGGGTGCGTCCCCGACCGCCCAGGGCTCTGCGCGCGGTCCTTCCTGGTCGCGGGTCAATGCCTCGACCTGGGCGCGGATCCAGGCGCCATCTTCTATGACCCGTGCCGGACCGCGCACCTGAACGATGGCGTAATTCCAGGTCGGCACGACCTTGCCGGTTTCCTGCTTGGTGCGGTACCAGGACGGGGTGATGTAGGCATGCGGCCCCTGGAAGACGACCAGCACCGGTGCGCCGTCACGGATCTCCCGCCACTGGCCGTTGGCGCGCGCCACATGCGCCTGCAGCCGGCCCTTGCTACCAAAGGACGGATCGAGATGAAAAGGTATGGGATTGGCAACCGGACCATCGGCGCCCGAGGAGATCAGCAACCCGAGCGGATGGGCGCGGATCAGCCCGTGCTGGATATCGATGCGGTCTTCCCGGAAATGCGGCGGCTGGTACATGGAAACCCTTGGCGAAGTGTGCATCCGGCCGTGCGGGACGACGCGGCAAACGTGGCGCGATTTATCACGGTTTGGCCGTTGCCGACCAGTCATCAACCAAGGTTTTATGAAGGAGCGCGACCGCTCGATAAGAGCAAATTTCAAGCCTTTGCGGGCATTCCGATGAGCCCGGAAAGGCCTTTGGCGAAGTTAGGCTTTGACAGAAACGGCCATAACGACTATGGGGACCGGCTAATAATTTCCCTATGAAACGCCGGCTTGCACGGCACTGCCGAATATCTCTTCGGCCATTCACGAGGCTATGACAGTGGCGAAAGCGGAACTTGGAACGAAGCGGACCGACCCGGACTCCGGCAAGAAATTCTACGACCTGAACCGGGACCCAGTGGTTTCTCCCTACAGCGGCAAGTCCTGGCCCCTGTCTTTCTTCGAGGAAACCGCAGCTGCCGTGAAGGAAGTTCCGGAAGAGGAAGAGGTCGCGGAAGTCGACGTTGAAAACCCCGAAGTCGAACTGGTTTCGCTGGAAGAAGCCGACGAAGCCGCCGCTGGCGACGACATCCCGGATATCGGTGACGACGACGTCGAGATCGACGGCGACGACGATGACGACGACACATTCCTGGCGCCCGACGAAGACGACGATGACGACGATATGAGCGACATCATCGGCGTTACGGGCGATGACGACGAGGTCTGATCGACCCGCTCCGGCCCGCGCAAAGAAAAGTGCGCGGGCCCTGATTTTTCGGCTTGCTATCTGAATTTACCAGACGTAATAAGCCGCCACCCCAACGAGCGAAGCGCTCCACGGGGACCCAGGCCGGCCAGACCGGACCATTTCGATGGGGCTATAGCTCAGCTGGGAGAGCGCTTGCATGGCATGCAAGAGGTCAGCGGTTCGATCCCGCTTAGCTCCACCAAATTTTCCCAAGAACAAATCATTCACAACATCGCAATTTCATCATTCCGCCAACCGCGATCATCGCAGGCGGACCGGATCTCGCCTGATCAATCCTCGAATTCGGCATTCATCGCATCTGCCAGTTGTCGCATCAGGCGTACGAGATTGGCGACGTCCTCTTCTGCCCATGTGCTGAAGATTGCCCGGCCAATTTTCTCCCGGGCCAGGTCGACTTGGTCGGTCATTGCCTTGCCGGCAGCGGTGATCGTGGCTTGTCTCGATCGGCGGTCGGAAGGGTTCTCCTTGCGGTCGGCCAGCCCGAGGCTCTCAAGCTTGGCAACCTGGCGACTGACGGTGGTGTAGTCCCGTCCTACCCGGTCGGCCAATTCGATGACACCTATGGGTCCCAGCCTCTCGATCATGACGAGCAGTGGGAAAAGAGCGCGATCAAGCGAGATTCCTGCCTTTTTGACCATGGCCTCGTCCCGCTGAGGACGGTTCATCACGCTGACAATATCGAGCAGCGCGCCGTGGAGTTCGCGGAGAACTTTTCCATTAAGTGTATTATGCACGTTTTTATTTGACATCGTAGCAATCCCTCTGATACATGCATAATACACGCAATTGAGTGCCGATGACAAATCGTTTTGCCGCCTGCGCTAAACAGGGTTCACCAATGCGCGCTATCTCGTGGGAAAATGACCCGGCGTCTTCAGCGACGCCGAAATCGGGAAGCCCCCCGGGCGCCGCACTCGGCGTTGGGCCGCGGCCCTCAGTGCTTATCCGGCCGAGATAGCCCCGGCACAATCAAAGGACAAAATCTATGAAAGCCGCGATCGTTACAGCTTCCGGGCAACCGCCCATCCTGACAGACATTCCGGAACCCGTTGCCTCCGCAGGCGAAGTCCGCGTCAAAGTCACTGCCTCGGCCGTCAGCCAGGTTACCAAGAGCCGGGCATCCGGGCATCACTACAGTGCTGTCGGCCAGTTTCCCTTCGGCGTGGGCATTGACGGTGTGGGGACTTTGGATGACGGGCAACGCGTCTACTTCGTGCTGCCGCGTCCCCCTGTCGGCGCGCTGGCTGATGTGGCCGTCATTGCCGCCAATCAATGCATCCCGCTTGCCGATGATCTCGATGACTTGACCGCTGCAGCAATCGCCAATCCGGGTATGTCGTCATGGGCAGCCTATAGCGAACGCGCAAGATTGCAGCCCGGCGAAACTGTGTTGGTCAACGGCGCAACCGGGACATCCGGGCGGCTGGCCATCCAGATCGCCAAGCATCTCGGCGCCCGGAAGGTCATCGCCACAGGCCGTGGAAACAAGGACAGCCTGCGCGAACTAGAAGCGCTCGGTGCCGATGTCATCATTCCACTCAGCGGTGATCAGGAAGCATTCAAGGAGAGCCTGAGACAGGAGCTTCGCTCCGGCGTGGACGTCGTTATCGACTACCTCTGGGGGAAGAGCGCGGAAGCGATTCTGTCCACAAAGGCGGAAACCAGCCCGGCGCCAATGCGGTTTGTCCAGGTCGGTTCAATCGCGGGTTCGGATATCGATCTTTCCGCATCGATCCTGCGGTCGTCCGCAATCGACCTGATGGGCAGCGGGATCGGCAGCGTGCCCCCCAAGCGCTTCCTGCACGTCCTCGGCGAAGTCTTGAAAGCAGCGGCAGGAGGCAGGTTCCAGATCGCGTTCAAACCCGTTCCCTTCTCTGAATTCGACGAGGCATATCCGCTGGACGAAAGCACTTGCCGCACGGTATTTACGATGTCCGGCTCCGGCTGAAGTGTAGCTCGCCGGTCGGATTGAAAAGATCAGAGGCCCATCGGCACCCAGAACTTAAAGACTAGGGAGCGACGTCAAATGAATGCTTTGTCTAAGCCCACATGCCGCGTTGTCCGACCGGAAACCACCTATGCCGGCAAGCAGGGATTGGAGTATTTTGAAGGGATTGCCGCCGAGACGGTCGGCTCGACCCGGATCTGCATGCATCTGCTGACTATTCCGGCGGGCGGACGGGCCAAGGCACATCTGCACGCCGAGCACGAGACGGCGATCTACGCACTTTCCGGCGAGACGCAGTGCTGGTTTGGCGAACAGTTGGAACAGCATGTTGTGGTGCGACAGGGCGAGATGTTTTACATCCCCGCAGGCGTCCCGCATCTGCCCGCCAATCTGAGCGATACGGCAGCGACGGTTGTCATAGCCCGAACCGATCCGAATGAGAAAGAAAGCGTCGTCCTGCTGCCGCATCTTGAGGACCTTGTCCCGCGCTAGGCGATCCAGAAATGATGCTTGACTTGGCCGGCATGAGCTCACTCGGAGCAGAACAAAGAAGAGGCTGACGAATCCGGGGGGTGTCGTCAGCCTCGAGCGAAGAGATACGGCTCTTGCGCTTTTTTCGCCTGTGTGGGGCAGAGGCGAGACATTCGAATGCCATGCTAAAATGAGCCGAAGCTGACGAATGTACATTTCGCGCGCTGGTTGGCGCCCGATAGCCGGCATATGGCTTCACGTTTGCTTGATCTTACATATTCGCGGAATGGGCTGTTCTGCCGCATCGGCTGTATGTGCATCAGCCGCGGAAAAGCGACAGCAGTCTCTGCGGCGCCTGGTTGGCGATGGATAGCGACTGCACGGCCAGCTGCTGCTGGGTTTGCTGCGCCGCCAGTTTGGACGACTCGGTTTCCATATCCGCATCGACAAGCCGGCCAACGCCCCGATCGATGCTATCCATCAACGTTTTGGCAAAGTCGGACTGGACGCCGATCGACGATTGCAGCGAGCCGAGCAGTGCTGCGGCGGCCGTCACCCTGTTCTGCATCGCATCGAGGCCGCTGATATAATAGTCGACATCGGCCCCGGCGGTGGTGATGTCGATATCGGTGAAATTGAAGTCGATTGCACCGGCGGTGTGCTTCTGTGGCGCAGAGACGGTCATGCCGACACCGGCCGTCGGATACCGGGCCTTGTCGCCTGACAGCGTGACCGACCCGCCGCTCGCGGTTGCCAGAAGTCCCGTCTGCTGGCCGGCAGCACCAAGCACGGCCGCCATGTCGTCCGCCGTGGAAACGATCCCGTTGGCAGACGTGCCGAGTGCTGCATCGACGGTGGCGCGGTCGACGCTGATGGTCTGCTGCGAACTGCCGTCTATTGCGAAACTGAAAGAGAACGACTGGCCTTCCGGAACTGCAAAGCGACTTCCGAAACTGAAATCGACCTGCGGATAGACATTTTGCACCGACGCCGTTGGCGCACTCTCCAGGCCCAGGCCCGACCCGCCACTGAGACTGGATACCAGATTGCTGGTGGAGACGCTGGAGCCGGCAAGGCCCGTTGCGTGCCGCGTGGCGATTTCAAAGCTCGAGGTTCCGCCCCCCGAGGAGGCCGGTGCGCCGGCCAGCTGGAACGCCTTGTTGAGCACCGCTGCCATGTCCTGTCCGTTCGCGATCTTGCCGTTTGCCGCAGCGCCGAGAGCCGCCGTGACGACGCTTCTATCGATGGTGATTGCATAGCTGTTGCCGGCAGACGCGTCGCTGGCATCCAGCGTGAGGTCGAAGGAAACGGCATCGCTGGCGCCGAATGTTTGCGCGCCGATGAAATTGAAGTCCTGATGGCCGGCCACCGCGCCGATGCTGCCGCCGGAAAAGCTGCCGAGGGTGGCAAGGCCCAGCGCGTCGCTGTCGCTTTGCAGTAACCCGCCGCCACCTGTGTTGAAGAGGAGGGTCTTCGTCATGTCGATGTCGCTATCGCTGATGGACACCGTGCCGTCGGCGGAACGGACGAAGGCCGCCGGAACCGAAGTCGTTACCGAATTGGTGGTTTTAAGGTTTGCCGCCTGGCTGTAGCTCAGCATGTTGACGCCGTTGAAGCTGGCGCTGGTGGCAACGCTTGCGACCTGCTGCTTCAACTGATCCAGTTCATCCTGGACTTTGCTCTTGTCGACGCTGCCTTCCTTGGCCGTCACCAGCTTTGCCTTGAATGCGGAAAGCGTATCGAGCACCGACGTCATCCCGGCATAGGCAGTGTCGACGGTGGCAGATGCCACGCCGAGCGCATCGGCCACGGCAGACGTCGCACCCCTGTCCGAACGCATGGTGGTTGCAACGGACCAATAGGTGGCATTGTCGGATGCGGAAGCGACTTTCAAACCGGAGGAGACACGCTTCTCCGTTGAGGTCAGCTGTTGCGTAACGCTCCCCAGCGTCCGCAAAGCCGCCATCGCAGACAGGTTCGTCTTGATCGACGACATACAACCCCCAGGTATCGAACCAAAAAATCAATAGTTTTGGAAAAAGGGAGCATCATGCAGCCATAAGATGCAGAATCGCCAATTTGTGTTAACTTCCAATGAAGTACGGGGAAACTGGATGATATAGCCGATGCGAAGGCCACCCGAGGGCATATCGCGCCTTTTGTCGGCCTACAGGCTGCCACCGGTGGCCAGACAGGACGCATCCAGCCTGTAGGCATAGATCGTCTTGCCGCGATAGTTGCCCGTATGCGGTTGCCATGTCGCCGCCGGCGCCTGAGGTCCGGTCGGACACACGTTCGGATGAGTCGACACGAAGAGCACGGACCCGTGCAGGGACTTCGGCACCGGAAACTTCTGATCGTAGTAGCTCTGCGGCGCATCAGGATCGCCGCTGGCGTAGATGCTATAGCCCCGCCCCCGCAACGTATAGAACATGTCGGCAAGAATATCCCTGTCGTCGCTGACGATATCCCTCAGTCCGAGCGTCCGGGCGAGTGCGGCAGCATCGTTGCTAACCTTGCTGCGGCCAAGATAGCGATCCAGCACGATAGAAGCGCCGCTTTCGCTGACGGGAATGGCAAACACCGGCGCCGTTGCCACCAGGCAGGATACCGTCCCGTTCAGCAGCAACGACCATTTGAGGCCCTGCGGCCAGACGCGCCGCAGGGTCCAGACGGCGAGCAGCGTGCCGGCGACATAGGCCGTGGCCGCCCAGTTGGCATAGGCCTTGGCAAGGGTCGCCTGCAGGGAGATCAGTGCTATGATCGGCAAGGACAGCCAGACCAGCATCTGCTCGCGCCACTCGCCTCCCCGCATTAGCACCCGGTAGCTGGCGATGAGGATCGCCGCAAACACGATCGGTCCAACCACGCCGAACTGGGCACCGAAAAATTCCAGCCCGCCGGACAGGTGCGGATTGAGCCGTCCCCAGTGGGCAATATTCTCGGTATGCTTGACGGTGACCATCCGGTTTTCGAGGTTCCACCAAATGTTTGGCAGGCAGCCGGCACTGGCCACAGCCACAGCGATCCATGCGTCGCGCCACGCGATGCGCGCCCTTGGGACGCACGCAATTGCGATCAGGCCACCCGGCAACAGAAACAGGATCGCGTATTTCGACAGGAAGGCGCCTGCAACGGCAAGGCCAAGCGCAACGGCAATCGTCACGGAACGCCTGCCGGTCAGCACCACGTAGGCCGCAAGAGCGACCGCGAGGAAAAACAGCAGCGGCACATCCGTCGAGAAGAACACCGACGACAGCGCCACACCCGGCAGTGTGATGTAGGTGACGCCGGCCCAGGCAGCGATCTCCCTGTCGAACAGCCGCAATGCGACCTGCATCAGCGCCAGCCCGGTTGCGAGATGCAGCAGCGGCCCGCAGATCCTGATCCAGAAGATGCTACTCGAGCCGGAAATCTCCGACATCGCTCTGAGGATCCATGCGATCATCGGCGGCTTCGAATAATAGCCGAAGTCGAGGCTCTGCGACCATAGCCAGTACTGTGCCTCGTCGACGAATAGATCCGTCGTATCGAATGAAAGGGTCACGATCCGCCACAAGGTAAGTGCGACCATGACGAGAAGGGCAGAATGGATCGATAACGACGGAATCGAGAACGGCGCTGCGGGCGCTACGGTCCAATCCGCCGGTAGAGCAACGTCATTCCCGGCGGCACGATCGACCGTCCGGTCGGCATAGTCAGATGGCACGCCACGACCGGTCGCCAACCGGAGAATGTGAGAAAACATAGAGTAAACCGCTGGAGATTGCTGCTGCCGACCTTATTAGCAATCCAATGTTACAACCAGACGGCAAAACGTCCAGCAGCATGTGAATTCAGCCGCCTTCCCTGACGTCAAGATGATGCTCGAGATCCTTCCAGCTGCGGTCCATGGCGAAGCTGGCTGACAGATATGGAACGCCGATATGTCCGAACAGCACGGACAACTGCCATTCCGCAACATCCTCGGGAACACCCGCGACCTCGTAGCTGTAGATCAGCGAAAACAGGCCGGTTCTGTCGGCGCCGGACATGCAATGCACCAGGATCGGCCTTGGGGCTGTCTTCATGATGTCGATCAGTGCAACGGCCTTGTCCACTGTCAGGATTTTCGTCGCCGACATGCCGAAATCGATATGCTGCACACCGAGACGCCGGGCGACGGCCGTCTCCTCCCGGTACCATGGTTGGTCGTTGCTACCGCGAAGATTAACGATCGTCTTTATGCCGTACTGTTGAACATAGCTCTCGAGTTGCGCACCCGAGGGCTGCGCGGAGCGGTACAACTGGCCGGGGATCACCGTGTGGAAATTTCCCGTTGCCTGCAGCAAGGCGAGATGTCCGCCGAAAAACAGGAGGCCAACTAGAAAACAGGCAACCGCATAGCGCATTATTTTACGAATACGTCCGAGAATTGCCATTCTTTCCCCGATGCTATTTTTTTACTGCACCTTTCCGCAGGCTAGCCACCGAATCCAACAAGAGATTAAAGATAATACGAAGCTTTTATGTCATTGCTGGCTGTGCATGCTTGACTGTCGTCTCCGGCATTTCGGGCAAACTGCGACATGAATAATCCATGCTCATGCCGCACGGATCGGTTATCGATAGTTCTGCGGGTCGGGCCGGGGTTTCCACGACCGAATCGCTATCAACAACCTCACGGAGGACCGACTGATGACGCCTGCCCGCTTCAACGAGTGTCTGCTGCATATCCGCTGGACACCCATCAACCTGGCAAGTGCCCTGCAATGCGATCTGTCCTGGGTCGAAGCGCTTGAGGTCGGCGCCGTCGAGGTACCCGCAGCTCTCGGAGAATGGCTCGAGACACTCGCCCGCTGCCACGAGGCAAACGAAACACCGAAAGCCTTTCGCGGTCGCGGCCAGGATTGACGTCTGCCGGCATCCTGACGCGGAAGCAGCAAAACAGTTAAACCGCTGAAACTAATTGAGCGCGAAGGGCGTATCCCTATAGGCCTTTGGTCGGGCCCGAGGCCGTCGCCCGCACACCGTAAGGTCGAAGGTGGCGGCCTCACTTTATAGTTCCACCCTCAAGGCAAACACCGCATCTGGCCGCATTTGCCCTGCGCCAGCGGGAGGACATGTCCCGCCGATGGCTTTCCGGTTGCATATGCATTACGCATGGTCTTTCGAGGGGGAAATCATGAAGCTCTTTGCCGCAACGCTGTTGTTCTCGACTGTGCTGACGCTGCCGGTCGGCGCGCAGTCTTCCATCTCGACCGACCGCGGCCAGCTCATCGAGAGCTACCGGGCCTTTATCAGCGCCGTCGACATCATCAATTCGAACGGTGACCGCCTCTCCGAGCCATGGCAGATTATTCGCCAGGATCGCGCAAATTATCACCACTTTCATCTGATGGACGCCGACGACGAAACCGATACCTTTTTCGCCAGCCCCGCCAATCGCCAGCTCATGGAGGCGATGCTGGCCGATGGCGAGATCGAAGGCGACGCGGCCGAACGGATCGTCGCCGGCGATGTCCATATCAAGGTCGATATCTACGGCCATGGCACAACGGGCGAACGCATAGACGTGCACATCGAGGACTGACCGACGATCCCCAGTTCTCAGCGCCGCGTCTGCAATTTCTTCTGGCCTCCCAACCATGGCCGGAATAGCATGCACCACCCGTAGCCGCAGAAACGCCATGACCCTCTATCGACGCCGCTTGATCAAGATACGCCGGAAGACGACGGGCCTTGCGCTCGTCGGCCTGATTTCCTTCATCGCCGGTATGACGGATGCCGTCGGCCTTGTGCTGAGCGGCGACTTCGTCTCGTTCATGACCGGCAATACAACCAGGGCGGCCATCGCTCTAGGCAATGGCCAAACCCGGCATGGTCTCGTGCTTCTGGCGGCAATCCTGATTTTCGTCGGCGGTAACGCGCTCGGCGTCGTGCTCGCCCATGCCGCCAGCCGGCCGGCCTTCGTCGTTCTCGGGTGGGTCAGCGTCCTCTTGTCGCTCGCCTCCACCTTCGCATCCCCGTCCAACGTCGTGACGCAGTTCTATCTCGTGGTGCTGGCGATGGGCATGATCAATGCGACGGTCGAACATGTCGAGGGGCTGCCGATCGGCCTGACCTATGTCACCGGTGCGCTGTCGCGTTTCGGTCGCGGCATCGGCCGCCTGATGGTCGGCGACAGGGATTTCGCGTGGACGATACAGATCGTCCCCTGGATCGGAATGCTGGCCGGCGCCGTCGTCGGCGCGTTGCTGGTGCATCAATTTGCAGCAAAGGCCCTGCTGTTCGTGGCTGTCATGGCGCTCATCGCCGCCTTTGTGACACTCATCATCCCTCCTGCCCTGCAGCACCGCTATCGGCAGCGCGTCGCCCGCCAGGCTTTGGCTACAGGACGGGCGCCCTAAGAGGGCTTTTTCACACAGTAAAATCTGTTAGGAAGGCGCGTCGCTGCCGGAGTGCCTGCATGTTCGTGATTTCCAAACTCGTCTGGATCCTGTGCCAGCCTCTGTCGCTCGCCTTCTTTTTAGGCCTCGTGGCGCTGCTTGCAGCACTCCTCCGGCGCCATCGACTGGGCATCGTCTCCTCCGCGCTGTCGGTATCGATCCTGTTCGTCACGCTGTTCACCTCGGCCGGCTCGGTACTGATCGAGACCCTTGAAGACCGTTTCCCCCGCCCCGTCGCCGATCCCGCCACGCTCGAATGCATGATTGTCCTCGGCGGCGGGTTCGCTACCGAGGTCACCACCGGCCGTGGCGGCTACGACCTCAATGCTGCCGGCGATCGCTTCGTCGAAGCGCTCCGGCTGGCGATGAAATATCCCCGTTCCCGCATCCTGATCTCCGGTGGCGACGGCACCATCACAGGCCGCCTCGAGGGCGATGCGATCATAGGCGAGCGGATGTTTGCAGCCTTCGGCATCGACAAAGCCCGCCTCATCGAGGACCGCAGCTCGCGGACAACCTACGAAAACGCCGTCAACACCAAGGCGCTGCTGGCCAGCAATGGTCTTAGCGATTGCCTGCTGATCACCTCCGGCTTCCACATGCCGCGCGCAATGGGGATTTTCCGCAAACTCGATATTCCGGTCGTCCCCTGGCCAGTGGACTATCGCTCGGGCGGCAAAGACACACTGGGGCTAGACGCAACCCAGCCATCGCTCAACAGCGAGCTCCTCGGCATTGCCGGGCGCGAGTGGATCGGCCTTGCCGGCTATTATTTCACAGGCCGTACCTCCGCCCTCTATCCGGCGCCCTGAGCGCGGAGGCATTCGCCGCTTCCAACCTGATCCGACGCCAGTCGCCACTCAGAACGGCCAGTTCTTCGACCCGACGACGCGCTTTTGTAGTGTAGGCTTTGCCGAAACGGTTCTGACGACGCGCTTCGGCTTCTTGGGCACAAAGGTCTTGAAGTCGTTCAAGCCCGGAAAGCGATCCGCGTATTCGCGCTTCAGTGCGGCAACCTTGGTGAAATCCTTGCTTCTGCTCGCAAGGACCGCCTCGCCGATGACGCCTCCCTCGGTCGGCTCCCACTCGACAGATTGCGCGAAAAGCGGTTGTGCTTCCTTCGTGCCCTTGTCTTTCAGCAGTTTCCAACCGAGCGCCTGCGCGCCCAGCGCCGACTTGGCGGCGAAGACGTGGTCCTTGAAGGTCGCAATGTCCTTTTCACTGAGTTGCAGCTTCGAATCCTTGTCAGTCAGTTCGCCCGCAACGATCTCGATATATTCCTTGCGTATGTCGTCAGACTTGTCAGCAAAGCGCGATGCCAGGGCCAATGCGTCGGCAACCTTGTCCAGGTTTCGCAAGGTCAGGATGACGCCTTCGACATTTTTCATGTCTGGGCCATACCGCGTGCCGGCAACGAACCAGGCATTGGCTGCCTGCCACTGCTGCTGGCTGTAGTAATACCAACCGAACAGGCCGGCATCGGCAGCGGACTTTGCAGACTGGACATACGCGCCAAAAGCTTGAAGCTCGCTCTCCGTCGGGCTCTGCGCCAGATGATCGCCGCTGGCAATCAATCCCATTTCCTTGCGCAGATTGTCGAAGGTGAAGTTGGCAAACTCGGATGTCCCGTCAGGCCCGATGCGCGCGAACGCCATCAGCGAATTGGCGCCCGCAGGCGGCAGCAGAGCGCTTGCCTTCTGCATGGTGGCCAGCCGTTCCGGTGCTCCGTCGCACTGGGTCAGGATATACTTGTAGAGGTCGAAGGAACGCGCCATGTCGCCTGTTTTTGCGAGCGCCTCGCCAACCTGCCACATCGTGTTCATTTCGCTGCACGCCAGCAGCTGCGGCTGCTGCTGCGCCGTGGCGACGACCTGGGCCCAGTTGCCCTGCTGGTAGATGCGGTCGATCAGCTTGCGCGTTTCGCCGATCGCCAATTTGGTCATCAGGTCGGCAGATGGCTTCCATTCCGGATTGCTGCTGGCCAGGCGTGCAATTTCGGCGCGCACGCCGGTGAAATTGCCGGCTCCGTACATATCCCACAAAGGCTGTTCGTTGACGGTCGTCGTTTGTGCACTGAAGAGGTCTTCGGACGCCTCCCAGGTTGGGTAAAGCCCTTTCAGCCGGCGTAGCTCTGCGCCGAGCCGCTTCAGGTCGCGGGTCTTGGCATAGTAGCGCAGCGCCGTGTCATCAACCTTGATCTCCGAGGATCCGGGCTGGGGTCCGGAAACGGTCACGTCTTTTGGAGTACCGGCGACCGATGGGCTACCGACAGGAAACTGCTGGGGCATAGGCGCCCTGACCACCGGGGCAGCCGCGGGCGATGCAGCGCCGGAGGCCGGCGCAAACGGATTTTGACCCGGCTCGACATTGACGATAACCGCCTGCGACTGCTGCGGTTTCGCATCAGGCAGGATGACGGGTTGTACGATCGGCTTCGTCGCCGCAGCGGGCGTAACCGTGCTGGAAACGGCATCCGGCATCACTGCATTTGCGCTTTTCGCCGCTGGGACGACGCTGTTGACCCAGCCCGCCCCAAGATCCTCGGCGCTTGTGGTCGAGACGTGAGCGAAGTTCGGAAGCAGCAAGAATGCGCAGCTGCAAAGCAGGACTGTTGTCATTGAAGATCGGGCAGACATCTTGGATACCTTTCTGCAAGTGCGATGAGACTGAGGAGATGCAAGGTCGATGGATAGTAATCGGTCGGCTGAAAAGCGGCGGCATGCACGGCCGTCTTCTCAGCGCCGAGGCTGCAAGCGACGAGATCGACGACAGCGCGATATCCAGGGTCGGGCAACACGGCGACAGGGTCCGCCGTGTCAAGGTCGATGACGGCAGGCTTGCCACCGCTACGCTGCTCGAACGCAGCGTTGAATTTCTCGAGAATGTCGGGGTAATCCCTTGAGAACCAGGCCACGTACATCGGCACCCGGATGGCATCCTGGCCGAATTGCGCGGCGTAGCCTGCTGCCGGTTGAGGTGTCCGCCCCTTCAGCGATATCCAGTCGGATGGCAACTCGGCGGGACCGAAGCGCGCCATCCTGGTGAGTGACAGGCCGGTTGCGATCAGCTGGGTTGCTGGGAACCCAGCCGAGAGATCGCCAAGCTCCTTGATGGCCGGGTAGACCCAGTAGGAAAGATTGACGACAGGCCCATCCGGCTGGTCGTTGGCGCCGAAGCCCTTCGATCCCGGCAGAAGCGCCTTGCCAAAGCTCGTCTCAATAACCAGCCGGCTGGAGATGGCCTCGGCCACTGCCTTGGCGTCCCGGGCATAGGCTGCGTCCTGCCATTTCTGTGCAGCGCGGGCCAGCGCCCAGCCGATCAGCAGGTCTCCGTCCGTGGCGTTGTTGCCGTCCGTGACCCGTGGGGTCGCATTGGGATCCCATCGCCAGGCCGCCAATCCGTCGCCCCGGACATAGAGATTGGCCTTTGTCCAGTTCCACATGCGATCGAACATGCGGCGATCGCCCGTGGATGCGGCAATCAACATGCCGTATCCCTGCCCTTCGCTGTGGCTTACCCCGCCGGCTCGGGTATCGATCACACGGCCTTCAGGCGTGATGTAGTCGCTCCGGTAGAGAAGCCACGATCCCGTAACTAGGTCGTCCGCGATCAGCCCTTCGTCCTGTCCGTGACTGATGCCCGCCGAGCCGGCCAGGGTCCCGACAATCAACAGGGACCTGACCAGCAGTTTTGCCTTCACCATTTCGGACGCCCCAGCTTCAGCAGCAGGAATGTCGAGGCACCGAGGAGAAGTGCGGCGATGATCTGTGCAAGCGTGTATTCCAGTACGTGGTGGGAAAACCAGCCGGCAACGATCAGCCGCAGATTACCCGCACTCGCAGGCTGGGTCTGAAACAGCGCAACCTTGCTCGGCGCGATCTCGTCGATGACCTGTCCGGTCGTCGAAAATGCCTGCACGGATCCATTCAGCCGGGTCCAGGTCGACCGGTCCATGATGGCATCGACGGTTGCCGTTAGCCCCTGTTCGGATGGCGATGCGACAACAGTCCAGACGCCGGCAGCGCCCTTCATGTCTTTCTGTGCAATCAGCAGCGCGGTTTCCGCCTTGGGCTGGTAGCGGACTTCTTCCGGCTGGCCCATGGCCGAGACTTCGTGGCGCAGCTTGTCGATCTGCGCCCCGACGCGATCGGTCAGGACAGTCTTGATCTGACCGACATATCCCAGCATTTGCCCGGTGACGTCGCCATCGGTGCCTGTGGCCGGCGCTGTGTCTTTGGTATTGCGGAACGAAAGAGCAGACGCGACCTCTTGCGTCGGCGCATTGATGGCCGGTCCCGGGCTTGTAATGCGGGTCGAAAGATCGAGGCCCGTCGGCGTCACAACATCGGAAGGAAGCTGGCTGAACGTGCCAAACGCCATGACATTCGGCTGATGAACATCCGGCACCGTGGCAGTGACGTTGACCGGCAGTATGTGGCCGGAAGAATAAGCCATCTTGGCCATGAACGAAGCGGCGGCACTGAGCGCGGTCGAGTTGAGGTTGGGTACATAAAGCGCGATCGGCGCACTGCCCACCCGCTCGTCGAAGGCACTGCCGGAGACCAGGGCGGCAATATCCGGATAGCGGCCGACGCGGGCGAACTGCGGAACCTCAAGGAAGCTCTTGCCGAGCACCAGCAGGCGCGGACGGTCCTCTCCCCCCTTACCGACGGGATCGCAGGTCACGTCGGCAGGAACGGGAAGCCGGGCTTCGAACTGGATGGTATTCTCGCCGGGACGAAGCTTGCTGAGTGGCACCGGAAGACGCTGGTCGTCGATCAGGCCGCTGCGACTGGAACCGAGATTGATATCGGCGACCGTCTCATCGTTTGCCCGCACGATCAGCTCCGCATCGCGCGAAAGGTTTGCGGCGTACTGTGCGCTCAGGTGCAGGACGAGGGAGCCGTAGTCGCCGGGATAGAAATCCGACGGCATCGAAAAGTTGATCTGCTGCTTGTAGAGACGGCCCGAAAACGGTTCGGCAATCAGGCCGAGGTTACGCAAGGGCACTGTCGAGCCCGGCGAAAGCAGGCGACCCTTGCTGTTGGCCAGCGCCCTCAGCCCCTGTGGGGTCCCGTCCGACTGACCCTTTTCCGCCTCGGCCTTGAGGATTTCAAGCGATGCATCGACATCGGCTGCGGTCCGGCCCGTGACCACGAGGGTCTGACCCTTGCCGTGTCCGGCCGGCAGCACGTTGATACCGTCCTTGAGGATTGAATCTGCCTGCTGGCCCAGAATTTCGGCAACGGTGCCCCGGGTTCCGACGACGACGCCGATGCTGCGGTCATCCGCCGCCTGCTGGCCGATCGATACCGCAGGACGGTCGAAATTGCCGATGATCGTCAAGGCTTCGATCGCCGTGATGGTGCGATTGTAGTCGGTACCGGTTGCGCCGGGGGCGATCGAGCCCTGGATGGCGGTGCGACCATCGATCATGCCGCCGCGGGCGATCAGATCCGGCATCGTGTCGCCCATCAGCCTGCCGCCTTCGGAAAATACAAATCCGCTGCGCTCTGGATCGATCTGCGTCCACAATTCGTAAGTTGCATCGATCGAGCAATCGACGCGGTGCTTCTGGTCCACAAGGATGGAGACGGCATTGTAGCCCGGCTGGATGACGCCGTTCGGCACCTTCATCTCGACGCGATACGGTGCGCCTGACTGCAGCTTGATGGAACCGACATCTTGGTCGTTGACGAAAACGCGCATGGAGGAGTTTTCCGGCGCAGCGGAAATTGCCGTCTGCATCCAGAGAACAAGTTTAGCCGAGCCTGCGATTTCCGAGGGAAGCGCATAGAACGGATATTCGTTGCTGGTGCTTTCCCCGTTGAAGAACATCCCCCGGCGGTCGGCGCCAATGCGGCGAAGGTTACGGTCGTCGGTTTCAACGGACATCTTGTCCGAGGAGTTGGCGGCAGGTGCGGTGCCCAGCGAAAAAGCTTGTTGCGAATGGGCGAGCGAGGCGTCGCAAACCACGGCGAGCGCAGCGCCGGCAAGGGCGAGCTTGTAACGAGCGAGGGAGTTCATTTCGCACCTTCCTTGAGGTTCGTTTCGACGAAAGATTTGGCCACGTTGTTGTTGGCGGGAGCTTTGTCCTGCGACGGCTGGCGACGGGCGCCTGCCGAACCGCCGACCATCGCCAATCCGAGAGCCTTGATCGGGCTGGTCACTGCCCAGCGCATCAGCACGGCCGTTGCGACGATGATGTTGCGTCGTTTTTGTCTGCTCGACCGGTTCGCACGTACATCGCTGAGATCGCTGAGGATCAATTCTGCGATGACCGGGTAGTGATGCGGTTCCGGATCGAATTTCAGCGTCAGAACCTGCTGGTCGAGCGCCGGCTGCGCGGCGACGGTGATCGGCATGGATGTGACGATCATGCCTGAACTCGGCTTGACCACCGAAAGCCTGCCGTAGTCGCCCTTGCGCATGGCCTGGGCGACGCCCTTCGGCAAGGTGACAGTGGCGCCGGCAGAGGAGGCCTTGTTGACAACGCCGTGGATAGTGGCCTGGGCAAAGGTCAGTTCGACGTTGACCTTGGACGGCAGTTCAATGCCGGAAACATCGTTGCGACGTTCGGTAATGACGCCAAGCGCAGCACCGGCAATGATGAGATTGAGCAGGTTCCACGCGCCGACGATCAGCAGCAGATTGCCGATTTCAGGCTCGGTATTGTAGCGATAGGCGGAGAAGGCGAGCGTACCGGCGAGGATGGCGAAGATCACGAAATAGGGCAGCGAAAGTTCGGAAAGGCGCTCGCCCGTCGTGTTCTGGCCTTTTGCCGTTACGTTGAAGGTTGGCCTGCGCGGATGGAGCACGACGCCGACGATGGCACGGAAAAGATAGACTGACTGCAGATATTCATAGAGTTCGGAAATCCAGGGCCAGCGAACGCTGCCGTAGAGATAATTGCGGATCAGTTCGCTGACGATGAGATAGGTGATCGTGTGGGCGATGAAGTCCTCGGATGAGGCAACGAAGATCTTCATGTTGAGCAGAATGAAGAGCAGCGGTGCGATGACGAAGACTGCGCGGACAAAGGGAAAGAACCAGAAGAGGGCACTGGACAGGTAGCAGATGCGCTGGGCGAAGCTCAGTCCGCTTTTCAGCAGCGGGTTCTTGAGCAGAAGGATCTGGACCATGCCGCTGCACCACCGGGTGCGCTGTCCAATGAAGCTGGAGAAGGTTTCGGGCTGGAGGCCGGACACCAGCGGCTTGTCCACATAGACGCTGTTCCAACCACGCGAATGCAATTCGAGCGCGGTCTCGCAGTCTTCCGTGATGGTAATACCGGAGAAGCCGCCGACTTCTTCCAGGGCTTCGCGACGAAGAACCGCCGCCGAGCCGCAGAAAAACGAGGCATTCCAGCGATCGAGGCCCTTCTGGATCTTTCCGTAGAACATCTCGTTCTCGGACGGCATCGTCTTGAAAGTATTGAGATTGTGCTCGACCGGATCGGGGTTCGAGAAGAAGTGCGGCGTCTGCACCAGGAACAGGTTCTCGTCCTTGGCGAAATAGCCGACGGTCTCGAGCAGGAAATTACGTTCCGGCGCATGGTCGGCGTCGAAGACGACGATCAGTTCGCCATGGGTGTTCATCAGTCCGGCGTTCAGGTTGCCGGCCTTGGCATGGACGTTTTCAGCGCGCGTCATGTAGGTCACGCCGAGATCGGCACAGAGATCCTTGAGCATGGCGGCTCTGACTTTCGCAGCCTCGGCGACATCGGCATTGTCGGAAAACCGCTTCTGTTCAGTGCCACCATCGTCAAGCAGGAAAACCTTCAGCTTGTCCTGCGGATAATACATGGCTTTTGCAGCCGAGAGCGTCAGCGCCAGGATATCGCTACTCTCGTTGTAGGAGGGCACGAAGACGTCGACGCTCGGGGCATCCTCGTCGCTCAGCCGTGGCGCATCTTCGCGCTCCAATGGATCAGAAATAACAAAAAGGCTGATAGCGAGCATCACGACGCAGTACATCTCGGCGAGATAAAGTATAATTGCCGGAAAGAAAGAGTACAGATCATCCATGGAGGGAAGTGTACTTGTCGTACGCCAGTATGCGTACCTCAAAATGACGATTGAAACCAAAGCCAAGAAAATGTGGCGCCAGATCCCATCTAGCTTCAAAAGGCTGATGACCAAGAGAACAACAATGATGCTCACAGAAAGAAAAAGCTGCACCGAGTTACCCAACGGCTGGGTAATAAGGAATGCAGCAAACAATGCACTCAGCATCCATAGAAAAAATGTCGCAATCTTACTCATTACGCCGCCTCATATGTTAACAAGTTGTTTGTGTTAACAAATGATTGACCAGAATAACCGATCGTTCAACAGGAAATTATCGATTAAAAATTATAGCGATTTTTACTAAAATACCGCATTAGAATATGCGTCGCATAAACCGCCATAAAAAATGAAATTTTACTAATTTAGGCGTATTTTTAGATGAAAATTTTTAATTAGAAGCCACTTTCTCGATAATGCTATTTTATAAAAGTAGTTAATTCCCATGGTTGTTTTGGCTCAAAATCACACGAAAAAAGATAGTTGCAGCACAATAGTTTTTCCCGCGCCTAGCAGAACCAAATTTATCCCTGATATCAGCTATGAATTGCGGCTCAAAATGACTGCCTTCCTACTGCTCTTTTGCCGCTTTAATAAGCATTTATATTTTTAGAATAGGCCCATTAAACTACCGCTCATATATCCGGACTCTGCCATCCAAGAGTTAAACCAGCACCAATGATCCTGACTCACCTCCAAGTCCGGAGTTATTTCGCAAGGCAAATATAAAAATTTGAGGATCGGCACGTTTCTTTGATTGGAGCAATCGTTCGAAAATAGAATGACCCAACGCCATTCCTGCCGCTTTAGCGTTCATCTCTCGACATCAGAAAAGCAGCGTCACATATCCGCTCTTCTTCTCAAAAAGCGGTTGAACATATCGAACTACGATGACGATATCAGCCTTGCTTCTTGCCCGTCGCCGCCGGCTTTGCCGCCTCGCATCCCCGTGATCAAAGGCTCTCCGGCAGTAACGGAAAGTATCGTCTTATCGCCTGAGGGTCCGTCCGTGATGGTTCATCGGGGACGTAGCAACGACTTTAAGGTTAATCGACCCTGTATGTTCGTAAGTTAAAATAAACTTATTCTTCATTTTAGTCATCTAGAAGGTTCTTAAATAACTTTACGAATTATGGCGCAAGCGACGGGTCGTTATCATGAAAAATATCTCGATTATTGGAAAATTCCTGTCCATCATGGCGTTGTTCGGCGTCTTTGCCATCGGGGTGGCGAGTTATGCTGCTTTCCAGATCAAGGCAACCGATACGGCCTACAGTAATCTTCTGGATCACGAGACAATTGCTGCGCTGTACTCCGCTCGCGCAAACAGAGCCCTGCAGGGCTCACGCGCTGCAATCGGCGACTTGCTGATAGCCCGGTCGGATGAAGCCAACGCGAAGGCTTCGAAGGAATTCCAGACCCAACATGATAATTTTATCAAGTACATGGATCTGGCGATCGCAGCCCTGCCTTCATACAAGGACGCGCCGTCCCTCAAGGCGGATAGCCTGGCGTTGATCGATAATACGTGCGGCAACACAGTTGCTCTTGCCAAGAAATCAACGACGGCGGACGATATTTCGGCGAGCCAGGAAGTATTCCTGAAAGAATGCCAGCCAGGTTTCGCAACCTTGTTGCCGCGTTTCACGCAAATGGTGGACACTATCTCTGCTGCAAGCAGCCAGAATAGCGACGACCTCACTGTATCGTCCAATCACACGGCAGTTCTCACCATCGTCGGTGTTGTCGGCGGACTTCTGGTTGTCCTTACGATTGGCTTCTTTGCAATCCGTTCGTGGCTTGTGATGCCGATCCGGGGCCTCGCCGAGACGATGGGGACGCTCGCCGGTGGCGATCTGTCTGCGAACGTTGCCGGTACCGAGCGCCGTGACGAAGTCGGAACGATGGCAAAGGCCGTTCAGGTCTTCAAGGACAACGGTCTGCGCAGCCTCCAGCTGGAGCAGGAAGCAGCCACTGTCCGTAACACAAGCGAAGCCGAACGTGCCCGCACTGCAGAGGCGGACCAGAGGCGTGCGAGCGAGATGGCGCAGGCCACGTCCGGTCTTGGCGAAGGCTTGCAGCATCTCTCCAGCGGCGACCTCACCTTCCAGCTCAACGAACCGTTTGCGGCTGCCTTCGAAGGCCTGCGGTCGGATTTCAACAACACCGTCGAACGCCTTCGCGAGACACTCTCGTCTGTGAGCCAGGCAACCGGCTCGATCGACAGCGGCTCCCGCGAGCTTAGCCAGAGCGCCAACGACCTTTCCAAGCGGACCGAGCAGCAGGCTGCGGCCCTTGAAGAAACTGCAGCCGCCCTCGATCAGATCACCACCAATGTCGCCAATTCCTCCAAGCGTGCCGAAGAAGCCCGCTCGGTGGCAATCGAGGCCAACCAGTCAGCCCGTCAATCCGGCGAGGTCGTCTCCAATGCTGTCGATGCCATGCAGCGGATCGAGCAATCCTCCACCCAGATCTCGAACATCATCGGCGTCATCGACGAAATTGCCTTCCAGACAAACCTTCTCGCCCTGAATGCAGGCGTCGAGGCGGCACGTGCCGGCGAGGCCGGCAAGGGTTTTGCCGTTGTCGCGCAGGAAGTGCGTGAACTGGCTCAACGCTCAGCGCAGGCAGCAAAGGAAATCAAGGGTCTGATCCGCAATTCGGCAACCGAAGTCGAAAGCGGCGTCAAACTGGTGACCGCCACTGGCGAAGCCCTCAAGATCATCGAAGGTCAGGTCATTTCGATAAACACCCAACTCGACGCTATCGCGACATCCTCGCGGGAACAGTCGATCGGACTTGCCGAAGTCAACACGGCCGTCAACCAGATGGACCAGGTGACGCAGCAAAACGCCGCGATGGTCGAGGAAGCCACGGCGGCCAGCGTCTCGCTAGCAGACGAGTCCGACAAGCTTCGCCAGTTGATCAGCCAGTTCCAGCTCGGACGCAGCGCTCCCTCCACGACAAGCACCAAAAGCAGAATCACCAGCCATGCTCCAACCCCGATCCACGCCGGCCAAAAGCCCGTCTCATCGCCGGCAAGACGCATGGTAGGCCAGGTCGCAAAAGCTTTCGGCCTCAACACCGCCGCCAAAGCCGAAAGCTGGGAAGAGTTCTGAGACCAAGCCCAAGGGCCTGTCAGCCACTCCGAAGGGCCCGTATCACCGATACGGGCCCTTCGCGTTTCATCTCTCCAGCCGCGCCACCATAAAGGCGTCGCAAAAGCCGCCTTGATCTCAGCCACGGCAGCCTTGGGCTGCTTTCGTCTTGTTGGGGTGCGGGAAGATCTCTCCCTCGAGCGCGTCACTCGACGACAGCAATGAGCGGCATTCAGGTTGCAGTCGAATGCCTGCCGCCTTCAGCCAAGCCGATCCACGCGACAGTCACGACGATGGTAGAATAAATACGGACTGGTGATGAGGGCCCCAAGCCAGAGACGGCTCTGTCGGCGATGCTCGGCCGGCGGGACTGCTAGTTGGGCACCGCGGCAAATAACGACATGGCGAGCCAGAAGCCCGGGAAGGACCGAAGCGAGGTTGAGATAGCCGAGGCGCGGCATCGCCTGCAGTCATCACCATAACTTCGGGAGACCTGGTGATGCTGCGAGCGGTGAAGCAAGTGTCCTGCCGATGTTTGCAGGTTCAGGTTTTTCGAGCGTAACCCTCTCAGGGTGGCATCGGCAGCGGCGGTTAACCGCGCATGAGCAGGGTCAATCGGTTTCAGGCCCGGCTTCGCCTGGGGCGTGCGGCTGGTTAACTGGGTGACCCAAGCTCCCGGATGCGCTTATGGCTGCATGTAGCGGAAGTGGGCGCAGAGCTCACCACTAGACATGCTATTCACGCGGCTGAAGAGCTTTTGATGACGGGCGAGTGTCCGCCATTTACTTCGAAGAATGCAGCACGGATCGTGCAAGGAATTGTTCCCCGATAACCTCGAGGCAAGCTCGCCCGGCCTCGATAGCCGGGCGACTGCCTGGGGTTACGATGCCAGGGCGAAGGGTTGGTGGCCGTGGGAGCGTTGGGTGCGGAAACGGCCGATCATGTTGGCGAGATTTTCCGTTTCCTGGCTCAGGCCTTGGGCTGCGGCGGTCGTTTCTTCCACCATGGCGGCGTTTTGCTGGGTGACCTTGTCCATCTGGTCCGCTGCGGCAGAAACTTCGCGGAGGCTGGAGGCCTGTTCGCGTGCGCTCGTCGCAATTTCACCGACGGTTCCGCTCATAGCGACGACCTGCTGGACGATTTCCCGAAGCGAAACGCCGGACTGGCTGACGAGATTGACACCCGTGGCCACCTGCGTCGACGAGGCGGAAATCAAAGTCTTGATCTCCTTTGCAGCGCTGGCGGAGCGTTGGGCGAGCTCGCGGACTTCCTGTGCGACGACAGCAAAGCCCTTGCCGGCCTCACCGGCGCGCGCTGCCTCGACACCTGCGTTCAGCGCAAGCAGGTTGGTCTGGAAGGCGATTTCGTCGATAACGCTGATGATATTGCCGATCTTCGACGAGGAAGCCTGGATTTCCGTCATGGCCTCGATGGCGCTTGCGACGATCTCGCCACCCTTCTCGGCGTTGATACGAGCGGTCGCAACTGTCGTCTGTGCAAGGCTTGCACCCTCCGCAGTTCCGTTCACGCCACGCGTCACGTCTCCGAGTGCAGCAACGGTCTCCTCGAGCGAGGCTGCCTGTTGCTCTGTTCGCCGTGCGAGATCATTCGAGGCCGTGGAGATTTCACTCAGTCCGGAGCGGATCGTGCTGACGGCATGGATGACCGACTGGATTGCCTCTGCAAGAGATGCGACGGAGTTGTTGAAATGGTCGCGGATCGTCTCGTAGCGGGCGTCCACCGCCCCGACGCGGACCGTCAGATCGCCTTGCGACAGCGCGTCGAGCCCGGCTGAAATCTGCTGGAAAGCGTGCTCCATGGAGCGTGCATCGGACAGACGCTCGGATTCCTGACGGAGCCTCTCGTCTTCCGCTGCAATGCGGCTGCGCTCGGCGTTTGCTTCCGCGATCAGCTTGGCGCGGCCGGTCTCCTGGAAGATTTTCAGCGATCGCGCCATGGCGCCTAGCTCGTGCTGGTATTCCGTGCCTTCGACGGCGATGGTATCGTCGCCGCGTGCCAACCTCTCCATGGCAAGCGCCATGCTGCGCACTGCCGCAGAGATGAGGCGGCCGATGGCGTAGGAGAGAACCAACCCAACGAGAATGAGCATCGCGCTGATGACCAGCGTCTTCGTCGTGGCGGATTGCACGGTGCTTTCCACCGAGCCGTCCAGCGCCGTTTGCGAGTTGGTGATCGTCGACTGCAGGTTCTTGAAGCCACTGGCAATTTTCGGGGCGAGGACATCGAGCTCGCCTTGCCGGATCGCATTGCTTGCGAGCAGCACATCCTTCACGTCGCCGAGACGGGCGGTGTAGTTTTGCATGAGGCGAGCAGCCCCGGCGATACGCTTTTGCTGCAATTCGTTAGGCGCGATTTTTCCGAGCGCCGTATTGCGGTCGACCGCCTCCTTCAGCGCAGCCTGTGCACTTTCATAGGCTTGGAGATCGTCGGCGTGGACGAAGCGTTCGGAGAAATAGAGGCTTCGGTTGAATGCCTCCAGAGCGTCGCCCGCCAGATGAAGGGTGCTGACGTCACCCTGTCTCCAAGCGCTGCGCATCACGTCGTTCAGCGCTATGCTCGTCCATGGTCCGAACTGGGTGACCTTGCCGATCAGCGCATCTCGCTTGGTGTGGAGTGCGACGATCTTTTCGAAGGCCTGGCTGTAGGTGCCGATCTCCGCACGGATCTCGACCATCTGCTGCTGCAGTTCCCGGTTGCCGGACAGACGCGGGTCGTCAAGCGAAAATGCCTTCACGCCTTCTTTGAAAGACTGGACGACGGCGGCGCTGGGATTAGTACGGAAGCTTTCTGCGGCCAGCTGGATTTCGTGCAGCCTGTTGCTGTAGTCCGAGACCGCGACGCTCTGTCCAGCGGTGGCGCGGTAGGAAGTGAACATCGAAGCGAGACCGCTCATGCCATTGATCGCGCTCAGCGACAATACGCTCATCAGCAGGATAAGAGGCAGGAAGCCAACGGTAATTTGGGTCCGGATACCCAATTTTTTCCAGATTTTCATGTGATTGATCCTTGGCTATCTTACTGGCTCTTAGGCAGATATTTGGCGACGTTGTCGGCGGTCACGAGTTCGAACGGGATGTAGATTGTCTTCGGCACGCTCTCGCCCTTGATCAGTTTCAGCGCCGCGTCCACCGATCCTGAACCCTGCCCTGCCGCGTTTTGCAGGATCGTAACGTCCAGATCACCGCGCACGATGGCGGCCAGTGCGTCATCGGTGGCATCGACCCCGGCGACCACCACTTTATTCATCGGCACGTTGGCCTTCTTCAAGGCCTTGATTGCTCCCAGAGCCATCTCGTCGTTGTTGGCGATCACGGCATCGAACTTGACGCCGGCAGTCAGCCATTCCTGCATTTGAAATTCGGCAAGCTGCGGCGACCAGTTTGCCGCCTGCCGCTCGACGACATGGATCTGCTTGCAGTCATCCGTCGCCAGCACTTCGGCAACATCTTCCGTCCGCTTGCGAGCCGCCGCATGAAACAGCTCCCCCATCAGGATGACCACATTGCCCTTGCCATGCAGTTGCCGGCACACTTCCTTTGTCTGGAGCGTGCCGGAATCTTTCTCGTCCGAGGCGACGAGGGTCTGCTTCTCCGGGAGTTCGGCGAGGTTGGCTGGCTCGTTGTTGACGTAGACCAGCGGAATTTTTGCATCGCTGGCGATCTTGGAAAGTTCGGCACCCATGTCACCGTCAGCGGGACCGACGATCAACGCGTCGACCTCGTCCGCGACGAATTTTTTGACGGTTTCCATCTGCTTTGCGGCATCGCCACCGGCGCTTTCCATCGTGATCTTGACCCCGGGTATCTTTGCGCCGTGATCGGTGATGCCAGCGGCAAGCGCCGTCTGGAACTTGTCCATATTGGCCATGGAGACACCGATGGTCTCAGCCGAGGCGGCACTGGAATAGAGACAAGCTATAGTTAGGATGAGGCGAATTTTACACATGTGAATCACCAGTTGCGACGTTCTTTTCCGCACACTGGTTCAAATTATTTAAGTAAATGTTGATTTCAATTTTTAACGAACTTGAAGTTAATGTTATTAAAATAACAAACGACTTTGTCGTTGTAGCTTCATGATAAATGTCAATTTTTAGAGAGCATAATTAAAATATATCATGCGCTTATTTACCAGTGATACGCCGACAACGAAGCATTCCATGAATACGGAAATATGGATGCTGCCGGTATATTGCAGCGAGTATCAGGATAAGCACTAAATTATCTTAAAAATTTGGATATCTTCGTGGATAGGCGCCCGTATCTACAACAAGGGAGGCCCGGTGTATCACGCACAGCGGAATGCGGTGCTCACTCCAGCCATGCCGCATGCTGTCGTAAGAGAGGATAGTCTGCGGCAGGCATCCGGGGCGATCATCGTTTTAGGTTCGTCTTCGCAAGGTCCACGAGCTGGTTCGCCCTTCCGTCAAGCACCGCAGCCATCATGAAGAGGCCGAAATTGAAGGCCTCGCCGAATGTGGTCTTCGGTGGCATCACCAGCTCCTGCCGGGCGCTGACCACATCGACGATCACCGGACCGTCATGGGCCAGTGCCTCCCGCAACGCTGCTTCCAGATCCTCCGGCCTCTCCACCCGGATACCCCTTATGCCCATGGCTTCAGCCATCGCCGCAAAGTTGGGGTTCTTCAGGTCACAGCCTACATCGAGGAACCCGCCCGCCTTCATTTCCATCTCGACAAAGCCAAGCGTACCGTTGTTGAGGACGATGACTTTGACCGGCAGCTGCATCTGGGTAAGGGTGATGAAGTCGCCCATCATCATGGTGAAACCGCCATCGCCCGACATCGATATGACCTGGCGTTCTGGGAATGCTGACTGGGCACCGATGGAGTGCAGCAGAGCGTTCGCCATAGAGCCGTGATTGAAGGAGCCGACCAGCCGGCGCTTGCCGTTCATCTTGAGATAGCGAGCCGTCCAGGCGATCGGGGTTCCCACGTCACAGGTAAAGATGGCGTCCTCGGCCGCCAGTTCGCTAACCAACCGCGTCAGATATTGCGGATGGATTGTGCCGCTTTCCGGATCGGGCACCGCCAGCGCATCGAGTTCGTTGCGCGCCTTCGCGTAGTGGGCAAGCGCATTGTCGAGAAAGCGGTGGTCGGTCTTTTCCGTCAGATGGGGCATCAGCAGCTTCAACGTCGACCCCACATCGCCCAGTATGCCGACATCCAGCCTGCAGCGGTTGCCCAGCGCTTCCGGCCGGACATCGACCTGCGCGATCAGCGCCTTTTCGGGATAGAACTGACGATAGGGAAAATCGGTGCCGAGCAGAAGCAATGCATCGCATTCCTTCATGGCAGCGTAGCCCGAGGAGAAGCCGACGAGGCCGGTCATGCCGACATCGTAGGGGTTGTCGTACTCCAGATATTCCTTGCCCCGGAGCGAGTGGATGATCGGAGCTTTCAGCCGGGCTGCAAGCTCGACGACCTCGTCATGCAGCCCGGCGCACCCCGCGCCGCACATCAAAGCCACCTTTTTCGAGGAATTCAGGATTTCCACGAGCTTGGCGACCTCCGACGCGTCGGGGATCACCTTCGGCATCATCGGCGTGAGCCACGCCGGCACGACTGCCTTGGTCTGCTTCAGGGCGACGTCGCCCGGAATGACGACGACTGCCACGCCTTTCCTGCCAACCGCCACCCTCATCGCCCGGGCAAGGATCTGCGGAAGCTGGTCGGGATTCGATACCAGCTCGACATAGTGGCTGCATTCCCTGAACAGATGCTCGGGATGCGTTGCCTGGAAGTAATCGATACCGATTTCCGAGCTCGGGATATGCGCTGCAATTGCGAGCACCGGCACCCCGCTGCGGTGGCAGTCGAAAAGGCCGTTTATGAGGTGCAAGTTGCCGGGGCCGCAGCTGCCTGCGCAAACGGCGAGTTCGCCGGTCAGATGCGCCTCGGCACCGGCTGCGAATGCAGCACCTTCCTCGTGACGGACGTGCACCCAGTCGATCGTCTTCAGGCGCCTGAGAGAATCGGTAAAGCCGTTCAGGGAATCGCCGACAACGCCGTAGATGCGCTTCACCCCCTGCTGCTGGAGGGCCTCTGCGATGTAATCGGCCACCGTTCTTGACATCGAACTCTCCTGTCTGGTTTCAAAATAACCTAGGCGGGTTCCGCTGGACGGCAAGGCAGCTCGCACGCGCGTAAAACGCATATCGGGGATGCATTATAGCCAGGAACCCCAAGCTCAGGCTTGCAGGGCTGCGGCCGGCAAGTCGGTCAGAAGAAAGCGCCGGCCGTTTGGGGCGAACCTTCGAGCGCATGCCCCATGAATTCCAGCGCGCCTTTCAGCGTATCGCGACGGATCGGGCCGCCGAGGCAGACGCGGACGGCCTCTTCGGCCGGACCGTCGACGGTGAATGCATCGCTGGCAACGACGCCTATGCCGGATGAGCGCATATGTGTCCCGAACGTCGAACGCGTCCATCCCCCGGTGAGCGGAAGCCATATATTGAAACTGATGGGATCGCTCTTGTAGCTCCCCGGCGGCAGGAGTTCCGCGACAAGCGCCTGGCGGGCTGCGGCCTCGGTGCGGATGAAGCGAAGGATGCTGTCGGCCGTTCCGTCCTCGATCCAGCGTGTGGCAAGGGCGGCAGACAACGGCGACGCCATGACGCTTGCCGCACGCATGGCACTGGCGAAGGGCCACGCAGCCTTGGTATCCGGCACCACGACATAGGCGAGACGTAGGCCTGCGCCGATGCACTTTGCCAATCCGCCGATATGCCAGGTGAGATCCGGCGCCATGGCGGCAAGCGGTGCCGGACTGTGCAGGGGAATGAACCCGTAGGCATCGTCCTCGACGATCGGGACATGATATTTGCGGGCGACCGCGCAGATTTCTTCCCGGCGCTTCTCGGGAATGGTCAGGGTCATCGGGTTTTGCAGCGTGGGATTGAGATACAGCGCCTTCGGCTTGCCGGTCTTGCAGACCTCGGCGAATGCGGCCGGAATAATGCCTAGCTCGTCCATTGGCAGGCCGACCAGATTGAGGCGCAGCTGGGCTGCGATCGAACGCATGCCGGGATAGGTGATATTTTCCGAAAGCACCGTTTCGCCCGGCTTGGCGAGAAGCCCGAAAATCGCCAGAAGAGCCGGATGTGCTCCGGGCGTTACGAAGATTCGCTCCTGGGACGGCACCAGACCGCGCCGACTAAGCCAAGACGCCGCCGCTTCCTTGTCGATCCCGGCACCTCCGAAACCTTGATAGCGCAACAGCGGGATCAGGTTGGTGGCAACAGCGGAAAGCCCTTCCTGCATGCGGGCGAGAAGAGCCGGATCTTCCGGCTCCGGCGGCATGTTCATCGAGAAATCGACGACGGATGTGCGCCGGCTATCGAGCGCGGCATCGGCGATGAACCCGCGCCGTTCTTTTTCCCGTCCACCCGTCACAAAGGTCCCGCGTCCCACATGTGTGGTGACAAGACCGCGCTTCTGCGCCTCGACATAACCGCGTGCCACCGTGGTGAAATCCATCGACAGCTGTTTTGCGAGTTCGCGTTGTGGCGGAAGCCTGTCGCCGACCAGAAGCTTGCCGCTTCTCAAATCCATTTCGATGACGTCGGCGATCACCATGTAGCGGGGACCGTTGCTGCGGGAGAGATCTGGGAGCCAGGTTTTCATGGATGCTCGTGGTTTTGCAAGATTGACTGCAAATTGTTGCTTTCCAGATCCGACGTGTCAACCACACCAGCCACGTAAAAATGTAATTATATCGCACGTAGGCCCTTCCAGTCTCGCGCCCGCGACGCCTCAAGCTTTTATTGACTGTATATTGACTGCACCAAAAGTAGTTCGATAAGCACGGATTTTTGGCAGACGATTGCCTTGGATATGACGAGGCAATCGCTCGGATTGAAAAATTGACTGGTTTATTGACTGCAATTTTGGCCCTTTTGAACGTATATTAGGCATAAAGCGTACTGGCACGTCCTTTGCAAATGAAAGATGGCGCCCATCGCAGGGCCGACGTCAAAACAGGAGCCAAACATGCCAGCAATCACAGCACCGGCCCACGCCGACGGAGACTTCTTCGTCGATTACGAAGAAAAGGTTTTTGAGGACATCCAGGCCAACGAGGGCGAAAAAGCGCTCGTCACCTTCCACACCGTCGCCTTCGAAGGGTCCATCGGCCTCGTCAACCTGCTGCAGGCCAAACGCCTGAAGCGCAAGGGCTACGACACGTCCATTCTGCTCTACGGCCCGGGCGTGACGCTCGGCATCCAGCGCGGCTTCCCCAAGCTCGGCGCCGAAGCTTTTCCGGGGCACCTCAATTTCAATAACCAGATCAAGGGTTTCCTAGAGGAAGGCGGCAAGGTCTATGCCTGCCGTTTCGCGCTGCAGGCCCTTTATGGCCACGGAGAGCCGGCACTGATCCCGGGGATCACGCCCATCAGTCCGCTGGATGTGCTCGACCTGATGTTGATCCACCGGCGCGCCGGCGCGGTCATTCTCGACACCTGGACGCTCTGACCCAGCAAGCGCTGCCGATCTCGGCAGTCCATCCCGGGAGGCGGATCGCCTTCGCCTCCTTCCCTCAATCCAAGGAATTCGTCATGGAGAAAAGCAGAACTGTCCGGGCAGCAGCCGCGCAGATTGCACCGGACCTGACCTCGCGGGACAAGACGCTCGCCCGCGTGCTGGAAACGATCCGCGAAGCCGCCTCGAAGGGCGCCGAACTGATCGTCTTTCCCGAGACGTTCGTCCCTTGGTATCCTTACTTTTCCTTCGTGCTGCCGCCTGTCCTGTCCGGCCGCGAGCATGTCCGGCTCTATGAAGAAGCTGTCACCGTCCCGAGCGCCACAACGGATGCGGTTGCCTCGGCCGCGCGCGAGCACGGCATTGTCGTCGCTCTCGGCGTCAACGAGCGGGATCGGGGCACGCTTTACAATACGCAACTGGTGTTCGACGCAGATGGCACCCTCATTCTGAAGAGACGCAAGATCACCCCGACCTTCCATGAGCGGATGATATGGGGACAAGGCGATGGGTCCGGCCTGAAGGTCGTGGACAGCAGCATCGGTCGTGTTGGCGCGCTGGCCTGCTGGGAGCATTACAATCCGCTCGCCCGCTACGCGCTGATGGCCCAGCACGAGGAAATTCACGTCGCGCAATTTCCCGGTTCCATGGTCGGTCCGATCTTTGCCGACCAGATGGAGGTGACCATACGTCACCACGCGCTGGAAAGCGGCTGTTTCGTCGTGAATTCCACCGGCTGGCTGTCAGACGAACAGATCGCCTCGATCACACCGGTCGAGGGTCTGCAGAAAGCACTGCGCGGTGGCTGCATGACGGCGATTATATCACCCGAGGGCAAGCACCTCGCTCCGCCGATTACGGAGGGTGAAGGCATCCTGATTGCCGATCTCGACATGAGCCTGATCGTCAAGCGCAAGCGGATGATGGACTCGGTCGGTCACTACGCGCGCCCCGAGCTGTTGCATCTGGTGATCGACGACCGGCCGACTTCTCCCATGGTCACCTCATATCCTTCTCTCGAAACCGCACCGGCAAGGAGCACGATCGATGAACACCACACGTCAGCTTTCGACGGAAACCCTGATCAACGAGCTGCAGTCGTTCGGCGCCAGGCTGGTTGATCCGAAGGCCGGTCACGAAAGCCGTCGCGGTGGCGCCGGTCCTTCCGACCACAAGGCGCTGACGATCGACGGAATGACGGTGATGGTCCCCGTGCACACCGCGCCGGCGTTCGAAAGCCCCTATCTCGTGGAAAAGCCGGATGAGACCGGAAACAGCCGCATCAGTCGCGATGGCGTTGTCATCGGCGAGGTGTCCTTTCCCCTGCGTCCACGTTTCTACGATTTGTCGACTGCAGACGGCGTCCCCTACTCGCAGATCGCCGTACTCCATGGGCGCGACGTGCTGGCGACAACTGTGCTGCAGACCTGCATTCGCTACCAGAGCCGGACGAAAACCTGTCAGTTTTGCGCCATTGGCCAGTCACTCGCGGCAGGCCGCACCGTCGCCCACAAGACGCCGGCGCAACTTGCCGAGGTCGCAAGGGCCGCCGTCGAGCTCGATGGAGTCAAGCACATGGTGATGACGACCGGCACGCCGAAAAGCGACGACCGCGGTGCTGCGGTGCTTGCGGAAAGCGCCCGCGCCATCAAGGCCGCAGTCGATATTCCGATCCAGGCACAATGCGAACCGCCGGAAGACGACATCTGGTTTTCGCGCATGAAAGACGCCGGTGTCGATGCGCTCGGAATGCATCTGGAAGTCGTCACACCCGAGCTGCGGGCGCGGATCATGCCCGGCAAGGCGCAGGTCAGCATCGAGAAATACATGGCCTCGTTCAAGGCAGCGGTCGATGTCTTCGGGCGCGGCCAGGTCTCGACCTATATCCTGGCGGGCCTCGGCGACACGCGCGAAGCGATCCTCGATATCTGCAGGGAGCTCGTCGCGATCGGTGTCTATCCCTTCGTCGTGCCCTTCGTGCCGATCTCCGGAACGCCTCTCGAAAGCCACCCGGCCCCGAAACCGGAATTCATGCATTCGATCCTCGGGCCGCTGTCGAAGATGCTCGTCGAAAGCGGCCTCAAGGCGGTCGATATCAAGGCTGGCTGCGGCAAGTGCGGCGCCTGCTCCGCTCTTTCGACCTATGAAAGGATGCTGACCAGATGATGATCGAACCATTTGCACCCTTCCGCACCGGTGAATTCCAGGTGAAGTTCGCGACATCCGACTGGGAGCGCCGCCGGGCCCATGCCCTTCGTCGCGACGTCTTCTGCCGTGAGCAGAAACTCTTCGATGGCGACGATCGCGATGAGATCGACAATCACGCCATCCCCATCGTTGCTCTGTCGATGCTCGGCATAGCTGCCGACCGGCTCGTAGGGTCGGTACGAATCCATCAGGCAGAACCGGGCCTCTGGTGGGGCTCGCGACTTGCCGTGCATGAGGATTTCCGCAGGATCGGCGCGCTGGGCGCGACGTTGATCAAGCTCGCCGTATCCTCCGCCAACGCCATGGGCTGCCACACGTTTCTCGCCAACGTGCAGATCCAGAACGGCCTGCTCTTCCGCCGGCTTCATTGGGATGTCGTCGAAGAGTTCGAGATATATGGAAAACCGCATCTGCGCATGAAAGCGGACCTCGCTTACTATCCGCCGTGCACGACGCCAAAAGCCGGTTTCGTCGCTCTTGCAAAGAGAGCCGCGTGACGATGCCAGCCATCGATCTCAAGGCAATCGCCGAGACACTAGGGGCCAGCAAAGGCATCGCTGCCAAGCACGATATCGACGCCATCACAGCTGCTCTCGGCGTCAAGACGCAATCCGTCCCGGTTGGCGACGACTGCGCGGCCTTGCCGGATGGTGACGAATACCTGCTGTTTGCCATCGAGGGCTTCATGAACGCTTTCGTCGCTGCCGATCCGTGGTTTGCAGGATGGTGCGGCGTCATGGTCAACATATCGGATATCGCCGCAATGGGTGGACGTCCGATGGCGGTCGTCGATGCCATCTGGGCAGATGGAGAGGCCGGCGCGGCCCCGGTTCTCGCTGGCATGCGCGCAGCGGCGGAAGCCTACGGCGTGCCGATCGTCGGCGGCCACACCAATATCCGCACCGATCGCAGCCAGCTATCCGTCGCCATCCTCGGCAGGGCAAAACGGCTTCTGACCAGTTTCGATGCAAGACCCGGCGATGTGCTAGTGGCCGCCATAGATCATCGCGGCCGCTACCGCCCGCCATTCGACAACTGGGAGGCAGCAACGGACGCGCCTCCGGAACGTCTGCGCGGCGATCTCGAAATCCTGCCCCAGATCTCCGAAGCGGGGCTCGCCCTTTCCGCCAAGGACATCAGCCAGGGCGGTATCGTCGGCACGGCTATCATGCTGGCGGAATGTTCCGGCGTCGGTATCGACATCGACGTATCCGCAATCCGCAGTCCCGACGGCGTCAGCCTCGAGCGCTGGCTCGCAACCTTCCCCAGCTACGGCTACCTGCTGTCGGTCGCGCCGGAAAACCTCGAGACAGTACTCGCCCTTTTCGCCGCCCGCAGCATCGCTGCCGATGCCATCGGCACGGTGACAGTGGGAACTACGGTGACGATCACCGATGGCAGCGAGCGGATCGTCATCCGCGATCACGCCGAAACGCCCCTGATGCAACTTCGGCCTGGCGAGGTTGCGGCATGACCCGGCCTTTGCGCATCGCCATGCTGACGCACTCCACCAACCCGCGCGGCGGTGTGGTCCACGCCATGCAGCTCTCCGAGGCATTGACGGCGACGGGGCACGAGGTCGTGCTCCACGCCCCCGATACGAAAGGCACCGGCTTTTTCCGCCCGCCCGCCTGCCAGACCGCATGCTTTCCAGTCCAACTCGCAGCCACGGACATGACGGCCATGGTCGAGCAGCGCATCGAGGATTACGTCCGCTATTTCGAACGAGCGGGCGCGGGAGAATTCGACATTTTCCACGCGCATGACGGCATTTCCGGAAATGCACTGGCGAGGCTGAAAGAACGCGGATTGATCCCCGCCGTTGCCCGCACGGTCCACCATATCGACCAGTTCGCCGATCCGCGGCTCATGGCGCTGCAGGACCGCTCCATCACCAGCGCCGACGCCTTTTTCGCAGTCAGCACCCTCTGGCAAACAGCCTTGCAGGCACAACACGGCGTCACTTCCACCGTCGTTGGAAACGGGGTCGATACCCAACGCTTCGCCCCGGCCTGGAGTGGCGAACAGGCAGCACTGCACGATCGTATCGGCCTGCAGACCGGCCCCGTTTTCCTCAGCATTGGTGGCATCGAGGCGCGCAAGAATACGATCGGAATCCTCGATGCCTTCCGTCAGTTGCGCGCCGTCAAGCCCGATGCGCAACTTGTCATCGCCGGCGGCGTCTCCCTGCTGGACCACAGCGCCTACCAGGAGGAATTCCACTCTCACCTGCGCAGCCTGCACGACGATGCCTCTGCCGTGCACATCATCGGCGCGGTGTCCGACGACGACATGCCGAACCTCTATCGGCTCGCCGACGCCCTGGTGTTCCCGTCGCTGAAGGAGGGATTCGGACTTGTCGTGCTGGAGGCGATGGCCAGCGGCACGCCTGCAATCGTCCCCTCCATTGCGCCGTTTACCGAATATCTCGGCAGCGAAGACGCCATATGGTGCGACCCCCGCCATTCCGCCTCCATCGCCGAGGCCATGGCACTGTCGCTGGTACCGAAGATCCGCGACGGCATCATCGCCCGTGGACTGGAAGTGGCTGGCAGGTTCTCCTGGCGCCGCGTCGCCGAAGCCCACCTTTCCACCTATGCAAACTTGAAGGAGGCAGCCAATGCCTGAAATGCGCTTCGTGATCACCTGGCCCGATGGCACAGATGAGACCTGCTATTCGCCATCGCTGATCATCCGCGATTTCCTTACCGAGGGCGAAAGCTATCCGGTGGCTGATTTTGTCGAGCGCAGTCGGAAGGCACTGACCATCGCCAGCGATCGAGTCGAGGCGAAGTATGGGTTCGCCTGCTCGGCAGCAAACGACCAACTCGCCCGCATCGAAAGCGCAGCCGAACCTTTCCTTGCCGGCGAGGATGCCCGCATCCGCTGCAAAAGCTTCATCCTGTGAAAGGACATCCGATGACCCGGTCCCTCAACACCCATTACAGCACTGTCGTCGTCGGTGGAGGACAGGCCGGCCTTTCCGCCAGCCACTACCTCAAGAAGCACGGCATAGAGCACGTCGTCTTCGAGGCGAAAACAGTGGCCCACAAATGGAAAAACGAGCGCTGGGATGCATTTTGCCTGGTAACGCCGAACTGGCAATGCCAGCTTCCGGACCATCCCTATGACGGCCCCGATCCTCACGGTTTCATGGTCAAGGACGAAATCCTCGCCTATCTCGAGCGCTTCGTGAAAAAGGTGGATGCCCCCGTCCTCGAAGGCACGCGCGTCACGGCGCTCGAAAAGACCGGCGACGTGTTCCGCCTCGAAACGTCTGCCGGCACTGTCACGGCAGATTCGGTCGTGCTTGCCACAAGCCTCTACAGCCGGCCGTTCGTGCCGCGCGCCGCAGAGCGGCTCCCCGCGACGATTACCCAGGTCCATACGGCAAATTACCGCAATGCCGCGCAACTTCCCGAGGGCACCGTCATCGTCGTCGGTTCCGGCCAGTCCGGTTGCCAGATCGCCGAAGACCTGCATCTCGCCGGCCGCAAGGTCCACATGGTGACCGGCAATGCGCCACGCTGCGCCCGCTTCTATCGCGGCCGCGACGTCGTCGACTGGCTGGCAGATATCGGCCAATACGACATCACCATCGCTCATGACGGGATGACGAAGAAGAAGCACGATACCAATCACTATCTGACAGGCCGGGATGGCGGACGCGACATCGACCTGCGCAAGTTCGCCCTCGACGGAATGTCGCTTTACGGGCGGATGACCGCCGTCTCGGACGGAAAAATGCTGTTCGAGCCGAACCTAAAGGCCAACCTCGACAACGCCGACCGCGTCTACAATGGCATCAACGCCCTGATCGATCGCCACATCGCTGAAAAGCGCATCGAAGCCCCAGACGGCAGCCCTTATGTTCCCCTGTGGGAGCCCGACGCCGAGCCAGGAGAACTCGATCTCGAGGCCGAGGGCGTCACCTGCATCATCTGGGCGACCGGATTTACCCCAGACTGGTCCTATGTCGGCCTGCCGATCTTCGACGGTACGGGCTATCCCGTGCAGCAACGCGGCGTCACGGGCATCGCCGGCGTCTACGTTCTAGGCCTTCCCTGGCTCTGGACCTGGGGCTCCGGCCGCTTCCTCGCCGTCGGCCGCGATGCCGAGTATGTCGTCGGCCATTTGGCAAGCCATCTCGATCGGGTTGGCAGCCCATTGAAGCAAGCGGCGAGTGGCTGATCGATGAACATTGCCTTGCGGACGCCCGGGCTCCGGGGACCCTCGACGCGTGACCTGATGGACCGCGCGCTCGATCCCTATCTCCTGATCGGAATGCCGCACATGACACCGTACGGCCTGTCGGAAACCTGGCTGATGAAGGAACTGGGGCATCGCCACTGGCTGATGCTGGCGCGCGAACTGGACATGGAGAATGCCGATTTCCGAACAGCCGAAGGAAACGAAGCCTACGCCGCCATTTGCGCCACCTCGCTGAAAGCCGAGGGGTTCGGCGACGTGAAGGCAAACGACATCCTGACGATACGCTCAAAGCTGTCAGCAGTCTCGATGACGCAGACGTCCACGACCCACGAACTCCACGTCAAGGGCAGACACATCGGAGGTGCCGAACTGATTTCCACCTTCGTGCATCGGCGAACCCAGGGCTGCAATCGCTCCATTGCCCGTGTCGCGGTCAGCAAACCCAGACCGGAGATCTACAAACCCAGCCAGCTTTCAAAAACTGCCACCGATCTCCGTAACCGCCGCCTCGACCGACACTGGGGCCTACCCGTCATCACCGCGAAACCGCTGCAGACGTTCGGCTTCACGCCCAGCCCGTCGCAGGAATTCAACGGAGCAGGCCTATTCTATTTCGCAGAATTCCAGGCCATGGCCGAGCGCGCACTCGAGACTTTCATTCCAGACAAGCCGCCAACCACCCACCGCGAGGTTTTCTTTCTCGGAAACATAGAGACAAACGAAAACGTCTTTTTCGACCTCCTCTGCTGCAACGCCCAAACTGAAACCTTTCACGGTCAACTCCGCCGAACGACAGGCAAAATCATCGCCACGATGTTCATCAGATGTAACGGAGTTGCCGGAACGTCAAACGGCCCGCCTTCGTTATGACGCGGGCCTGGTGAAATCGCCGTAATGCATGCAGTGAGAGATTTGGGTTGCGAATACCGGCTCCCCATGGTTAACAAAGCGCGAGGCGCTGATGTGGGGGCCGCACCCCGAACGCGAAACGGCCCACTGTCATTACGACGCGGGCTTTATAGTCCTGGGCAGTGCATTGCTGTTTGTTTGGGATTTGGTTGCGGGGGCAGGATTTGAACCTGCGGCCTTCAGGTTATGAGCCTGACGAGCTACCGGGCTGCTCCACCCCGCGGAAAGTCGTGTTGTTTGCGTTTGGGTTGTTGCAAACGGTATTGGTTTGTTGGTTTGGAACGACTTTGTGTCGTTGTGTGCATGTGAATGAGAATTATGTTGCGTTTTGCAGACCTGGCAGCGACCGACTCTCCCGCGTCTTAAGACGGAGTACCATAGGCGCAGGGGCATTTCACGGCCGTGTTCGGAATGGGAACGGGTGCAGGTGCCCCGCCATGACCACCAGGTCGGCAAAGCGCAACATTTGAGAAGCTGGGTGGCATCGCCACTTGAATCTTTTTT
>NZ_CP072162.1:230000-757500 GCF_019355815.1 Rhizobium sp. B21/90 | reverse complement strand
GACATCATCCCCGTGCGCCAGACGACCGCCATCGAGGCCGCCCTCACCGCTGCCGGCTATCCTCCCGCCGATGCGAGCACGGTCGCCGGCAGCATCGAGCCGCTCTACGGCGCACCGGTCGTCAATGCTGGGGACGTCTTGCGGATCGGCATCCTGCAGACCGGCGAGCGCGCCAAGATTATTCGCGCCAGCCTTTATCATGGCACCAAGCACGCGCTGACCGTCGCGCTCGACGACAGCGGCCGTTTCGTCGCCGGCAGCGAACCGCCGCTGCTCGACGCAATCGCCACGGCTTTCGACAACGACACGGCGCCTGTGGCCGCCGGGCGCGACCTGCCGCGCGTCTATGACGGGATCTATAGGGCAGGCCTTGCCTATGGGATGACCCGCGAGATGCTGTCGCAGATCATCAAGCTGCTGGCCAGCAATGTCGACTTCCAGGCGCAGCTGAAACCGACGGATATGCTCGAGGCCTTTTTCTCTGTCGTCAACGGCAAGGGCCAGGCGACTTCGGACTCGGAACTGCTCTACGTCAACGCCCGGTTCGGGGACACAGTGACCCGTTTCTATCGTTTCGAGGACCCAGACGACCATTCGATCGACTATTTCAACGAGGACGGCAAAAGTATCCGCCAGTTCCTGCTGCGCAACCCGGTGCCGACAGGCGTCTTCACCTCGGGCTTCGGCATGCGCCGCCATCCGATCCTCGGCTTTGCCCGCATGCACACCGGCGTCGACTGGGCCGGTCCGCGCGGCACGCCGATCATCGCCGCCGGCAACGGTATCGTCGAGAAGGCCGGCTGGGACTCTGGCGGCTTCGGCAACCAGACGCTGATCCGCCACGCCAACGGCTATGTATCCTCCTACAATCACCAGAGCGCCATCGCCAAGGGCGTCGTGCCCGGCGCAAAGGTGGTGCAGGGCCAGGTGATCGGTTTCATCGGCTCGACCGGCATGGCAACCGGCGCCCATCTGCATTACGAGCTGATCGTCAACGGCACCAAGGTCGATCCCCTGCGTATCCGCCTTCCCGGCGGCAAATCGCTGGACGGGACTGCGCTTGCAAAATTCGAGGACGAGCGCAAGCGCATCGACACCCTGCTGTCGGACGAAAAGGCCAAGCAGGTGGCAAGCCGCGGCTAGGTTGCCGGAGCGTCAGGCCGGCTCCTCGGCGCGATAGGCATGCGGAATGACGAAGACCTCGTCGGCACGACCATAACCGCCGTCCGGCACAGTCTCGATCAGCACCATGGTGTGCGGTCGCGCCGCTTCGCTGAGATAGGAGACAAGCAGGTCCGTGGTCCGATGGATCAGCTCTTCCTTCTGGGCTTTGGAGAGAGCGCCTTCGGGCAGCTTGAAATTGGCAAACGGCATTGGGAATTCCCTTGGATTGGAGACGGATTGGCGGCTGGCCTGGCCCGGTTGAGCCGAGACATGGCCAGCACGCATTTGCAATGTTCAGATCGCGCCGCCATTGGCGCGGATGACCTGGCCGTTGACCCAGCCGCTATCGGGGCCGGACAGGAACGAGACGAGGCCGGCGATGTCGTCGGGCTGGCCGAGCCGCCCGAGAGGGATCGTGCCGGCGATGGCCTTGACCAGCGCGTCGCTTTTGCCCGTCATGAAGAGATCGGTCTCGACTGGCCCAGGCGCCACGGCGTTGACGGTTATGCCCTTCGGTCCGAGCTCCTTGGCAAGAATGTGCGTCATTGCCTCGACCGCTGCCTTTGTGGCGGCATAGATTGCGTAGTTCGGCTGGTAGAGACCGACGACGCTCGACGAGAAGCTGATGATCCGGCCGCCTTCGCGCAGGCGCCGTGCCGCCTCGCGCATGCCGCGGAAAACGCCGCCGATATTGACGGAGACCATCCGCTCGAACGCGGGATCGTCTACGTCGGCAAGCGGGGACAGCGTCATGATGCCGGCATTGTTGACGAGGATGTCGACCTTGCCGAATTCTTGTTCGGCAGCATCGAACAGGGTGCTCATGCCATCCGCGGCGCCAATATCGGCGCCGACCGCGATTGCCCGGCCGCCGGCAGCAGCGATCGTGGCGACGACCTCGTCCGCAGCCTGCCGACCGCTGGCATAATTGACGACGACGGCGATACCATCGCGGGCCAGCCGCCGGGCGATGGCGGCGCCGATACCCTTGGAAGCACCGGTGATGATGGCGGTGCGGGAATGTTGATCTGTCATGTTGATCTCCTTCTGATGAGGAGACCAATACGCCGATGCCAGAATAGAACAATCACCGCTAATTTGACATCTCTATTCGGCTGTGATGAACAAGCTGAATGGATCGTCTGGATCGCCTGCAATTGTTCGTCCGCATTGTCGAGCGCCGCAGCTTCACCGCTGCGGCAGCCGATAGCGGTCTTGCACGCTCGACGGCGACCGAGGCGATCAAGCAACTGGAAGCCGATATCGGCGCCAGGCTGCTGGAGCGCACCACACGCCATGTGATGCCGACGCTGGACGGCGAGGCTTTTTACCACCGCTGCCTGTCTATCCTGTCGGATGTGGAGGCGGCGGAAAACGCCTTCCGTGACGATCGTCCGCGCGGCCTGTTGCGTATCGACGCCAATGCGCAGGTCACCCGCACCTTTCTTTTGCCGCACCTGCCGGCATTCCTGGAGCGCTACCCGCTGATCGACCTGCATCTGGGACAGGGAGACCGGCTGGTCGATCTGCTGCGCGACGGTGTCGATTGCGTCATTCGCGCCGGCGAACATTCCGACAGCGGCATGATCATGCGCCGGCTTGCCCTCGTCGAGGAGGTCACCTGCGCCAGCCCGGCCTATCTCGAGGCGCACGGGGTGCCGACCTCGCCGGACGGGCTGGACGGCCACGTGATGATCGGCTTCCTTTCGTCCCGGTCCGGCGAAGTCCTGCCGCTCGAATTTACCGTCGCTGGCAAGAGGCGCGATATCCTCCTGCCGACCCGGGTGACCACCAACAGTTCCGATACCATGCATGAACTTGCCCGCATGGGACTGGGCCTGGTGCAGGCGCCGCGCTATCGCTTCCGACAGGATTTCGAAGAGGGCATGCTTGTCGAGGTGCTGAAGGACTATCCGCCGAGCCCGACGCCCTATTTCGCGCTCTACCCGCAAAACCGGCAGCTGGCGCCACGGCTGCGCGTCTTCCTTGCCTGGGCGACAGCAATTTTTGCCGAAGCAAAGCTGTCACGGGAAAGCTGACTGACGCATCCAACGGCTCCTGTCGGACGAACGGCGGGCATTGCGTTGCTTTGAAGGACGGAGTTTGCAAGATTGGCGCCATGATCAGCCAGGGAAAACACATGAGCCGCTTCTGGAGCCCCATCGTCTCGACATTGACGCCCTATGTTGCCGGCGAACAATCGACGATCCCCGGTCTGGTCAAACTGAACGCCAACGAAAGCGCCTATGGGCCTTCGCCTGACGTGGCGGCGGCAATTGCCGCGCAGCTGGACGGTTCGCTGCGGCTCTATCCCGACCCGACATCCCGCCGCCTGCGCACCGCGATTGCCGATAGCTACGGTTTCGAGCCCGACCGGGTGTTTGTCGGCAACGGCTCCGACGAGGTGCTGGCGCATGTCTTCAAGGCGCTGTTGAAACACGATGCGCCGCTGCTCTTTCCGGATATCACCTATAGCTTCTACACCACCTATTGCCGGCTGTTCGACGTGCCCTATCGCGAAATTCCGCTCGATGAGGCCATGTCGGTGCGGATCGACGACTTCCGGCAAGCCTGCGGCGCGATCATCCTGCCCAACCCGAACGCACCCACCGGTACCGCCCTGCCGCTGGGCGAAATCGAGAGGCTGCTGCTCGAGCACCCCGATCAGGTGGTGGTAATCGACGAAGCCTATGTGGATTTCGGCGGCGACAGCGCGGTGCCGCTGGTCGAGCGCTATCCGAACCTGCTGGTCGTCCAGACCTTTTCGAAATCCCGCAGCCTCGCCGGCCTTCGCGTCGGCTTTGCCATCGGCCAGAGACCGCTGATCGATGCGCTGGAGCGGGTGCGCGACAGCTTCAACTCCTATCCGCTCGACAGGCTGGCGGAGGCAGGCGCCATCGCAGCCTGGGAAGGCCGGACATGGTTCGAAAAACACCGCAACATGATCGTCGCCAGTCGCGAGCGGCTGGCAGCGGCATTGCGTGCGCTTCACTTCGACGTGCTTCCATCCTCGGCCAACTTCCTGTTCGTCACGCATCCGGCGCGCACGGCCGGCGATCTTCTCGCCGAACTCAGGAAAAGATCCCTGCTCGTCCGGCATTTTGCAAAGCCCCGCATCGAAAACTATCTCCGCATCACGATCGGCACCGATGCCGAATGCGACCTTCTGGTGGATGCGCTCGACGAGATCCTGTCAGAACCGCCCGTCGATCGGTAGCGGCCGCCGTTGACGATCTCGGGATTTGTGCCTAGCTTGGGCGACATGAAAGCTGCGACATTTTTTCAGGTGGTGAGTGCGCGCATGGGCAGGATGGTATAGCCGTCCGGCGGAAGCACCCATGCGCGACGAACAGGCTCCCGACGGGGCCTTTTTTTATGCCTGAAAGCTGGCTGCGCCCCGTCGATCCCTTTCATCCCCACCGACAGGACCTAACGATGACAGCCGCATCACCGGACAATACGCTCAGACACCCGTCTGCATCTGATACTGCCAGCCAGACGCCCGTCACGCCCCCGCTGCTGCCGCTGATCTTGCTGACGGCTCTCTCGGTCGTGCCCGTGAACATGATCCTGCCATCGCTGCCGCACATCGCCGCAGAGTTTCACGCCAGTTCCGCCGTCGTCAGCCTTTCCGTTGCCGGCTATGCTGTTGTCACGGCTTTGATCGAGATTGTTTCTGGTGCAATCTCGGATCGATACGGACGGAGGCCCGTCGCCCTGACGGCCATCGTTGTCTTCATCTCGGCATCGATCGGTTGCGCCGTCTCCACGGATATCGTCGCCTTCATGATTTTCAGGGCTCTGCAGGCATCGATAGCCGCCTGCTTTTCGATAGCCCTCGTCATCATCAAGGAGACCTCGGGCGGACATGCGACAGCCAGCCGGTTTGGTTACCTCGCGATGGGATGGGCCCTTGCTCCGATGCTCGCACCCGTCGTCGGGGGTTCGCTGGATGCGGCCTTCGGATGGCGGGCGATCTTCATCACGCTGGCAACGGCCGGTACCGCCGTCCTCATCCTCAGCCTTGTGACGCTGCCAGAAACCGCTGACCGAGCCCGCAGGTCGCACAGTAGCGCGGGCGCCTATCTCCGGCTCATCCGTTCGTCCGCATTCTGGTGCTATGCGCTCTGCATGGCGGCATCCATGGGGACGCTCTACCTCTTTCTCGCAGGCGCCCCTGTTGCCCTCGGTCCCTTGCTTGGCGGCTCGACCGCGAAACTGGGCCTCTCCATGGGTATTGTCCCGGCCGGCTTTATGCTCGGCAGCTTGCTTGCTGGTCGTTACGCTTCGAGAATGTCGCTCGGCACCGTCCTCGTCACGGCGCGGACGCTGACCTGTACCGGCCTGCTGCTCGGTCTCGGCCATGCGCTCATGGACGCGGGCAACGCTTTTGCGCTTTTCGGGCCCTGCATGTTCATCGGCATCGGCAACGGGCTGACCATGCCCGCCGCCAACAGCGGCGTGCTTTCCGCCCATCCCGACCATGCCGGAACCGCGGCAGGATTGGCGGCCGCCCTCAGCATCGGCGGCGGTGCTCTGATTGTCTCGCTCGGCGGCCCGTTTATCGCAGGCGCCAGTGCCATCCCGCTGTTCTTTGCCGTCATGCTCGTCCCCGCAGGCATGGCCCTGCTGGCGGCAATCTGCGCCGCATTTCTCGGAGCGAGGGTAGAGTGAATAAAATGGAGAACAGAAGGGAGAATCACCGAATGCAAATCTTACGCCTCAGAGACAATCCAGCCTTCGCAGATACGGTTGCCGATCGCAGCTGGAACGCCTGGTGGACGGAGACGGGGGTCACTCTGGCGCAATATCGCGCCCACCTGGACCCGATGATCGAGAACGACGGCATTCCCTTTTGCCTCGTCGCCGAAGAGGGCGGCGTGTATATCGGCTCGGTGCTGGTGATAGAAAACGATCTGGATGCACGCCCGGACTATACCCCGTGGATCGCAGCCTTATGGGTCGAGCCGCACGCAAGAAAACGAGGAGCCGCCACTCGGCTGATCGCCGGAGCGCGTGTGCAAGCTGCGAAATGGGGGAAATATAACTGCTATCTCTGCGCAACGCCGGAGATGGACAGCTTTTACCTCGGGCAGGGCTTCGAGCAGATCGAGACGGATGTCTCGGGACTGAATATCTTCCGGATCTAGCTTACAGACCGGCCGGCGAGATCGCCTCGCGGCCGCATCTCGCCTCGGTGATCAAGCCGGTCGGCCCTTCGTGGGCTTTCGGGCTTGTTTGATCAGAACTCCTCCCAGCTTTCCTTGACGGCGGCATTGCCGGAGAAAGCCTTGGATACCTGGCCTGCAAGACGGCGGGCGGGCGACGGGACCGGCCGATGTGTCGGGGCCGCCGCCATGGCACGGGGCGCATGTCCGGACGTGCTGCCGAGCTGAAACTGTGAAATCAGTTCCCGCAACTTGCCGCTTTCGCTGGCAAGCGTCGCGCCCGCAGCACTCGTTTCCTCGACCATCGCGGCGTTCTGCTGGGTCACCTGGTCCATCTGGTTGACGGCGGTGTTCACCTCGCCCAGACCGACCGACTGTTCGCGCGCCGAAGTGGCGATCGAGTCCATGTGCTGGTTGACGGTAACAATATAGCCTTCGATCGTCCGCAGCGCGTTGCCGGTATCGCTCACAAGCTTGACGCCGCTCTGCACGTCGGTGCTCGAATTGCGGATCAGGTCCTTGATTTCCTTGGCAGCCTTGGCCGACCGCTGGGCGAGTTCGCGGACTTCCTGTGCGACGACGGCAAATCCCTTGCCTGCTTCTCCGGCACGTGCGGCTTCGACGCCGGCGTTCAGGGCAAGCAGGTTGGTCTGGAAGGCGATTTCATCGATAACGCCGATGATGTTCGAGATCTCGTTCGACGATTGCTCGATCTTCTGCATTGCCTCGACGGCATTCGCAACGACCTTGCCGGACTGGGCAGCGCTTTCGTTCGCCAGCATGGCAATCTGGCGGGCTTCTTCGGCACGCTTTGAGGAATTGCTGACATTGACGGTGATCTGGTCGAGGGCAGCGGCCGTTTCTTCCAGCGAAGCCGCCTGTTGCTCCGTGCGCTTCGACAGGTCGTCGGCGCTGACGCTGACTTCGCGACTGCCGGTATCGATCCCGCTTGTTGCCTGCGCCACAGCCCGCAAGGTTTCGGCAAGCTGCTGGACTGCGGCGTTGAAGTCTTCCCGCAGGCTTTCGAACTCGGGAGCGAACTTGCTGGCAAGCTGAAAGGTCAGGTCGCCGCTGGCGAGGTGTTTCAGGCCTTCGCCGAGCCCGGATGTCGCCTCGGCCATGGATTCAGCCTTGATGCGCTCGGCTTCACCGCTCTTGCGGCGTTCCTGTTCGGTAAGGCTGCGATTGGTATCGGCATCCTGTGCGAGCCGGATGCGCTCGATGGCATTCTCCTGGAAGACACCGACGGCAGCGGCCATCTGGCCGATTTCGTCCTTGCGGCCGATACCCGGAACGACCACGCCGGTTTCTCCGTTGGCAATCCGCGTCATCGTCGCATTGATGCCGGAAACCGGGCGAACCAGACCGAGGTTCAGGAGATACATGCCGATCACAGCGACGAACAGCATTGCTCCGCCGCCCACATAGATAGCCATTTGCGCCGTGGACGCTGCATTTTCCGAAAGCGACGCGCGCTTGACGAGGAGAGCCTGCTCGTCTGCCGCCATCTCCTTCACCTTGGCACGGATACCATCCATGGTTTGCTTGCCAGCGCCCGAAATCTCGATCTGGCGGGCCTGCTCATAGGTCGCGGGATCTTTCACCAGCAAGGTTTCCGGCTCGACCACCTTTTGCGTCCAGGTCTTCACCAATGTGTCGAGATCGTCGAGACGCCTTTGCTGGACAGGATTATCGGAAGTGAGAGCCCGGAGCTGAGCAAGATTGTCTGCATAGGCTGCGGCACCGGCCTTCTGGGGTTCCAGGAAGTTGGGGTTCGAGGAGATCACATAGCCGCGCATGCCGGTTTCCTGATCCACCATGGCAGCGACGACACCCTCGAGCCGGGCCAGAACCTTGTAGGTATGCTCGGTCCAGCCCGAGGCCTGCTGCTGTGTAGCAATCGAATTTCCGCTGATCGCACTGACGGCGACATTGATGGCCATCAGCACCACAAGGGTGACTGAGATTTTGTAGAGTATCTTGAGGTTGTTGAAGTACGTCAGCATCGGGTCGGTATCCTCTGGCGGTTTAGCGGCGTTTTCACGCGTTCGATTGTTGGTGAAAGTCGATCCATCCCCACAGGGATCGTCCGGCACGGCGTTTGAAACGATCTTCAGCCCCACCGCATTGCCGCCGAAGCACAGAAAATCCGCGTCCTTATTCCCGCGCGCACGGCAGTAGGCGGCGCTTGCAGAAGCGCGCAAATAAAAATCTGGATTTAGAAGAAGAAATCGGGTGCAGCGGAGACGATGTAGAGATGAAGGGGAGATTTATCCGATTACAAGGGATCATACCGCAAATCAGCTGCATGGCTCCCGGCAAGAGGCGACATCATGTCATCTCGACTGGCGTGCCCGGTAATTGCAGAAACTAGGAGGCATTGGTTAATTTACGCTAAATTCTAAGTTTAAAACAATTAACGGGCTATTTTTGTATTTGGGACTTGGCGATGACGCGCAGGGTGCGAAGAGGAATAGGCCAGGTAGAGCGCTCAGCACCCCCTTGCCTCCACCACCCAAAGACAAAAGCGCAAGCCTCGTGGCCAACTCGCTGCGCGCTTTTTCGCAGAACTTCAGCATGATCTTGACCCCGGACAACAGCGTGCGCAACGGCTTCAGCTGACCGCCGACGGAAATGCGAGCACTACGGCGCGGCTTGCCGGGGAATTTCAATCCACTACTTCCCTGCTTCAGACTACTGACGCGTGAGGATGGAGCCCCATGACAAGCTCTCGTAAGGATCTGTTTTTTGCCCTGGCGATGATCGTTGCCGGCACAGCAGCATTTTTCCTCTTTCTCTACCTCGCCGGCATCGATCCCGATGAACAATCACTCGGGGTGATGGAATGGGTCATAGGCGGCATCCTCATCGGACCCGGATTTGGTTGTCTGCTCAGGTGGAGTAGCAAGCGGGGTAAGATGAAGGACCGTTAGACCCAAATCCGCTCGATCACTGTGGAAAGCGGCTGAGGTGCTCGTGGACGATCTTCCATTGCGCGTAGTCTTTTCTCAAGATGGTAGTGCCGCGTCCGTCGCCTTCATATATTTTCCCATCAATCTCGGCCCTCCAACGGAAACGGTATATGCAGCTTGCAGCATTATCGGTGACCGCAATCCAGTCAACGTCCTCAAGCCAGTACGTCTCGTTTTGAAGCTTGCGCCACGTTTCTTGGAACGCAGCCCTTATTGCGTCAATTCCGCAGTGGGTACCGTCGGTAAACCAGAAGACCGCGTCCGCCGATATGAGCGGGGCGACTTCATCGAAGCGCCGCAGGTTAACTTTCGTTTCATAGAGTTTCATGAGTTCCTGGGGCTGCATTCGACGCTCTTTTCGTATCGGCTGGCATTCCTAAGTTTGTGGCCGCATGGTGTATCTTGCCATGGCACATTCATCCAGAACAAGCCGGTCGGAAATTTTGCATCTGCCCGAAAAGGATGGACTTCAGCCACCGGATTTCTTCGCGTGGAAGCAAGGGGAACGGGCCGATCCTTTGAAGCTTTAGCTGAACGGCTATCTGAACAGGGCGCCTATCCACCTCAAAATAAAGGGCCGGCGTTGCCGCCAGCCCCATCTCCTTTTGCACCGCAAACCCTTAGGCAGCCTGTGGCACGGTCTCGCGTGGGCGGAACAGGAGGCGGTCGCTGCCGCTGGTGACCTTGACCAGCGAGTTGTCCGGCACCTGTCCCGACAGGATCTGCTCGGCGAGCGGATCCTGGACGTATTTCTGGATCGCCCGTTTCAGCGGCCGCGCCCCGTAAACCGGGTCGTAGCCCTTGTCGGCCAGCCAGCTCCGTGCATCGTCGTCGAGTTCCAGCGTGATCTTGCGCTCGGAAAGCAGCGTGATCAGCCGCTTCAGCTGGATGTCGACGATTGCTCCCATTTCGCTCCGCTTCAGACGGTGGAACAGGATGATCTCGTCGATCCGGTTGAGGAATTCCGGCCGGAAATGGCTGCGGACCTCGCCCATGACCAGTTCGCGCACCGCCTCGCTGTCATCGTTCTCGCCGAGCTTGGTCAAATAGTCGGAGCCAAGGTTCGACGTCATGATGATCATCGTGTTGCGGAAATCGACCGTCCGGCCCTGCCCGTCCGTCAGGCGTCCGTCGTCCAGCACCTGCAGCAGCACGTTGAAGACGTCGGGATGGGCCTTCTCGATCTCGTCGAACAGCACGACCTGATAAGGACGGCGACGGACGGCTTCGGTGAGCGACCCGCCTTCATCGTAGCCGACATAGCCGGGAGGTGCACCGATCAGTCGGGAAACGGAGTGTTTCTCCATGTATTCCGACATATCCATGCGCACCATGGCGCTGTCGTCGTCGAACAGGAAGCGGGCCAGCGCCTTTGTCAGCTCCGTCTTGCCGACGCCGGTCGGCCCGAGGAAGATGAACGAGCCAAGCGGCCGGTTCGGATCCTGCAGACCGGCGCGGGCACGGCGCACCGCACGCGAAACGGCTTGCACCGCATCGCCCTGCCCGACCACCGATTTCGCCAGCTCGTCTTCCATGCGGAGGAGCTTGTCCTTGTCGCCTTCGAGCATCTTTTCGGTTGGGATACCGGTCCAGCGCGAGACGATATGGGCGATGTTGTCGGCGGTCACCACCTCCTGGACCATCGCATTCTGCGTGTGATCCTGGGCTTCGGCCTCCGTCAGGTCTTTTTCAAGACCGGGTATGACGCCATAGGCAAGCTCGCCGGCGCGCTGGAATTCACCTTTGCGCTGGGCAATCGCCAGTTCGTTGCGGGCCTCATCGAGCTGCTTCTTGAGGTCCGCGGCAAGGCCGAGCTTGGACTTTTCCGCCTGCCAGCGGGCCGTCAGCGCATCGGCCTGCTCCTCGAGGTTGGTGAGCTCCGTTTCGAGCCGCACCAGCCGGTCGGCCGAGGCCACGTCGGTTTCCTTCTTCAGCGCCTCGCGCTCGATCTTCAGCTGGATGACGCGACGATCGAGTTCGTCGAGTTCCTCCGGCTTAGAATCCACCTGCATGCGCAGCCGCGCTGCCGCCTCGTCCATCAGGTCGATGGCCTTGTCGGGCAGGAAGCGGTCGGTGATGTAGCGGTTCGATAGGGTGGCTGCCGCCACCAGGGCCGCGTCGGCAATGCGCACCTTGTGATGCTGCTCGTATTTCTCCTTGAGCCCGCGCAGGATCGAGATCGTATCCTCGACCGTCGGCTCGCTGACCATGACCGGCTGGAAACGACGGGCCAGCGCCGGGTCCTTCTCGACATGCTTGCGGTATTCGTCGAGCGTCGTGGCACCGACGCAATGCAGCTCTCCGCGCGCCAGCGCCGGCTTCAGGAGGTTGGAGGCGTCCATCGCCCCGTCGCCCTTGCCGGCACCGACCAGCGTGTGCATCTCGTCGATGAACAGGATGATCTCGCCGTTTTCCGACTGAACTTCGTTGAGCACGGCTTTCAGCCGCTCCTCGAATTCGCCCCGGAACTTCGCCCCGGCAATCAGCGCGCCCATGTCGAGCGCCATCAGCTTCTTTTCCTTCAGCGATTCCGGCACGTCGCCGTTGACGATGCGCAGCGCAAGGCCTTCGACGATCGCCGTCTTGCCGACGCCGGGCTCGCCGATCAGCACCGGATTGTTCTTGGTGCGGCGCGACAGCACCTGGATCGTACGACGGATTTCGTCGTCACGGCCGATGACGGGATCGAGACGGCCTTCGCGCGCCTCGGCAGTCAGGTCGCGCGCATATTTCTTGAGCGCCTCGTAGCCGTTCTCGGCGTTGGAGGAGTCGGCGGTACGACCCTTGCGGATCTCGTCGATAGCCTTGTTGAGACCGATGGGCGTGACCCCGGCATTCTTCAGCGTCGTCGATGTCGAGGCGCTCGATTCCATCGCCAGCGCCTGCAGCAGACGCTCGACGGTAACAAAACTGTCGCCTGCCTTCTTGGCAAGATCTTCGGCAGTCGTGAAAACCTTGGCCAGTGGCTGCGCCAGATAGACCTGACCATTGCCACCCGAAACTTTCGGAATTTTCGCCAGGGCCGCATCGTTGGCAAGCTTGGCCGCCTTGGGATCGCCGCCCGCACGCTGGATCAGCGAGGCAGCCATGCCCTGGTCGTCGTCGAGAAGAACCTTGAGCACATGCTCGGCGGTGAACTGCTGGTGATCCTGACCGAGTGCGTTGGTCTGGGCAGACTGCAGAAAGCCGCGCAGCCGTTCAGAGTATTTTTCGATATCCATCTTAGAACCTCCATGGATCGCCCTGCCCGCTTTTCGGCACAGAACGAGAGTGAGAGAAGACCCCCTGAAAAGGCAGATCCCGGTGCCGCATCCGTCAGGGACAGTGCCGCAGCCGAAGAACATATGGGTGGGAAATTACGCTGTTTAAAGGGTGCTGAAAACGAAAATACCCCGGATGAACCGGGGTATCTTGATGTGTATCAATTCCATGCGCGAAGTGGCGAAAATGCCTATTCGGAGCCGACATCCGCAAGGTTCGGGGCGTCGTTGCCACCTTCGCCGGGAGCATCGCTATCGGTGAGGCGCGGGCGGCGCGGACGGCCGGCAGCGCGACGACGCGGCTGGCGCGGCTCCTCGGTGCCCTGGGCTTCCTCGATGGCAACTTCCGCTGGCGTTCCGACGATTTCGGGCTGAGGGCCGGTACCGTCGTTGACGGGAGCGGGAGCTGCGGCCGGCGTACGTGGCGTGTAGACGCGCGGTGTGCGTGGCTGGCGTGGCGCCCGCTGGGCTTCGGCCTGCGGCTGGGGCTGATCGCCCTCGCCCGGCGTTGCATCCTGCTGGACCGGAGCCGGCTGCGGTGCCGGGCTCGGCTGCTGGCTGGCGACGGGACCGTGGGCCGGCTGCTGCGGCATCGACTGCTGCGGCGCATTGCGGCTCTGCATCGAAGGCGCGATCATTGGCTGATCGTCCATCTCGTTGCCGTCCATGTCGTCCATGTCGCGCTCGTTGCCGTCGCGATCATTGAAATCCTGCCTGTCTTCGCGCTGGAAGCGTTCCTGCATCTGCGCCTGTGCGGCGGCGATGATGCGGTAATAGTGCTCAGCGTGCTGAAGATAGTTTTCCGCCATGACGCGGTCGCCGGAAGAGTGGGAATCGCGAGCCAGTGTCGAGTATTTCTCGGCGATGTGCTGGGCGGTACCGCGGATCTTCACATCGGGACCGGAACTATCGTAAGTCCGCGTCAGGGGGTTCGATCCCTTCCGATTGAAGTTGTTGTTCTGGCTGTTATTGCTGCTGCTGCCGCTGCTGGGGTTTCCGCCGCCGCTGCCGCCGCCGTTGTTGCCACGCCCTCGACCGCGCTTGTTCTGCTGTCCTGGCCTCATAGATCCTTCACCTGAATTCTCTTGTTGTGATAATTGCGCGCGGCACCCTGCCGCCATGGCCGGACAAACCGAGCCAGGGCCTGCGTGCCGCAAGCAGATCGGGTCTAACCCCCGTCTGCCGCTCGACTACGTCAGATTAACTGAATCACGCATCGGGTACGTTCAACCTTCAACACTCTTTCAAGAGAGCGGACCCCTGAGGCTGACCGGAACCCGAACGAATCTCCCATTCGTTTCCGGCTGCCCAACGCGTGAGCGCAACCTATATTGCTTCCCGGCTAAATCCAAGTCCTTTTCTTTAACAGCATAATAAAGTAGGAAAGACTTGTATTTTCAGCGTGTTATATACCTTTTGCGAAGATCAGGGCGCGGTCGTTGTGACCATAATCGCGCGCCGCCTCTATCAATCTGAACCCCGAGCCCTCGAACAAGGCGGTGACTGTCGGGCGCTGGTCATAACCGATTTCGAGACCGAGCACGCCGTCGTCGTGAAGAAATTGCGCAGCGTCCGCAGCGATTGCCCGGTAGGCATCGAGGCCATCCCGGCCGCCATCGAGCGCCGCCGTCGGATCGAAATCCCTGACCTCCGGAGCCAGTGTCTGCATCACGTCCGATACGATATAAGGGGGATTTGAGACGATTGCGTGAAACCGCCCCGAAATCGGCGTGAACCAGCTGCCCTCTGCGGTGCGGAACCGGTCGGCAAGGCCATTCCGTTCGGCATTTCCCCTGGCCGTCACTAGCGCGTCGGCGGAGATGTCGCTGCCCAAACCCCTTGCCTCCCGACATTCATGCAGCAGAGCGAGGCAGATGGCGCCGGTGCCGGTGCCCATGTCGAGAATGTCGATGCTCGCATGCACGCCGACCAGTCTGCGCAGATGCGGCAGGATGCTGTCCACCAGGATCTCGGTGTCCGCCCGGGGCTCCAGCGTCGCTGGCGACAGGCGCAGCGGCAGGCCGTAGAATTCCCTCTCGCCAAGAATGCGATGCACCGGCTCATGGCGCAAACGACGCGCGATGGCGTCCTCCAGACGCGCGACCCCTTCGGCATCCACCGTTTCGTTGGAGCGGATGACAATCTCGGTGAACGTAAGCCCGAACAGCCCGGATACCAGCACCTTGGCGTCGGCGGCAGGATCGTCGAGACCCGCCTCCGCAAACCGGTTGCGCGCCGATGCCTGCAATGCGCCGATTGTCTGGCCGGCGTCGCTCACATGCGATCCCCGAGCTGGGCAAGCTGGCTTGCCTGGTGATCGGCACGCAGTGCATCGACGACATCGTCGATCTCGCCTTCCATCATGCGGTCGAGCTTGTAGAGCGTCAGGTTGATGCGATGGTCGGTGATGCGCCCTTGCGGAAAATTATAGGTGCGAATGCGCTCCGAGCGATCGCCGGAGCCGACCTGGCTCTTGCGGTCGGCCGAGCGCTCGTTGTCGACCCGCTGGCGCTCCATGTCGTAGAGCCTGGAGCGAAGCACCTGCATCGCCTTGGCGCGATTCTGGTGCTGCGATTTTTCTGAACTGGTGACGACGATGCCAGACGGCAGATGGGTGATGCGAACAGCCGAATCCGTCGTGTTGACGTGCTGGCCGCCGGCGCCCGACGAGCGCATCGTGTCGATGCGGATATCCTGCTCGCGCACTTCGATATCCACCTCTTCGGCCTCGGGAAGCACCGCCACCGTGGCCGCAGAAGTGTGAATGCGGCCGCCGGCCTCGGTAGCCGGCACGCGCTGCACCCGGTGAACCCCGGACTCGAACTTCAGCTTGGAGAACACGCCCTTGCCGGTGATCGTCGCGATCACTTCCTTGTAGCCGCCCGCTTCGCCATCGCTCGATGAAAGAATTTCGACCTTCCAGCCGTTCACCGAGGCAAAGCGCTCGTACATGCGGAACAGGTCGCCGGCAAACAGCGCCGCTTCGGAACCACCGGTCCCGGCGCGGATTTCGAGGATGGCGCTCTTTTCGTCGGCGGCGTCCTTCGGCAGCAGCAGAATCTGGATCTCGGTCTCCAGCGTCTCTATACGCTCGCGCACCCCGGGCAGTTCCATGTCGGCCAGATCGCGCATCTCGCGGTCCACCGTCTTGTCGCCCAGCATCGCTTCGAGATCGGCCCGCTCCGCCGTCGCTTTTTCGTAGTCGCGGATCTTCATGACGACGGGCTGCAACTCGGAATATTCGGACGCCAGCTTGACGTAGACATCCGCCGCCGGGCCTTCGGACATGCGCGCCTCGATCTCGCCGAACCGGCGCTCCAGCTCACGCATTTTTTCAACAGGTAGTGTAGCCACAGTCGAACTCCGAATTTTTCCAAGGCGCCCTGATGTCAGGCGCCGTCATCCATGGCGATTATCTGGCGGCCAGCCGTTGAACTGCACGCCTCGCCCCCGATCCTTCCTCATTTCTGTGCTTGTTACAGGAATCCAGTGCGCCCAGTCCTGGGCGCGCAAGACCTCCCGATTGCCGAGACAAGTCTTTTCACGACGCAGACGCGCCGTGGCTGGATTCCTGTGACAAGCACAGGAATGAGGGGGAGAGCGTCGCGCCTTCCAGACCCGCGCGAGAACCAGACTGCGGGAAACAGGACCCTAGCTCCCCATGCCTGGCCCAACCCTGAAAGGACGGGCAGATCGCCTCTTACCTCTTTCCACCGCAGTCAGCAACAGACTGCGCAAGAGCAGCTAAAGGGGAATATTATGGGTCAATGCGAACTGCGCAAGGATGTCCCGCACCGAGAGCGTCGGGTTGCGGTCGTCCAATGCCTCTTCCATGACCGCCGCCAGCGCGCCGACATCGAGACCCAGCAGCATCGCCTTGACCGGCCCGATCGAGGCTGGCGACATCGACACCGAGCGGAAGCCGATGCCCATCAGCGCCATCGCCGAGATCGGCTTGCCGGCAAGCTCGCCACACAGCGTCACCGGTGTCTTGTTGCGCTCGCCGGCGCGCACGATATCCCGCAGGATGCGCAGGAAAGGCCGCCCGAGCGTGTCGAACCGGTCGGACACACGGGCATTGCCGCGATCGACCGCCATGGAAAACTGGAACAGGTCGTTGGAGCCGACCGAGACGAAATCGACGGCTGCCATCAATTCGTCGAGCTGCCAGAGCAGCGCCGGTACTTCGAGCATGGCGCCGAACTGCAGCTTGCGCGGCAGCGCATGGCCGAAGCGCGACAGATGATGCACTTCCTTCTGCAGCAGTTCGCGCACCGCCTTGATCTCGGAAACCTCCGTGACCATCGGCACCATCATCTTCAGTTCGCCGTCGGCGGCAGCCTTCAGCATGGCGCGCAGCTGCGTGCGCAACAGGCCCGGCCTATCCAGCGAAAGCCGGATGGCGCGCCAGCCGAGTGCCGGATTTTCTTCCTGATGCGCCCGGAAGTAGGGCACGACCTTGTCGCCGCCGATATCCAGCGTACGGAAGGTGACGACGTGGTCGCCTGCCTGCTTCAGGACATTGCGGTAGAACATTTCCTGCTCGTCGGCCTTCGGCATGGTCGAGGCGATCATGAACTGCAGCTCGGTGCGAAACAGGCCGATGCCTTCGGCGCCGGATTCGGCCAATTGCGGAAGATCGACCAGCAGTCCTGCATTCATCAGCAACGAGATACGCTGGCCGTCCCGCGTCACCGGCTCGACGGCACGCAGCGCCCGGAACTGCTCCTGGCGGCGGGCGCGAAACTTGACCTTCTCTTCGTAGGACTTCAGGTGATCGGCCATCGGCCGCAGGTGCACATGGCCCTCGTCGCCGTCGATGATGACGGAATCGCCATTTTCCGCCAGCGCCACGACGCCGGCCGCCTGGCCGACGACCGGAATGCCCATGGCCCGGGCAACGATCACGACATGGCTGGTGATGGCGCTGTCTTCCAGCACCAGGCCGCGAATGTTGTCGCGCGGATAATCGAGCAGCTCGGCGGCCCCCATGGCGCGGGCGAAGATGACTGCGTCGTTGGGAAAACCATCCGTCGTGTTGCGGCCGGTATGGCCGGTCAGTTGTCGCAGCAGCCGGTTCGCGAGGTCCTCGAAATCGTGCATGCGGTCGCGCAGGTACGGGTCGGTGAGCCGCATCATCCGAGCCTTCGTGTCGCTCTGCACTTTCTCGACCGCAGCCTCGGCCGTCAGGCCGTTGCGGATCGCCTCCTCGAGCTTGCGAACCCAGCCCTGGTCGTGGGCAAACATCCGATAGGTTTCCAGGACCTCACGGTGCTCGCCCTCCATCGACACGTCGCGGCGCGACAGCATGTCATCAATGGAAATGCGCAAGGAGCCGAGGGCATCGGCCATGCGCGAGATTTCGTGGTCGGTGTCTTCGTTGAGCAGGTTGGTGACGACGACGCGCGGCTCGTGCAGGACGACATAGCCGAGGCCGATGCCTTCATTGTAGCTGTCGCCGTCGATGGTGACAGAGCGCGTCAGGTCGAGTTCGAGGCCGGGCTTCGAGATCTTCTTGAGGTCGCCGGTAGCGATCATCTCGGCCAGCACCATGGCCGTCGTCTCAAGCGCCTCCAGTTCCTCGTCGCGGTAGGTGCGGCTGGCCTTGTTCTGCACGACGAGAACGCCGAGCGACCGGCCGGCCCGCAGGATCGGCACGCCGAGGAAGGAGTGGTAGATCTCTTCTCCGGTTTCCGGCAGATATCGGAAGGCCGGGTGGGACTGGGCGTCGGAGAGATTGAGAGATTGCGCCGAGGCGGCGATGGTGCCGACGAGGCCCTGGCCCATCTTCAATTGCGCAAGATGGACGGAATCCTTGTTGAGACCTTCGGTGGCATAGAGCTCGAGCACCCCGTCGGCGCGCAGAACGTAGACCGAGCACACCTCGGCCACCATGTTGCTGGCGATCTGGCGAACGATCCGGTCAAGGCGATCCTGCGGTTCAAGCGGCTCCGCCATCAGCTCGCGCAGCCGCTTGAGCAGGACGCGCGGACCGCCGGAAAGGTCTCTCATTGCGTCACGCTCCCGAAAATCATGTCCACGCTGCGAAGGGTGTCACGAAGCATTTCGCGCTTCGCCCTGCCCCTCTGCAGTTTCAAATCAACTCTTATCCAGACCGTAGCAGGAATGCAAAGTCCTGACTGCAAGTTCTGCATAGGGGCCGTCGATCAGGATCGAAATCTTGATTTCCGAGGTGGTGATTGCCTTGATGTTGATGCCTTTTTCAGCAAGTGCCCGGAAAGCGCTCGCTGCAACGCCTGCGTGCGAACGCATGCCGATGCCAATCACCGAAACCTTGACCAGACCCGATTCGTTCTGGATGACATCGTAGCCGATCTGGCTCTTGTGTTCGCCGAGAACGGCGAGCGCCTTGTCGACGTCGCCGGACGGCACGGTGAAGGTCATATCCGTGGTCGAGCCGTCCTCGGAGATGTTCTGGACGATCATGTCGACATTGATATGGTTTTCAGCGAGCGGCCCGAAAATCGCAGCCGACACGCCGGGGCGGTCGGAAAGCCGCCGGAGCGAAATCTGCGCTTCATCCTTGGCATAGGCGATGCCGGTTACGACTTCCTGTTCCACGATCTCTTCCTCATCACAAATCAGCGTTCCGGGCGGGTTCAGAAGGTCGCCCATGCCCGGCGCATCGGGGTCTTCGAAAGACGAGCGCACGAAGGTGCGGACCTTGAATACCATGGCAAGTTCGACCGAACGCACCTGCAGCACCTTGGCGCCAAGCGACGCCATCTCGAGCATTTCCTCGAAGGCGATCTTTTTCAGGCGGCGCGCCTTCGGCACGATGCGCGGGTCGGTCGTATAGACGCCGTCAACGTCTGTGTAGATGTCGCAGCGGTCGGCCTTGACGGCTGCAGCAATCGCCACCGCCGAGGTATCTGAACCGCCACGGCCGAGTGTCGAAATGCGATTGTCGGGACCGAGACCCTGGAAGCCGGCAACGACGGCCACCTGTCCCTCGCCCATGCGACGAATGATCTCGTCGCCGTTGATCTCGAGGATGCGGGCAGCGCCGTGCGCGTTGTCGGTCTTGATGGGGATCTGCCAGCCCTGCCAGGAACGCGCATTGATGCCGAGGTGCTGCAGCGCGATTGCCACCAGCCCCGAGGTCACCTGCTCGCCGGAAGCCACGACGGCGTCATATTCGCGCGCATCGTGCATCGGCGACGCATCGCGGGTCCATCCGACCAGTTCGTTGGTCTTGCCCGACATCGCCGAGACGACGACGGCGACTTCGTGGCCGGCATCGACCTCGCGTTTCACATGCCGGGCGACGACGCGAATACGATCCATGTCCGCGACGGAGGTCCCGCCGAATTTCATCACGATGCGTGCCATAAGCCTCTACCCATAGTGGCGCGCCTCGTCACTGAGACCCGCCATACGACAAGGCTCCGCCCGGGGCAGCAGCAAAAGCGGTGGCTTTTCATACTGCCGGTGCACCGAAAACGGAGCGTCTATTTCGGCCGTCTCATACCGACTTTGAAGGGTGCGTGCAATGGGCATGCGACATCGATATGAAGGGCGGCGAAAGCCGGCGGCAGTCCCAAACGATGCTCTAAATTAGACAACCTCGGCAACAAAGTCTTAAAGCTTATGCGCGAGTGTAGGTGAGCCGCTTCACGCAAAGCCAGAAATCGACGATGACCAACCCGCCCGCTCCGCGTTTCCTCGACCGCCTGAAGACGCTCGGCGCATCGCTTGTCTCCGTCAGCAATCCAGCCGTTCGTCGTCTGGAGCAGCAGCTGCGCGAAAAGGAAGCCACCATCGCGGAGCAAGCCGAGGCGCTGGCCCGTGGCCGCAGGATTTTCAACCGCGCGGCCGAGGCTGCCCGCATCGGCATATGGCAATGCAGCCTGCCCGACGAGACCCTGACCTGGACGGATGTGGTCTACGACATTTTCGACCTGCCGCGCGACCTGCAGGCGGGCCGTGCGGAAACGCTTGCCTGTTATACCCAGGCATCCGCCAAGGAATTGCAGGAAAAGCGCCGTCTTGCCATCGAGACCCGCAGCGGTTTCACGATGGATGCGGAGATCGTGACGCAGAAAGGCAATCATCGCTGGATCCGCATCACCGCCACGGTGGAATGCGAGGGCGAAGAGCCCGTGCGCATCTTCGGCATCAAGCAGGACATCACGGACGCCAAGCTGCTGTTCGAGCGCACCCGCCACCTTGCCGATTTCGACATGATGACCGGGCTTGCCAACCGCGCCCAATTCCAGCTGCGTCTCGCTGCTCTATGCGAGGAACACGACCGGTCGAAGGCGCCGGCAGCGTTGCTGCTGGTCGACCTCGACGGCTTCGAGGCGGTCAACGATACCTATGGCCATGCCACTGGCGACGCCTGCCTGATCGAGGCGGCTGACCGGCTTCGCGCCGTCTGCAATTGTGCCCATCTGATTGCCCGCATCGGCGGCGACGAGTTTGCGGTTCTGCTGCTGCAGGACGCCGAACGCGGGACGGTGACCGATATCGCGAGCGACATCGTCCAGATCGTCCGCCGGCCGATGATCCTCGGCGATCTCCTCCTGAACATCGGCGCCTCCGTCGGCGTAGCACTTGCCGACGGGTCCAGCCCGTCCGAATTGTTCCAGCGGGCCGACACGGCGCTCTATGCCGCCAAAGCCGCCGGCCGCAACACCTTCAGCATCTTCGAGCCATCAGAGCGCCAGACGCTCTGCGCACCGCGCAGCGCCGCCTGAACCAGCCGAGACCAGATAGGCTAGGCGAGGAACCCGCCCTTGCGCAGCCAGGCTTCATACCAGGCCGGCCAGGCGGCGGATGGCGTACCGGCCTTGCCCATGCCGAAGCCGTGGCCGCCGGTCGCGAGGCGGTGCATATCGACAGGCACACCGGCGCTCTTGCAGGCAGCAGCCATGATCAGCGTGTTGTGCGGATCGGAAACAGTATCGTCCTCCGCCTGGACGAGGAACATCGACGGGCAATGGGACCGCACATGCGGCTGCACCGACCATTCGGCGCTTTCCTCGTCATTCGGATGCCGGCCGATCAGCACGGTCTTTGTCGAGGTGTGGTCGTAGGGCGGCTCGAGCGTGATGATCGGATAGATCAGCGCTGCAGCATTCGGCCGCGCCGATTGCTTGTCGGCCTCGTCGACGGCGCGATACGACCGGTAGGCCGAGCGCGCCGACGCCAGTCCCATCAGATGGCCGCCGGATGAAAAACCGAGCACGCCGATGCGATCGGGATGAACGTCGTATTCGACGCTTCTCGCCCGGATCAGCCGCAGGGCGCGCTGTGCATCCTGAAGCGGTGCCCGGGGACCTTCCCGCCAGCCCTCCGACGGCAGCCGGTAGGACAGCACGAAGGCGGTGATGCCGCGATCGTTCAGCCAAAGCGCTGCCGGATGCGCCTCGCTTTCCATCTCGATCCGCTTGTAGCCGCCGCCCGCCGCCACCAGCATGGCCGCGCCGTTGGGCTTGGCCGGGCGGAAGACCTCGATGGATGGCGTGGCGATATTGCTGACGGCGCCCTTGGCGTTGGTCTCGACCGGCCCTTTCGGACCACGCCCGCCCGGGGCTCCTGCTGGCCAGAGCGGGATGACCGCATTGGCCGCGCTTGCCTGCCGCGATGCCGCGAGCAGCAGGGCCGCGCCGCCGGCCATAAGCAATGTTCTGCGATCGATCATGACGGTAATTTCCCATTGGAGTGGCGTTCAGACAGGTGCGGCAAGGTAAGGGCAAAACTGAGGCAGAACAGCCTCAAAGTGCCGTCCGCAAGCCATCCGGTGACGTAAAACTGCAAATAATGATGATCATGTCATCATACCAGTTGACGACGTCAGCTCAATTTGACAGGTTCCGGCGACTTAAACGGGAGGAAATGCGGCACCACGGCGCGGGGAAAGCCTGTTTGCAGCGTGCAGACAGACAACGCACGCCGTCGCCCGCATCGGATGAGATCAACAGGAGCCATCTCCGTGAGGGAGGGCTTCGCGGGACAGGCGGCAGACCCTCTGCGGTGACAGCCCCTGCACTCGTCTTGGGAGGAAGACATGGACGCCACGACACATTCACAGAGCGCCGAACAGCAGGTGGAGGCATCGACGATCCGGAAGATCTCGTTCCGCATCGTGCCGTTTATCGCGCTGATGTTCTTCATCAATTTCCTTGACCGGACGGCCATCTCGTTTGCCGGGCCGAACGGCATGACCCAGGATCTCGGCATGACGGCCGCCCAGTTCGGCCTTGCCGCCGGCATTTTCTTCTTCGGCTACATCGTGCTCGAGATTCCGAGCAACCTGGCGCTTCACCAGTACGGCGCACGCCGTTGGCTGTCGCGCATCATGGTCACCTGGGGCATCGTCGCCATGCTGTTCACCTGGGTCAGCAGCATCAACGGGCTCTACGCCCTGCGCTTCTTCCTCGGCGTCGCAGAAGCCGGCTTCTTTCCGGGGGCCATCCTCTATCTCAGCACCTGGGTGCCCGGCCGCCACCGCGCCAAGATCCTGGCACTCTTCTATCTCGCACAGCCGCTGACCACCGTGATCGGCGCGCCACTGGCCTCCGCCCTTATCCAGGCCCATGGAGTCTTCGGCCTCGAGGGCTGGCGGGTGATGTTCCTCGGCGTGTCCATCCCGGCCATCGTCGTCGGCATCATCACCTGGTTCTACCTGCCGGACACCCCCGTGGGCGCCAAGTGGCTCACCCCGGCGGAAAAGTCCTGGCTCAACAGTGCGCTGGCAAAAGAAGAGTCGGAGAAGGTGACGGGACGCCGCCACATGACGCTGCAGGCGCTGAAGGACGGCCGCGTCTGGCTCCTCTCGATTATCTATTTCGGCCTGATCTACGGTCTCTATGCGCTTGCCTTCTTCCTGCCGACGATCATTGGCGGCTTCGAGGCCAAGTTCGGCACCAAATTCGATGTCTTCGAAAAGGGCATGATAATAGCCATCCCCTATCTGCCTGCCGCCTTCGCGCTCTACTTCTGGAGCCGGGATGCAAGCAAGCGTGGCGTCCGTCTCTGGCATGTCGGCATTCCGGCGCTGGTCGGCGCCATCAGCATCCCGCTGGCACTGCTGATGTCATCGCCCGAGACGACGGTCCTCGTCGTCACCGTGACCGCCTGTGCGATCTTTGCAGCCCTGCCGAACTTCTGGTCGCTGCCGACAAGGTTCCTGACCGGCGCCGGCGCTGCGGCAGGCATTGCGCTCATCAACACGGTCGGCAACATAGCCGGCTTTGCAGCGCCCTACATCACCGGCGCCGTCAAGGATGCGACAGGCCTCTACGAGATGCCGATGTTCATCGTCGGGGGCTTCATGCTGGTCTCGGCTATCGTCGCTTTCTCCCTCGGCAAGACCCTCAGGGACCCCGCCGCAACCTGAAACCCGCCCTCCCCGTCGCAGCCAATAGACCGCGACGGGGAGGGCTACGACGACGCGTTAACCCTTATTTAACTATAGAGTTGCAACTGCCGCTCGGACGGGCAACAACACGGGGCATGCCCCTCGTAGCTCAACGGTAGAGCAGCTGCCTCGTTTGCAGAAGACCCAGGTTCAAGTCCTCGGCAGGGGCTCCCGCCACAATCACCCGGCTGTCCGGCGGCTGCACGACTAAATTTACTTCGATTTAACGAAATACAACTACAGATCATCCCATGGCCTCGTGGCGGAGTGGAGACGCAAGGGGAGTGAATTCCCCACAGCTTGGTTCGAATCCAGGCGAGGCCTCCATATGAGCGCATGGCCGATCACCACCGCCTGCACCCGTTTTCCCGCCCTCAGCGTGTCTAGCGATACCCCTATTCCCCGCAGTGGGCGAGAATGACGTCAACAAGGGCCGACAGCGGCGCGGTGGCATCGATCGGCGTCGCATTGTGCGTATTGTATGGAATGTCTTCCTTTGTCGCATGCATTTGCATGACAAGTCTCCGTTCCGCCGGCTTGCCACCGAACTCGTCCGCGGGTCTGCTCGCCAGCCGCCTTTCTAGCGTGGCTCTATCGACATCGAGAACAAAGACCCCGTCGAACAGATCGATAAATTGATGGAAATTCCTCGAGCCGCCACAGAAGAAGGTGATGGGGTGGCTTAGATCGGCGATCAGATGTTTGACTTTGCCGACATCCCAGACATGGTGGCGGTGTCCGAAGGCAACATCCACTGGCCCTCCATACGTTGTCATATCGAGTGGCTCGCCGGTCTGTGGATCGCCTTTATAGGCCAATTCACGGTCGCCGTGGACGGTGTGATAGCCGCGCCGCTCCAACTCCGTGGCAACCGACGTCTTGCCGGTACCGGAAACGCCCTCGATCAGATAATTTTTCACGCCCATCCGGTTCTCCTGCGGTAGTCGCCGTGCACCGGCTTGGCAATTCGCTCATAGCGCCAGCGCGCCGGCAATGCTCATACCCTTTTGCCAGTGAACGGCGTTCCAACCGGAGGCACGCGCGGCCTGCACATTTTCCTCGGTGTCATCGATCAGGACGATACTTTCCGGAGCGACAGAAGTGGCTTGCGTGACGAGGGAGTAGAATTCGGGGCTCGGCTTCTGGTACCCAAGCGATGCGGAGTAGAAAATGCCATCGACTTTCTCCCGGAGCCCCATGTCTTCCATCAGGTATGCGGCGCGCATATGCTCCTGGTTTGTCGCGAGATAGACACGATCGCCGCGACATCTGATCTCCGAAACAGCATCGAGCACCGCGCTGTCGATCCGCGAGTCGTTGGCGAACCAGTAGTCGATAAAAGCATCGACGCTGACATCGGGCGCGATCTCGGCCAGAACTTCGGCAAGCTCCGGCACCAGAGGCTTGCGCCTGCTGACGATATCCTGCCAGCGCGGCACAAAAAACGCGCTTCGCAACGCATCGCGCGAAATCCCGAGGTCGGCACCGAGGTCAGTCCACCACTGCGCGCCATCCCCCGGACGACCGCACACCAACACTCCATCGACATCCAGCATGATAGTCCGCATTGCGTGATGCCTTTCGCCAAGCCTGCACAGGGTATTTTCCACAAGACTGTGACGGCTTCATTGCAGCGCATGGCGCGAGGAGAAGGCCGTTCGACAAAGGCGCATATTGGGGTGGGCGCCCCTGTCAGCAGCGCCTTTTCCGCACCACTCAAAATCCCCCTTCTGCCGAGCACCCACCGAGACCTCGGTAGCGGCCGTCTTCCGGAAGGAGGCAAGTGGTAAAGTAATCAAGATTGCAAACGCAACCAGATTACGGCAACCTTCACATTGAAAAACCTGTTACTTACTGCCACACCCTCTAAGGTCAAACCTCGCCTGGGACGCCCCCAAAACCCTCATTCCTGTGCCTGTCACAGGAATCCAGTCACGGCGCGTCTGCGACGTGGGAGGACTTTCTGTTGGCGAGGAAAGTATTTATCGCCCAAGGACTTGGGCGGCTGGATTCCTGTGACGAGCACAGGAATGAGGGAAGTTGGGGTCGCTTTTGACCTTCTCGCTGACCTCAGACTCACACCATCCACACACGCTCTCTCCTCTCTGGTTCCCTCATCCCCGCAGCACCTCATGGGGTAAACCGTTGGGATTTCCGTTTGGAAACAATGCCGGCATCATATTTTCATCCCCGTGCTTTCATCCCGATCTATAATCACCCCGTTCCGCCATTGGATACACCGGTCTGCGTTGCCGGCGAGGTGGGGTCGGGTCTTGGAGGGGTTGCCGTCTACGCAGGCACGTCTTCAAGGGTCCGCAGAAAGTGGATCCCTTCGGGCCCCTAGGCTCGGCGTGCCTGTGTGGCATAACTCCGGCAGCTTTTCCCCTCAAAGGGACCTGGGTCGGAAACAGAGGATCCGGAGTTGCGGATAAAAACTGTCGAACGGGGCACATCGCGTGTCACTTCACTAAAAAATCATCAGGCACACGATGTGCCCCGGCCATCAGAATTGTCATGATACGGACCGAACAGGCCGCGTGAACGGGGACATGTGACGGCGCGACAAGGCAAGCCTGCGGACAGGGGCAGAGAGACGATCCTGCTGCGGTCGAATGACGCGGGGCGGCCGGCGTGGTCGTCTCCCGCGTGCAAACGAAGACCTCTCGCCCTTGACTTCCAGCACCGATCGTCCGACTTCACTGAGACAGGACAAGGAACCCGACGATGACCGAAGCGGCTCAGAACACCACGGCAAAGACCACCATCGACCAGAGCGAAGTCGACCGCTTTTCGGCAATGGCGGCGGAATGGTGGAGCCCGACCGGCAAGTTCAAGCCACTGCACAAATTCAATCCCGTCCGGCTCGCCTACATCCGCGACCGCGCCGCCGAGAATTTTGGCCGCGACCCACGCAGCGCCCGCCCGCTGGAAGGCCTGCGCGTGCTCGATATCGGCTGTGGCGGCGGGCTTCTTTCCGAACCCATGGCCCGCATGGGCGCCGAAGTGGTGGGCGCAGATCCGTCCGAAAAGAACATCGGCATCGCCTCCACCCATGCCCGCCAGTCGGGCGTCGAGGTCGACTATCGCCCGGTCACCGCCGAACAACTGGCTGAGGCCGGCGAGACTTTCGACATCATCCTCAACATGGAGGTCGTCGAGCACGTTTCCGACGTTGAGTTCTTCCTGTCGACCTGCGCGAAGATGGTGCGGCCCGGCGGCATGATGTTCGTCGCCACCATCAACCGCACGATGAAGGCCGCTGCTCTTGCCATCTTTGCCGCCGAAAACGTTCTGCGCTGGCTGCCGCGCGGCACCCATCAATATGAAAAGCTGGTACGACCGGAAGAAGTGGAAAAGCCGCTGATCGCCAATGGCCTGATCTTCACCGCCCGCACCGGCGTGTTCTTCTCGCCGCTGCAGAACCAGTGGAACCTGTCGAAGGACATGGACGTGAATTACATGATGGTGGCAAAACGGCCGGCCTGAGCCGCGACGCGTCATCCTATGGCATTTCATGCTGCGCGGGAGGCGCGGGGTTATTAGACCGGTCGATGGGTCGGCGGAAAGGACAGCGTCAGTTGGCGTCGTCCGGCAATGTCGGAAGCGGGGCGATCTCGATGCCTTCCTCGATCAGCGAGCGTGCTTCGGCAGGCGTTGCCTGGCCGATGATGCCACGGGCGTCGGCCTCTCCGTAATGGATCTTGCGGGCCTCCTCCGGAAACTTGGGCCCGACATCTTCCGAATTCGCCTTGATGGCGGCAACGGCGTCCTTCAGCGTGGCGATTGCCTGCTTGCGGGCCGTGTCCATCGCCAGCGTCGTCAGCGCTTCCCGGGTCCGGGCCGTCGAAACGGACGGTGCCATCAGCATCTTGCCGATGGCCGAGGATCCGCAGGTCGGGCAGCTCAGCAACCCGCTTTCGACCTGTCGCTCGAAGTCGGCGCTTTGCGAAAACCAGCCCTCGAACTCGTGGCCGTGGTCGCAGCTGAGCGAATAGCGGATCACGCAGCGACACCCCCGGCCGTTGCGGCCTCGATCGTCTCCAGCGTAAACGCACGGCCGTTTTTCAGATTGGGGATCTTTTCGCGGGCAGCCTTGACTGCGGCAACGTCGATATCAGCCACCAGCACGGCCTCGCCGCTGCCGCCGGCAGAGGCCAGAACCTTTCCCCAGGGATCGACGATCATCGAATGGCCATATGTCTCGCGGCCGTCCTGATGGACGCCGGCCTGGGCTGCGGCGATGACGAACATGCCGTTCTCGATGGCCCGTGCCCTCAGGAGGATTTCCCAGTGAGCCTCGCCAGTCTGGCGGGTAAAGGCGGCAGGAATGCTCATCACTTCGGCGCCGGCAACGGCCTGGCTGCGGAAAAGCTCGGGAAAGCGGACATCGTAGCAGATCGAGAAGCCGAGTTTTGCAAACGGCAGCGACACCACCCGAGCCTCGGAGCCTGGACGATAGACGGCACTCTCGCGCCAGCTTTCGCCATTGTCGAGATCGACGTCGAACATGTGGATCTTGTCGTAGCGCGTCACCAGGCTGCCATCCGGACCGAACAGGAAACCGCGATTGGCGATCTTTCCATCGTCCAGCGAGATGGCCGTCGAGCCGATGTGCAGGTGGATGCCGAGTTCCGCCGCTATCCGCGACGCTGCGGCAACGACGAGATCATCGGCCTCGTTGCACAGGATAGCCCTCAGGCCGGGTCGGTCGCGCTGGATGGCACCGGTCATTTCAGGCGTCTGGATATAGACCGCACCACTCGACGCGGCGTCGCGCACCAGGCGCACCATATCGGCGACGTTCTTCTCCGGGTCGGTGCCCGAGCACATCTGGATAGCGGCGGCCTTGAAGCTCATGATTTATCCTCAGGCGGCAAGAAGCGGATCGAGCTTGCCCGCCCTGTCGAGCGCGTGCAGGTCGTCGCAGCCTCCGACATGCAGGCCGTCGATGAAGATTTGCGGAAAGGTCGTGCCGCCGTTCGATTTGGCGATCATTTCCTCGCGCATCTCGGGCGAATAGGTGGCATTGTGCTCGACAAAGGCGACGCCCTTGGCCCCAAGCAGCGATTTTGCCTTGGCGCAGTAGCCGCAGAACTCACGCGTGTAAATAACGACGGATGCCATGGTCACTCCGGGTTTGAACAGCTTTCCTGTCATATAGGCATGGCGAGCGCCCGCGCAAAGGTCAAGACGGTGACATCGGCGGCGCCCGCCTTTTTCAGCACCCGCGTCGCCGCCGCGACGGTCGCTCCCGTCGTGTAGACGTCGTCGATGAGCACGATGCGCCGGCCGAAGACATCGTTGTCGCGGTGGCGTGCGATTGCAAAGGCGCCCCGGACATTGTCTTGCCGGGCCCGGGCACCAAGCCCGACCTGCTGGCTGGTCCGCTTGATCCGGACAAGCGTCGCCGGCAGCAGCGGCTTGCCGGAGAGTGACGCCAGATGACGGGCAAGTTCGGCTGCCTGGTTGAACTTACGCGAAAACAGACGGGTGCGGTGGAGCGGCACCGGGATCAGCGCATCGCAACCGGCAACCGCACCGTCGCTGGCGCGCAGCATCCATTCGGCCATCATCCGCGCAAGGTCGATGCGGTCGCGATATTTGAGGCCGTGGACGAGATCGCGCACCACCCCGTCATGGATCGCTGCCGAGCGCAGCCGGTCGAACGGCGGAGGATCGGCAATCGCCTCGGCGCTGAGGATGCCGGCGCCGAGATCGTGGGTAAACGGGCTACCCATCACCTCGCAATAGGGCCGCTCGACGAAACGGATCGTCGACCAGCAGCGCGGGCAAAGGCTGCGATGGCTGCCGGTCGAGGCGCCACAGGCAGCACAGCCGGGCGGATAGAGCAGATCGGCCAGCATAAACCACGGCCGCAGCAGCCCGCGTCCGATGAGCGCAGCGGTGATTTCCGGTCGGCTTGTCCCCATATGCCCCATATGATTGACAATAGCCCGTTCCTCGCGCCATTGCGAAAGGAAAGTGCGGCAGGCTCTGGTGCCGCAACAGGACATGGAGTGCAGGAATAACGTATGGATATCGTATTCGACCAGGAGCTCATCTCCGCCAACCGCCGCCGCGCGCTGGCAAAGGGCGACGCCAAGGCCGCCTTCCTGCTCGACATCGCCGCCAACGAACTGGCCGAGCGATTGTCGCTGGTGGAACGCCGTTTCGAGGAGGCGGTGGAGATGCACGGCGCGACCGGCATCGCGGCACGTCTGGCGATGGCGTCCGGCAAGATCGGCCATATGACGCGCATCGAGACTGACGAACGGCCGGCCGTCGCCGGTGAGACCATCGTCGTCGCGCCGCCCGAACAGCTGCCGCTGGTTCCGGCCTCCGTCAATCTCGTGCTCTCGCCGCTGGGGCTGCACCTCACCAACGACACGCCGGGCGTTTTCATCCAGGTGCATCGCGCATTGCAGCCGGACGGGCTGTTCCTGGCAGCGATACCCGGCAACGGCACGCTGCAGGAATTGCGCGAGGTATTGCTGGCGACCGAGATCGAGATGTTCGGCGGCGCCAGTCCGCGCGTCATCCCCTTCCCCGATGTGCGCGATGTCGGGGGGCTGTTGCAGCGGGCGGGCTTTGCGCTGCCGGTCGTCGATGCCGAAAGCTATACGGTGCGATACGCCTCGCTGTTTCCGCTGATGCAGGACCTGCGCGCCATGGGCATGGGCAACCCGCTGGTCGACCGCAGCCGCCGACCGGTCGGACGCAGCTTCTTCCTGCGTGCCGCGGAATTATATGCCGAGCGCTTCGCCGATGCCGACGGACGGATTCGGGCGACATTCTCGATCATCTATGCATCGGGCTGGAAGCCGCATGAAAGCCAGCAGAAGCCATTGCGTCCGGGCTCCGCCAAGACGCGGCTGGCCGACGCGCTGAAGGTCGAGGAGCAGACCCTGAAGCCGTGATTACGGCGTGCTGACCTTGTTGGCAAAGAAGTTGAACATGTTCGAGAGATTGCTGCCGAGAAGACCGAGGCTGACGATCAGCGCAACGGCGATAAGGCCGGCAATCAGGCCGTATTCGATCGCTGTCGCGCCGATCTTGTCGTCAATGAGTTTCCGGACCACATGCATCGAAAATATCCTCTGATCTATACCGAAATCAGCGAACCCGATGCCCCCGGCACAGATCGGCTGCAAGCTGTTCAGCAGTTGCTATCGCTGCCATACCCCTGCACGACACAGACTGAACCGGGTTCGTTCTGCAGCACGCTGCGGCGGATCGTAAAGCGCTTGCCGCTTTCCGTCTTCGGAATGGAGCCCGTGGTGATGTTATCGAATTCGGGCGCGCTCGCAAGCACACTCGATTTCGACTTATCGGCCAGCATCGGCGTCAGGATCAGCGACAATGCAACTGCCGCCGTGCCGAAAAGCAGGGCAATATTCAGTGCGCCGGTCTTGCGAGACTGTGAAGTTGCCTGTTCTTTCTCGCGAACGGCCTTCCAGAAATCGTCGTCCATTGTGTCAAGCCTCGTTATGACCATGCCCATCGCTTGATTGAGGTCGATCTTTGCCAGAAGGTCTTAAACGATCTCTTAATATCCACAGGCAAAATGATCATAAAATCTTAAGTGAAGAAGTATTCACTAAATTAATGGCCTGTCACAGCAGGTCTTGCAGAAACGGGATCAGCGGTTCATCTGCAGGAGGCATGGGATAATCGCGAAGGGCCTGCGGCCGAACCCATTTCAGCCCCTGGCCCTCGCGGCCCTCGGGCGTGCCTTCGTAGCGGCGGCAGACATAGAGCGGCATCAGCAGGTGAAAACTGTCGTAGGTGTGGCTGGCAAAGGTTAACGGCGCGAGGCAGGCAATGCGCGTCGTGACGCCGAGCTCTTCCTCGAGTTCACGAATGAGACACTCTTCCGGCGTCTCGCCCGGCTCGACCTTGCCGCCCGGAAATTCCCACAGCCCGGCAAGGCTCTTGCCCTCGGGACGCTGCGCCAGGAGAATTCGGCCATCGGCATCGATCAGCGCGCATGCGGCCACCAGCAGGATCTTGCGCCCGACCGCGACGCTCACGACTGCGGCCTCCAGTAACGGTAACGGTAGGCCTCGCGAAATCCGATGCCGTCATAGAGCGCCAGCGCGGCATCGTTGCTGGCGGCGACCTGCAGCCAGGCAGTTTTTGCGCTGCGAGTCCGGGCCCAGCGGAGCGCCGAGGCGACGATCTCGATACCGAAGCCCTTGCGACGAAATGCCGGTGCCACCGACAACGACATCAGGCCCGCGAGGTCGTTGTCCTGCACACAAAGCGTCGTCGCCACCGGCCCGAGCTCCGGATCCTCGATGACGAAGAGGCCTGATGGCGGTTTGATGGAACTGACGACTTCGGCCAGCGCCGGCTTCAGCGCGGAATCGGAACCGTCGACCGAGAGGCTGGCATCGACATAGCGGCCGACATCGTGGCTCGGCAAATGGTCGAGCGTGTCGGGGAGGACGATATCCGCTAGATCGCAGGTCATTACGATCGTCTCTTCGAAGGCCTCCCAGTTTGTCTCGCGCAACAGCGTCATCAACACCGGTGGCGCCAGCGGCGTTTCACGCACCACCAGGGGGCGGCCATAGGCCTCGAACTTGCGCTGAGCCTTTTCCAGCCGGATCTCGACGTCGCGATGGTCGGAGGGGTCGAGCGGCACGATCGAGTTCAGTCGCTTCGAGGGATGCCCGGCCGTCAGTCGCACCTGCCAGCTGCCGTCGTATTGGATAGACGACGCCGGCCAGGCCCGAAAGCCAACGGCTTCGAGCCTGCGCACCAGCGGCAGGGGATTGGACAGGAATTGCAAGGGCATCAGACGCTATCAGCTCCGGTAGTCGCCGTTGATGGCAACATATTCCTTGGTGAGGTCGCAGGTCCAGACCGTGGCCCGGCCTTCCCCAAGTCCGAGCTCGACTTTGACCGGAATATCCTGGCGCTTCATGACTGCGGTCGCCGCATCTTCCGAATAGCCGGCATCGCGCTCGCCGTTGACGGCAACCCGGACATCGCCGAACCAGATGGCGAGCTTGTCGCGGTCTGCCATCTCGCCGGCCTTGCCGACGGCCATGACGATGCGGCCCCAGTTGGCATCTTCGCCGGCCGCAGCGGTCTTGACCAGTGGCGAGTTGGCGATGGACAGCGCAATGGTCTTGGCAGCGGCATCGCTCTCGGCACCGGTCACGGTGATTTCGAGCATCTTGGTTGCACCCTCGCCGTCCCGCACGACTTGCAGCGCGAGGTCCTTGAGCAGCGCATTCAGTGCCGTGCGGAAAGAGACGAGCCGCGGATCGCTGGCGGTCTCGACCCGCTTCTGGCCGTCGGCCGCAGTGGCGCCGGTCGCAAACAGCATCAGCGTATCGGAGGTCGACGTATCGCTGTCGACGGTCATCGAATTGAAGGTCGGGCCGACGCCATCTGACAGCAGTGCCTGCAGCGCCACCGGCGCGATATCTGCATCGGTGACGAGGAAGGACAGCATCGTCGCCATGTCGGGTGCGATCATCCCGGCGCCCTTGGCGATTCCGTTGATCGTGACCGCGATGCCGTCGATCTCGGCGCTCCGGGTAGCGACCTTCGGATAGGTATCGGTGGTCATGATCGCCTTGGCGGCTTCGAACCAGAAATCGCCCTTGGCATCGGACTGCATCTGGTCCAGCACGCCGGCAAATTTCGTGGCGTCCAGCGGTTCGCCGATGACGCCGGTCGAGGCCAGATAGACCTCGTTTTCGCTGCAGCCGACGGCGGATGCGGCCGATTTCGCGGTCAGCTCCGTCGCCTGGCGGCCCTTGACGCCGGTGAAGGCATTGGCGTTGCCGGAATTGACCACCACCGCGCGGGCGGTGCCGTGCGAGAGATTTTTACGGCAGAAATCGACGGGAGCAGACGGGCACTTCGACTTGGTGAAGACGCCGGCAACAGCGGCCGGTGCATCGAACACCATCATCAGCACATCGGTGCGGTTCTTGTACTTTATGCCGGCGGAGGCAGTCGCCATGCGCAGGCCGCGCAGCGCCGGCAGCGTGGCAAAGGTTGTCGGGGCAAGCGGGGATACGGAACCGGACATGGTGCACCTTTTTAGAATGGAAGACCCGGAATTACCGGGGCCATATGGATCGAGAGCTGCACTGCGTCCCGCCCGAAACACCCCTCATTCCTGTGCTTGTCACAGGAATCCAGCCATCGCGCGTCTGCGCGGTGAAAGGAGTCTTCTGCGTTCACGGACGTGAACGCACTGGATCCCCGCCACGAGGGCGAGGGTGAGGGAATGAGAACTCCCGTCACAATCACCCTTTGAACGAAGGTTAGCACGGCTTCGCTCTTTCATCAAAAATCAGGGCCCGGATGAACCGGGCCCTGATCGCAATGTATGTGTCTTACTGCTTGGGCGCGTCAGCGGCCGGCGCATCAGCTGCAGGTGCGTCGGGAGTGGCAGGTGCCGCATCCGGCTGCTGCTGCTGCTTGTCCGCATCGGCATAGGCCTTGGCCAGCGCCGGATCGGAGATCTCGACCTTGGAAGCTGCCTTGGCAGTCTTCAGCAGTTCGAGATACTTGTCACGCATGACCAGCTGCTTGACCTGGTCCTTCACCTGGTCGAAGGGCGGAGGAGGCGCATCGCGCTTGTCTTCAACCTTGATGACGTGATAGCCGAAATCGGTCTTCACAGGTGTCTTCGAATAGGTGCCGACCGGCATCGAGAAGGCTGCGTCGTCAAATTCCTTGACCATGCGGCCGCGCTGGAAATAGCCAAGATCGCCGCCGTCCGACTTGTTCGGATCGGTCGACTTTTCCTTCGCCACTTCAGCGAAATCCTTACCGGCGTCGAGTTCCTTGATGACTTCCTTGGCCTCGTCCTCGGTCTTCACCAGGATGTGGCGGGCGTGCACTTCTTCCTGCTTCGGCAGGGCAGCGACTTCCTTGTCGTAGCGCGCCTTGACTTCGGCATCCGTCACGACGTCGACGACGTGCTTCTTGAAGTAGGCATTATGCAGTTCGCGGTCCTGGAGATAGGCCATGCGGGTCTTGAAGTCAGGAGTGTCCTGCAGCTTCTCGGCAAGCGCATCCTTGGCCAGCAGCTTGACGTCGATGGCGGCCGAAAGTGCGGCGACCTTCTTCTGGTCGTCTGGCAACTGGGCCAGCTGCGGGTCGAGGTTGGAGATGGCAAGGTCGAGTTCGGACTGGTGGATCTCGAGGTCGCCTACCTTGGCAACGACGGCGTCTGCAGCAAAGGCCGGGGCCTGGAAAGCAACGATCGCAGCAAAGGCGACAGCTGCAGCAAGTTTATGGTATCGCGACATGAAATTACCCTTTTGAAGTTCCCACCGGCTTCAGCATGCGCGAATCCGGCCTGAAAGTAGCCTTCACCATCAGAATGTGGCCTTTGTGTATCGGCCAATCCCGTTGACATCAATCGACCCCCCTCTTATCTGTCACGCAACCTTGCGTCCAGAACAGTTTCCGGCCGTTTCGGGTCAATCGGCCGATTTTTTTGGGACGGCGATTGCAGAAACGGCGGGATGTAAATTCAGAAAGGGCCAGTCATATGGTCAGCTTTGGTGGAATTGCCCGAAAGTTGTTTGGCTCGTCGAACGAGCGGCGTGTCCGCGTGTTCACGCCAAATGTTGCGGCGATCAACGCGCTCGAAGAGGGCATGCGCAAGCTGTCCGACGAAGAGCTTGCCGCCAAGACGGTGGAGTTCCGCCAACAACTCGCAAATGGCAAGACGCTCGATGATCTCCTCGTTCCGGCATTCGCCGTTGCCCGCGAAGCATCGCGCCGCGTGCTCGGCATGCGCCCGTTCGACGTCCAGCTGATCGGCGGCATGATCCTGCATTCCAACGCCATCGCCGAGATGAAGACGGGCGAAGGCAAGACGCTCGTCGGCACGTTGCCGGTCTATCTGAATGCGTTGCTCGGCAAGGGCGTGCATGTCGTCACCGTCAACGACTACCTCGCCCAGCGCGATAGCGCGACCATGGCGCGGCTCTACAGCTTCCTCGGCCTCACCACCGGCGTGATCGTTCACGGCATGTCGGATGAGGAACGCAAGGAAGCTTACGCCTGCGACATCACCTACGCCACCAACAATGAGCTCGGCTTCGACTATCTGCGCGACAACATGAAGTACGAGCGCGCCCAGATGGTCCAGCGCGAACATTATTACGCCATCGTCGACGAAGTCGACTCGATTCTGGTTGATGAAGCGCGCACCCCGCTGATCATCTCCGGACCGCTCGACGACCGCTCGGACCTCTACACCACCATCGACGCCTTCATTCCGCAGCTCTCCGAAGAAGACTACGAAATCGACGAGAAGCAGCGCTCGGCCAATTTCTCCGAAGTCGGCACAGAGAAGCTCGAAAATCTCCTTCGCGAAGCCGGCCTGCTGAAGGGCAATGCGCTTTACGACATCGAAAACGTGGCGATCGTCCACCACATCAACAATGCGCTGAAAGCCTACAAGCTGTTCAGCCGCGACAAGGACTACATCGTCCGCAACGACGAAGTTGTCATCATCGACGAATTCACCGGCCGCATGATGCCGGGCCGCCGCTATTCGGACGGCCAGCACCAGGCGCTCGAAGCCAAGGAACGGGTCAAGATCCAGCCTGAAAACCAGACGCTGGCGCAGATCACCTTCCAGAACTATTTCCGCATGTACGACAAGCTCGCCGGCATGACCGGTACGGCGCAGACGGAAGCCGAGGAATTCGGCAACATCTACAACCTCGAAGTCATCGAAGTCCCGACCAACCTGCCGATCAAGCGCATCGACCAGGACGACGAGGTCTACCGGACGTTCGAGGAAAAGTTCAACGCCATCACCGCCGATATCATCGAGGCGCACAAGCGCGGCCAGCCGGTGCTGGTCGGCACGACGTCGATCGAGAAGTCGGAGCTGCTGGCCGAGCGGATGCGCAGCCAGGGCTTCACCCAGTTCCACATCCTCAACGCCCGTTACCATGAACAGGAAGCCTATATCGTCGCCCAGGCCGGCGTTCCCGGCGGCGTGACGATCGCTACCAACATGGCTGGCCGCGGCACCGACATCCAGCTCGGCGGCAACCTCGAGATGCGCGTCGAGCGCGAGCTTGGCGACATGGAGCCCGGCCCCGAAAAGGACGCCGCCATCCAGGCCATCGCCGAGGAGATCAAGGTCCTGAAGCAGAAGGCCATCGACGCCGGCGGCCTCTACGTCATCGCTACCGAACGCCACGAAAGCCGTCGCATCGACAACCAGCTGCGCGGCCGCTCTGGCCGCCAGGGCGACCCGGGCCGCTCGAAGTTCTACCTGTCGCTCCAGGACGACCTGATGCGCATCTTCGGCTCCGACCGGATGGACGGCATGCTGCAGAAGCTCGGCCTGAAAGAGGGAGAGGCGATTGTCCACCCCTGGATCAACAAGGCCCTGGAACGCGCCCAGAAGAAGGTCGAAGCCCGCAACTTCGACATCCGCAAGAACCTCCTGAAGTATGACGACGTGCTCAACGATCAGCGCAAGGTGATCTTCGAACAGCGCGTCGAACTGATGGAAGCGACGAATATCTCCGAAACCATCGCCGACATGCGCCACGAGGCCATCGAGGAGCTGGTTGCCAAGCACATCCCCGAGCGCGCTTATGCCGAGCAGTGGGACATGGCCGGCCTGAAGGTCGAGATTGCCAACCTGCTCGATCTGGACCTGCCCGTCGAGGAATGGGCCAAGGAAGAAGGTATCGGCGAGGACGACATCCGCGAACGCCTGATCGAGATCGCCGACAAGGCTGCTGCCGAAAAGGCGGAGCGCTTCGGCCCCGAGATCATGCACTACGTGGAACGCTCGATCATCCTGCAGACGCTGGATGGCCTGTGGCGCGAGCATATCGTCAATCTCGACCACCTGCGCTCGGTCGTCGGATTCCGCGGATATGCCCAGCGCGACCCGCTGCAGGAATACAAGTCGGAATCGTTCGAGCTTTTCCAGTCGCTTCTCAACAACCTGCGCCAGGCAGTCACGGCACAGCTGTCGCGCGTCGAGCTTGTACAGCAGCCACGCGAGCCGGAACCGATGCTGATGGAAGCCCATCACATCGACGCGACGACGGGAGAAGACGAATTTGCCCGCCTGCAGCCGCCGACAGACGTTGTCGTGCCGCCTGAAAACCGCGATCCGGACAACCCTGCCACTTGGGGCCGCGTTGGCCGCAACGAGCTCTGCCCTTGCGGCTCCGGGCGCAAGTACAAGCATTGCCACGGCGCCTTCGAATCGCAGTCGGACGAGGCGACCATCGTCTGACACCGGAATGCCGCCCACGGGCGGCATTTTCATATCGAGGCAGTTTCAATTCTTGCCACAACCTTTCCTTGCTTTCGCCCCATCCAAACCAACGCAATTGGGGAAAACGTCGGCCTGTTGCACTGTTTCTTAACCCTGTCAGGGTGAGAATGATGATCGTCTAAAACGGTATCCCGAGTATTGCGTGTGATCATGCCTGTCGTTGAAACAGCAGAAAAAATGCTGCCTGTGGACGTGCGGACAAGATTGTCCTCGGCGCTCCAGCAGCTTGCTGCTGTTCTGTCCGGCCGTGGCGAAAAAGATGCCTCCCGCCGCATGGCGATGGTCGCCTTCGTCATCCGCATTCTGAGCGCCGCGCTCGCCTTCGTCTCGCAGATCATCCTTGCCCGCATCATGGGCGAGTTCGAATACGGGATCTTCGTTTTTGTCTGGGTGCTGGTGGTGATCGCCGGCAACCTCTCCTGCATCGGCTTCCACACCGCTGTCATCCGCTTTCTCCCGCAGTACAAGGTCTCGGGCGACGATGCGCTGATCCGCGGCCTCACCAGCACGGCGCGCCGCTTTGCGCTGGCATCGGCCGGGGGATTGGCACTGGCCGGCATGATCGCGCTGCACTTCGGCGCCGGCTCGATTGCGCCCTATTACGCCATCCCGCTTTTCCTTGGATTGCTGATCATGCCGCTGATCGCGCTCGGCGACGTCCTCGACGGCACGTCGCGCGCCAATCACTGGCCCGTCATGGCGCTCAGCCCGACCTTCCTCGTCCGCCCGACGCTGATCCTAGTCTTCATGGTCGGCGGCGTCCTTCTGGGCGCACCCCACAGCGCCGTGACGGCCGCCGAGGCAGCGCTCGCCGCCACCTTCGTCACCACGGTCGGTCAATACCTCGCCGTCACCATCCGCCTGCGCCGCCATGTTCCGGCCGGCCCCCGGGAAATCCGCTTTTCGGCCTGGATGGCGGTCGCCTTTCCGATCTTCCTGATCGAGGGCGTCGGCTATCTCCTCACCAATTCCGATGTCATCGTCGTCGGCCTGTTCCTCGAGCCAGAGCAGGTCGCGATCTACTTTGCCGCGGCAAAGACCATGGCGCTGGTGCATTTCGTCTATTTCTCCGTCAAGGCCGCGGCCGGCCCCAGGTTTTCGGCGATCATCGCAGAGGGCGACAAGGCGAAGCTTGCCGCCTTTGCCACGGAGGCCACCCGCTGGGCATTCTGGCCGGCGCTGATCGTCGGTCTTTGTGTGCTGGCAGCCGGCAGCGAGTTGCTGTCGCTGTTCGGCACGGCGTTTACGGCAGGCCAGGTCGTCATGGCGATCCTGTTCGCCGGCATTCTCGCCAAGGCGCTGGTTGGGCCCGGCGAGGTGCTTCTGATGATGGCAGGCCATCAACGCCTGTGTGCTGCGCTTTACGGCATTGCGCTGGCCGCAAATGTCTGTCTCAATGTGGGACTAATACCGCGCCTCGGAATCGAGGGCGCGGCCATCGCTACGGCCTCGGCCATGGGCGTCGAGGCTGTATTGCTGCATCTGGCGGTTCGCTGGAAGCTCGGTATCGTACTGTTCGCCTTTGCCCGACCAACCAGAACAATGATTGTGAAGGCATTCCCCTGATGGCGCGTCCCCCGCTCAACGATGTCACCGACGGCAAGGTCAATCCGATGATGCACGAGCTCGCCTCGTTGCACTTCGACAACCTGCCGCGCCCGGACGCCCGCACCGATGTTGGCCGCCCCGGCCGCGAACTATGTCTTTATCCGGCTAAGCTTGGCTACGACCTGCAGGACGAGCTCGATTTCCTCTCCAACCGCGCCATGGAGCCGAACGTCTTTTTCTCGGCCCGTTTCCTGGCGCCAGCCATGCCTCGCATCGATGAACGGCAGATCCGGATGGCGCTCATTCGCGACAACAAGGGCACGAGCAGCAGGATGCGCTTGCTCATGCCGTTTTCCGTCGACAAGCCGGGCTTTGCCGTCGGTCCGTCGATCATCCGCGTCTGGGCCAACAATTTCGGCCCGCTCGGCACGCCGCTGGTGGATGGAGAAGAGGCGGCGGAGACGCTCGACAACCTGTTCGAAGGCCTGCTCCAGCACGCGCTGCAGCTGCCGACCACACTGGTGCTGCCAGACGTCAGGCTGAACGGACCCTTTGTCCGCCTGGCGAAGGCGGTTGCCATCGGCCGCAACCTGCCGGTCACCGTTGCCAACGCCTATGAGCGTCCGATGCTGCAAAGCACCGAGGACGCGCTGGATTATCTGGCGGCGGCGATTTCACCCGCTCACTTGCGGGAAATGCGCCGTCAGTGGCGGCAACTCGAAAGCCTCGGCGAACTCGTCTACAACGTCGCCCGCCAACCGTCCGATATCCACCGTCGGATGGAAGAATTCATGGCTCTGGAAGCCGGCGGCTGGAAGGGCAAGAAGCGCAGCGCCATGGTGCTCGACCGCCACCACGCGGCCTTTGCCCGCGAGGCGATCTCCAATCTCGCTAGCGTCGACGCTGTCCGGATCCATACCATTGACCTCGACGGCAAGGCCATTGCCTCGATGATCGTGCTGATGATGGGCGGCGAGGCCTACACATGGAAAACCGCGTTCGACGAAAGCTATGCGCGTTATTCGCCCGGCAAGCTGCTGATGGGCGAGCTCACCGAATTTCAGCTGGACGACCCCAACACCGTCCGCTCCGACTCCTGCGCCGTCGCCGATCATCCGATCATGAGCCGCTTCTGGCGGGAACGCGAAGAGATGGGCACGCTGGTCATCGGCCTCACCCAGAACAGCGACCGTGACGTCCGCCAAGCCGCCGCTCAATTGCACATGTATCGCAGCACCCGCAACATGGCCAAGGCCCTGCGCGACCGGATTTTGTCGCTGACACGGCGGTAGGCGGCGGGCGCGGCGACGTCATAAACCGCTCAAACATCGTCCTGAATATCGAAGCGGATTACCTTGCCGCTTTCGATCCGGAAAATGTGCATTACAGTCTTGTCCCTGAGCCCATGCGTTTGCCCCTGGAGCGGCTGGCCGTCGAGATCGAACACCGACTGGATCACCTCGACTGCAACAGCACCATTTTCCTGCTCCGAAAATTTCAAGGGCTCGACATGCGGGCTGACGACGGCCCATTGGGCTGTCCAATAGGCGCGCAGTCCCTCGTGACCGTGGACGTGACCCCCATTCATGCCGTTGGCCCAGGCAACGTTCCCGGCAAGCTTGCCAAGGACACCGTCGATATCCCGGGCGTTGAAACGATCGTAAAGGCCCCTGATCAGGTCGGCGTTGTTGTCTGACATCGTCATTTCCCCCGGAACGGTTTGAAGTGCTCGCAGGGCTCGTCAATCGATATTGCCGACAGCCCACTAAGGAGATATATACGTGCATATTTATCTGGGTCAAGCAAGGTCAGGAAATCAACGACATGGATGAAAAAGTATTGTCGACGCCGGGGCATCTCATCGGCCTTGCGGCACGCGCCTTTGCGCGGCTGAGCGAAACCCGGCTGAAACCGCTGGGCTTTGGCGTCGGCCATTTGCCGGTACTGGTCGCGCTGCGGGATGGCAAGGCGCATACCCAGCGTGACCTCGCCCGCTTCGCGAGGATCGAACAACCGCCCATGGCGCAGATGCTGGCCCGTATGGAGCGCGATGGCTTGATCGAACGCACCCGCGACCCGGCGGACGGGCGGAGCAGCCACATCGTGCTGACGAGCGACGCGCAAAAGCGGATGCCCGCAGCCATCGAGACGCTGTTTCAGGGAAACCGCGAGGCGCTGGCCGGCTTCACCCCGGCTGAAACAGCACAATTCGTCCACCTGCTGACCCGGCTCATCGAAAACCTGAACCAAATCACCAACCACGAACCACCTTCGGGGACATCGTAGGTACAGGTGGAGTGCTTTGCGTTGAAAGTCCTGGGTGAAGGCATGCGCGACCCGGCGAGCCGGCTTGTTGTCGCAGCGAAGGTCAAGCTAGCCGCACGCCCCTGCAGCAAGACTAGTTGAGGGAGGGAGAAGAGATTTGACGCCGGAACGTTTGCTGCGCGCGCACCAGCGTAAGCTTGAGACGGCGGCAGTAGAGATCGACCTCGTCTAAACGCGATAAATTGCAATAACCAAAAATTGTTTCAGACAGATCTTCCTTCTTGTCGCGTCTCTCGGCACGATGTGAATTCAATCGCTCGGGAGGAGCAAATGCGTGCGTTCTTGCTGATCCTCTTTGCCACGATTGCCGGTTTGCTCGCATCTCCATGCTATGCCATTTGCTTTCAATATCTTTCTATTCCTGACGATGCCGGACGACCCATCGAAATCGGTATTTGGTATCCCAGCACATCTTTGGCAGGTCCGATCACTGTCGGCATGATCGCTCAGAACGCTGCACTTGATGGAGAGATCGATGGCAGCGGTTTGCCGGTGGTGATTTTCTCGCATGGTAGCGCGGGATGGTTCGGAGACAGATCCGAAACGGCACAATTACTCGCCCAACAGGGTATGCTCGCCGTGTCGCTGACCTATCCCGGAGATAATTACAAGGACAGCAGCGACAAAGTTATTCGGAAGCTGACAAGCCGCCCCGTGGTCACCAGCCGCGTTATTGATTATTTGTTGAATGGTTGGAGCGGCAAAGATCATCTCGACGAGTCAAAAATAGGATTCTACGGCTTTTCAGCGGGCGGCTTCACGGGCCTTGTTGAACTCGGCGGCGTGCCGAATTGGACACTCTTCTCGCAGCATTGCACTGCCGATCCTACCGAGCCCGTCTGCACACAGGGTGGCGCAGCTTTTCTGTCGGGGCCCAAAGCTGCAGCAATGCCAAACTCGACTTGGCACCACGACTCCCGAATCAAGGCGGCTTTTCTCGTATCGCCGGGCTACAGCTTCGCGTTTGAGGCATCATCGCTGCAGAAAATGAAGCCGCCCGTCGAACTTTGGGGAGGCAGCAACGATGAGTTCGTGCCGTTTTCAACCAATGTGCATTACCTGATAGAACATATGCCTGATGTTCTACAGACACGTGAGGTCGAGAACGCCAGACACTATTCCTTCCTTCGCCCCTGCAGCGCTGCAATGCAGGCAAAAAATCCCGAAATATGTTCCGATTTACCGGGGTTTGACCGCCTCGCATTTCAGCAAGATCTAAATTCCGAGCTGGTTCGTTTCTTCCAATCCGAACTCGTAAAAAAGGGTCACAATTAGGCAACAAGCTGCTAGCGCCGCCACCGCCTCTTGTTCCCCGTCGCATCGCCTGAAACATTCGCTTTTCTTGGGCTGAGAAGCCGCGATTGGCCTTACCCTGTCTGGAACCCTTGACGATGGCAGAAACTCCGCCGCTGACGTTTGTGACACCGCGTTTGACATTGCGAGGTGCCCGCGCCGAGGACGCCGGCTCGCTGTTTGAGGAATATACGGGAAGAGCAGAGGCATCTCGATATCTGCAACGCAAGGCGCATCGCTCACAAGCTCATACAGTGTCCATCATTGATGCCTGCGGAGAGAATAACTGGGCGGCAACGCGTCGCTTCGGCTGGAGCGTTATCCCCCATGATTGCAAGAGGGCCATCGGACTATTTTACCTTTTCGTCGATAGCGGAGATGCCGAAATACACTACGGCATCGGACCTGCCTTCTGGGGCCAGGGGCTGGCAACGGAGGCCGGGATTGCGATCATGGATTGGGTCGTCGATCGCTCTTCTCTGACCGAAGTGTCCACCTCCTGCGCCACGGACCACCTTGCCAGCCTCCGCGTTCTCGAAAAGATAGGTCTTCGTCGCATCAAGCTGCTTCTAGGCGGACTTCTGCTCGGATCGACCGGCAAGCCTGCGGATGCGTGGCTCTATGCATGGTCACGGTCCTGATGCCTTCCCCTCAATTCTGCGTGACCGCACTATCCCCTGGCAGCCCTACGGCCTAGCTTTTGCAGCAACGTTGGCCTGCCGCCAGATCGTCGGGCCCGTACAAGCACCGCAGGAGCAAAGCCATGGACTATGTCAAATTCGGCCCGACCGGCCTCGAGGTATCGCGCATCTGTCTCGGCTGCATGACCTATGGCGAGCCGGACCGGGGCAACCATGCGTGGACGCTGAGCGAGGAGGGGAGCCGTCCGCTGCTGCGCCAGGCCGTCGAGCTCGGGATCAATTTCTGGGATACGGCCAACGCCTATTCGGACGGCAGTTCGGAAGAGATTGTCGGACGCGCGATCAAGGATTTCTCCCGGCGCGAGGACATCGTGCTGGCGACAAAGGTGTTCAACCGCATGCGTCCGGGCCCGAACGGCGCCGGCCTGTCGCGCAAGGCGATCTTCGACGAGATCGACAACAGTCTGCGCCGGCTCGGCACCGATTACGTCGATCTCTACCAGATCCACCGTTTCGACCATGCCACGCCCATCGAGGAAACGCTGGAGGCGCTGCACGATGTGGTGAAGGCCGGCAAGGCCCGTTATATCGGCGCCTCCTCGATGCACGCCTGGGAATTCGCCAAAGCGGTATACACCTCGCGGCTGCACGGCTGGACCCAGTTTGTCAGCATGCAAGATCACCTCAACCTGCTCTACCGCGAGGAGGAGCGCGAGATGCTGCCCTTCTGCGAGGACCAGAAAATCGCCGTCATCCCCTGGAGCCCGCTGGCGCGCGGCCGCCTCACCCGCGACTGGAACGAGAGCACGTCCCGCCAGGAGAGCGACCAGTTCGGCAAGACGCTCTATAACCAGGCAGTCGAGAGCGACAGGCAGATCATCGATGCCGTCGGCGCACTCGCCAAGGCACGTGGCGTCTCCCGCGCCCAGATCGGCATCGCCTGGATCGCCCAGAAGAGCGCAGTCACCGCGCCCATCGTCGGCGCATCCAAACCGCACCATCTGACGGACGCCGTGGCCGCCCTTTCGGTGAAGCTGACGGCAGAAGAAATCGCTACACTGGAGGCTCCATATGTGCCGCGCGGTATTGCCGGGTTCGCCTGAGATTTCTTCGAGAGGGCCGCGCTTGCTCCTGCGTCGGCTTCGCTGGCGATTTCCAACTCAGCTAGATTGGATGAACGGGGCATGGCAAGAAATCATTGGCTTAGCCCGAGGTAAGGTCTCTCCGGCAAAGGCCACCTGCCCGCTCGAGGGCAGATGTCATGAAACGCCAGATGGCGATCGGCTATAGTGGATCGTCACGTCTTGTCCCGGCATCCAAGGATCTCCCCATGTCCACCGTCCCCTTCGAGGCCCGCCGCTTCCAGTCCACGGCCGAGTATTACCTGCGCTACCGCGTTCCCTATCCGGACACGCTGATTGCCCGCGTCGCCAACCGTTGCGGCCTGCAGATCGGAGATCCGCTGCTCGATCTCGGCTGCGGACCGGCCCAGCTCGGCATCGCCTTTGCTCACCTGGGCGCCAGGGTGACGGCGATGGATCCGGAGCCGGAAATGCTGTCTGCTGCGACAGAAGGCGCCCGGGAAGCCGGCGTCGAGATGACCGTGCAGCAGGGCTCTTCCTACGACCTCGGCCCGGATATCGGTCCCCTCAAGCTTGCGGTGATGGGCCGCTCCTTCCACTGGATGGATCGACCTGCGACGCTGGAAGCGCTCGACCGGCTGATCGTGCCGGGCGGCGCGGTCGTGCTGTTCCACGCCACCCATCTCGCCATGGTCCCGGACGGCCGCAAGATCATCCAGCAGCTTGCCGAAAAATTCTCGCCGGAGCGCAGCGCCGACAGCGCCATCCGGCAGAGCAGCGAATGGCCGCGGCACGAAAGCATCCTGCTCCGCTCCACCTTCAACAATCTCAAGAGCATCGGTATCATCCGTGAGCGCAACATCGGCATCGACGATCTCGTCGGCCGCGCTCTTTCCATGTCCACCACCTCGCCCCAGGCGCTTGGCGAAAAAGCCGGTGCCTTCGAGGCAGCGGCGCGTACCGCGCTGACGGAGGCTGCACCCGATGGCAAATTTACCGAGATCGTCGAATCGACCGCCCTGCTCGCCTTTCGCGATTGACCGGCGGGAGCAACAACTAGACCTGCTGGCGTGACAGTTGCCGGTGGGTAGCCGCCAGAAACTCGTCGGCCATCGCCCCGTCGTCCATGGTGCGCGCCAGGATGACCGCACCCATCATCGCTGCAAGCGTGCTCAGCGCATTTGCGCGACGCGCCTCTGGCGTCTCGCCTGCAACGATCTCGGCCAGCACATCGACCAGATCCGTCAGGCCGCCTGAAAAGGTCGATTGCAAGCCGGCGCCCTGGCGGCTGACCTCCTGCGTCAACGAGGCGAAGACGCAGGCGCGGCTCTGCAGATTGCGGCGCGACAGGTAATGTTGCAGCAAAGCCTCCAGCGGATCGCCCTCTGCCTTCTCGACGATCTGCCGCCAGCGATCCCGGGTCTTTTCGACCAGTATCCTGCTTGCCTCGAAGGCCAGCTTCTCCTTCGATTCGAAGTGCCCGTAGAAACCGCCATGGGTCAGCCCCGCAGCCTTCATGATATCGGCAACGCCGATCCCGTCGAAACCCTTCTCTCGAAACAGGTCGCAGGCAGCCTCCAGGATCAAGGCCCGGTTTTCAGCAAATTTTTCGCGGCTCACGCGCATCGGCCTGCCTCATTAAAATCGTTGCTTGACAATTTACATGACGACCATCATCAATGCAAGATACATGATGCCCGTCATGTAAAGCGCAGGTCGCAGGCTTGCTGGACTTTGCCTCGGAGACGGGTGAAATAGTCGCAGACACGGTCGCGCCGCAAACGCTTCGACCACCCGATCACTGGAACAGTCCCATGGTGTCCACTGCCCTAGCCTCGACGCTTGCACGCCGCAACATCCATTACGGATGGGTGGTGGTGGGCGCCACCTTCCTCACCATGCTGGTGACCGCCGGCGCCATGGGCGCACCGGGCGTCCTCATCAAGCCGCTGCAGGACGAATTCGGCTGGAGCACATCGTCGATTTCCTCGGCGCTGGCCATCCGCCTTCTGCTGTTCGGGCTGATGGGCCCCTTTGCCGCCGCCTTCATGAACCGCTTCGGCGTGCGCAATGTCATCATTTTCGCGCTCGTCACCGTCGCCATCGGCTTCATCGGCTCGCTCTACATGACGCAACTCTGGCAGCTGCTGCTCTTCTGGGGGATCATCGTCGGCTTCGGCACGGGGCTGACGGCGATGGTGCTGGCCGCCACGGTCTCGGCCCGCTGGTTCAGCAAAAATCGCGGCCTCGTGGTCGGCATGCTGTCGGCAAGCTCCGCCACCGGCCAGCTGGTCTTCCTGCCGCTGATGGCGGAGCTGACCCAGCGCTATGGCTGGCGCACCACCGTCGTCTTCGTCTGCGCCATGCTCGCCGTCGCGGCCCTGGTCGTCATGGCGCTGATGCGCGACCGCCCGGCCGACCTTGGCCTGCCCGTCTTCGGCGAGGACAAGGTGACGCCCGTCCCGAAGATCGACAGGAGCCTGGCTGCCATGCTGATGTCGCCGCTGCTGGTGCTGAAGGAAGTCTCGCGGAGCTCGACCTTCTGGATCCTGTTCACCACCTTTTTCATCTGCGGGCTCAGCACCAATGGGCTGATCCAGACGCATTTCGTCACCCTCTGCGGCGATTACGGCATCCTGCCTGTCGCAGCCGCCAGCGTGCTGGCCGTCATGGGGATTTTCGATTTCTTCGGCACGATCGGCTCGGGCTGGCTGTCCGACCGCTTCGACAATCGCTGGCTGCTGTTCTGGTACTACGGCCTGCGCGGCCTCGCCCTGCTGTTCCTGCCGTTCAGCCAGTTCGGCTTCTACGGCCTGTCGATCTTCGCGGTCTTCTACGGGCTGGACTGGATCGCCACCGTGCCGCCGACGGTCAAGATCGCCGCCGACCGCTTTGGCCCGGAAAAGGCCGGCATGGTGTTCGGCTGGGTCTTCACCGGCCACCAGCTGGGTGCTGCCACTGCCGCCTTCGGCGCCGGCCTGTCGCGCACCGAACTCGACAGCTACCTGCCGGCATTCTTCGTCGCCGGCGCCTTCTGCCTGCTGGCCGCAATCCTGGCAATCACGCTGAGCAAACCCGGCATCACGCTTCGCCGCACAGCCGCTGCCCACTGACACACACGAGCCAACGTTTACCCGGGCCCGCAAGGCCCGCCGGCAAACGCCCACCGACGGAAATTGCCGACGAGCCCCCACGCCGTCTTGCGCCTGCGCCCACTCGCATGTTAGAGACCCGCCTCGTCGGTATCCGTTGCCCCATTGGCGGAATTGGTAGACGCGCTCGACTCAAAATCGAGTTTCGCAAGAAGTGCTGGTTCGACTCCGGCATGGGGCACCACAGACCAGCCGAGACCGACTGGAAACATTGAAATCGTTGAGCTAATTCGTCCTACGGGTACTGAGCAAGGTACTGATCGAGGACCAATCTATGAAGACCGTTCGCTTGAGATACGTCACCAGAACGAAGACCGGCAGTTACGAATATCGCAGACAAGTTCCCAAGGCTCTCCGCGAGAGGGTGGGGAAATTCGAGATCAAGAAAGTTCTTGGCTTCTCAGAAGCACAGGCAATACGCGGATATTCAGCATTTCACGAGCAAGTCGAAAGATTGTTGGCAGCAGCCAAGCTTCCTGAGATCAACCTTACGACACTTGGAAATAGCCCCAAAACAGCCATGGATAACTACAGGGAGGCTTTGGCGCGTCTCAAGGCCGTTTCTATTGACCCGACCGAACCGCTCTACAGCGAGCCCGGGGAAGTCACGCAAGCCGACTTGCTGGCTGATCACTGGGTCGTCAATGACACTGCTGATAGTGTTGCCATACGGATGCTTACGAGCGTTGGGAACGTGAAGCCCCCTGTGGCAACATTCATGGATGCCTCCCGCCTATACGTGACAACAAAAATCGAGGGCAAACCGGATGAACATCGAAAGCGCCTGAGGAACGGGCGCGTCAGCGGGTTTGTTACTACTGCCCTTGGCAAAGACCCCAAGCTCACCGACATGACACGCACCCACGCCCGCGAGGTCGTTGCGGAAATGCTAGCTTCCGGGGCGAAACCTGAAACGGTTGACCGATATTGCAACGACATCCGTGCTATCATCAATTTCGGCATCACAGAGTTTGAGCTTGAACGTCAAGCGATCAATCCTTTCGTGAAGATCGACATCAAAGGGTTGAAGGCTGACAACGAAACCGACCGCGACGAGCGTAGCCCTTTCACGAAGGCACAACTCAAGGCAACGCGGGCCTACATTCTCGATCACGCCGGATCCGAATTGAAGCTGATTTGGCGCTTACTTGAGGGCACGGGGATGCGCTTGAGCGAGGCCTCGGGCCTTGAGGTTCACGACATAGCTCTTGATGGCGACACACCGCACCTCGATCTACGGTTCAACCGCATCAGGCGACTGAAGAACAAGTCTAGCGTTCGGCTGGTCCCGCTTGTCGGCGATGCGTACGCATCCGAGCTGAACCGGATTGCGGATTTGAGTGATCGTGTGGATGCTCTGTCTATATAGACGGCAATATAGACGGTGCTTTCATGGACATCACAAGCGATCACTCGGGGCGTTTCAGCCGGATGGAGATTGTCGATAGCGGGCGTCGGCGGCGTTTCACGGATGAAGCGAAGCTGGCGATCGTGGCTGAGAGTTATGCTGGCCCGCGGCAGGTAACAGTCACGGCGCAGCGTCACGGGATCACGCGTTGGCAGTTGAATGCCTGGCGCAGGGCCGTGCGGGAAGGACGCCTTGTCCACCGCTCGACGAACGAGTTTGTTCCGGCGATTGTCGTTGCTGCCGAGCCTGTTTTTGCGAGCACGCCTCCTGCGGAAACTGTCGCGGTGCCGTCTCCCATCACCGACCGGGGTCGCATAGAGGTGGTGAGTGCGAACGGCCGGCGTGTGATCATGGGCCAGGATATCGATGTGGACGTTTTGCTACGGATCATGCGTGGTTTGGAGACATTGCGATGAATCCGTTTCCGATGGGGGCGGAGATCAAGGTGTGGCTGTCGACCGGACATACCGACATGCGGTGTGGCTTTCCATCCTTGGCCCTTCGGGTGCAGGAAGTTTTAAAGCATGATCCGCTGGGCGGTCATTTGTTCTGCTTCAGGGGCCGCCGCGGTGACCTGATAAAGTTGATCTGGCATGATGGCCAGGGCGCATGCCTGTTCACGAAAAAATTAGAACGCGGCCGGTTTATCTGGCCGAATGTGCAGGGTGGCGCGGTGGCGATCACACCGGCGCAGCTTTCCTATTTGCTCTCTGGAATTGACTGGCGAGCTCCTCAGGAAACTTGGCGTCCAACACGCGTTTGAGTTTCTTCATCATTGAATTTGTTGAAGAAATATGCTCTTATTCTGGCATGTCGTTACCACCGCTTTCCTTTCCTGACGATCTTGCCAGCGCCCACGCCGCGCTGCTGATAGAACGCGAGGCACGGTTGCGGGCCGAGGCGGAAGCCACCAGCGCCAAGGCAAAACTTTCCAGCATCGAGGCGCTCAACGCCCATCTGCAATTGCTGATCGCCAAGCTGGAACGCGACAAACACGGTCCAAGCCGGGAGCGCACCCAGCGGCTGATCGACCAGATGGAATTGCAACTCGAGGAGCTGGTTGCCGATGCCACCGAGGACGAGCTCGCTTCACAAGTGTCTGCCGCCAAAACCCAAGTCGTGCGTGCCTTCACCCGCAAGCGGCCAGTGCGCAAGCCTTGGCCAGAGACTATCGAGCGCGAGCGCGTCGTCATCGACGCGCCCAGTGCCTGCGATCACTGCGGCAGCGAACGCCTGTCGAAGCTCGGTGAGGACACCACCGAGACGCTGGAGGAGATCCCGCGCCGCTTCAAGGTCGTCGAGACCGTGCGGGAGAAGTTCACGTGCCGGGACTGCGGCTGCATCAGCCAATCGCCCGCACCCTTCCATGCAACGCCACGTGGCTTTCTCGGCCCCAAGCTACTCGCCACCATCGTCTTCGACAAATTCTCTGAGCATCAGCCGCTCAACCGCCAGAGCCGTCGCTTTCGCAGTGAAGGGATCGATCTGTCCACCCAGACGCTTGCCGACCAGGTTGGCTACGTCAGCGCCGCCGTCACACCGCTGTTCGATCTCATTGAGACCCATGTGTTTGCGGCCGAGCGGTTGCACGGCGACGACACCACCATCCCGATCCTCGCCAAGGGCCAATGCACGACGGGGCGCATATGGACCTACGTTTGCGACGACAGGCCGTTTGGTGGGCTATCACCGCCGGCGGCCGTCTTCTACGCCTCCAGTGATAGGCGGGGTGAGCATCCGCAACGACACCTGGCCGAGTTCACCGGTATCCTGCAGGCTGATTGCTACAATGGCTTCAATCCGCTCTTCGATCGGACCAAGAAACAGATCCCGGTGACGCCGGCCTTCTGTTTTGCCCACGCGCGCCGAAAGTTCTTCGAGTTGGCAGATGTCTCGCGAAGTGCCCGGCGGGGCAAAGGGGCAAAGCCTGTCTCTGCGACGGCGTTGGAGGCGGTCAAGCGTATCGATGCGCTGTTTGACATCGAGCGCGACATTAACGGCCAGAGCGCCGGTGAGCGACTTGCCGTGCGCCAGGAAATGAGCAAACCGCTGCTCGAAGAGCTGGAGACCTGGTTGCGGCAGGAGCGCGAAGGTTTGTCGCGATCCTCACCGGTGCTTGAGCCGATCAACTACATGCTGTCGCGCTGGCAGGACTTTGCCAGATACGCCGATGACGGCAGGATCTGCATGACGAACAACGCGGCGGAAAGAGCTCTGCGCGGCGTGGCTTGCGGAAGGAAAAACTGGAACTTCGCCGGGTCCGATCGCGGCGCAGACCGGGCTGCCATCATGCTGACCCTTATCACCACGGCCCGTCTCAACGATATCGATCCGAAGGCCTGGCTGGCGGACGTGCTGGCTCGCATCGCCGATCTGCCCGTCTCCCGCCTGCACGAATTGTTGCCATGGGAATGGAAGAGGATCAAGGCGGCGGAGATTGCGGTTGCTGCGTAAATAACTGCCGGAAAAGCTCTTCCGATCGGCGTAGACCCTCATCCGTCAGCACCAGCGACTTCGACTTGTTCACCGGATCGCCAATCAAGCCTTTCTGATGCAACCGATCCGTCGTAGCCCAGTCAAAACCCTTCCAGGCGCAACGCTCGTTGTGAAGCGTCAGCCATAGCAGCGCCAGCACAGCATCGTCGATTTTGCCTTCGTCGATCTCCATCCCGCCAATTTACCACGCGCAAAAGCAAAAATCCTGCGGTTCACCTCGGATGGATACGGCGATGCGCTTGATGCCGCCCGTGAGGCTCTTGATGGTCGTTCGGGTAGTACCGAGGCAGTCTTCAGTAAGTATGGCAAGCCGGGTGGTGGCAACGTCGCCAGTGCGGCACTGATGAAGAACCTTAGGAAAGTCGTGAAGGATCCTAAGGTGACCGTGCACTCCTTGCGCCACACGCTACAGGACAGGATGATCGTCGCAGGCATCAGCGAGCATGATAGGCACATCATACTGGGTCACAGTGTAACCGGCGAGGCGAACCGGTATGGTTCGAAAGAGGCTAGGCTCGTGGCGACAACAGAAGCAATGAGGTTGCTGCTACCGTCCAAGAACGCACAGAAGGCGTAAACGACAAGAAGGCGTTCAAAGGCCCTAACAGCGCAGATAGTGCGTCACTCAACCAATGTATACCAGTAGTCATTGAGCAATTGGTTGGCTGTAAGAGTTCCGAAATACCGATCGAGCAACAGGCTGGACTGCCCCGGCAAACTGAGGGAAACGGAAATACGCTGTATGACAGCTTCGGTATTCGACGCTGACATATTGTAAGTCGTACCGAAGGCGGCTTTGAATGGCCCTTCCTGCTCAAGGCGCAGCAGTTGCATATTCATGTCACCATAAGAGAAGCCAAGGTAGACGATGCGCTGAGCCTCGCTAATCAAGCCACGCATTCGCGACAGCATCGCCTCGTCCTCAACTCTTTCTGTGAATGTCCGTATCTGAGCAGCGTATTTTCCGAGGTCCTGAGACCTGTGAAGGTCGCCATAGTTGACTGAAGGTTGCGGCCCCGGCTGCCATGGGAGTTTCCCAACCTGCCCATAAGGGTGGATGACGGTTAGCTTGTTCGTTAGCAGCTGAGCCACATCCAGCGGTATCTGCATGTAGTTCGCTATCCAGTGGGACAGATAGTGTTCGATGCAACGGTCATAGTTGAACGTGACTATGCTGACATTCTCAAACATCGTTTCAAGGTCTGTCTTCCTCAAACCCTCGCATATCATCTTGCAGAACGTGTTGAGCCAAATGTTTGGATAGGTCGCGAATTCGATGCCCCCATTCCGCTCTTGCAATTGGATTGTGCTTTTGTTCTCGGCTTCCAGAATTGAGGCTGCGATACCAAGCTTACCAGCGAGCACAATGTCTGGATCGTCGGAGTGGGTATGCAGAAAGTTGTCTATCGAAATCGCCTGCGGCATAGCAGCGGCTATCACGCGTCCGGCAGTACACAGCGGATTAATATCCCGTTCCCCGCGCTGCTCGACAATAGCTCGGATTGCACCCAAGATGCCCCTGTCACCCCGTGACAAGTCGTATCCATTTTCAAAGCGTAGGTCGAGTTTGCTACTAAGCACCGCCTTGAGTTGATCACCCACGGGCAATCCCATTTCGCTGCTTGCGCCGGCCCCGACCACAAGAACCGTCTTCCTTTTGAACATACCCGCCTCACACGAAGCCCATCTCACGCCATCACTGGAACCAAGCGGGAACATGGTCAAGGTATGAATGAGAGCGCCAACAATATTCCGAACACAGCCCGAAATTTTTGCCGCAAATTTCCTGAATGGCATGATACTGGTGGATCACGCGGCGAACCCCCGGTGCCCCCCCTCGAAACTAATAGGGCCACCGGGGTACAAGGCGGCATCAGTTGAACCTCCTGTTCCTCGAAGGTGCGCTTGATGCTAGACTACCTCCTTGACGAAACACCCATCGTTGCACAGCATGATGCCATCATCGCCGCAAACGTGGACCTACGGGACCACCTATCGATGATTAACGCCGCCCTCGATTGCCTCTCGCGTCTACCTGAGGCTTTGCGGGAAAGAGACAGCGACGAGCTAACAATGCTTCGTCTGTCGATACGGTGCTTCAACAGCGGTGCGGCAGCGCTGCGTCTGTTGCGCTGTGGCTATTTTCAGCCCTGCCTCACCATGGTTCGTGATCTCATTGAGGTCTACTTCCTCATGGATTTGTTCAACCGCGACAGAGACAGCTTGACCAGATGGCATTCCTCACCTGAAAAGGTTCGGAAGAGGGACTTCAAGCCGGTTAAGGTGCGGGAGCGACTGGACGCTCTTGACGGCTACAAAGATCAGCGCAGGGCTAAAGCCTATGCACTCCTCTCGACATACGGTGCGCACCCATCTCCCGATGGCTTTTCGTTAATATCGCCCGACAACCTTACTCAAATTGGACCTTTCCCTGATCAAACTCGTCTGCGGGCACTCCTTGAAGAGCTTGCTCAGCATCTTGCGTATGCTGCGGATGTCGTGGTTACTTTCGCCCAAGAGGACAGCGGAGCAGTGGCCGCCGTGGCGGTCAGGTATCGGCAGGCGCTGAACCATTGGAGGAAGCGTTACCTGCCCACGGAACAATCGCACTGGCCGGGGAACTAGTGGATGGAATCTAACGCTTGGTGCCCGCGTTTAACGGCGGCGATGATTTTGTCGGGATCGGCGGTCCAAGTGAAGGGCTTTGGCTTTTTGTTGTGCTCAACGAGGAAACGGTTGATGGCGGCCTGGAGATCGACGACGGAATGGAAAACGCCGCGTTTCAGACGCCGCTTCGACAGCCTGGCGAAGAAACCCTCCACCGCGTTGAGCCATGAGCTTGAAGTCGGAGTGAAGTGGAAGGTGAAACGCTCGTGACGGTCGAGCCAGGCTCTCACCTTGGGATGCTTGTGGGCAGCATAGTTGTCGAGGATGACGTGGACGGCCTTGTCGTCCGGCACCTGGGCGTTAATGGCGTTGAGGAAGCGGATGAACTCCTGATGACGATGACGCTGCATGTTGCGACCGATGACGGTGCCGTCGAGCACGTTGAGGGCGGCAAACAGCGTGGTTGTGCCGTGCCGCTTGTAGTCGTGGGTCATGGTGCCGAGCCGACCCTTCTTCATCGGCAGGCCCGGCTGGGTGCGGTCGAGCGCCTGGATTTGGCTTTTCTCATCGACCGACAACACGACGGCGTGGGCTGGCGGATCAACATAGAGGCCGACAACGTCTCGCAGCTTGTCGACGAATTTCGGGTCGTTGGACAATTTGAACTGCCGCCACCGATGAGGTGCGAGGCCATGCGCTTTCCAGATACGCCTGACTGCGCTGGCGCTGATGCCGGCGGCCGTCGCCATCATGTCGGCCGTCCAGTGCGTCGTCTCGCCCGGCGGATCAGCCAGCGTCAGGGCCACCACACGCTCGGCGACATCGGGTCCGAGCCGCACAATACGCGACGGCCGCGTCTTGTCGCGCAGGAGACCCTCGACGCCTTCTGTGGCGAAGCGCTCTTGCCAGCGCCATACGCAGGTCTTCGATTTGCCGGTCTGGCGCATAATCTCGACAGTCCCGACGCCATCGGCACTCAGCAGGATGATCTCGGCCCGCCAGACGTGCTTTTGGGGCGCATTGCGATCCCTGGTCAAGGCCATCAGGCGTTGGTGATCTGTTGGCGAAACGGTGAACGATATTCCTGTGCGCATGCGCCAGACTCGCATGCCAACCAAGCAAATGGAATCCCATACAGGACTCTTATGTCAGGCGGTAACCACTAGCGAGAGAGCGGGAAGCTGCTGAAGGAAGCGGCAGATCAGCTGCCAGCACTTGATCAGTTGAGTATTACATCTTCAGCTTCTCGACGGGAACGCACTAGTAATCCCTATTCACACCTCCAGCCACTCACCAAACGCAGCCGCGCAAGCCGTTTCGCACTTGTCCTTGTCGGAGTAGGTAGCGACTTTGCCGGAGTAAACTAGTGTTGGTCCCATCGTGACCATAACGATTAACACGAATGTACTCATAGAAAATCCCCGTTTTAGCCTTGCCGCTGCTCGTTGCATCATCGATACTGCACCTCAATTGGAGATTGAGGGATAACCTATGAAATATGACGAGCTGATTACTTTTTTGCAACAGACGCTGAAGCACGAAGAGGGTTTGTTAGAGGGCATAGTCAAGATTAATGACCGGGAGATCCCACGGGCTGAAACCCAAGGTCGGATTGACGCGCTACTCATTCACATTGCTCGCCTCCAGGAAACAAACGAGTAATATTCAGGAGACGCAAAGTGCCACCGGGCACAGGTAGTCCCCCGCCTTCGAGAAAGTTTCTCCCAGACTAAGACAAACAACTCTTCCGAACGGCCAAAGCCTATTAGGGTGTTGGCATATACCTGCACCCACCGTTCCTCGCTGGTGGCCTGTCAATGACCAAGCTGAACAATCCAATCAACGGAATGAACCTCTTCATCATGGGGCAGGTTTTCTTCCTCTTTATCGCCCTGCTGTTGGCACCCTTCCTCGCCCTTGCCCTATCGAGCATCGTTTGCGCCACCGCTTGGTCGTACTGCACATCCACTGCTTTCTCGCCATTGCCCCGCGCAGGCTCCCTGATCCAAGGCATTGCTTTCCTTTATGTGGTGGCCGAAGAAGTGTGGAACCTGACCGGCAATGTTGGCTCCGCGATAGAGGCCAACTTCGCCGACTTACATGCTGATGAGCAACCCTCCTCAAAGCCGGCGCTCGAAAAGTACAGGACAATCGCGGCATGGACGCTGATAGCGCATAAGGTGTTTCGGCGCGGTGTCGAAGGGACACTGATCATCGGCGGGACAATCATCAATGCGGCAGGGGATTTGATTGCGGCACGTTTTAGCGAGGTGATGGGCATTCACTGAATGCTCTCCCCGGCGACGTCTTCTAAAGCTGGCCTTATCACCAGTTAACACTCACAACGAACGTTGACATTAGATAAACGACCGATTAGTGCTAGTTACATGCACAACGGGTCTATTAAGACAAATGCTTCAATATGTTCGTTACACACGGGTTTCGACAGCACGTCAGGGACAAAGCGGCCTTGGGCTGGAGGCTCAAGACCTCGACATTGACGTTTACCTGAAGAACTACAGCGACATGCCCTACGAGGTCAAAGGCAGCTTTAAGGACATCGAGAGCGGCACAAACGACGACCGGCTAGAGCTTCAAAAGGCACTAAACCTATGCAGGAAGACCGGCGCTGTATTGCTGGTGGCTAAGCTCGACAGGCTCAGCCGAAAGGTTGCCCGCATCGCCACGCTCATGGAAGACAAGCGGGTGAAGTTCGCTGTCGCCAATCTCCCGAGGACCGACAAGGCAATGCTCCACATGTATGCGGTCATGGCGGAAATGGAACGCGACTTCATCTCAGCACGTACCAAGGCGGCACTGGCCGTGGCCAAGACCCGGGGCTCGAAGCTTGGCGGTCTCCGCGACAAGACCATGAAGCGCAACGAGGCAATTCAGGACAAGGCTGCAGGAGAGGCCAAGAAGCTCATGACGACCATAGGGCCCATGCGTGACGGCGGGGCCACCCTCGCCCAAATCGCAGCATCGCTCAACAGTACCGGCGTCAAGACCTCCCGTGGCGGCGTATGGACAGCGACACAGGTGTCTCGGGTGATCGAGCGTGGCCGTGGGTATCTCATGGCCACTCGGGAGGCCTAAATGCGTACGTCCGCTATGCCGAGGTGGGCCGGGGCAATGCGTTCGAACTTGAGCCCTTTGGCCAAACATTGAATATGAATTCCGCGCCGTTCTGCGAGATACTCGCGTAGTCTCCCGCCTTGTTGTACATGATACCGTCTTTGATCGTGACGTTCTTTTCTAGAAATTGATCCATTCCTTGGGTATTCCAACTACCGCTTCCGCCCTTTTGACGTCCGTCGGCATAGTAATAGTCAGTCTCAGTCATAGTGGACGTGACGCCCATTGTTGCCATGTCTGTTTTCTGAATGCCACCACTCGCCGCCGCCGCTAAGAAGGCCTTCCCTCGGTCAGCCTGCGGACCTGTTCCACTTGCGGCCTCCGTGGCCTGTGCGATTGCGCTTTTCATCATCTCGGCTTCAGTGGCGACCGTACCGGTTCCCGTCAAAGTCTCGCTGTACTCTCCATCCGCGGCGTAGGCCCTTTGAGCATTTTTCATATCAAAAAGCTTGTCGGATTGGCTCATCCCAGAGACGATCTCGATGATCTTACCGATAGCGCCACCCGTCTTCATAGCATCGTCGGTGTGGCCGGTTGCCGCTACCGGCTGGGTCTGAGACGCAGGCGTCACGTCCGTAGCTTGTGCGGTAGGCGAACTGAAAAGAACCGAGATTGCGCTGCTGGCGATAGCTGAAATAGATGTCACGCGATGTTCCCCCACAGAAACAAGCCTTCCTCGTCCACATACATCGGCAGCGTCGAAAAGCGCTCAGGGAGCATCATGCTCAGGAGCAGTCTATCCCGGCAGTTCCTAACTACAAGTAAAAAACGCCTCAAGGTTGTGCAACTTGTCCTCCCACCTCACAATCTTCGCCCGTGGCAGACCAACCTCAAGGCTTAGATAGTCTACCGCAGCGCTTCTCTCAGCCGGTTTGAGGCCTCTTTGAAAGCGCTTGCTGACAAGGCAAGGCAGAAGACACCCGACGAAACGCCCACGTCGCGGAGTTGCTAAAAGGGTGGCAAGAGCTGGACCGACGTGCAGGCCATGACGGGGTCAGTCGCATGACGGTAGCTAAGGTGGCCAAGAGGATTAGGGAGGGGGCGGAGTAGCCAATGGTTGGGGGCGCTTTCAGAATTCCACACGCTGCATCATGTCCTCAAATCTAATTAACAGCTGATTGCAGTCTACGTTTCTGAAGCTTTCTTTGGCTTCCTTGAGGGCGGCTGTGGCGGCATCACTGCGGTTTTCTACAAATCTCCGCCTAAGGCTTTCGCCCTTTGCTGTGAGGTCAGTCGCTGTATTGCAATAGTCCTCTACAGCATCAACCGCCCCCATCCTATGTATTTCATCTGGGGACAGCGGTGCGGAAACCGTGGGACGCCATGTCGTGTGGGTCAGCGCCCAGAACTGGTCACATAGGCACCAACAAACCAACAGACCAAAGCTCACGGCGGCTACCGAAAAGATCTTCCTCAAACGCATCATGTCAAAGCCGTTCAATAGGGGTGGGTCTGTCAAAGTTCGCACGGCATTGATGCACAAGGAAAGGCACGTGAGGCAACCCTCGCCACATCTATTGCATTCCTCCGTCGCCTTCATCCGAAAAAAGATTGTCTCAAGATTGTCCCAGTTTGCCCGGCAAGCCTTTGAACCACCTGCAGCCACACCAGATTACGTCTACCAAGTGCATGATTTCGTTGAATTTCCTTGTTGACGGGTACATGTTGTGCCGCCATATGGACCCCGCCTGACAGGTCTGTGGACACACCCACGGCGCAGGGGACGCACCAAGTAGCCCCGTACAGCGGAACCAAAGACACCAAATCTGGAACGGTCGAGGCCGTAAGCAGTGGCAAGGCGGACGGGGTGGCCCGGACGTTGAACAGAGCGGTGTAGGGATTGGCCGGGAAGCAACCCGAGCCCCCTGAGAGAGACCACAGAGCGCCATAGATCACCTTAGTCCACCCAAGCGGCACCGCCGTCAACGGCGTTACGAGACCACCACAGCGCCTACGGGCACCCCACATTAGAACATAAGACTACTCAAATACGTCCTGCCCCCGTGCCTCAGGGTCCCGGTACGGAGTGGCCGTGCAGCGTGTACTGCATGAACGGGGAGCCATGCTCCTCGCCTTGACCAATCCAACAAAAGAGAACCCACATATACATGAGAACATGCAAGGCTGACGGATGCACCAAGCCGGTCGATGGCTACAGCTCCCTATGCGAACGCCACAAGAGGACTAAGGCTCGCCATGGTCATCCTCTTCAGGTTGGCGTCAAGAAGACGGACCTCAAACCCTACATTAGGGAAATCGAAAGCTACCTGAGCACCGTTTCCGCGACCACCGCCTACGACAGCATGAACGACATCTGGAACCGTACCGTGGCGGCGGCACAGGCCGACATCGGGGCAGCACAGCGGGGCGTTCCGTTCAACGTGCATCGGCTCCAGGCATCCGGGGCAATCGTCTCGTTGTCTGAGGAGGTCGATAGCGTTACCATCGTGAAACTGGTGATGGCCATGGGCTTCTGGTACGAGGACGACAAGCGCCACTGGAAACATGACGACGGTTTCCGCTTCCAGACCGTGCGCATGCTGCTACGCCTCAATCCACGCGAGGCGGTCTACAAGTGGTCTGGCAACACCATGACCCGCAGCACCTTCAAGGAGGTCCCACCGAGGACGACTGAGGCACTCTGGTCGATTGTCGATGCCTCGAAGCTCGTTTCCTATGGGGCTGAGATCGCCAGACGGAAGGCCAAGGGCCTTGAGGCTGCTAGGAACAGGGTCCGTGCAGAGCGTGACGCCATCCTTGGGCCAGAGTTGACCGGAGGTGCAGCATGAGCGTCGCGCTGGTTTCCGAAGGTGTACCGAAGCCCCCTTTGAAGGGCATCACGGCAGCACAGTTGCTCCGGAGGAACTTTCCACCAAGAGAGTTTGCTATCGACCCTTGGCTGCGGACCGGTGAGAGCGCCTTGATCTGGGCCGCGACCGGAGTGGGTAAAACATGGCTTACCCTGTCCTTGGCACTAGCGATGGCCGGGGGTGGCCGTGTGTGGGAATGGGCAGCCCCTAAGCCGCGCAAGGTACTGATCCTCGAAGGTGAGATGAACGTGCAAGATCTACAAGAGCGTATCAATCACCTCATAGGCAGCGGCGCGGTTGATGGCTTGGATCGACAGGCAATGGGGGCGAACCTTCTCCTGATGCCGCGCCAATTCCAAGACCCTCGCGCTCAGTTCTACGACATTACCGACGCCGCGTCTCAGGAGCGTATTCTTGCTGAGATGGAAACTAGCGGTGCTGAGGTCATCATCATCGACAATCTCACCACCTGTGCTGACGGCCTCGCAGACGAAAACGACGCCACGGCTTTCAGGTCCATCATGGGCTTCTTGCTGATGATGAAGCAGGCGGGAAAGACCGCCATTGTCGTCCACCACGCCAACAAGTCCGGCAAGGATGCTCGTGGCTCGACGGCACTTGAGGCAACCTTCGAGGTCAAGTTGGGTCTCGAAAGGCCTCCCGTGGAAAAACCCGGGGAAGCATCGTTCATCACTCAATTCGGCAAGTTCCGAGGCCGGGGGAACGACAGCATCAGGCCGCGAGTGTGGACCCTTAGGGAGGCCGGATGGGACGTTCAGGACGACACGGGTAGCAACGATGAGCGCGTTCTGAATGCCGTGAAGTCACTGAAGTTCGTCAATCAGCTTCAAGTGGCGAAGGCGCTTGGCATGTCTCAGGGCTCTGTTTCGAAGGCACTGAAGCGTTGCGTCATTCTCAACACGGCGAAACAAGATGAGATCGACAGACTGTTCATCAATGCACGGTCGCTGTCTGGTGGGGCTCAGGACCCGGCGGAACAAGAGGACACCGTAGTAACCAAGGAAGCCGCCAACGATTTCTAGGGATACCTCGGGTGGCACTGCGGGGGAGGCTCTAGCCCCTCCGCTACACTCGCAGTCCTATTCCCTATTCCTTTCTTACTAGCTGGGAATACGGAATATGGCCTCAAATCGAGCTGGGCGACCCCCCGCATCCCTAACGACAACGACACGAAAGGAGACCGATGCCTACAGAGCTACAACTATTGAAAGAGAGAATTGCCGACCTGCGCAAGATGATGAAGGAAGAGGCCACCAAGCGGACATCCGCTAAGGCCAACCGCTGCGCCTACGCCGTCCATTGTGCTGCGGATCGCCAACTACATAAAGCTGCGGCAAGAGAAAGAACACTCGCAGCACGCATTGTAGAAATACAGGGCCTGCTGGCTACGGGCAATTTCAGGACTATCGAGCAGCTTGCCAGGGCGGTGAGGAAAACTGTGCCGCAGGTTCAGTGGGCGCTTTTCCACGGGAAGCAGCGCGGAAGCATCCCCAACGCTGTCGATTTCGACCAAATCGGCCCGCAGTAACGAGGCCACAAACAACTCCATCTCCAACCTAATTTCAACGTTCTAGCCAAGGGGCCTGAGCGGACAACTCGTCGCGCTTTCGTCCAACTCGCAATCCGAAAATCGAAAGAGATACCATGTCCAACTTTGGCAATGCATTCAGAGCCGCCCGCAATTCCGGCGCGAAGACCTTCACCTTCAACGGCAAGTCCTACACTACAAAGCTGAAGTCCGAGGTCAACAGCGCAGCCAAGACACCCAAGATGGGTCCTATGCCAACGCCCCGTCCTTCAGACCGTAACCCTTCCGTCGCCCCGAGTGCCACCTCGTCAACCACAGAAAGCAAGACTAGTAAGGCTGCGACACCAGTCCCATCGAAGGCTGGCTATGCCGGTGACGGCGTCAAGCGACCAACACCTACCGCAACCCCGGTGACAGCATCAGGCTACGCTGGTGACGGCATCAAACGGCCCGGCGCAGCACCAAAACCCGCAGCCGCACAACCAGCCACCACAGACGCTACCGACGCTGCCGACACACTGAGCGACCGGCTTCAGAAGGCTAAGGCCCGTGCCGCCGCTACGCTTGCCGCAAAGGCAGCATCAGCGAAGCCTGGATATGCTGGAGATGGTGTCAAGCGCCCCACGCCTACGGCAGATGACAAGCCCGTTAAGAGGTTGGTGAGGGGCCGCAATGGCCTAGTCGTCAGATGATTTAGTACGTCGCAACTTCAACCATTGATCACGGGCCGATGCAGCCCAAGGTGGACCGCAGACAACAACACGGTCCCTTTGAATACTGAAGATATTCGAGGGTGGGGCTCAGGTGGCCCCGCCTTCACTATCTCATCTCGACAACAATCATCTCCCTCCTCCCATTTGGCGCGAAGGACAGTTGCATGAACAACGAGACGTCGGTCTTCGGCTTCAAAGGCCACGAGATAAGAACTATGATGATCGACAGTGAACCGTGGTGTTGGTTTCCACGCAGAACTGAGCCGGTTAGGCGCATAATTTCCATTGAGAATTGAGCCATGTGAACCTTCCCCCAACGCGGCGAGCGACGGGGGCAACGGAGTGATCCACATGGGACTTTTAAACATCATCCGTCGGATGGCGCTGCGTGAGAAGCAGTCGATCCGGGAGATCAGCCGGCGCACCGGGTTGTCACGCAACACGATCGCGAAGTATTTGAATGCGGGCACGATTGAGCCGACGTTCACGGTACCGGAACGACCGAGCAAGCTTGATCCTTTTGCCGATAAACTATCTGGCTGGCTGAAGACCGAGGCCGGGAGGTCGCGCAAGCAGCGCCGAACCTTGAAGCAGCTTCATGCCGATCTGATGGCTCTCGGATTTACCGGCTCCTATGGTCGGGTTGCCGCGTTCGCCCGTGACTGGCGGACTGAGCAGCAGACAGCGGGCCGCGGCATATTCATTCCTCTGTCTTTCCGCCCAGGCGAAGCGTTCCAATTCGATTGGAGCGAAGATTATGCCGTGATAGGCGGCGAGCGCACGAAGCTGCAGGTCGCCCATATCAAACTATCACACAGCCGGGCATTTCTGGTCAGGGCCTATCTACTGCAAACGCACGAGATGCTCTTCGACGCCCACTGGCACGGGTTCCGTGTGTTCGGCGGCGTGCCTGGCCGCGGCATTTACGATAACATGAAGACAGCGGTCGATCGTGTCGGTCGTGGCAAGGAACGGCAGGTCAATATCCGTTTCCTCGCGATGACGAACCACTACGTCTTTGCGCCCGAGTTCTGCAATCCCGCCGCGGGTTGGGAGAAGGGTCAGGTCGAGAAGAATGTCCAGGATGCCCGACCGCGGCTGTGGCAACAGATGCCGGACTTTCCGGATCTGGCGGCATTGAATGCCTGGCTGGAACAGCATTGCCAGGACCTGTGGCGCGACACAGCGCACGGCACCTTACCCGGCACGATCGCGGATGTCTGGGCTGATGAGCGGGCAGCATTGATGTCGCTCCCCGCCATGTTTGATGGCTTCGTCGAGCAGAGCAAGCGCGTCTCGCCGACATGCCTGATCACCTTCGAGCGGAATCGTTACAGCGTGCCAGCATCGTTTGCGAACCGGCCCGTCAGCCTGCGAATCTATCCCGAGAGACTAGTCGTTGCGGCCGAGGGCAATATCCTATGCGAGCATGAGCGCGTCATTGAGCGCAGCCACGACAAGCCGCCGCGAACGATTTACGACTGGCGACATTACCTTGCCGTCATCCAGCGCAAACCCGGTGCCCTGCGCAACGGTGCACCCTTTCTGGAACTGCCGGTGGCCTTCAGACAGTTGCAAGATCAGATGCTTCGCCGCCCCGGCGGTGATCGTGAGATGGCCGATATTCTGGCCCTTGTCCTTCATCACGACGAACAGGTCGTCCTCAGGGCTGTGGAACTGGCCCTGGATGCGGGGGTGGCGACCAAGACGCATGTGCTGAACCTGCTGCATCGGCTGATCGACGGCAAGACAATCGATGGTCCCGACATCGATACGCCACAGGCGCTGACCTTGGTGCGTGAACCCGAGGCCAATGTCGAACGCTATGATGGCCTACGCGCCAGGATCGTAGGGGGTCGCCATGCGTCATGACCCCGCAAGTGCTGCCGTCGTCATCATGCTACGGAGCCTGAAGATGTATGGCATGGCCCAAGCCGTTACAGACCTTATCGAGCAAGGGGCTCCTGCCTTTGATGCGGCCGTGCCCATCCTGTCACAGTTGCTGAAGGCCGAGATGGCCGAGCGCGAGGTCCGCTCCATCGCCTATCATATGAAGGCCGCTCGCTTTCCTGCGTACAAAGACATCTCCGGCTTCGACTTCGCTGCCAGCGAGATCAACGAGGCCACCGTGCGCCAACTGCACCGATGCGAGTATATGGATGGGGCGCAGAACGTTGTCCTAATCGGTGGCCCTGGCACTGGAAAAACGCATGTTGCGACCGGTCTTGGAATCCAAGCGATCGAGCATCATCGCCGAAAGGTCCGCTTCTTCTCGTGCGGGTTTCACAAAGTCCCGGACAAAGATTTCAGTAAGTCGCGGACACCGAATTCAGAAAGTTCGGGACAGCAAATTCAGTAAGTCGCGGACAGAAGGGACAGCGGATTTAGATCGAATCTCGTGAGCGCCGATCTGGCAATTTGTTCTCGTGTTTTAAGCGAGGATCTAATGCCTAGACGGAAGCAAGCGAGACATACTGATGTGAAAGACATTCGATCGATACTGCGGCTGACGTTCGAGCAGGAATTGTCGATACGCGCCGTTTCTGAGCGGCTGAAGATGAGCAAGACGTCGGTCTCAACGTATCTGCTGCGGGCGCGGGAGGCGGGGCTTGCAGCATGGCCACTTCCACCCGGTCTGGATGATGACGAGCTCCTGGAGCAGCGACTATTCCGGCGGATGGGGCGACCTCCTCGAGACAGCGAGGAACCGAACTGGCCGAAAGTGGCCAGCGAGTTGAAACGCAAAGGCGTGACGCTCAACCTGCTATGGCAGGAATACCGGGAGGTCCATCCGGATGGATACGGCTACACCTGGTTCTGCTGCCGATTTGCTGATTATGAGAGCCGCGCCAAACCCACCTATCGCAGTCGTCATGTGGCTGGTGTCGCGATGGAATGCGACTATGCCGGCCATACGATCCCGATCATCGATCCGTCTTCTGGCGAGATCCGGGCAGCACAGATTTATGTGGCCGTGCTGAGTGCATCGCAATTGGTGTTCTCCTATGCCAGCTTCAGTCAGAAGCTGCCGGATTGGATCGAGGCGAACCAGCGAGCCTTCAGTTACTTCGGTGGGGTGACGAAGACAACGATCTGCGACAACCTCAAATCCGCGATTGCCAAGGCTCTCTGGTTCGAACCGACGTTGAACGCGACATTTGCTGCCTTCGCCGAACACTACGATACGACCGTATTGCCAGCACGGCCGCGGCGTCCTCGGGATAAACCATCCGCGGAGGGATCGGTTTTAATCGTCGAGAGGTGGGTTCTGGCCAGACTTCGAAACGACCGTTTCTTCAGCCTTGTCGATCTCAATATCCGCATCAGCGCTCTGATCGAGGACCTTAACACCCGTACGATGCGTCGGTATGGAAAATCCCGGCGAGCCCTGTTCGATGAGGTCGAGCGCTCCCAGCTCAAGCCACTGCCGCCAACGCCGTTTGAATACGCGGAATGGAAGGTCGCCAAGGTTCATCCCGATTACCATGTCGACGTCGACAAGACGTTCTATTCCGTGCCGCACGGTCTGATCGGCAGGAAGGTCGATATCAGGCTGACGTATCGAGCGGTCGAGATCTTCTTTGACCACAAGCGGGTCGCCAGCCACATCCGAAGCTCCCAGCGTTCCGGCCATATCACTGTCAATGAGCATATGCCGAAAGCTCACCAGCGCTATGCAAACACGACGCCTCACACGTTGCGCAAGGAAGCGGCGAAGGTTGGGGCCAATACTGCGATATTTATCGAGCGTCTGCTTAGCGATCGGCCGCACCCGGAGCAAGGCTACAGATCCGCTCAGGGCATTCTCTCCCTGGCGCGTCGTTACGAAACCGATCGGCTGGAATTGGCCTGTGAGCGTGCGTTGGTCATCAATGCGCTGACCTATTCGTCTGTCGCCAACATTCTCAGATCTGGTCTCGATCAGGCTCCTGCCGCAAGCGAGACCGTGAAGCCGGCACCGCCGCACGGCAATATCCGCGGCAAAACCTACTACCAATGAAAGGACATCTAATGCTGACACATCCAACACTGGACCAGATGAGTGCGCTTGGTCTTGCCGGAATGGCAACCGCCTATCGCGAACTTATCGAGCAAGTTCATGGAAATGATCTTAGCTTTGACGAACGGCTTGGCCTGATGCTCGACCGCGAGATCGCACTACGAACCGACCGACGGCTGACCAATCGGCTCGCCACAGCAAAGCTTCGATTTGCCAATGCCTCGATCGAAGACATCGATTTTAGATCTCACCGCGGCCTTGATCGTCGCAATGTCTTGTCCTTGGCGCAGGGCGCATGGCTGAAGGCAAACGAGAACCTGATCCTGACAGGCCAAACGGGCACTGGAAAAACTTGGATCGCCTGCGCCTTTGCGAGACAGGCGGCCCGCCTCGACTACTCTGTCCTCTACGTTCGTATGCCGCGGCTCTTCGAGGATCTCGCACTTGCCAGGCTCGATGGACGCTTTCCGCGCCTCATCGACAAGCTGGCACGTGTTCAGTTGCTGGTGTTGGATGACTGGGGAACCCATACCCTGAATGACCGACAGCGCCTCGATTTGCTCGAAATCTTCGAGGAGCGATATCGAAGGAAATCGACCCTGATCACAGCTCAGCTTCCGGTGGCCGCCTGGCACGAAATGATTGGAGAAGCCACTTTGGCCGATGCGATTTTGGATCGCATTGTTCACAACGCCCACCGCATCACTCTCGAAGGCGACAGCATGCGCAAACGAAAAACGCCGACGCTCTTGACCGGCGACGAAATAACCGAACACAATCACGCGTAACAGCAACAAGGCAACCGGGATTCGATCGCATCCGTTGTCCGCGACTTAGCGAAACGCTTGTCCGCGACTTGCTGAAACCGCTGTCCCGATTTAGCGAAATCCGCATCTTCTCGACCATCGAACTGGTCAATGCTCTCGAGCAGGAGAAGGCCAAGGGCAAGGCGGGCCAGATCGCGGAGACCCTGGTGCGCCTCGATCTGCTCATCCTGGACGAGTTGGGATACCTGCCGTTCAGCGCCTCAGGCGGAGCGCTGCTCTTCCACCTGTTGAGCAAGCTCTACGAACGCACCAGCGTCATCATCACCACCAACCTCAGCTTCAGCGAATGGGCAACAGTCTTCGGCGACGCCAAGATGACCACGGCTCTGCTCGACCGTCTGACCCACCGTTGCCATATCCTGGAAACAGGAAATGACAGCTTCCGCTTCAAGGCCAGCTCGGCTGCAGCAGCGCAGAAGAAAGGAGAAAAAGCCAACCCCTTGACCAAACCCTGATCAAAAAACCATACTCAGAGGTGGCTCACTTCTCGGTGGAAAAACCGGCTCAGTTCCGCGTGAAAACCAACACCGTGGTTCATCGCAGGCGACCTATGCGCAGCGCTGGGTTTGCCTACAGGTTCCGGCTCCGGTCGTTGGCTTCTGGGACACGGGCCCATCCAAAAAAAGCCGGTGTTTCGTAAGTCTAATCCAGAGTTGTTCTCAAACTCGAAATCTCAATCAGCTACACTTATCTCAAAAGACAGCCTGTACAAAATACTTAGGCGTTCAAGCAGCCCAGAGGCAAAGCCATTACTTAACTGGATCAGGCGGGTTGTGATGCCAGCAATTAAGATTGCCCAGGCATCGACTGCCGCTGCTGAGGCTGTCAGCACAAGCACCCCAACGGACGACGAATTGATATTGAAGGTCGTTGAGGTGATGACGCGCAGGGTGGATCGCCTATCCGCTGAGAAAGCAAAAGCTCAGGCAGTTATCGATCTACTTTTGAGTTGCGCATCGATTGCCGAGTAGCTTGAGCCGTGGCTATCGCAATTTGATCGTCCTTGGGGAGACTTGAACAAAAAAGCGAGCTAGGCTCGAAGTGCGCCGCTCTGACTGCACCAAGAACTGTGATGATGTTTCTGACAGTGGGAAGCTTGCAGTAGTGCAACTAAATATCTGATTTACAACAATTTTTTCGCTTGCTCTTGCCCGCCGAAGCACTTAGCAAAGTGTGATCACCGCAATCACGCAGGTGTCTCACGGGGACAAGCTAATGCTCATCAAAACACGCCGCCTCGAAATCGAATTGTCGCTCGGCTCGCTGTTCTTTGAAGTCCAAGCTTTCGGGAAAATTTGCGCCTTCCATTGGGATCGCGTCGGTGACATGCGGTCTTTCGACTGGATGATCCCGAACCCCGCTCATGTCTCTAGCAAAGCCTAACAAAAGCGCTCTTGGAGGCGATAGCGGGGTACTGTTGCCAACATCCTTGAGGTACTGTAGGGTCGCGCTATCCCAACAGGCGGATTAGCTCTATCGCTCTGATCTAACAGTGAAAAAGACGTTTCCAGACAGGGTTCGATACTGGGCAGACTAGCCCGGCATGGGGCACCACCACTGTTTTTTGACGTTGAAAAGATTGATCTTTTTGGCATTAACCGTCCAGAAAACTTACACTAGGCCGAAAAACTGGACACTTTTGTTCGGCCTTTGATCCTCAGTCTTCGTGATTTTCGCTGTTCAGAAGACCTATGGCACCATCCGCAAGCCACCGCTGATTGGCGGCTTTTGTGTACCTGGTGACTTCCTTCGATGTGGTATGGCCTGTGATTGACATGATCTGTCGTTCGGTGGCTCCGCGATCGGCCATGCGGGTATTCGAATCTAAATTTTGCTCAGCTCGCGCAGGAAAATATCAAAGAGCACGGAACTCTTTCCTCGCTTTCCAAGGCTCAAAACAACGCGGCTACGGCTGACGCGATGGGCGTGTTTCTGATTGGGGTTCCGGCTTCAAGCTTAACGGGCGGCGACAAAGAGGGTGATATTTCTGTATCTAAGGGCAAGGTCATTGCCATTGAGTCCGCGAGCAAGGTCAAAGGCTGCAGTTAAAGCTTCAAAGCATCTAAGGCAATCGAAGCACGGACCGTTTCCTTACCGATTGAATGGATAGAAGCGGGACGGACAGTGATCAAAAATCCTGTCCGTCCCGCAGAAGGTGGGTTTTGACGAAGCCTTCGCCGTTCGGGACGGGGGGGCGCCTTGCTTACTGAGCGAGATCTCGATCCGGCAGAGGCGCACTGCGCCTAGTCGAATATGGTAATCCCTGCATTCCTCAAGTGGCCAATTAGCGAATTGATGTCGCTTTTGCCTCCATACAAATCAAGCTTTGCGCCCTGTTCTGAGAAGGGTTGAAAAGACGCCGATAGCTGCGGGTAAGACCAAAGGAGCGCATCTACAGCATTCTTTGTAAATTGAAAGTTTTCTTTTGAATATGATAAAATTACAGACAGTGTATCCGGCATTTCTAGCCAATCTGGCGAAAGCCCATGACGTCTACGGAGTTTAAGAATACTATTTATAGAATTCGAGGTTCCCAAACTTTCATCGGTATCATTCGGTATCTTCGCATAGTTCAACAGGCCAAGCGCTGCTTCTTGATCTTTATCGCTTCTAGCGATCTCACGCGCTTCGGTAATAGAACCCGTTGATACATCGATATTCAAATGTTCTTTGGCTAGTTTCAAAAAGCGCTCTACGGAATACATGTGAAATGCATCGACATCGGAATGCGCTTTGATTTCTGATACAAGCTCTGGACGTGGCCCTAATGTTTTGCCACTCGAAATATTCCACCAATCAGGCTTAGAGTCGTCTGTCACAAAAATAATAGACTGCAAATTTTTTTCTTTGGCGTAATCTAGTATCTGCTTCCATAGTATCAGATCACCATATATTCCAATATATTGAACGCCATAGTCCGTATAAAATAGATCTTTTTTACCCTCTTCATCCGCAAAGCCTGGCGGCTGCTTGAATTTATACCTAAACTTCCCTTCGCTTACGATAGCATCTATGTATTTTTGATCTGGTCGGCCACCAACTTTCCCCTCCAGAAGTGAATCAATGCGTCCAAGCAACTCATCAGGCTCACGCACGTCATGTTGGATGTCTTGCATGTCGCTGATTTCGAGGACTACATCATCAATGGTCTTCTTTATGGTATTTAAAATTGCTGAGAGATCGATGTGGGCATGGCGTTTCTCGATTTTCGTAAAACTGGCCTCCAAGCCGGTATACGCCTGGTGAATTGCTTTTTGGACTATGTCGAAGCGACCCTTTTGATCCTTGATTACAGCAAGCCGATTTCTCTGAAACTCCATCGCTGCTTGGTACGGCATCCATAGTCGGTTCTTGACCGCGCTCAAAACCCTGAGCAAATCTTCCCGTGAGGTTTCCTGATAGCGATACAAATTTAGGAGCACATTTGCATCAATGACAAAGATGCAATCCTTCCAAATCGCGAAGATCTGATCGTCGGACAATTTATAAAAATGAGGAAACGCGTCGCGCATGGAAACTTCTTTCAACCCAAGCTTGTATTGAATATACCATGCACAGCCCTTGCTTGCCGTCCACATAAATCAGTAAAAGGTCGAAGAAAAATTTGGTGAGCCACGTAGGCATCACTGACGTGTCAGGTCCCTCGCCGGAAAGAGCCGGCGAGGGCAATGTTCAGTGAAACGTTGACTTGAAAAGGTTGATTGTTCTGGAAGCTTCCCAAGCTGAATATATTCAGAACCTGTTCGCAAGCGCCGCTCGCTCAGTGTCGATCGACGCGACGAAGCGTCTTAAAAAAGATCCCCTCGGTGGTGCCATAGCCTGTGACTATTATTCGAGAGCCGGGAAGAAGCCCCTCTCGCAATGCCTCGTCATGGATACAAAGGGTATCCAGCCCAATTGGTAGATCCTCAAGTCCAATTCCTGATGAGCAAGCCTTGCCCCCGGATCGTGTGGGCGTGGACACAGTGTAGGGAATTTCGACTTGATGCCCCAACAACAAGGCGGCCAGCAAGGGAACGATGCCAATGAACATCACGCGCCCGACGACGAAAGCCAAGCATGGCATAATGATGGGTGCGAAAAATGCTTGAAATGCATTTACTCTGTCACGGGTCGCGATGGCGGCCCAGATGCCAAGGACGGCAAAAACAGTTCCGCAATATATGGACGCCGTGCGGACGGTTAAGGCCCAGGATGGGGATACCAAGAATGTATGCGTGCCCGCGGCGATAACGAACAAGAAGAGTTCGAGAGCGAAAATGATCACAACAGCCAGGACAACTGCGGCCTTCAATCGCCTGTACTTAACGCCGGAAGGACTGCTACTTTTTAAAGGAGCGCTAGGAGGACCTTCTTGAGATTTCATCTCGCTCACGTAGCCCGCTATTCAAAGACCAATCGTATGGGTGGGTACCGGCGTAGGCATCTTAGCCTTTCTCGCGTGGGACACGCAAAATAAAAACCTTATTGATTCTGCGCAACGGGACTTTAATGAATCGTCATATCGGCTGGACACTTTTCAAAGAAGAGTAAATTAGCTACGCGACGCTGAAGTGTCCAGGCGCACGCTGAGCAGTTGGTCGAAATCATTATTGCCATCCCGGCATAGGCACCACCACTCATAGCGGAAAATTTGTTGAATTTCCGGCACTCCATGTCACATCACCTGACAACCGTCATTTCCATATTGATAGAACTGCATGACCGAGAGATGTTTGTTGTCGACGGTGGGCTGATCTTGCTGTAACGCCGCCGCATGCTCCGAACAGTCATTATGTATTATTTGATCTCTTGTCTCAGTGCTGCAGCATTTGGAGGGCTGGCTTATTATCTGTACCTTAAGGGTGCCGATAATTATCGCACCTCGATCGACGAACCCGTCAATACGAAGCCTGTCGCGAAAAAAGGCGACCGCCTGAAGCCATCGGATGTAGTGCCGCCGGGCCGGCCGGGTTTGTAGGCAGCACTGGAAAGAATTCGGTTGGCACGTATCGAACCCCAACCTCTCCCCCACCCTATAATTTTTGCCTTACGACAACTTGCAGCGTCGGCTTTCATAAAGCTTCAATCTTTCCGTCTGCTAAATCAAAGCCACGAACTCTGCTCCAGGATGCCCGTCTTGCAAAATAGAGAACACGTTCGATCGCGGTCGTTCCTCGGGGCAAAAATTGTCCTGGAAGGCGGATATTCCGTCTTCGATTGCATCGTCAGGGACATTTCGCCGGCGGGTGCGCGGTTGAAGGTGCAGAACGCCGTCTCAATACCGGATACCTTCAAGCTGCTGCTGTCCGATGGACGCAGCTTCGATGCCACCGTCAAATGGCGTCGCATCGATTCCGTCGGCGTCAGCTTCCCGGTGCCCGACACCGACTAACCAGACAAATCCAACCCCCACCTCAGCCAAGCGGCCAGTAGACGTCCGAGCGGAAATCGTCGGGGATGCGCTCCAGCCGCGCCAGCGTTTCTGCGGCAAAGGCGATCTGCATCTGGAGATAGCGCAGCGCCTTCGGCATTGCGGCGCCCGTGGCGAATTCGCGGATGCGCCACGTGTCGTAGCCGGCCATTCCGATGCGCCGCATGGCTTCGGCATGAACATCGGCGGCAGTCGGCCGCACGGTCGGTGCCGTCAGCCGCGCTGCATTCCTGCCACCCTCGATCACCAGAAGCTTCATGGCCTGCTCCGCAGAATCGCTTTGCAACGAGTGTGCGCCGTAACAGTGGATTTGCAATGCAGCAGACACGAAGCTGCCGCTCGCTGCAGCGCGATTGGGTCCGGCGTGACAAGTTTGCGACAGCGCCGGGGCTGAACGCCATCACGAAAATTTTGCACAGGGCGGGTAGAAGCCGGCGCCGGCGCCATTTACAGCCCCGGTCGAGCCCCCTAAAGCTCTTGCACTGCAACCGGGAAAGGGAACGCATGCTGCGCAGACTGTACGACTGGACCATGTCGCTCGCCGGCCGGCCCTCGGCTGAAATCTGGCTTGCCGTCATCGCCTTCGTCGAAAGCTCGGTCTTCCTTGTGCCGGCCGACGTGATGCTGCTGCCGATGACGCTCGCCAAGCCCCACCGAGCCTATCGGTATGCGCTGATTGCCACCGTCGCCTCGGTGCTCGGCGGCATCGCCGGCTGGGCCATCGGCTATTACGCCTTCGAGACCGTCGCCAAGCCGATCCTCGAATTCTACGGCAAGCTCGAAGCCTTCGACAAGCTGCGCAACGGCATCACTTACGAGACCGTCGTCCTCCTGCTGGTGACCTCGGGCCTCGCCCATCTGCCGCCGATCAAGGTGGTGACCATACTGTCGGGCGTTGCCAACATCAATCTCGGCCTGTTCATCATCTCCGCCATCGTTGCCCGTGGCGCCCGGTTCTTCTTTCTCGCCTGGCTGCTGCAGCGCTACGGCGAACCGATCCGCCATTTCATCGAAAAACGTCTGGGCCTGATTGCCGGCGCCGTCGCGGCTGTGCTGATCCTGCTTTATATCGCCCTGCATTTCCTGACGCACTGAACGACCCCGGAGCCATACGATGACCGAGACGATCAACCCCGCCCGCCCCGCCTTCGGTTACGCCGCGCTGCTGGCACTCGGCATGGCGGCCACCGTCGGCTCGGCGCTCGGTTTCCAGTATATCGGCGGCTATACCCCTTGCGAGCTCTGCCTGATGCAGCGCCTGCCCTACTACTACGGCATCCCTGTCGCCATTCTCGCAGCGCTGAGCGCGTTGTTCGGCATGCCTGCCTGGCTCACCCGCGGGCTGCTTGCCGTGGCCGGCATCATGATGCTGGTGGGCGGCGGCATGGGCGTCTATCACGCCGGCGTCGAATGGAACTTCTGGGAAGGGCCGTCTTCCTGCACCGGGCCGGCCTTCTCGTCCACGACCCCCGCAAGCGGTGGCGTGCTCGGCAGCCTCAACAAGGTGCATGGTCCGTCGTGCTCGGTGGCTGCACTGCGCGTGCTCGGCCTGTCCATGGCCGGCTGGAATGTCATTGCCAGCCTCATCCTCGCCGCCATCGCCGTTGCCGGCTTCCGCAAGGCGGCGTAGGCGAACCGCAGCCGTCAGGGCTGCAGTTCGGTATCCCAGTAGAGATAGTCGAGCCAGCTTTCGTGCAGATAGTTCGGCGGAAACAACCGGCCGTTATTGTGCAGGTCCTGCACGGTCGGCTGGTACGGCTTCTGCGCCGGGAACATCTGTGCCTGCTTCGGCAGCTTGCTGCCCTTGCGCAGATTGCAGGGCGAGCAGGCGGCAACGACATTCTGCCACGTCGTTTCGCCACCATGGGCGCGCGGGATGACGTGGTCGAAGGTCAGATCGTCATGGGCGCCGCAATACTGGCATTCGAAGCGATCGCGCAGGAAAACGTTGAAGCGCGTAAAGGCCGGATTGCGGGACGGCTGGACATAGCTCTTCAGGCAAACGACGCTGGGCAGGCGCATGGAGAAGCTCGGCGAAGAGACCGAGTGGTCGTATTCCGCGATGATATTCACGCGGTCTAGGAAGACGGCCTTGATCGCGTCCTGCCAGGACCACAACGACAAGGGATAATAACTCAGTGGCCGGTAGTCGGCGTTCAGGACGAGCGCCGGCAAGGCCTGGGGCGAAACTGCAATCGTCAAGGAAATCCTCCCGGTCGATTCATCTGCAGCACCATATTAGGCCTGTTGTTACAGGAATGTGAAGTCCAATAAATTCAGTGCAGAGCAGCATTTTTGGCATCCATTGGCCGATCACCCGACGGGCAGAGCGACATGCGCCGTGCGAACCGCGTAAAATGCCCAGAAAAGCCGCGCCGCCACCGACCGCCACGGCGCCCACGCCGTCGCCACCTCAGCCACTTGCCTCGCCGATGGGCGCGCTTCCATCCCGAAAGCCATGCCGACTGCTGCCTGCAGCGCGATGTCGCCGGACGGAAACAGATCGGCATGGCCACAGCAGAACATCAGGTAGACCTCCGCCGTCCACGGGCCGATACCTTTCACCGCCATCAGCCTGGAAAGCCCCTCTTCCGGGCTTTTCGCACCGAGATCCATGAGGTCGAGCCGGCCCTCCGCCACCGCTGTTGCCACTCTCGACAGCGTCTCGGCCTTGCCGCGCGACAGGCCGAACGCGCGCCAGGCATCGGGCGCCAGTGACACATACGCCTCGGCGGGCGGTGGGCCTGCGGCCGCGCACATCCTTTCCCAGATCGCCTCGGCGCTCGCCCGCGACACCGCCTGCGAGACGATGACATATGCCAGTCCGGCAAAACCGGGTTCACTCAGCCGCAACGGCAGAGCGCCGCACAGTGCGGCGATCGGGCGCAGGCGCGGGTCGCTCTCGAGCAGCGCTTCGAGCCCCTCCGCGATGTCGCCGGCGTCGCGGATTATACGCATGGATATTCACTCCTGTTGGCCGAAGCCCGGAAATCGTGGCAGAAGAAAGCATGATCGACCCGCCCCGTCAAAAGCCGACCTTCCGCTTTGCACCGAGCCCGAACGGGCCGCTGCATCTCGGCCACGCGCTGTCGGCGATCCTCAACCACGACATGGCGAGGGATGCCGGCGGCCGTTTCCTGCTGCGGATCGAGGACATCGACCTCGCCCGATGCACGCCGGAGCTGGAAGCCGCAGTCCTCTCGGATCTCGACTGGCTGGGGCTCGACTGGGAACGTCCGGTGCGCCGGCAATCGGAACATTTCGACAGCTATCAGGGCGCCCTGTCCACGCTCATCGGGCGCGGCCTTGTCTATCCCGCCTTCATGACGCGCGGCGAGGTTCGCCAGAGGGTCCGCGAGGCCGAGCAAGCCGGCCGGCCCTGGCCCCGCGATCCCGATGGCGCGCCGCATTACCCGGCAGACGACCGCGACCGAAGTGACGCCGAACAACGCCGCCGGATCGACGCCGGCGAGAAACATGCATGGCGGCTGGACATGACGAAGGCGCTTGCCGTCGTCCCGCAGACGCTGTCGTGGATGGAAAGCGGCGACGGCCCGCGCGGCGAGATAGCGGCCGAGCCCGGAGTTTGGGGCGATGTCGTCCTGTCGCGGTCGGATGCGCCGTCCAGCTACCATTTGTCCGTCGTGGTCGACGATGCCGCGCAGGGGATAACCCATGTGGTGCGCGGTCTCGACCTGTTCGCCGCGACCTCCATCCACCGCCTGCTGCAGGCCCTGCTCGACCTGCCGCAGCCGCTCTACCATCATCATCGGCTGATCACCGATCCCGATGGGCGAAAGCTGTCGAAGAGCTTCGGTGCCGTCGGTCTGGCAGCGCTCAGGGAAGAAGGCCTGTCACCGGCGGATATCCGCCGACGGATCGGGCTTTGAGGGGCTGCCGGCATCCAGCCCGTAGTAATTGCGCGCAATCATCCGGCGGACGCGAAATTTCATCAGCGCCGCGTTGATCTCGGCACCGATGATGAAGATCACACCGACCATGTAGAGAAACACCAGCACGATCATAACAGACGCCAGCCCCGCATAGGTGGCGGTGTAGTTGGCGAAGGTCTGCAGATAATAGGCAAAGATCAGCGCGCCCGCGAGCCACGACAGCAGGGTCAGAAGTACGCCCGGTACGACATCAAGCACCTTGCGCCGCCCGGCCGGCAACCAGAGATGGACGATCAGCAACCCGGCGGTGAGCGCAAACAGCGTGCCGTAGATGCGCCAGCTGGCTACGATATCCAGCGTATCGGCAAGCCAGGGCAGCTTGGCCCGGATGTAGTCGAGCACCACAGGCACGGCCAGCAGCAGGATGCTGATCGCCGCAAAGATCAGCACCGCAATCAGCACATAGCCGAGGCTGGCGAGCCGGGTGAAATACCACGGCCGCGTTTCAGGCACGCGGTAGGCGCGATTGAGCGAGATGCGCAGCGCCTCGACGCCGTTCGAGGCGAAATAGGCGGCGGCCAGCACGGAGACGGTCAGCAGCCCGCCGCGCGGGATCGTCAGCACCTGCAGCAGCTGGTCGGCGAGCGGCTTGGCAATGGTCTCGGGCCAGGTGTCGAAGATGAGATGGATGGCCGTGCCGGAAAACTGGCTCGCACCGAGAAAGCTCGCCAGCGCGGTGCCGAAGATGAGAAAGGGAAAGACAGCAAGAAGCGTCGACAGGGCGACGTGGCTCGCCATCGCAAAGCCGTCGTCCTCGATGAAGTGAAAGATCGCGTCGTAGACCACCTTGTAGAGCGTACGAAGAACCGTCTGCATTCCATCTCCGCAGTGCCCGGTCGGCGACCGTGGGTGAGTTGATTGTATCGTCGCCGCGAATATGGGAAACGACGAATGCTTTGTACAGGAATCATTGCATGATGGATCACCGCGTCATCATCATTACCGGCTGTTCGACCGGTATCGGCGCCTATTGCGCCCGGGCACTGAAGGCCGATGGCTGGCGGGTCTTTGCGACCGTCCGGAAAGACAGCGACCTTGCCCCGCTCGAGACCGACGGCATCGAGGCGCTGGTCATGGACTATACGCAGACCGCAACCATCACGGCGCTGGTTGAAACGGTCGCCGCGCGCACCGGCGGACGCATCGATGCGCTGTTCAACAATGGCGCCTATGGCCAGCCCGGCGCGGTCGAGGACCTGCCAACGGACATATTGCGGGAACAATTCGAGACCAACCTGTTCGGCTGGCACGAGCTGACGCGGCAGGTGATTCCGCTGATGCGCCGGCGCGGACAGGGTCGCATCGTCCAGTGCTCGTCGATCCTCGGCCTCATCCCCTACCGGTTTCGCGGCGCCTACACGGCCTCCAAATTTGCGCTGGAGGGACTGAGCATCAGCATGCGGATGGAACTGCAGGGATCGGGCATCCATGTCAGCCTGATCGAGCCCGGGCCGATTGCCTCGCAGTTCACGGCGACGGCGCTGGCGCGCTTTGAAGCCAATATCGATATCGAGGGTTCGGCCCATGCAGCCGAATACCGCCGGCAGCTGGCGCGACTGAATGGCACAGGCCCCGTCAATCGTCACAAACTCGGTCCCGAGGCCGTTTATTCTGTGCTAAAGCATGCGCTGGAGGCGAGGAGGCCTCACCCGCATTATCTGGTAACGACCCCTGCCAGGCAGGGAGCGTGGTTGAAGCGGCTTTTGCCGGCCGATCTCTTCTACCGCCTGATGCGTCGGTTCGATTGAGGAGGGAGGATCAGTTCGATGTCTACTTTTACCTATGTTCTTGCGATCATCTTCATGGGCCTCGTCGCCATCGTTCTGGTGCGCGGCCTGTTCAACATGACGCGCGGCGACAATCCAAGCCTGTCCAACCGGTTGATGCAGATGCGCATCCTCCTGCAGGCAGTAGCGATCATCCTGATCATGCTGACCCTGTGGCTGACCGGCGGCGGGCGACCTACCTAAGGCGAAAACCATGGTCAAACTCAACAAGATCTACACCAGGACAGGCGATGACGGCACGACGGGACTGGTCTGCGGACCGCGCCGGCTGAAGCACGATTTGCGCGTAGAATCCTACGGCACCATCGACGAAGCCAATTCGGCAATCGGCATCGCAAGGCTGCACAGCCACACCATGCCTGTGCTCGACATGATGCTGATGGCGATCCAGAACGACCTGTTCGACCTCGGTGCCGACCTGTCGACGCCGGAAACTGACGAGCCTCCGGCATGGGAGCCGCTGCGCGTCATCGATACGCAGGTCGAGCGGCTGGAGCGCGACATCGACTACCTCAACGGCGAGCTTCAGCCGCTGACCTCGTTCGTACTGCCCGGCGGCAACGCGGCAGCGGCCCACCTGCATCTCGCCCGCACGATCGCGCGCCGGGCAGAGCGGCTGATGGTGGAGTTGGCGCACACCGAGGGCGAGCGCGTCAGCGCCCCGGCGCTGCACTACATCAATCGTCTCTCCGATTTCCTGTTTGTAGCGGCAAGGCACGCTAACGACCACGGTCGTGCCGACGTGCTCTGGATACCGGGCAAGAACCGCTGACGGCGGTTCCCGCATCCGCTCCGCCGCGACGATTTCGCAAGCCTTGCAAAATCGACCTATTGCGGCGGGCAAGCGTTGTATTTGGAGAAAAAACGCGTATCGATGTCGCCAATCGACAAATGGATTGGCGCTAAAAAGCGCATTTTCCGGGCGACCAGTTGAAGGAAGGATTGCATGAAAATTCTCGTAACCGTGAAGCGGGTTGTCGACTACAACGTCAAGATCCGCGTCAAGCCGGATGGCACAGGCGTCGAGCTTGCCAACGTCAAGATGTCGATGAACCCGTTCGACGAAATCTCGGTCGAGGAAGCGCTCCGCATGCGCGAGGCCGGCAAGGCAACGGAAGTGGTCGTCGTATCGATCGGCCCGGCCAAGGCCGAGGAAACGCTGCGCACGGCGCTCGCCATGGGCGCCGACCGCGCCATCCTGGTCGAGACCGACGATGCCGTCGAGCCACTGAACGTCGCCAAGATCCTGAAGGGCGTTGCCGAAGCCGAGCAGCCCGGCCTGATCATCGTCGGCAAGCAGGCAATCGACGACGACAGCAACCAGACCGGCCAGATGCTGTCAGCCCTGATGGGCATCGCCCAGGCAACCTTCGCGTCGAAGATCGAGATCGGCGATGGCAAGGCCACCGTCACCCGCGAAGTCGATGGCGGACTGCAGACCATCGACATCAAGCTGCCAGCCGTCGTCACCTCTGACCTTCGCCTCAACGAACCGCGCTATGCCTCGCTGCCAAACATCATGAAGGCCAAGAAAAAGCCGCTCGACAAGAAGACGCCAGCCGATTTCGGTGTCTCGACTGAAGCACGCCTCAAGGTGTTGAAGACGGAAGAGCCCGGCGGTCGCAAGGCGGGTGTCAAGGTTGCCTCGGTCGCCGAACTGGTGGACAAGCTCAAAAACGAAGCCGGCGTGCTCTAACTTACGGAAAGGACGATCCAAAATGGCCATTCTTCTTCTGGCTGACCACGACAATGTCAGCCTTTCCGACCAGACCGCCAAGACCCTGACCGCCGCGGCTAAAGTCGGCGGCGACATCCATGTGCTGGTATCAGGCAAGGGCGCCCGGGCTGCGGCCGACGCTGCTGCAAAGCTGTCCGGCGTCTCCAAGGTACTGCTCGCCGAAAGCGACGATCTCGCCAACAATCTTGCCGAACCTCTGGCTGACCTGATCGTCTCGCTGGCCGGCAGCTACGACACGATCATCTCGGCTGCCACCTCGGTTGGCAAGAATGTCCTGCCGCGCGTTGCAGCGCTGCTCGACATCGCGCAGATCTCGGAAATCATCGAGGTCGTTTCACCGGATACGTTCAAACGGCCGATCTATGCCGGCAATGCCATCCAGACGGTCCAGTCGACCGACGCCAAGAAGGTGATCACAGTGCGCACGGCATCCTTCGCTTCGGCGGAAGAAGGCGGCTCGGCTGCGGTGGAAGCCATCTCGGCTGTCGCCAATCCCGGCCTGTCGAGCTTCGTCGGCAATGCGCTGTCTTCTTCTGACCGTCCGGAACTGACCTCGGCCAAGATCATCGTTTCCGGCGGCCGGGCGCTCGGCTCGGCGGAGAAATTCCGGGAAGTCATCCTGCCGCTTGCCGACAAGCTCGGTGCTGCCGTCGGCGCATCGCGCGCTGCGGTCGATGCAGGCTATGCACCGAACGACTGGCAGGTGGGACAGACCGGCAAGGTCGTTGCACCCCAGTTGTACATCGCAGTCGGCATTTCCGGCGCCATCCAGCATCTCGCCGGCATGAAGGATTCAAAGGTCATCGTCGCCATCAACAAGGACGACGAAGCACCGATCTTCCAGGTGGCCGATTACGGTCTCGTCGGCGATCTGTTCGAGCTTCTGCCGGAACTTGAAAAGGCGCTTTGAGCCGACCGGAGCCCGTTTGTCCTATGCGGACGACTGGAAACTTCGCTCTTATCAGTCTATCAATAATGCCGGGCTAGAGATGGCCCGGCATTATTTATAAACGGACGGGCCGCATCAATGAAATGCGCCGACCAAGGAGTGGGCGATGAGCACGATTTTGAACGCGATCGGTATTGTCGGCGCCGGCCAGATGGGCTGCGGCATCGCTCAGGTTTCCGCAGTTGCCGGCTACAAGGTCCACATCTACGACCTTTCGCAGGAGCGCATCGAAAGCGCGCTGGCGACCATCAACGGCAACCTCGCCCGCCAGGTTTCATCGGGCAAGCTGACCGATGACAATCGCAAGACCGCGCTGGCGCTGATTTCCGGCTCCGCCGATGTCAACGATCTGGCGCCCATGGATCTGGTCATCGAGGCTGCCACCGAGGAAGAAAGCGTCAAGCGCAAGATCTACACACAGGTCTGCGCCGTGCTGAAGCCGGACGCCATTCTCGCCACCAACACCTCGTCGCTGTCGATCACCCGGCTTGCCGCGTCTACAGACCGCCCGGAACGCTTCATGGGTATCCATTTCATGAACCCGGTCCCGGTGATGAAGCTGGTCGAACTGGTGCGCGGCATCGCCACGGAAGAAGCGACCTTCAAGGTGGCGCGAGACTATGTGAGCTCCCTCGACAAGACCTTCACCGTTTCGGAAGATTTCCCCGCCTTCATCGTCAACCGCATCCTCCTGCCGATGATCAACGAGGCGATCTACACGCTCTATGAAGGCGTCGGCACCGTCGATGCCATCGACACCGCGATGAAGCTCGGCGCCAACCATCCGATGGGCCCCTTGCAACTGGCAGATTTCATCGGCCTCGACACCTGTCTATCGATCATGCAGGTGCTGCATGACGGCCTGTCGGACTCGAAATACCGGCCCTGCCCGCTACTGGTGAAGTATGTCGAAGCCGGCTGGCTCGGCCGCAAGTCAGGCCGCGGCTTCTATGACTACCGTGGCGAAGTGCCGGTCCCGACGCGCTAGGAACCATCCGCTGTCTCAGGCGATAGCTGGTCTCCCCGTCATAACCCGGTACTCGCTTGCCCGCCGCTCCAGTAGACGCTCGAAGGCGGCCTTTATCGCCAGCACGTAGGGCGTCTTGTATTCGAACCCCGGGTTGTCGTTATGGATCAGCATCGAGGCGTTGACCTCGAAGACGACCACCCTGCCCTCGGCATCGAGCGCACAGTCTATGCCGCAATAATCGAGACCGACCTGCCGGCGAATGGTCTCCAGTGCTGCCATACCCGATATTCCGAAAATGCTGGCCGGATCGGCAAGGAACGCCTGCTCTTCCATCCGCATCCACTCCACATCGCCCATCCGGGTCGACGCATGATGCACCTTCCAGCCATCGCCGATTGCCAGGTGGTAGGGAAGAATTTCATCGCCGACGAACAGGAAGCGATACTTCCGGAACAGTCCGTCGGCGGAGCGGTAGTCGACATAGTCCGTCAGGTAGAGCATGCGCTCGCCGGCTTCCTCGGCAAAATCCAGCAGTGCTTCCGGGCTGTCGACAAGCTCCATCATCTCGCCGCCATGGGTGGTCGCGTGGCGGACGATGACCGGTAGGGATGGCGTGGCCTGGTCGCGCACGCGGCGGCAGAGATCGCCGGCATCGATGCGCACCGTCGCCGGCATCACCGTATCCGCAACATGGACGAGCCGGCGCGAGATCGATTCGCGATCCGTGCCCAGGATCAGCCGGGGATGGTTGACCACCGGCCTCTGGAGCGAATCCGCAAGATCGATGGCGGAGGCAATGACATCGAGACCGAAATCCGTTTCGGAAACGAGGTTGACGACGACATCGACGCGGGGGTCACGGACATCGGGATCATTGCGATAGCCGCGCAGCACCATGATCACCTCGCTGTCGAAGCGCCCGCCATTGATCAGATCCTCGTAGGGCGTATTGCCGGCTTCGGGCGAAAACAGCATGAGGATGCGAAATCTGGCCGGCTTCTGCGCGGCCGGATAGTTGCGCACCACTCCCTTCTCGGCAACGGTGAGGAAGCAGGCATGGGCTCCCGCCGCATTGCCGAGCCTTAGCTCGAAAGTGCCGCACAGAAGCAGCGCCTCCTGGCTTTCGGGATCGAGACGCAAAGCCGCCTGTGCGGTCTCCAGCGCCTCCAGCCTACGGCCAAGTTGCTCGAACGCCTGCGCCTTGTTGCAAAGGCATTTGATGTGGCCGGGCAAGCGGGCCAACCCCTTGTCATAGGCCTCGATAGAGAGGGCGAACTGTCCCATTCGCTGCAGAAAATTTCCGCGTTTCAACCATGCAGCGGCCTCGTCCTCGGCAGACAGGCCGATCATCGGTGCCATGATGGTAGAAACGTGCTGCGAAAAATCCGCCTCGGGCTGGCTCATCGGTATGGCTCTCAACAAAAGAAAATGACGGGCAATGCCACGACTTTAAAGAGCGGGCCTTACTCCAGGGTGATGCTATCGATGATAGAGCCCGACCCGCAGCGCAGGCGGATCAGGAGCCGGGCAAGCCTTTTGCAGATACGCTTACAAGGCTGTAGCGGCCTTGATGAGCCCCTTGGCGTCTTCGCTGTCCCAGGCGGCCGGGCCGTTCATGGCCGACACCAGGCAACCCTTGCCGTCGAGAAGCAATGTCACCGGCAGGCCGAAGGCTAGGCCCTGCTTCTTCAGCGCATTGAAGACGCCCATGCTGTTGTCGCGGTAGTAGCCGAGCGTATCGATGCCGTTGTCGCTGCGGAAGGTCTTGGGCTTCTCGTCGTCGCCGGTGTCGATGTTGACAGCCACGACCTCGAACTTGTCGTTGCCCATCTGCTTTTGAAGCGCGTTCAGCGCCGGCATCTCCTCGCGGCAGGGAACGCACCATGTGGCCCAGAGATTGAGCAGCACGGTCTTGCCGGCAAAATTCGCGACCGACAGCGGTTGGCCGTCAGTCCCCTTGAAGGCAACGCCTTGCAACGACAGCGGCTGCTGGGCTCCCACCATCGCCGCGACCTGGCCCTTGGTGAAGGGGGTCAGCGCAGCACCCTTGGCCTTGGCCGGCTGGCAGTCGCCGGCAGCGGCGGTTTCGGTCGTCCCATTGCCAGACCCCGCCTGCTTCACGTATACCGCTGCCGCACCCGCGACGACGCCGGCAACGGCTGCGATCAGGACCAATTTCAAAGACGGCAGACCGAACGGCTTTTTTGCTGTCATTTCGTTCTCCAGATAGGCATCTCATGGCTGACGACACCAACGACACCAGCGCCTCCAACCAGATGTGGGGCGGACGTTTCGCGTCCGGTCCCGCCGCCATCATGGAGGAGATAAATGCATCCATCGGTTTCGACAAGAAGCTGTTTGCGCAGGACATCCGCGGTTCTGTCGCCCATGCCACGATGCTTGCCCATCAAGGCATCATTTCGACCGAGGACAAAGACAAGATCGTTCACGGCCTGAACACGATCATGTCAGAAATCGAGAGCGGCAATTTCGAATTTTCCCGCAAGCTCGAAGACATCCACATGAACATCGAGGCGCGGCTGGCAACGCTGATCGGCCCCGCTGCCGGCAGGCTTCACACCGCCCGCTCGCGCAACGACCAGGTGGCGCTCGATTTCCGCCTCTGGGTGAAGGAAGAGCTGCAGCGTTGCGAACAGGCGCTGACCGGCCTGATCGCCGCCTTCCTCGACCGCGCCGAAGAACATGCCGATACCGTCATGCCCGGCTTCACCCACCTGCAGACCGCGCAGCCTGTGACATTCGGTCACCACTGCATGGCCTATGTCGAGATGTTCGGCCGTGACCGCTCGCGCGTGCGCCACGCCATCGAGCACATGGACGAATCGCCTATCGGCGCTGCGGCGCTAGCCGGTACCGGCTTCCAGATCGATCGCCACATGACAGCCAAGGCACTCGGTTTCCGCGAGCCGACCCGCAATTCGATCGACACGGTCTCAGACCGCGACTTCGCGCTCGAATTCCTGTCGATTGCCGCCATCGCCGGCATGCACCTGTCGCGTCTGGCCGAAGAAATCGTCATCTGGTCGACGCCGCAATTCGGCTTCGTGCGCCTCTCCGACGCATTTTCAACCGGCTCGTCGATCATGCCGCAGAAGAAGAACCCCGATGCCGCCGAACTGGTGCGCGCCAAGACCGGCCGCATCAACGGCTCGCTGGTAGCCCTGCTGACGATCATGAAGGGCCTGCCGCTCGCCTATTCAAAGGACATGCAGGAAGACAAGGAACAGGTCTTCGACGCCGCCGAGAGCCTGGAACTGGCCATTGCCGCCATGACCGGCATGGTCCGCGACATGACCGTCAACGTCGCCCGCATGAAGGCGGCGGCCGGCTCCGGCTATTCGACGGCCACCGATCTTGCCGACTGGCTGGTCCGCGAGGCCGGACTGCCGTTCCGCGACGCCCACCATGTCACCGGCCACGCCGTGGCGCTGGCGGAAAGCAAGGGCTGCGAACTGGCGGAACTTTCGCTCGACGAGCTCAAGGCCCTGAACGCGGCGATTACGGCCGAGATTTTCGACGTTCTGACCGTCGAAGCCTCGGTTGCCAGCCGCAAGAGCTTCGGCGGAACCGCGCCCTCCGAAGTCCGCAAGCAGATCGCCTACTGGCGCGCCCGCAACTGACTGGACGGTCGCAAGCCGCAACGCAACAATCAGGGTGCACAAAGCACTGAAACTTCGCTATGAAGGTCTGCCTGCCCGACGCCGCGCCTCAAGAGGAAATCGATGCAAATCAACGTGCCGCACATCATCCGCATGACCCTCGTGCTTTCGCTCATGGGTCTCGCCACCGTTGCGTGCGGCCGCAAGGGCGATCTCGATCCGCCGAGCGTCAACGCCACCAAGGGCGGCGACACCTCGAAGCCGACCAAGCAACCGGGTACGGCCGACAAGCCTTTCATCCTCGATCCGCTTCTTTAGAACAGGCCACCGCCGTGAACCATTTCCAGTATCGCGACGGCGTTCTCTACGCCGAGGACGTTGCCGTTTCGAAGATCGCCGCGACGGTTGGCACGCCTTTCTACTGCTACTCCACGGCGACGCTCGAGCGGCATTACCGGGTGTTTTCGGAAGCGTTCCACGGCGTCGATGCCATGGTCTGCTACGCGATGAAGGCGAATTCCAACCAGGCGGTGCTGAAGACGTTGGGCCGCCTCGGTGCCGGCGTCGATGTGGTATCCCTCGGCGAGCTCACACGGGCGCTGGCCGCCGGCATTCCGGCGGAACGCATCATGTTTTCCGGCGTCGGCAAGACCGCGCCTGAGATGGATGCAGCTCTCGAGGCCGGCATCTACTGTTTCAACGTCGAATCCGAGCCGGAACTGGAAGTCCTGAACCAGCGCGCCGTCCGCGCCGGGAAAAAGGCGCCGGTCTCCTTCCGCATCAACCCCGATGTCGATGCGCGCACCCATGCGAAGATCTCGACGGGCAAGAAGGAAAACAAGTTCGGCATCTCCTATGAGCGTGCCCGGGCTGTCTATGCCCGCGCGGCCACCCTGCCGGGCATCGAGGTCACCGGTATCGACATGCATATCGGCAGCCAGATCACCGAACTGCAGCCCTTCCAGGCGGCCTTCAAGCTGCTGCGCGAACTCGTCGAGACGCTGCGCGGCGAAGGCCATGCCATCCACCACGTCGACGTCGGCGGCGGGCTCGGCATTCCCTACCATGACGACAACAATCCGCCGCCATCGCCTGACGCCTATGCCGAGATCGTCAAGAACGAGCTGAGCCAGCTCAATTGCCGCATCGTCACCGAGCCGGGCCGCCTGCTGGTCGGCAATGCCGGCATCCTCGTCACCGAGGTGATCTATGTGAAGGATGGCGGCGAAAAGAGCTTCGTCGTCGTCGATGCCGCCATGAACGACCTCATTCGCCCGACGCTCTACGAGGCCTATCACGAGATCCGCCCGGTCGTCGTCACCGCCGCCAGCGCGCCGCGCATCAAGGCCGATGTCGTCGGCCCAGTCTGCGAGACCGGCGACTACCTGGCGCTCGACCGCGAGATGAGCATGCCGAAGCCCGGCGACCTGCTGGCTGTCTCCTCCGGCGGTGCCTACGGTGCCGTGCAGGCCGGCACCTACAATAGCCGGCTGCTGGTGCCCGAAGTGCTGGTCAAGGGCGACGAATTCCATGTCGTCAGACCGCGCCAGACCTATCAGGACCTGATCGACCTCGATTCCCTGCCGGCCTGGCTTGCCTGATCCCGTCTTCGAATTAAAGCAAAGACGCATGGAAAAACCGGCTTTGTCGTCGCACGCCCTCGTCTTCGCCACAAAGAATGCTATCCTTCCGCAAGCGCTGCTTCCTCGGAGGCGCCGGACCATGGGCGCCGCCCCCTGGGAACGGCGATGACGATGTGGGGCGTTTTCAGGCGGCGCAGGGTCGCCGGAGCAAATCTTCGCCCCGGGGATAAGCGTCGGCCAGCAACACCAGTTCGGGGAACAGCGAACCGATGACCAATGCCAGCAAAGACAGGAAAGGCGCTTTTGCCTCCCGGCCGGCGCTCGCACGCCTGGTCGCGACCAAGCGTTTCCTGGCAAGAGCGGTACTCGTCTCCGAGCAGTTGCTGCCGATGTTGCTGCCCCTGGCATCAGTGGCTGCCCTCTATGTCTCCGCCTCATGGTTCGGTCTGTTCCGTATCTTGCCGACTGTCCCGAGGCTGGCGCTGCTGGGCATCTTCATCATCGCGCTCGTCGCCTCCTTCATTCCGTTCCGCCGCCTGCGCTGGCCGACCGCTCTCGATGCCGACCGGTTGCTCGAAGAGCGCAACGGCCTGTCGCATCAGCCGGTCGCGGTGCAGGAGGACGAACCTGCCTTCGAGACGCCGTTCGCGCGAGCCCTCTGGCGCGAACACCAGACACGCATGGCGGAACGGATCGCATCCCTCGATGCCGGCCTGCCGCGCCCCGATATCGCCCGCCACGACCCCTATGCGTTGCGTGCCCTCCCGGCCCTGCTGCTGGCGGTGGCCTTCGGCTATTCGATGTCGAACAGCGCCGGCACGCTGGGCGACGCCTTCGACCACCCTCTGGCGTCAACCAACGCCCCCGACCTGCGCATCGACGCCTGGGTGACCCCGCCCGCCTACACAGTCCAGCCGCCCGTCTACCTGACGGGCACGGCAGCCACTGCCGCCGGCGCGATCTCCGTCCCGCAATTTTCCGAACTGACAGTCCGCGTCACCGGCGGTGCCGGCAGCGAAACGGTGCTGTTCCAGGACACCGGTAGCAAGAGCGGGACCGAGGTTGCCTTGCAGGAGGATGCGCCGGCTGCCAAGGCGGGTTCGCCCGCGGCTCAAACGCCGCCTGCCGCTGCCGATACCACCGAAGCTGCGGCGCGGACCCATCAGATGAAGCTCGACAAGGGCGGCACGCTCTCGGTCAACGGCCGGCAATGGGCGTTCAACGTGCTCGCCGACAAGCCGCCGGAAATCGTCTTCGACGGATTGCCGCACGCGACCGTCAACGGAGCCCTCGAAATCGGCTTCAAGGCGAAGGACGACTACGGCGTGGACGAAGCCCACGCTGAAATCGTACCCGTCGATGCCGACCCGCAGGCAACGCCGCTCTATGCGGCGCCGGACTACAAGTTCGAGTTCTCCCGCCGCAATCGCAAGGACGTGAAAGGGCTGGGCAGCCACGACCTGACCCAGGATCCGCTGGCCGGAAAACGCGTCTGGATCACGCTGGTTGCCCGCGATGGCGCCGGCCAGACCGGCCGCAGCCCGCCGCACGAGATGACCATGCCGGCCCGCAACTTCAACGAACCGCTGGCCGGTGCCGTTGCCGAGCAGCGGCAGGTGTTCACGCTCGACACCCGCAAGATGCCGGATGCGATCCAACTGAACGAAGCGCTGACGATCCGCGCCGACGAGACCGTGCCGAACCTCACCCACTACCTGCTGCTGCAATCGGCGCAGGCACGCATGCGGCTTGCCCATGACGATGCGTCTCTGAAGGATACCGCCGACTATCTCTGGCAGATCGCGCTCGGCATGGAAAACGGACAGCTTTCGGATGCCGAGAAGCAATTGCGCGACGCCCAGCAGAAACTCTCGGAGGCGCTGCAGCGCAACGCTCCGGATTCAGAGATCAAGAAGCTCACCGACGAATTGCGCAAGGCAATGGACGGCTACATGAAGGAGCTGGCGCAGCGCATGCAGAACGCGCCAAACCAGCCGAACCAGAAGAATGCGAGGGTTTTGCGCCAGCAGGATCTCGAGCGGATGATGGACCAGATCGAGAACCTTGCCCGCTCCGGCAACCGCGATGCGGCCCAGCAGATGCTGTCCGAACTGCAGCGGATGATGAATAACATGCAGGCAGGCCGACCGCAGCAGGGACAGCAGCAGCAAGGCAAGGACGACAGCAAGGGCCGCCAGCAGATGGACAAGCTCGGCCAGATCCTGCGCGAGCAGCAGAAGCTGATGGACAAGACCTTCAAGCTCGACCAGGCCATGCGCAACAAGATGCAGAGCGGCGATCCGAACGAGGATATGGACCCCTTTGCCCAGCCGATGCCGGGCCCGCAGGGGCAGCCGCCGCCGGGACAAGAGCAGCCGCAGCAGGGGCAGCAACCGCAGGATCCACAGCAAGGCCAAGGCCAGCAGAAGTCGCAATCGCCGGAAGACGACATGACGGAAGACCAGCTGCGCGATGCGCTGAAGGCCCTGAAGGACCAGCAGAACGCTCTGGAAAAGCAGCTCGGCGAATTGCAGAAGGGTCTTGAGGAGATGGGCGTCAAGCCGGGCCCGGGCTTCGGCCAGGCACAGCGGGAAATGCAAGGCGCCGGCGGCGCACTCGGCAAGGGCGATGGCGAGAAGGCGACGCAGGGCCAGGGCCGTGCTTTGGAGGCGCTGCGGCAGGGTGCCCGCGACATGCTCAACCAGATGATGCAGGCGCAACAGGGACAAGGCCAGGGGCAGCAGCAGGGCCAGGGTCAGGGCAATCCGGGAGGCCGGGATCCGCTTGGGCGCGCCACGGCAGACGGCAACGGTCCGCTCGACGACGGCAACACCAAGATCCCGGACCAGATCGACGCCCAGAGGGCCCGCGAAATCCTCGACGCGATCCGCCAGCGACTCGGCAACAATCCGACCCAGGAAGAAGAACGGCGCTATTTGGAGCGGCTGCTCGACATCCAGTAGAAGACGCGACCCTCACCATGCGAGCCGATATCGGCCTCGGGGGTGGCGAGGCGTGGCGTCAGGCGGCAAGCGCCAGCGCAACGGCCTTGCGGATGTCCGGAAGGGCAAAGGGCTTGGAGACAACGTCGACGATCTTTTCCATCAGGTCGTCGGCGCGTTCGCGCTGTTCGGCATAGCCGGTCATCAGCAGGATCTTCATGTGCGGCCAGTGCGAAGACGCCTGGTGGGCCAGCTCTATGCCGTCCATTACCGGCATGCGGATATCCGACAGCAGCAGATCGAAGCCGCCGCCCTGCAGCTTCTCCAGTCCCTCGGCGCCATCGGCCGCTTCTTCCGTTTCGTGACCGTCCATGCGCAACGCGCGGGCGACGAACCGGCGCAGCGAATCTTCGTCTTCGGTGATTAGAATTCTTGCCATGTGCATCGCTCCGTCGGACGGTCATGTCCCTGGCAGCGAAATCACCAGACTTTCCTTTGCGATCGGTAAACGGCACGTCGAAGAACCGGTCGCATGGTTAACAAGGCGTCTGTGACAGGCGCCCCGAAATAGCTCAGGCGTCGCCGGTAACGACACCGACGAAAGGCAATTCGCGGAAGGCATAGGCGACGTCCATGCCGTACCCGACAACGAAATAATCCGGGCATTCGAAGCCGACATACTCGGCCTCGATCTTTTCCTGGCGCTTGACGCTCTTGTCGAGCAGCACCGCCACCGAGACGTTTCTGGCGCCACGCTCATAAAGCATTTCCTTGGCGAACCGCAGCGTCCGGCCGGATTCGAGGATGTCGTCGATCAGCAGCACGTCCCGGTCGCGCACGTCGCTGTCGATATCCTTGACGATCCTGACACCCTGCGACACTGTTCCGGTGCCGTAGCTGGAGAGGGTGACGAACTCGACCTCGGGCGCCAGCCCGGTATCGTGCAGCGCCCGCAGCAGGTCGGCGGCGAAGATGAATGAGCCCTTGAGGATGGCAATGACCAGCAGGTCCTTGGTCGGTCCCTTGGCGATCTCGGCGGCCAGTTCGAGATTGCGTGCGGCAATCTGCGCGGCGGTGAAAAGCGGCTCGATGTTTTTTCCGCGAACGACTGGCATGGTCGGCAGGCTCCCTGGGCATCATCGGCGGAAGGCCCGCCGGTTCGAGCAACAGCCGTTAGCACAATCACCGCCCGTCGGCACCCGCCTGGACAAAGGAAAGCCGAACCTCTGGCATTTTTTCCCCTTGGTGCGGCAATCGCGCCGAAAAGCCACGGCTCTCGCCTCCGCCGATCCGCTCGCTGGGTGGCGCAATCATCACGCTCGCCAGCAACTGGTTGCCATCATAGAGATCGGCCCGGATTTCCGGCAAGGAGCGACCGGCGGCGGTGACATTGTCGATGATGCCATTGAGCACGAGAATATGCATGCCGTTGGCATCGCGCGGCGTCAGCGAGACATGGGTGAACTGCAAGGGTGATGCAGCGATCGGCGGGACCCGCACCGGCGCTTCCGCCAGGCCCGAAAAACCGCCGACCAGACCGAACACCAGCACGAAAAGCGCCACGATCAACACCGCGAAGCTGCGACCGGACGCCCGTTGCAGCCAGCTTTCGCCGGCGCGCAGGAAATAGACGACCGCCGACAGGAGGGCGGCAGATGCCATGCCCTTGCGCGGCTGCGGATAATGGCGCCTGTGATTGTCGTTACCGCTGCGGGCCGTAAAGTTGCTGCCACGACCCGGCTGGACGATGACGAATTCGGCATCGACGATATCATCCGACCGCTCGAAACGGCGAAGTGATCGCGCTGGCTGTTGCGCCTCGGGCGGGATCAGATCATAAGCCAGTCCCGTCTGATGGTGGCGATTGCGAAATGCGCCCATGGTGACGTCCTCTGTGGTGATCCACATCGTTTCATCGGCGCCGGCAAACGGGCCATTGAAAGGAATCCCACCTAGAAGTAAATTTGAATGGTTAATGCTTCGCAAAGATGGTCGCCGAAGCAGCTTGGGGCCGGCAAACTTTACGGTCCGTTAACCCTGTTGGTTAACAAGTCAGCGATCGAAACCGCGGAAGACTGGGCTGCCCGTTGATTCATTTTGAAAACGTCGGTTTGCGATACGGCATGGGCCCGGAGATTCTCCGGGACATGACCTTCGACATTCCGAAAAAGTCCTTCCAGTTCCTGACCGGCCCCTCGGGCGCCGGCAAGACGACGCTGCTGCGCCTTCTGTTCATGTCGCTGCAGCCGACACGCGGCCTGATCCGCATGTTCGGTCGGGACATTTCCGCCATTCCCCACAGCGAACTGCCGCTGCTGCGCCGACGCGTCGGAATCGTGTTCCAGGATTTTCGCCTGCTCGACCATCTCACCACCTATGAGAACGTGGCCCTGCCCTTGAGGGTGCGCGGCAAGGACGAGAGCTCCTATCGCAACGATGTGCTCGAATTGCTGAAATGGGTCGGGCTCGGCGAGCGCATCAACGTGCTGCCGCCGGTTCTGTCCGGCGGCGAAAAGCAACGGGCCGCCATCGCCCGCGCACTGATCGACCGGCCGGAGATCCTGCTGGCAGACGAGCCCACGGGCAATGTCGATCCGCCGATGGCCCGCCGGCTGCTCAATCTCTTTCTCGAGTTGAACCGGCTCGGCACCGCCGTCGTCATCGCTACCCACGACCTGACGCTGATGGACCAGGTCGAGGCGCGACGCATGATCCTCTCCGAGGGGCATCTCGACATCTATGATTGAACCTGATGTCCCCAGCAGACAGGCGCGTCCGGACGCGCAGACGCCAGCCGAAGCGAGGCGGCCGGCAATGCGCGTGCGCCCGACTGGGCCGATCGTTCCGTCCTCGAACATCCAGGGCAATGCGCTGATGGTGGTGATTGCCATCATGGCTTTCCTCGCCTGCCTGACACTCGGCGCCGTCAGCATGGTACGCTCGACGGCTGCCAGTTGGGAAAGCCAGATCGCCCGCGAAATCACGATCCAGATCAAGCCTGACGACGACCTCGACATGGAGAAGGCGCTGGTCAAGGCCCGCGATATCGCCATGACCTTTGTCGGCACCAAGACCGGGCAGATCGTCGACGAGGCCGCGACCGCCCGCCTGCTGGAACCCTGGCTCGGCTCGGGTCTCGACCTCAAGGAACTGCCCGTGCCCCGGCTGGTCATCGTCACCATCGACGAAACCCACCCGCCGGATTTCGAGGCGATGCGCGCATTGCTGAAGGACTCGATCCCGCAGGCCTCGCTCGACGACCACCGCACCTGGGTCGACCGGCTGGTGTCGATGGCCCACACCACGGTCATGATCGGTACCGGCATCCTGCTGCTGGTGTTCACGGCTATGGTGCTGACGGTGGTCTTTGCCACCCGGGGCGCACTGTCCGGCAATCGTCACATCGTCGAGGTCTTGCATTTCGTCGGCGCCGAAAGCGCTTTCGTTGCCAGGGAATTTCAGAAGCATTTCCTGAAAATCAGCTTCAAGGGCTCCGCGGTCGGCAGTGCCCTGGCAGCGCTTTTCTTTGCCGCCGCAGGCTTGCTGCAGAGCCACACGATCGCCACCCCGCAGACCGACCAGGCCACGGCGCTGTTCGGCACCTTCTCGGTCGGCGCACTCGGCTATCTCGGCATTTTCGCGACCATGGTAATCATCGCACTGCTGACGACGGTCACCGCGCGGTTTACGGTGATGCGAACCATCTACGAGATCGACCAGATCCGATCGGACCCGAGCAGGAGCGATAATGCGACCTGAGCTTAAAACTATGACTGATCTGCCATCAAACGGCCCGGACACAGCCCTAGTCTGGCGGAACTGACGTTTGGCAACCATGGAACAGATGACACGAAACACGCTCGATCCGGCGACGATGCAGCAGGCAGCAGGTGGTGAAAATCCCCCGCGCCGCAGCGTTTTCCGTCGGATTATGCGGTGGACGGGCTTTGCCACCATTCTTGCCGGCGCCATCCTTTTCGGTGGCTTCCTTCGCTTTGCTGATTCGGTCACCACCCTACGGCCGCCACTTGATCCAAAGGCCGACGCCATCGTCGTGCTTACCGGTGGCTACCAGCGCATCGACCAGGCGATCGAGCTTCTGCGCAGCGGCGCCGGAAACCGGCTCCTGATATCGGGCGCCTATCCCGCCACGACCCGCAAGCAGATCGCCAAGGCCACACAGACGCCGCCGGATCTCTTCGCCTGCTGTGTCGACATCGGCTACGACGCCATCGACACGATCGGCAATGCCAGCGAAACGGTGAAGTGGATCCATGCCAAGGGCTACAAGAGCGTGCTGGTGGTCACCAACAACTACCACATGCCGCGCAGCATAGCGGAACTGCGCTATGCCGACCCGGAAATGGATTTCATTCCCTATCCGGTCGTCAACTCGGACCTGAAGACCAAAGCCTGGTTTACCGACCCGAATGCGCTTCGCACCATGCTCTCCGAATACGCCAAGGTACTGTTGACCGGTGGCCGCAATCTGTTCGGTTTTGCCCGCCCGGCAGGCCTTCGCTCGCAGGAGCAGGACGACGCGCAGCACAAGGGCTAGCATCGGCGCCTGCCGTCTTTTTATTGAGATCGATATCGTGTAGGCACGGGATCAGACGCCGTCACCAGGCGTGTCGGGACAGCTTCATGATCACCCTTCGTTCGATCCTCTTCAATGCCGCCTTTTATCTGAACCTGATCATCCGGATGATCGTTCTTTCGCCCATCTATTTCCTGATGCCGCGCAAGGCCGGCTATGCCATTCCCAAGGCCTGGGCCACATCCAGCGTCTGGCTGATGGAGAAAATCGTCGGCACCACCTTCGAGATCGAGGGCCTCGAGAACATTCCGAAGGGCGGCTACATCTTTGCGCCAAAACACCAGTCGTTTTGGGATACGTTTGCGCTGCTCCCCTACCTCGACGATCCCGTCTATATCCTGAAGCGCGAGCTTTTATGGATCCCGCTGTTCGGCTGGTATGCCAAGAAGCAGCAGATGATCCCGGTCAATCGCGGCGCCCGTGGCAAGGTGATGGTCGAGGTCCTCAGGCGCACCCGCGAGGTTCTGGCGGCAGGCCGACAGCTGATCATCTACCCCGAGGGCACGCGCCGCCCGCCCGGTGCCGAGCCCGTCTACAAATACGGCATTGCCCGCATGTATCGCGATCTCGATGTGCCGGTGGTGCCGGTCGCCATGCATCCCGGATTGTTCTGGCCGCGCCGCGATTTTCGTCGCTATCCCGGCCATTTCAAGGTCCGCATCCTGCCCCCGATCCAGCCGGGCATGGACCCCGATGCCTTTTTCGCCCACCTGATCAAGGTGACCGAGGCTGCCAGCGACGAGCTGCTGCTGGAAACCGTGGCCCGCAATCCGGACCTGCCGCTACCGCCAACAGCCATCGAAAGACTGGCAATCCTGCGCAGTTCCACGTCGGCAGAGGCCAGCGGCTGAACTCAGGCAGCGCCTCGCAACCGCAACACTTCTTCATTGACGCTCTCGAGCCAGGCATCGCGGATACCAGCCTCGCGGAGATGGGTGAGCGTATTGAACACATAGGCATCGTTTGGCCCGGACTGGCCGACGGAGACATCGACGATGCGGGCAGCTGTCAGCGGATCGAGCGCGCCGGCATATTGCCTGTGATGGCGGTCGACCACATAAGCCACGGCGGTAACCCGACGGCCGTCTGCAAGCCGGATCGTAGCGAGGCGCTCGAGATAGACCTTGGTCACCAGTTCCCGCTCCCTGAGGTAGGAAAGCACTGCATCCCGATCCGTGTCGGCTACCCGAAACGCCACGCCACGGCAGGCGCCACCACGGTCGAGGCCAAGCACCAACCCGGGGCTGGCCTCGCTGCCGCGATGCACCCAGGAATAAACACAGAGCGAACGGCGATAGCCGAAAATGACGGCATCCGCTTGTTCCAAAAAGGCGAAACCCGGATTCCACATGAGCGATCCGTAGCCAAACACCCAAAATTCGTCCATATCCAAAGCCATACTCACATCAGCATTGCTGTGCACCATTGGAGAACATCATGTCAGCGTCAAGCCAGAGCGAGCGATCCGGCAGAGGCTTCAGGGGGATGTTCATCCTTTTGGGGATCATCGTCCTGCTGGCCGCAGTCTACACCGCCGGCTGGTTCTATGCCGCCTCGGCGCTGAAGACCAATGTCCTGCGGGCGCTGGGCAAACAGGATGCGGCAGGCTTTACCGGCCAGTGTACGGACCTCGACCAGCAGGGCTTTCCCTTCCGCATCGGCCTGACCTGCTCCAAAGTCCAGGTCGACGACCACACACGGGGTGTCTCCGCCACCTTCGACGACCTCAGCGCCTCGGCTCACGTCTACGCGCCGGGCAACATCGAGTGGCAACTTAATTCCCCGGCAGAGATCCGCACGTCGCAGGGGCTGACCATCTCCTCCGAGTGGGCAGCGCTGCAATCCACCATGGTCACCCGGGGCAACGGCATTGAGCAGGGCGCCACCACCATCAACGGCCTCAAGACCGCCGTCGTCTCCTCGGCAACCGGCCAGACGGTGAATTTCACTGCCGACAAGACGGAGATCCATGTCCGCCAGAACGGCGAAGACCTCGAAGCCGTCTTCGAGGTGAAGAACTCCAACGCCGTCATCAAGGATTTCCCGCAGCTTCCAGCACTCGCCGCAGAGATCGATGTGACGCTGACCGGCAAGGCAGGACTGCTTGACGGCAGCGAAAAGGACGGGCGCGGCCTGTTTGGCGCATCGGGTATCCTGCGCAAGGTAACGACCGACATTGGCGACGGCCGTATCATGACCCTGTCAGGGCCATTCTCTTTCGACGACGACGGCTTTCTCTCCGGCCAGTTCAAGCTGGAGATCCAGCAGATCAGCCATTGGCGCGACAGCATCAAGCAGGCGATCCCTGCCGCCAAGCAGACGGTGGACATGGCCGGCAAGCTGCTGAAGGCGCTCGCCGCCGGCGAGGACAAGGTGTCCGTCGATCTCACCGTCGATCACGGCGCGGTCACGCTTAGCGGCTTCATCCCGGTCGGCAAGATCCCGCCGATCTGAGGCGGTACGCCTTGAGACCGAGCGTCACGGCGCTTTCGGATCGAGCGCGTGTCGGCCGAAATCGGGGGCGTCGACATCCTGGCCGGCGTCGATGATCGAGCGGCGGACGGCGCGGGTGCGGGTGAACAGTTCCATGATCTTGTCGCCTTCGCCCCAGCGGATCGCCCGCTGCAGATAGGCGAGGTCTTCTGAAAACCGCGCCAGCATCTCAAGGATCGCATCCTTGTTGTGCAGGCAGACATCGCGCCACATGGTGGGATCGGAAGCCGCCAGGCGGGTAAAGTCGCGAAAGCCGGAGGCGGAATATTTGATGACTTCCGACTGTGTCACCGTCTCGAGATCGGCTGCCGTCCCGACGATGTTGTAGGCAATCAGGTGCGGCAGGTGCGAGACGATGGCCAGCACCTTGTCATGGTGTTCGGCATCCATTTCGTCGACCCTTGAACCAAGTGTCTCCCAGAAATGCCGGAGCGTCTTCAGCGCCGTCTCGTCGGTGCCTTCAACGGGTGTAAAAATGCACCAGCGCCCCCGGAAAAGACCGGCAAAACCGGCATCTGGGCCTGATTTCTCCGTGCCTGCCAATGGGTGGCCCGGAATGAAATGCACGCCCTCCGGAATATGCGGTTGCATCTGCGCAATGACCGAGGCCTTGGTCGAGCCGACATCGGTGACGATGGCACCCGGCTTCAGATACGGGGCAATCTCGATGGCGACACTCTCCGAGGAACCCACAGGCACCGAGACGATTACGAGATCGGCACCCTTGACGGCCTCGCCCGACGACAGCGTGTAGCGGTCGCCCAGCCCCAGTTCCTCGGCCCGCTTCAGCGTCGCCGCGCCGCGCGTCGCGATCACGACCTCGCGGGCAAGACCGAGCGCGCGAATGTCGTGGGCGAGAGACGAGCCGATCAGTCCGATGCCGATCAGCGCGATCCGGTCGAACTGGACATCGCTCATGCCTTGCGTCCCATGAATTCGCCGAGTGTCTCGATGACACCGCGATTGGCCTCTTCCGTGCCGATGCTCATCCGCAACGAATTGGTGAAGCCGTAGCCGCGCACGGCACGCAGGATATAGCCCCGGCTGGCCAGCAACTCGTCGGCATCGGCAGCGCGCTTGCCGTCCACATCCGGGAAGTGGATGAGAACGAAATTGGCAACCGACGGCGTGACCTTCAGCCCGATGGCTTCAAACGCCGCAGTCAGCTTGTCCAGCCACATCAGATTGTAGGTGACCGCCGTCTCGACGAACGCCTGGTCGCGCATGGCAGCGGCTCCGGCGGCGATTGCCGGGGCATTCATGTTGAACGGTCCGCGAATACGGTTCAGCGCATCGACGATCTCCGCCGGGCCGAACATCCAGCCGACGCGAAGCGCCGCCAGACCGTAGGCCTTGGAGAAGGTGCGGGTCATGACGACATTGGAATTTGCCGAGACCAGTTCGATGCCGGCCTCGTAATCGTTGCGGCGGACATATTCGGCGTAGGCGGCGTCGAGCACCAGAATGACGTTCTTCGGCAGCGCCGCGTGCAACCGTCTGATGTCGCTGACCGGGACATAGGTGCCTGTCGGATTGCCGGGATTGGCGATGAACACCATGCGGGTCTTTTCGTTGACGGCGGCAAGGATCGCATCGACGTCGACGGTGCAGTCCTTTTCCTTGACCGTAACAGGCGTCGCCCCGGCGCCCATGATCTGGATCTTGTAGACGAGGAACCCGTGTTCGGTGATGACGGCCTCGTCGCCCGGTGCCAGGTAGACGTGGCAGAGCAGGCCGAGCAGTTCGTCGGACCCGTTGCCGCAGAGGATGTTTGCCGGATTGAGCCCGTTAACGTCGGCGATGGCCTGCCGTAGCGCCAATGCCTGCCCGTCCGGGTAACGTTCCAACTCGTCGGCCGCTGCCTTGAAGGCGGCGACGGCCTTGGGGCTGGCACCGAGCGGCGTCTCGTTGGACGACAGCTTGAACACACGGGAAAGACCCGGCGCACCTTCCTTGCCTGGCACATAGGCAGCGATGTCGAGAATACCGGGACGCGGGACGGGCTTGCTGATTTCGCTGCTCATGGGATCGACCTTGGACAAGGGCCGGCATATCCGGCTTCAAACATCCCGTGGCATTAATCCGGAATGACGATTTTGTCGAGTAAGAAGCCGGCAACACTCAGCGCTTCGGCTGGGTTTCCTCACGCGTCGTGGGCACGCCGCGTGGCGCCAGCACGGGCACGAACACACGCCGCGAGGCGCGCACCGCGACCGGCAGGCCTTGATAAAGCCGTTTCTGCGCCTCGACGATGATGACGCCTGAGAAGGCCGGCCACAGCGTCCTGCCGATACGCTCGAAGGCGCGGCGCAGCCTGAGCACCGCACGCAGCTTGGAGGGCGGGAAGAACAGCGCTTCGGCGGTCGCTCCCGGCGTGAAATTCGTCTCGCGCAACAGCGCCGTCAGCTGGCCGCGGGAATAGGGCCGGCCCGAGCCGAATGGCGTATGCTCCATCCGCGCCCAGACGCCACGCCGGTTCGGCACCACGATCACCAGCCGCCCGCCGGGCGCCAGCACCCGCCAAAGCTCTTTCAGCGTCTCGCGCGGGCTTTCGGCAAATTCCAGCGAATGCACCAGAAGAACGCGGTCGATCGACGAATCGGGCAAGGGCAGTTCTTCGTCGAAGATCAGCGCCGTCGACGACGCCGATCCCATCGGCCAGTTCACCGCCCCCTGCCCCGCCGGCATGAACGCGAAGGTCCGCTCGGTATCGGCGCGAAAGCGGTCGAGATACGGCACGGAATAGCCAAGCCCCACCAGCCGCTCCTCCGGCAATCGCGTCCAGAGCGACGACAGCGCCATGGCGATCGATTGCTCCGCCAGCCGGCCGAGTTCGGAATGATAGAATTGGCGAAGGTCGACGATATCGGCATGCATACCGGAAATCTTATCAGCCGGCGGTTGGACTTCAAGGCCGCAGCCTCTACATTCGTGTCGACCGACGAAAGTTAGGACATTTGAGCCATGCAGCCTTTGGAACTCGACGTATTTACCTGCCGCACCGACAATTACGGCGTTCTCGTCCACGATCCGGAGACAGGCCTCACCGCCTCCATCGATGCGCCGGACGCAGCAGCGGTTGCCGCCGCAGCGGGGCGCCGTGGCTGGAAGATCAGCCACATCTTCACCACCCACCATCATACCGACCATGTCGAAGGCAATCTGGCGCTGAAGGAGCAGTTCGGCTGTCACATCTTCGGCCCGCTCAACGAGGCGGTTGCCATTCCCGGCCTCGACCGCGCCTACGGTGACGGCGACAGCTTCAAGTTTGGCAGCCACACCGTTGGTGTCATCGAGACCCCAGGTCACACCGCCGGGCACATTTGCTACCACTTCGAGGACGACAAACTGCTGTTTGCCGCAGATACGCTGTTCGCGCTCGGCTGCGGTCGGCTGTTCGAACGCCCGGCCTCGGACATGTGGGCTTCGCTGCAGAAACTTGCCGTGCTGCCCGACGAGACCGCCGTCTATTTCGGCCATGAATATACGCTGGCCAACGCCCGTTTTGCGCTCACCATCGATCCGGACAACGAGCGCCTGAAAGCCCGGGCTGCCGATATCGAGGCGATGCGCGCCGAAGGCAAGTGCACCATCCCGACGACGCTGGCACTGGAGAAGGAAACCAATCCGTTCCTGCGCCCCGCCGATCCGGCCATCCGCCGCAACCTTTTGATGGAAAGCCGCACCAACGAGGAAGTCTTCACCGAAATCCGCAAGCGGAAAGATAATTTCTGATGCGGCCGGAGGACATCATCCGCGAACTCGGCATGCAGCCCCACCCGGAAGGTGGCTGGTATGTCCAGACGTTCCGCGACGGCACGGGCGAGGCGCGCGGCCATTCGACGGCGATCTATTACATGCTGCAGTCGGGAGAGCGCTCTCACTGGCACCGTGTGCGGGACGCCGCCGAAGTCTGGCACTACTATGCCGGCGCTCCCTTGGCGCTCGACATCTCGCAGAATGGCGAAGGCAAGACGACAATCGTCCTCGGGACAGATTTCGCGAGCGGCGAACGGCCACAGGCGATCGTACCCGCCGACTGGTGGCAGGCGGCGGAAACAACCGGCGACTACACGCTGGTCGGCTGCACCGTCGCCCCGGGCTTTGAATTTTCGAGCTTCGAAATGGCGCCTCCGGGCTGGAAGCCTTCGGACGCCTGATGCCTATTCGGCAATGGCGACATCCGGCGCTGGCGGACGGCGCAGGATCATTTTATGGGCGGCAAGCACGGCGCCGCCGGTCACCAGCAGGCAGGCGCCGGCAATTCCCCAGCTCGGCTCGGCAAAGCCGAACAACGTCAGAATCAGTGTCGACAGCAACGGCGCCGCATAGCTGGCGGCACCGAGGATCTGGATATCGCCGTTCTTGACACCATAATCCCAGGCGTAGAAGGCAGCCCCGACCGGCAACAGCCCGAGACCGGCTATCGCCGCCCATTGAAAGCCTGTTTCCGGCCAGACACTCCTTTCCAGCCCCAGATGGCAGAGCAGCGAGAGGATGGACGTCGCAAGGCAGAAGCCGGTGACGACATCGGTCGAGACGGCATCGAAACGCCGCGTCAGCAATGAATAGCCTGACCACGTGAAAGCGCAGAGAACGGCCGTGCCATAGCCAAGCCCATAGGCCGCATCGAAATGAAACCCGTTGCGCCCGACGATCAGCACCGTCCCGGCGAGCCCGGCAAAGGCGCCTGCGATGTGATACCAGCGCAGCCGTTCGCCCGGCAGCAGAGCCGAGCCGACAACGATGAGCAACGGCCAGAGATAGGCGATGAGACCGGCCTCGACCGCCGGCGCATTTCTAAGTGCCGTGAAATAGAGAAAATGATAGCCGAACAGCCCGGCAATGCCTGTGATCCACACTTTCGCCGGCTGACGCAGCAGCTTTATCCGCTCCGGCCTGAGGATCAGAACCACGATGCCCGGGATGCTGCCGATGGCAAAGCAGATGGCCGAAAGCTGGAAGGCCGGCATTGTCCCGGAGGCGGCGGTGAACAGCGCCAGGAAGGACCACATCAGGATTGCCGAAAAACCGATCAGCGTTGCCCGCAATGTCATTCTGCCCCCTTTGCGACACCGCGCCGGTGTCAGCCGGAGGAGGTGCCGTTAACTGCCGTACTTGACCGCCGTGATTGTCACCGTGCCGTATTTGGTCGGTATACGAACATAGACGGGAGCATATACCTTCATGGCGTCCGCCTTGGCAAACCAGATCTCCATGTCGTTGCTCTTGCTCAGGTAGTCGAAGTCGGTGCGGCTCTTCTTGTAGCCGCCGAGAGCTGTGAAGTGCACGCCGCAAACGATCGCGTCACCCTTGAAACCCTCGGTCGAGAACGGCTTGGAGCCCTTCGGAGACAGTTTCAGGTTCATGCGCGTCTCGCCGTCGTAGATCGGCAGTGTCTGCGCGCAGACGTTGGTGTTTGCCGGGAAGATCAGCCCCGACACCGGATCGAGAACGGAGCGCAGGTCTCCCTCGGCAACCGGGATCCAGTTTTGCGGCCGGTGCGGCTCCGGCGTCGTGGTTGACGATGTGACGTTGCCATCGCGGTACAGGACGTCATAGGTGTGCTGCTTGCGACCGCTCTTGTAATTGAGCGTGTAGCGCGATGTCTCGAGCTTCCGCGGCCCCACGACACCGGCAACATCGGCTTGCGCCGAGATCGTCGTCACGAGATCGGCGAGGCCCGAGGAACTGACCGTGCCCTTGATGGTGAAATGCTTGTCGATGACTTCGGTCTTGAAATCGGCGTGCGCGATCGGCAGTCCGGCCAGCGCCACGCGGTATTCGGTTTCATGCCGCATGTCCTCGGCATGGCCGATAGCCGGGAGCGATCCGGCGATAGCGGAGACGAGAAGCCATTTTCCGAGATATGACATCGTGATTGCCTTCATATGAGTGGTAGTACCCTATATAGACACTTGTGACGATGTCTGCGATGGCAACAAGCACGAGCTTTTTGGCGGAATTGCGGGAAATGCCAAGGTTTGGCTTGACTGCCAAGGCTGCGCTGACTATAGAACCGCAACTTTCCAATCATGGCCTGTTGGATTGCGGAACCGGTTTTGCCGGCAAGGCTCTCCGATGGCAGACAAAAATAAAATAGGTGTACCATGTCCCGCATGTGCGAATTGACCGGCAAGGCCGTCCTGACGGGTAACAATGTCAGCCACGCAAACAACAAGACCAAGCGCAAGTTCCTTCCGAACCTGTGCCAGGTAACGCTGATCTCCGATTCGCTCGGCCAGCGTTATCGCCTGCGCGTTTCGGCTGCGGCGCTCCGCACTGTCGAACACCGTGGCGGCCTCGATGCCTTCCTCCTGAAGTCCGACGAAACCACGCTGAGCCAGCGCGCTCGCCTGCTTCGTCGCCAGATCGTCAAGAAGACCGCGGAACTCGCAGCGACCGCTGCCTAAGACTTCCTGATCTGACTTTATACGTGCTTTCAAAGGCTTGACGGATAATATCCGCTCAAGCCTTTGCTTTGACCGGCCCTTCCCTCCAACTGGTGGCATCACCCAGGATAAAAAAATGCCCAACCCGCGTTTTCTGCTGATCTACGTTGCCCTGATGACGCTGGTCGTCGTCGCGTCCAATTTTCTCGTCCAGTTCCCGCTGAACGGCGAGATTGCCGGCATCAAACTCGGCGACATCCTGACCTGGGGTGCCTTCACCTACCCGGTCGCCTTTCTCGTCACCGACCTCACCAACCGCCAGTTCGGCCCGACCATCGCGCGCCGCGTCGTGCTCGCCGGCTTCGTCGTCGGTATCGCCATGTCGTTCTTCTCGTCAGTGCCGCGCATCGCCATTGCCTCGGGCGCTGCCTATCTGGCAGGCCAGCTGCTCGACATCGTGCTTTTCAATCGCTTGCGCCGCCAGGCGTGGTGGCGCGCGCCGCTGGTTGGCTCCCTGCTGGGCTCTCTGCTCGACACCGTGTTGTTCTTCTCGCTCTCCTTCGCCGCCTTTTTCGTATTCCTCGGCGACAACACGCCTTTCGCGCTGGAACAGGCGCCGATCCTCGGCATCTTCACGATGGAAGCGCCGCGCTGGATCTCCTGGGCCATCGGCGACTTCTCCGTCAAGCTGATCGTCGGCTTGGTAATGCTGCTGCCCTACGGCGCCCTCATGAACGTTCTGAAGCCGGCGCAGCTGGTTCGGGGCTGAGGTCACCTGGACTGACTGTCCCTGAGAAACCGGTAGCGGTTTCTCACCGCAGCAGCCGGAATTCCAGCATCAGGTTGCGCTGCAGGATCGAGTGATTGTCGTCTGAGACCATGATCAGGTGGATCGTTCCGTCTTCGGCGCGGAAGGCGTCTATGCCTTCCATGTTGTCGATCTGCTCGTCGGCATTGGCCTCGAAGATCACCGTTCCATCAACGACGGCACCCGGCTTGATGTCGCCGCCGGCAATGCGGCGCAGGCGCATGCCGATGCCGTGGGCGAAGTCGAAACGCCGTTCCAGAAGCAGCATGTCGCCGTCCGGGAGGAACACCCCGTCGCTGACATCGTAGTCGTCGTAATGGCGGACGGTGAAGCGGCCTTTCAGGGGGCCGTCGAGAATGGCGGCGAGCATGTTGCCGTCCTTGTCCAGGCTGCGTTCCGTTACCAGCACGGCATTGCCGGCAAGCGGGCTGCCCGGCGGGCCAATCATCAGCGCTTCGAGGCTCTGGTTGCCGCGCAACGCATTGCGGTTCATGAGGATAGGGATCGAGCCCGAGGGCTTGGACGTCTCGAAGCCGGGATCGGGATAAACGTCGACGCGGTGGTTCTGCTCGTAGCTGACAAGCACGGTGTTGCCGCGCAGCGCAACGCCCTCGGCATCCATTGCGCCCTTGCCTTCGTGCGTCTGGCCAAACCGGTCGATCATCGGCGTGATGACCGCCTCGGAGATGCCCTGCAGCTTGCCATCGGCATCGCGGTCGATGGCGCCTATCCACCAGTGCCCGGTATCGAGCACGGAGACGAAGTGCCGGTGGTCTGGCCGCAGGCGAATGGCCGAGGCGGCGCCGAACAGATCGTTGCTGGAGGTCATCTGCAGGCCGCCCAGAAACTCGAGATCGCCGAATTTCGTCACCGTCGAGCCAAAACGGAAAGCGGATATCTTGCTGGCACGGATCTCGGCAGGTCCGCCGGCGGAGGGATCGCCGGCAGACACACAGCCGGCCAGCAGCGCGGCCAGCAGGCAGACGCGGGAAAGTCGCTTCATCAGGCCCTCGGATATCAGGGAACAGCCGTCGGCGAAAACCGGCGGCGCGTTGTCAGCCAGCCCGGCGCCGCCGGCTGCCGCGCAGCTGCGTCTGGTCTTCGAACAGCGATGCCAGCTGCTCCGTCATGGCGCCGGCCAGTTCGTCCGCATCGACGATGGTGACGGCGCGACGATAATAGCGCGTTACGTCGTGGCCGATGCCGATGGCGAGAAGTTCGACAGGCGAACGGGTTTCGATCTGCTCGATGACGGCGCGCAGGTGACGCTCTAGATAATTGCCCGGATTGACCGACAGCGTCGAATCGTCGACCGGAGCACCATCCGAGATCATCATCAGGATCTTGCGCTGCTCGCGCCGCGCCAGCAGCCGGTTGTGGGCCCAGATCAGCGCCTCGCCGTCGATATTTTCCTTCAGCAGCCCTTCGCGCATCATCAGCCCGAGATTGTTGCGCGCCCGACGTAGAGGTTCGTCGGCCGACTTGTAGATGATGTGGCGCAGGTCGTTGAGGCGGCCCGGCGTCTGCGGCTTGCCGCCGGCGAGCCATGTCTCGCGAGACTGCCCACCCTTCCAGGCCTTGGTCGTGAAGCCGAGGATCTCGACCTTGACGCCGCAACGCTCCAGCGTACGCGCCAGGATATCGGCGCAGGTGGCGGCAACCGTGATCGGCCGTCCGCGCATGGAGCCTGAATTGTCGATCAGCAGCGTCACCACCGTATCGCGGAACTGTGTGTCCCGCTCCATCTTGAACGACAGCGGCTGCATGGGATCGATGATCATCCGCGTCAGGCGGGCCGGGTCGAGATAGCCCTCTTCCAGGTCGAAATCCCACGAGCGGTTCTGCTGCGCCATCAGGCGGCGCTGCATCCGGTTGGCGAGGCGTCCGACGGCACCCTGAAGATGGGCCAGCTGCTTGTCGAGAAACGCCCGCAACCGCTCCAGTTCGGAGGCATCGCAAAGCTCCGACGCGCTGATGGTCTCGTCGAAATCCTCGGTGAAGACGTGATAGTCGACCTTTTCGTTGAAATCGGAGAAAGGAGTGTTCGGGCGGCGCGTCTCGCCGGGCGTTTCGGAATCGTCCTCGCCCTCGTCGGTCATGTCGTCGTCGGAAATCTCCGCGCCGTCCATCTCGCCGTCGTCCATCTGCTCGTCGGCCTGCTCGCTGTCTTCGGCGGGCGCGGCGTCGGCGCCGGCATCTTCGTCGACCTCGTCCTGGTCCTGCTCGTCGCTGCGTGGCTGGTCTTCCTCGGAGGTGCTGTCCTCGTCGTTCTGCTCGGTCTCGTCGTCGCCGTAGTCCTCGGCCATTTCCATGGCTGAGAGGACGTGGCGCATGGCGCGGGCAAAGGCCTGCTGGTCGTTGATCGCAGCCGGCAGCGCATCCAGAGCGCCGGCGGTCTTTTCCTCGATGAACGGACGCCAGAGATCGAGCACCTTTCCAGCGCTTTCCGGCGGCTTCTGGCCGGTCAGCTTCTCGCGGATGATCATCGCCATGGCTTCGCCGAGCGGCGCATCTTCCTGACGCTCGACACCGGCAAAGTTCGCCTTGGCGTATTTCTCGGTATTCATCGAGTAGATGTTGGCGGCAACGCCATCCATCCGCAACGTGCCGATCGATTCGACGCGCGCCTGCTCGACGGCATCGAATATGGTGCGGGCGTCGGTACCCTGCGGCGCCATCGTCGCGTGAACGCGCGCATCGTGACAGGCAAGACGCAGCGCCATGGAATCGCCGAGCCCGCGGGTGACCGCAAGCTCATGCAGCGTCGGCCGCTTCGACATTTCCGGCAGGCGGATGCGCTCGCCGCTCATGCCCGGACGTTCGTTGGCAAACGTCACCTCGACTTCGCCGTCGCCGGCAATCGAGCGCACGCAGCCAGTGATCGCCCGACGCAACGGCTCCATATCGACCTGCGTGTTGGGCTTGCCTTTCAGATTGTCTCCACGACCTGCCATATGACTTCAGTCTTTCCGAGCTATCATGTCGAGCATGAAATGCTCTAGGCCTCGAGAACGATGTTGGCGGCGCTTTCCTTAAGCTCCACACCGAAGGCGCGCTGATAGTGCTCGGCCACCAGCGGACGCTCAAGCTCGTCGCACTTGTTGAGGAACGTGACGCGGAAGGCGAAGGCGACATCGCCGAAGATCTCGGCATTCTCAGCCCAGGTGATGACCGTACGCGGGCTCATGACGGTCGACAGGTCGCCGTTCATGAAGGCCGCGCGCGTCAGATCGGCAACCCTTACCATCTTCGAAACAGTCTCGCGGCCGGCCGTCGTGCGGAAGGATTTGACCTTGGCGGCGACGATGTTCACTTCCTGCTCGTGCGGCAGGTAGTTCAGCGTCGAGACGATCGACCAGCGGTCCATCTGCGCCTGGTTGATCTGCTGCGTGCCGTGATAAAGGCCCGTCGTGTCGCCGAGGCCAATGGTGTTGGCGGTGGCAAACAGGCGGAAGGCGGGATGCGGGCGGATGACGCGGCTCTGGTCGAGAAGCGTCAGGCGACCCGACGATTCCAGCACGCGCTGAATGACGAACATCACGTCCGGGCGTCCGGCATCGTATTCGTCGAACACGAGCGCGACATTGTGCTGGTAGGCCCAGGGCAGGATGCCGTCCTTGAACTCGGTGATCTGCATGCCGTCCTTGACGACGATGGCATCCTTGCCGACAAGGTCGATACGGCTGACATGGCTGTCGAGGTTGATACGCACGCAGGGCCAGTTGAGCCGCGCGGCGACCTGCTCGATATGCGACGATTTGCCCGTGCCGTGATAGCCCGAAATCATCACCCGGCGATTGTGGGCGAAGCCGGCGACGATGGCGAGCGTCGTGTCGCGGTCGAAGAGGTAGTCCGAATCGAAGTCCGGAACATAGGCGTCGCCCTTGCTGTAGGCCGGTACGCGCATGTCGGAATCAATACCGAAGGCTTCGCGCAGCGAAACCGTGGTGTCGGGCAGCTGCGAGATATCAACGTCAATCTTACTCATCATGTCTCCAAGGCGGGTGGTCGCACCCGGCCGCATTGCATGTTCTTTGTCGCGACTGCTTCGCCACCGAAGATGGCCGCTCATCTCGAATGGTCAAGACGACGGCGATTCTTCTCCGGGACTAAAGCGAAATCTCTGTGCGACCGGGCTGTGCCGGAGAGCATGACAAGCAAAGTCCCGGACAAGAAACGCCGCGCCCGGAGTGTCGACCGGAGATCGCAGCGACAAACGCGCGGGATACGCCTTGGCCGCCCGGCTGTCCCGGTCGATCTGGACCATACCTCATCCGATTTCGAACTCAAGGAGACGGATTAACAAAAACCGTTCTGCTTCAACAATTGATAGGCCTGAACGACAGCCCGGAAGCGGTCTTCGGACCCCCGGTCGCCGCCATTGGCATCCGGGTGATGTTTCTTGACGAGCTGCTTGTAGCGGCTCTTGATCTCGGTCGCCGTGGCGCCGAAGGTCAAATCCATCGTGTCGAAGGCCTTGGCCTCAAGTGTTTTCAACTTGCGCGCCGGCGCTTCGAAACGGGGTCCCCGACCGAGCCCTTCCGCCACGAAGCCGAATGGATCGCGCATCCTCGGATGGGCGCCGGAGCGGACCTCGGAATGCAACGGGCTGTTTCGCGCTGCCTTGTTGACGCCGACGCTCCAGGTCGGGCGGTGACCGGTAATCGCTTCCTTCTGGTAGCGGGCGATCTCGCTGTCCGACAGGCCGGAGAAGTAATTATAGCCCTTGTTGTACTCGCGCACGTGCTCGAAGCAGAACAGGAAGAATTTGCCTTCGGCATTGCGGCCGACCGGCGCGCGATGGACACCCTTCTTCTCGCAGCCGTCCCATGTGCAGATGGGGTCGGCCGGCGTCTCGTCCGGTACCTTTCTACGGCGTGTCCGGATGCCATCGAAGAATTTTGAGTCTAGTCCCATGGGGCTAATTATGGGACGTCCGGCGGCCTACAACAAGAATTGACAAACCGGAATCTTGCAGGCTTTGTGATCCGTTTTCTTGAAACCGAAGCAGGCTGCAGATCATGACCGTTCAATCGCGCATCGAAGAAACGCTGACGCAGAATTTCGCGCCCGAGCGCCTTGCCGTCATCAACGAAAGCCACCTCCACGCCGGCCACCATCCCGACATCACCGGCGCCGGAGAAACCCACATGCGGGTTCGCATCGTGTCCCAAAAATTCGCCGGCATGCCCCGCCTCGCCCGCCACCGCGCCATCACCGCCCTCCTGAAACCCGAACTCGACGCCGGCCTCCACGCCTTGGCCATCGAGCCCGCAGCCCCCGGCGAAGAGATCGCCTGGTAGGTCTGGCCGGGGTTTCGGCAGCCGGCTGATGAACCAGCGTCGCGCTTCAGAGGCGGGGTTACAGCCAAAGTTAGAGCGCCACTCTCTCCGCCCTCATCGTGTGCTCGTCACAGGAATCCAGTGCGCCCAAGTCCTTGGGCGCGACAGAACTCTCCACCTTAAGTGCATCTTCTCGCCGCGCAGACGCGCGACGGCTGGATCCCTGTGACAAGCACAGGGAAGAGGGAGGTGAGTTTTGTCGCGTTATCAAACGGATGAGCAGGGTGCCGCAGATAGCACCAAACGCGCGTCGGACGGCGACTAAGCCCGCCTCAGCCCTACACAGGGTCCGTATCGGCGGCTTCGGCCGGGCGGATGCGGAGCTTGGTGATGCGGTTCTTCTCGCGCTTCATGACAATGAAGCGCTTGCCGTAGAAGGTGAAGGCCTGGCGTTCCTCGGGGATGGTCATGGATTCGTGGATGACCAGGCCGGCGATCGTCGTTGCCTCCTCGTCCGGCAGGTTCCAGTCGAGGGCCCTGTTGAGATCGCGGATCGGCACCACGCCATCGACGACGATCGAGCCGTCCGCCTCCTGCCGCACGCCCTGGATATCGAGATCGTGCTCGTCGGCGATGTCACCGACGATCTCTTCGAGGATATCCTCCAGGGTGACGATGCCCTGCACCTCGCCATATTCGTCGACGACCACGGCAAAATGCTGCTTGCGCCGCAGGAAGGCGTTCAGCTGGTCCTCGAGATTGGTGCTATCGGGCACGAACCACGGCTTTTGCGCGATCTTGGCGACATCGAGGTTCTCCGGCTCGACGTTCGGCTCTGCCAGCGCCCGCAGCAGGTCCTTGGCATGGATGACGCCAATGATATTGTCGGTCGTCCCGCGCCATAGAGGCATGCGCGTATAAGGGCTTTCCAGCATGGTGCGGACCACCGCCTCCGGCGCGTCGTCGGCGTTGACGGCCCGCATCGACGTGCGGTGAACCATGATGTCGGACAATTCGAGCTCGCTGAGGTCGAGGACGCCGCCGAGACGGTCGCGGTCGGCCTTCACCACCGATCCCTCGCGGTGCAGGAAGTCGACGGCGCCGCGCAGCTCCTCATGGGCCGACAGCATCGACACCTCCTTGGAAAGGTTGATGCCGAACAGCGCCAGGATCTGCCGGACGATGACATTGACGACGCTCGACAGCGGCCCGACGACAGCCACGAACAGCTTGACCATCGGCGCGACATAGAGCGCGAAACGGTCCGGCGCCGAGATCGCCCAGCTCTTTGGCAGGACTTCGGCGAAAATGACCAGGATGACGGTCATCGCCAGGGTGGCCAGTGCCACGCCCGAGCTGCCGAACAGCCCGAGAAACAGGCTGGTGGCAATCGATGAGGACAGGATGTTGGCAAGATTGTTGCCGATCAGCAGCGCCCCGATCAGCCGGTCACGACGCTCGATCAGCCCGTTGACGACAGCGGCACGGATCTCGCCATTGGCCTCGAGCGTGTGCATGCGGCTGCGCGATGCCGCCGTCAGCGCCGTTTCGGAACCGGAAAAGAAGGCCGAGACCAGAACGAGCAGGACGATGGACAGGAACTGCGGCCAATATTCCGCAAGCGCTGCAAAGGTGCCTTCGATGGTCATTGCGGGTGATTTTCCTTGAGGAAGCTCAGCACTTCCGAAGAGGGAACATCGTCGGCGACGAAGGACTGGCCGACGCCGTGCGTGAGGATGAAGGTCAGCTTGCCGCTCTTTACCTTCTTGTCCTGGCCGATGGCTTTCATCAGCATCTCTGCTGGTGGCAAGGCGCCCGGGATATCGCTCATGCGCGTCGGCAGGCCGACCGCCTTCAGGTGTGCCTCGACCCGGGCCGCATCGTCGGGGCTCGCCAGATTGAGCCGGGCGGAAAACCGATGGGCGAGCACCATGCCGATGGAGACGCCCTCGCCGTGCACCAGCCGGCTGCTGTCGTAATTCGTGGCTGATTCCAGCGCGTGGCCGAAGGTATGCCCGAGATTGAGCAGCGCCCGCGCGCCGTTTTCGTGCTCGTCGGCCACCACCACATCGGACTTAGCCTGGCAACTGGCGGCAATCGCCTCGATGCGGGACGGGCCACCCGCAAACACGTCACGCCAGTTGGCCTCGAGCCAGGCAAAGAAGTCCGGCTTGTCGATCAGCCCGTATTTCGCGACTTCGGCATATCCGGCCCGGAATTCCCGTTCGCTCAGCGTATTCAGCACGTCGCTGTCGGCCAGCACGAGGTCCGCCTGGTGAAAGACGCCGACGAGGTTCTTGCCCTGGCGGGTGTTGATGCCGGTCTTGCCGCCGACGGAGGAATCCACCTGCGACAGCAGCGAGGTCGGCACCTGAACGAAGCGTACGCCACGCCGGACGATACCGGCTGCAAAGCCGGCGAGATCGCCGATGACGCCGCCGCCGAGAGCGATCACCATGTCGTTGCGCTCGACGCGGGCTTCCAGCACCGCATCGCAGACCGCCATCAGCGGCTCGAAGCTCTTGGTCTTCTCACCGGCCGGCAGCACCAGGCTGGCGACAGCGATGCCTGATGCCTCGAGGCTGGCTGTCAGGGCGGCTAGATACAGCGGGCCGACATTTTTGTCGGTGATGACGGCAGCCCGCCGACCCCTAAGGCGCGCGGTAATCTCCGCACCGGCGCGCGCGATCAGGCCGGGGCCGATCAGGATATCGTAGGCCCGTTCGCCGAGCGGCACGTGGACGAGACGCTCGGACACGTCAGGAATGGCACTCATGATACTTTACTTTCCTGGCTTGTGCGGAGGATCGCCGCCAGCACGTCCCGGGCAATGATATCCTTGTGGACATCGCGCGACATGACGGTGAGATCGGCCTCCGCATAGATCGGATAACGCGCCTTCATCAGGCCCTCGAGCGTCGCCTTGGGGTCCCCGGTCTTCAACAGCGGCCGACTATCGCGCTTGTTGACTCGCTCCCAGAGCACGTCGAGATCGGCCTTCAGCCATATCGAGAGACCTTTGCGCTTGATATGCCAGCGCGTCCGATCGTTGACGAAAGCACCGCCGCCGGTCGAGACGACACGCGGGCCGCCTTTCAGCAGCCTCTTGATCACCCGCGTTTCGAGCGACCGAAACTCTTCTTCTCCATAGGCCGTAAACAGTTCGGATATGGTCATTCGCGACACCCGCTCGATCTCGGCATCGGCATCGACGAAGGGAATTGCGAGATGGGTTGCAACGAGCCGACCTATCGAGGTTTTGCCGGCACCCATAAGACCGACGAGGATAAGATTGCGCTGACCGAGCGCCGCTCGGGCTCTGTCTTTGAGGCTTTGCGCAAGGGTTAGGACAGGTTCACACATCGGGCCATTCATAAATTGTTTGCAAAGGGTATCGTCAAATGCGCCCATAGCGTCAAGTCGCCGCAGTATAAACACCTCTGCAATACATCTTCGCTAACGCTGGCCTTGCCGAAATGCCCTTGGCCTCTTGCCGCACACCCAGGAGACTGCATGCCCACACTGTTTCGCTTCCTTGTTTTCTGCGCGGTGATAGCGGGGACGGTCTATGGAGCGATGTGGGCACTGGCCGTTTTCGTCGAGCCTAAGCCGCGCGATATCACAATCCGCATCCCGGCCGAAAAGCTCAATCCGCCATCGACAGGCACGATCAAGCCATGAGAGATCTCGGACGCGCCCACATGGAAGCTTTCCTCGAAATGATGAGCGCCGAGCGCGGTGCGGCGCTCAACACGCTGTCGTCCTATCAGCACGATCTCGACGACCTGCACGGCTTCCTCAAGGCCCGTGCCGTCCGAATGACGGAGGCGGCGTCCACCGATCTCGGTGCCTATCTCACAGGCCTCTCGAACCAGGGCTTCAAGGCATCCTCGCAGGCCCGCCGCCTGTCGGCGATGCGGCAGTTCTACAAGTTTCTCTATGCCGAAGGGCTGCGCACCGACGACCCGACCGGTATTCTCGATGCGCCTAAAAAGGGCCGCGCACTGCCAAAGATCATGGGCGTCGAAGAGGTCAGCCGCCTTCTGGCGCAGGCTGAAACCGAAGCCGAACTGGACGGGCCGAACAAGCTGCAGCGCGTGCGGATGCTGGCGCTGCTGGAACTCCTCTATGCGACCGGCATGCGCGTCAGCGAACTTGTCTCGCTTTCCGCCAAGGTACTGGACCACGAAGGCCGCTTCCTGATGATCCGCGGCAAGGGCAACAAGGAGCGCATGGTGCCGCTGTCGCACTCGGCCATATCGGCGATGAAGGCCTATGGACAGATGCGCCTTGCGCAGGAGGCCGCCGCCAAGGAGCCACCACCGGAAAGTCCGTGGCTGTTTCCATCCTCTTCGAAGGAAGGCTATCTGCCGCGCCAGGTGTTTGCCCGCGACCTCAAGGACCTCGCCATCCGCGCCGGCCTGACGCCATCGCTGATATCGCCGCACGTGCTGCGGCATGCCTTTGCCAGCCATCTTCTTGCCAACGGCGCCGATCTGCGCGTGGTGCAGGAACTGCTTGGCCATTCGGACATTTCCACCACGCAGATCTATACCCATGTGCTGGAAGAACGCCTTCACCAACTGGTGCAAACGCACCACCCCCTTGCCAAACAGGCGAAAAAGCAGGATTAGGACCGGCAACAAAGGCCGGAGCCTGACAACCCCGCCCGCGCAAAAGGAACGGAAACGCCCCTCATGCACCAATATCTCGATTTCGAAAAGCCCATCTCGGACCTCGAGGGCAAGATCCACGAGCTGAAGAAGCTGGCCCTGGAAGACGAAAGCATCGACACTTCCGATGAGGTGAACAGGCTAGAAGGCCGCGTCCACGAAGCAACGCTCGAGATCTACTCCAAGCTCAATGCCTGGCAGAAGACGCAGGTCGCGCGCCATCCGCAGCGACCGCATTTCATCGATTATTCTGCAGCCTTGTTCGAGGAATTCACGCCTCTGGCCGGCGACCGGAAATTTTCCGAGGACGCCGCCATCCAGGCCGGCCTCGCGCGCTTCCGTGGCCAGCCTGTTGCTGTCATCGGCCAGGAAAAGGGCAGCGATACCAAGATGCGGCTGAAACACAACTTCGGCAGCGCCCGGCCCGAGGGCTACCGCAAGGCCATCCGCGTACTCGAGATGGCGGATCGCTTCGGCTTGCCGGTCATCACCCTCGTCGATACCGCAGGCGCCTATCCCGGCGTCGGTGCCGAAGAGCGTGGACAGGCGGAAGCCATCGCCCGCTCGACGGAAATGTGTCTCGGCCTCAAGGTGCCGATCATCTCGGTCATCGTTGGCGAAGGCGGGTCTGGCGGCGCCATCGCGATTGCCACCGGCAACCGCGTCTACATGCTGGAACATTCGATCTACAGCGTCATCTCGCCCGAAGGTGCGGCCTCCATCCTCTGGCGGGATTCCGCCCGTGCGAAGGAAGCTGCCACAAACATGAAGATCACGGCCGAGGACCTGAAAGCCTTCGGTGTCATCGACGGCATCATTCCCGAGCCGCTCGGCGGCGCGCACCGCGATCCGCAAGCCGCAATCGCCTCGACCGGCAACGTCATCGCGACAGCGCTCGGTGAGTTTTCTGGTCTGTCCGGCGAGCAGGTCCGCAACGAACGACGCCAGAAATTCCTCGCCATGGGCCGCAATCTCTAGGCGAAACCCGTCCAAACGTAGAAAATCGCGCGAAATTCTGCCGTAAAAAGCCAAATCTTGGCCACATTGATGTTATCCAACGAACCTCGGGCAAAGAATTGCTTGCCTGGGGGCACCGGCCGATGCATAGGCTGGTAAGGAATCGTCAAGCATAAACGCCTATGATTTTGGTTCCTTTGATGGGGTTGCGATAAGGGTCACCCGACCCGTTTCGCGTCTAGGGCTTAGTCACACATGCGCATTCGTTACCTTGCCTCTCTTTCCCTGATGGCGCTGGCACTCGCCGGCTGCAACGACACGCTCGATTCAGCAACCTCGATCGACCTGTCTAAGGTCAAGAACAAGGTCGAGCAGCCGCTCCCGGACCGCATCGTCGCCGAAATGGCGAAAAAGGGCATGGACCGCAACTCGCCGATCATGATCCGCATCCTCAAGGAAGAGGGTGTCATGGAGATCTGGAAGGCGAAGACCGACAACCGCTTCGACAAGATTGCTGAATACAAGATCTGTGCGTGGTCCGGCCGCCTTGGCCCGAAGGTCAAGGAAGGCGACCGGCAGGCGCCCGAAGGTTTCTACAACCTGACGCCGGCCAACCTGAATCCGAATTCGAAATATTACCTGGCCATCAACACCGGCTTCCCGAACAAATACGACAGCGCCAACGGCCGCAGCGGCGTCAATCTGATGATTCACGGCGCCTGCTCGTCGTCCGGCTGCTATTCGATGACGGACCAGCAGGTTCTCGAAATCTACGCCTTCGCGCGCGACGCCTTCAAGGGCGGCCAGAAGACCATCCAGCTCGAAGCCTTTCCGTTCCGCATGACAGCCGAGAACATGGTGCGCCATCGCCTCAATTCCAATATCGACTTCTGGAAGATGCTGAAGGCCGGCTACGACGATTTCGAGGTGACCAAGCGTCCGCCGGAAGTCGAGGTCTGCGAGAAGAAATACGTCTTCAACCAGCAGTCCGACGGTCCCTTCACCGCAAGCGGCAAATGCCCTGCCATGACTACGCCGCCTGCCCTGCAGTCGGCTCTGGTCGCCTACAACAAGATCTACAAGCTCGATTACGACAAGGCGATGAGCAAATATAGCGATACCGCCTGGTACGACCCGACCGAAGCCGAGCGCAAGGCGGTCGTCGCCAAGCAGCGTGCCGGCCACGACCTGGCATATGCACCGACGGGCTCGGCCCTGGCTGCCGGCAAGATCATGAAGGTCACCGAACTCGAAACGCTGATGGCTCGCCAGTCGAACCTTCCGACGACATCTCCGACCATCATGGCCGGAATGCCGTCGGGCGTCCACAATGCCAAGGGTAGCATTGCGCAACTGCCGATGACGACTGCCTCTGTCCCGACGGTAGGCAGCGCGCCGGCAGCGACATTGGCCCCGACAGCCGTAGCCGTGACATTGCCGGCGACCGTGCCGGTACCGGCCCAGAACCCACTGGCCTATGCGCAGGTCCCCTCCCCGGTCGAGACAGCTCAGGAGCAGCCTTCCGACAAGAAGCCGCCGTTCTGGAAATTCTGGTCTAAGAGTGAGTAGGCTCGACGCCGGGACCTATGACCTGCGCGGACTGAAATGTCCGCTTCCCGTTTTGAAGACCCGGAAAAAACTGGCTTCGATGCCTCAGGGCGCAGTGCTGAGCGTCGAGACCAGCGATCCGCTGGCCATCATCGACATCCCGCATTTCTGCAACGAGAACGGCCATACGCTGCTGGACAGCGCCACCACGGCGGATGGCCATCGCTTCACGATCCGCAAGGGCTGAGCTACAGGCGCATTCCCGGGATCGCCAGCGGATTGTTTTCCAGCGCCTCGCGGTCAGGCATGTCGACGCGCGGCTTGCCAAGGAAGGCGTCGAACAGGTCCTTGACGAAACTTTCCGGCAGATCCTTGGTGATCAGCACCATGCGCGTCCGCCTGTCGGCAGGATCCGGCCAGGCCGGCAGTCGCACCGGCGCGTGAAAGATGTTCTGGACGCCGTGCAGCACGACGGGCCGCTCGGGACGATCCTTCAGCGCCACGATAGCTTTCATGCGCAACAGCTTTTCCCCATGCGCCGAGCGCAGCAGGTCGATGAACATATCCAGCGCCATCGGATCGATCGGCTGGCTCTCGACAATCGAGAACGACCGGATCGAGGCATCGTGACGATTGACGTCATGGCCATGCTGATGCCCGTCGCCATGATGGTGATCATCGTGATGATGATCGTGCGCATGCTCATGCTCATGGTGATGCGCGTGATCGTGGGCATCGGCGGTCATCTCGTCCTGCAGCCAGCGGCCGACATCGGCAATTTTCGAGCCGGGATCGTACAGGCCGTTGACGAGGATGGCGGCGCGCGCAGCCTCCTCGCTGTCGCCATCGACGATCGGCGCGCGCGGGTTGAGCAGCCGCAGCCGCGCTTCCAGCGCCGACGATGAAGCAGCACCCGCCATGGTCCCCTTGGAAATGATCAGCCGGTCGGCGACTGCCACCTGCCGGCGCGCTTCCTCGTGGTTGTCGAGGGTCTGCAGCCCGTTGACGGCATCGACGACAGTGACCATGCCGTCGAGATCGAAGCTCTGGGCGATGACGGGATTGCCCATGATCGCCTGCATGACAGGCGCCGGATCGGCAAGCCCTGTGGTCTCGATGACGACACGGCGCAGCGTGCGGCTGCGGCCGGTCTGCATCCGGTCCATCAGCATCGCCAGCGTATCGACAAGCTCTCCGCGCACCGTGCAGCAGAGGCATCCATCGGACAATTCGATGATCGCGTCGCCGGAGCTTTCGACCAGCAGATGGTCGATGCCGACATCGCCGAATTCGTTGATGACGACGGCCGTGTCGCGCATCTCCGGATCCTTCAGGATGCGGTTGAGAAGCGTCGACTTGCCGGCGCCGAGAAAGCCGGTGAGGATGGACACCGGCACCTTGTCAGGCGTGCTGTTCATGATCTGGGTCCGATCAGTTGGTCGGGCGCGGCTGCGGAACCGGAATGCCTGCGACATCGCCGGATACCTGTTGCGAACTCTTCGCGACAGACGCCTTGTCGGCCGCCGCATCGGGTCCGCCGCCGATCAGCCCGGCATAGGTGAAGTTGGGAGTATGGGTCATCTCGTGGATATAGGGAGAAAGCACCTTCATCCGGCCTGTCGGGTCGCGCGTCTCGCTGCGCATCTGCGCGCCCTTAGCGCTGCAGATATCGTTGGTAACGTCCGCCACCTGGTCCTGGCCGGGACCATAGGGTTTCAATGTCTGCAAGGTGTCGTTGCCGGGAAACTGCGAGGTAAAGCCTTTTTCGAGCATGTCGGCCGACATGTCGGCGCGTTCAGCCAGGCTGTTGGTGCCGAGAACGACGGACACCAGCGTCCTGCCGTTGCGCGTCGCCGAGGCGATCTGGTTGAAGCCGGATGCACAGATGAAGCCGGTCTTCATACCATCGGCACCGTTGTAGCGGCCGATCAGCAGGTTGATGTTGGGCACCTGCTTGACGCCGTTGGTAAAGCCCTCGAGCGCGAAATAGCCGGCATACTGTGGAAATTCGCGACGCAGGGCGACGGTCACGATCGCGAGATCACGGGCCGTCGTATACTGCCCCTTGCCGGGCAGGCCGTTCGGATTGATGAAATGCGAACTCGTCATGCCGAGTCGCGCCGCTTCCGCGTTCATCTTGGCGACGAAGCCCTGCTCGGAGCCACCGACCGTCTCGGCAACAGCCATGGCCAGATCGTTGGCCGATTTCACCAGCATCATCTTCAACGCATTATCGAGCGTCATCTTCTGGCCGGGCTTGAAATACATCTTGGCGGCAGGCTGGGCGGCTGCGTGCTTCGACATCACCACCGGGGTGTCGAGGCTGATCTGGCCGGCCTGGATGGCGCGAAACGTGGTATAGACCGTCATCAGCTTTGTCAGCGATGCGGGATACCATTTGCGGAACGCTTCCTCGTGCTCCAGCACGCGGCCGGTGCTGACATCGACAAGGATGTGTGGGTTGGCAAAGGCTGCGGATGCACCGCTCAGGAAAAGCGCTGTGACGGCAGCACCCACCGGCAAAAGCCGCAAGGCGGCAAACAAAGAATTCTGCTTCGTCGGCACGGTCTGTCCTTCAGTGTCCGGAATTTTCTCGAACCTCGCAGGTATTTAACCTATATGGCTATGAGAAGGCAAAGGTGATCGACGGTTTATTTCCGTCTTCCCACGCCATATCAAAGAGATTGATCAGCAGGAAAATCGACCATGCCCATCTTGAACAGAGCAGCGGAACTGCAGGACGAAGTGACCGAATGGCGCCGCCACATCCACGCCCATCCGGGCTTGCTCTACGCTGTCGAGGAGACCGCCGCCTTTGTCGCTGACAAGCTGAAAAGCTTCGGCGTCGACGAGATCGTCACAGGCATCGGCCGCACCGGCGTCGTCGGCATCATCCGCGGCCGTGGCGAAGGTCGCACCATCGGCCTGCGCGCCGACATGGATGCTTTGCCGATGACCGAGATTTCCGGCAAGCCCTGGGCATCGAAGACACCCGGCAAGATGCACGCCTGCGGCCATGACGGCCACACCGCCATGCTGCTGGGAGCCGCCAAATATCTGGCGGAAACACGCAATTTCACCGGCAGCGTCGCCGTCATCTTCCAGCCGGCTGAAGAAGGCGGCGCCGGCGGCAAGCTGATGGTCGAGGACGGCATGATGGACCGTTTCAAGATCGCCGAAGTCTATGGCATGCACAATATGCCGGGCATCCCCGTCGGCAAGTTCGCCATCCGCAAGGGTGCGATCATGGCGGCGACAGACGAGTTCAGCATTGTCGTCAAGGGCCGGGGCGGCCATGCGGCCATGCCACACACGACGATCGACCCCATTGCCATCGGCGCGCAGATCGTCACCAACCTGCAGATGATCGCCTCGCGCAACGTCGACCCGCTCGGCTCTGCAGTCGTTTCCGTTACCAAATTCAACGCCGGCTTCGCCCAGAACGCCATCGCCAACGAAGCCACCCTCGCCGGTACTGTCCGTACGCTGGATGCCGGGATTCGCGATCTGGCCGAGCAGCGCCTGCGCCAGGTTGTCGCCGGTATCATCGCCGCCCACGGAGCCGAAGCCGACGTCCGCTATAACCGCAATTACCCGGTGACCTTCAACCACGCCAACGAGACGGATTACGCTGCGGAGGCCGCTCGTGACATCGCCGGCGACGCCAACGTCAATGCAGAAGTCGATCCGATGATGGGCGGCGAGGATTTTTCCTACATGCTCAACGCCCGACCCGGCGCCTTCCTTTTCCTCGGCAACGGCGACACCGCCGGCCTGCACAATGCCGCTTACGACTTCAACGACGAGGCCATCGCCCACGGCATTTCCTTCTGGGTCCGCCTTGCCGAGCAACGTCTCGGCTCGTAACGAAGCAACCTCATTCACGGTGACCCATACCCGCGATGGCATTGATCAAAATCAATGCCATCGCGTCCATCTTCCCTAGTGTGCCCGGAGTTCGGTCAGCGACGTCGGTTAAATGAGCCGGTGTCGCCTGCCCTCTTCAGGTCTCGGGAGGAATAAAAATGCTCGCCAAGAACGTCATGACAACCAGTGTCATCTCGATCCAACCCACCGCGAGCGTCCGCAGCGCCGCACTTTCGATGATCGCCCACTCCATCAGCGGCCTGCCCGTTGTCGACGACGACGGACTGATGATCGGCATCGTTACGGAGGGGGACTTGCTGCGTCGCGTCGCCGTCCGCGCGCAGGATCGGCACTACGACCTGCCGGGGCCAAACGATCCCCCTTCATTGGACGACTACGTACATACCCATGGATGGTCGGTCCGGGATGCGATGTGCAGCGATATCATCACGGCAGGCCCCAACACCGATGTCCGCGAGATTGCCGGCATCATGCTGTCGCACGGGATCAAGCGCGTACCGATCCTCGACAAGGGGCAGCTCATCGGCATCGTCAGCCGTTGCGACCTGCTGGGCATGATCATCGACGCACCCTTCGATATCGTCGCTTCCGGCGATGAGGGCATTCGCCTCGCCATCTCCACCCGGCTGCAGGACGATCTCGGCATCGACCCTGCCCACGTCAAAGTGACGGTCTCGGGCGCCCGCGTTTCCATTGGCGGGCGGCTTGAGACCGACCTGCAGCAAAAAGCCGTCCGAGTGCTCGTCGAAAGCGTTCATGGCGTGACCGGCTACACCGACCACACGACGCTGACAGACTGAAAACCGGGCGATCGGCTGCGACGGCATACCAAGGGACAACCATGGACGAAGCCCAAAAGACCAACAAACCGCTGCAGACCGTGACACGTGGCACATTCGCCAATGACGTTCTGGACATCATGCAGCGGGAGAACGTCAGCATCGTGGTGGTGGTCGAGACAGGCATTGTCATCGGCACCGTGACGGATCGCGACATAGCCATGAAGTGCCTCCTGTCGGGAAAGCTTCCGGGCGCCATCACCGCCTTCGACGTCATGACACTCCAGCCGGACGGATGCATCGGCAAGGCCATGCGGCGCGCAGAACTGCCCATCGTGGAATAGCGGCAGGCAGTCCAGTCCCGACGCATGGCCCGGCTTTGCATGCCCTTCCGAACACGGATTTCGGCAAAAGATGAGTTGCGACAGGCACGAGCCTGCGTTATGGAGACCAGGGCAAAACCGTTATGTCCACGTAGCTCAGTAGGATAGAGCACAGGATTCCTAGTTGCATTAATTGGGGGCTGCATTTGAAAGATTGCAGTCGATCTGCTCAAAGTCGGGGAACGCTTCGCTGAACTCCAGCATGCCAATCCCGAGCCAAGCTCCGGAGAAATCCGGTGAAGGTGTAGAGACTGGATGGGCAGCACCTAAAGGCCTCGGCCCATGGTGAAGGGACAGTCCAGACCACGAACGCCTCCGGGCGGCGGTTAAAACCGAAGTGGTATGAATCCTGGGGTCGGAGGTTCGAATCCTCTCGTGGACACCATTTTGACAAAATTTCCAGACAAAAGGGCGTCAAACTATCCGGCACCGGCAAAGCTCGGCGGCGGGCTGGAGTTGTGACATTTCGGCAACCTCGGCGTGCTGAAAATTCTGCTTCGCCGCGATCGACGCTGATCCCTGTTGATACATTCCGTTGTCCCGATATGCTTATATTCAGCGGGGATTCGCCGCTGTTCCAGGTGGAGCATGTAACAGGCCGCAGTTGCAGCAGACAGTTTTGCGCGCAGCTGCCACGGCCAATCCCGACAGATTGGATAGATCATGAACATTCGCACATTGCTGTTGGGCTCGGCCGCAGCCCTTTCCATCGTCTCCGGAGCAAAGGCTGCCGACGCCATCGTCGCGGCCGAACCGGAACCCCTTGAATATGTTCGCATCTGCGACGCCTATGGCGCCGGCTACTTCTACATTCCAGGCACAGAAACCTGCCTGAAGATCGGCGGTATGGTGCGGACCGAAGGCGAATGGCACGATGCCTACCAGCCTGACCACAAGATCGGCACCTTCTGGCATACGCGCGTCGAACTGAACGTCGATACCGCAACGGACACCGAATACGGCGCGCTGAAGACCGAGATGGTCTACCGCTTCGAATCGTCTGAAGGCATCAACACCAACAAGGTCCTGTTTGCCAACATCAGCCTCGGCGGCTTCCTCGTCGGCAAGGCGGATTCGCAGTTCTCGTCCTACACGGGCTATGCTGGCGACATCATCCAGGACGACGTGGTTTCCTACGGCCCCGGACCGATCAACACCGAACTCAACCAGCTGACCTACACCTACGATCCGGGCAACGGGTTCACCGCGATGGTCTCGGTCGAGGATTCGCAGTCTGCATCCGACGCAAATTACGACTCCTCCTTCGTCCAGAGCAATGGCCGCAGCTGGCAGGTCTCCAAGGCCGACACCTATACCCCGGATGTCGTTGCCGGCCTCGGCTACAAGTCCGGCATGTGGAGCCTCAAGGTTGTCGGCGGCTACGACTCGATCGTCGAGGAAGGCGCTATCAAGGCCCGCGTCGATGCCGATTTCGGCGTCTTTTCGGCATTCCTGATGGGCGGCTGGAACACAGACGGCGACAAGCTCAACAAGTATGCTTCGGGCTACGTCACCGATGGCGCCTGCCCCGTCAACAAGGAAGAGCTTTGCGGCTGGGGCGACTGGGCTGTCTGGGGCGGCGTCAACGTGCCGATCAACGACAAGCTGAAGGGCAACGTCCAGGTCGCCTACACCGACAGCAATATCCTTGCCGCGGCTGCCAACCTGCAGTTCAAGCCGGTCGGCGGTTTCACGATCGAGCCGGAAGTCGAATACACCAAGTGGGATTCGACCAACAACGACGCCTGGGCCGGCATTCTTCGCTTCCAGAGAAGTTTCTGATAGGCTAGACCCTCACTATCGTCTGCCAAAGGGCCCGGCTTTCGGGCCCTTTTCTTTGTTCAAGCCGCTGGTCGATTGCCTCCTGCCCCACAAGCGAGTTTTCCCATGCTGCGCCGGTTCTTTTCCTATTACGCCCCTTACAAGAAGCTCTTTTATCTCGATTTCGGCTGCGCAGTCGTTGCTGGCCTTCTGGAACTCGGGTTTCCGCTGGCGATGAAGCTGTTCATCGACACGCTGCTGCCAGGCCAGGATTGGGGCCTGATTGCCGGTGTCGCGGTGCTGCTGCTGGTTGTGTACGTGATCAATACCGGCCTCATGGCGGTCGTCAATTACTGGGGACACGCACTCGGCATCAGCATCGAGACCGACATGCGTCGCCAGGCTTTCGACCATATCCAGAAACTCAGCTTCCGCTTCTTCGACAACAACAAAACCGGGCACCTGATCGCCCATGTCACCAAGGATCTCGAGGAAGTCGGCGAAGTCGCCCACCATGGCCCGGAAGACGTCTTCATCGCCATCATGACCTTCATCGGCGCCTTCATCCTGATGTTTACCGTGCACTGGAAGCTGGCACTGCTGACGACCGTCATCGTTCCCGTGATGACCTGGATGGTCAGCCGCTATGGCGCCCGGATGACGGAAAACTGGCAGAAGCTGTTTGGCCAGGTCGGCGAGTTTAATGCCCGCATCGGCGAGAGCGTCGGCGGCATCCGGGTCGTCAAGGCATTTGCCAACGAGGACCACGAGCGCGCGCTATTCGCCGTCAACAACGAAGGATACAAGGCAACCAAGCTGAATGCCTATGCCTACATGACGGCGAGCCTCACGCTCTCTTATTTCGGCACCCGGTTCGTGCAGCTGCTGGTGATGGTGGCCGGCACCTATTTCGTTATTCGCAGCGAGCTGAGCTATGGCGGCTTCGTCGGCTTCCTGCTGCTGGTCAACGTCTTCTTCCGGCCGATCGACAAGATTACCTCCGTGCTGGAAAGCTATCCGAAGGGTATCGCCGGCTTCAAGCGCTTCACGACACTGATCGACACCGCCCCGGACATTGCCGACAGACCGAACGCCATTGCGGTTGAGCATCTGAAGGGAGACATCGCCTATACCGACGTCAGCTTCGGCTATGATGCCAATGGCAGGATTCTTGACAGGCTGAACCTGACGATCAGGGCCGGAGAGACGATTGCCTTCGTTGGCCCGTCAGGCGCCGGCAAGACGACGATCTGCTCGCTGCTGCCACGCTTCTACGAAGTCGACAGCGGCGCCATCAGCATCGACGGAATGGACATCCGCGACATGACGCAGGCCTCGCTCAGGGCGCAAATCGGCATCGTCGCCCAGGATGTCTTCCTGTTTGGCGGCACGATCCGCGACAATATCGCCTATGGACGCCTTGGCGCCAGCGACGACGAAATCATGGATGCGCTGAGGCGGGCAGCGCTGGATGAATTCGTCCTGTCGCTGCCGGACGGACTATCCACCCGCGTCGGCGAGCGCGGCGTCAAACTGTCCGGCGGCCAGAAGCAGCGACTGGCGATTGCCCGCATCTTCCTGAAGAACCCGCCAATCCTGATCCTCGATGAAGCCACGTCCGCGCTCGACACGGCCACCGAATATGCCATCCAGCAATCTCTCGCGGCGCTGTCCGAGGGACGCACGACGCTGGTGGTCGCCCACCGCCTGGCAACAATCCGCAACGCAGACCGGATCATCGTGGTCGGCACGTCCGGCATCGTCGAGGACGGTACGCACCAGCAGCTGCTCGCACGCCGGGGTCCCTATGCACGGCTGCACGAGGCGCAATTCGGGGCGGTTGCCTGATTTCTGATAGTGGAGCCGGTTTACCGCGAGGTGGAAGCGTCTACCGCCCCTGACTGGCTATACCTTCGGCACATTCGGAAGCCGGGGCGTATCCGATACGAAGACGCCGGCCTCCTCCGCTGCGGCGAGGAATGCTTCGCGGGCGTCATCGGGCGGCAACTTGTTCATCATCACCTGCCCGAAAGTCCGCAACGCATGGAAATAGGCTTCTCCCTCGCTGACTGGCCAGTAGCGGGAGAGCAGGTTCATGGCTTGCCGGGTGGAACTGACGATCATGTAGAAGCCGAGCTTGTCTCGCTCGACATAACAACTCTCAGACCACTGCTTATCCTCAAGCGTCATGGCGCCCCCCAAAAACGCAAAAGCTACGTATCAATCGATCTGACGGACTATCGTTCCGTGCACCCGGATGCTCTTCGCAACGGCAGGTACGGTCCGGCATCTGCCATTCGGAAAATGGCGATTTTGTATCAATCGTTGTAAATATAGGAACCGCACATGTCTTCATCACTCTCGGGAGCGGCGTGGCCCGTGAAAACTGCCACGGCCGTAAGCCCCTCGCCAGCGCCCCAGGTGGCGATATAGCTGACCTTGCCGGAGCCACACAGCCTGTTGCCATTTTCGAGCACCGGATCGGCAGGGTTTTGCACCCGGTAGACGGATGCTGGAACCCTGTGACCGTCGATACGGAAATGGTCGCTGACCAGATCCGAGAAATCGAGCGATTCCCCATTGGCAAAACTGATGCTGAAATCGTCCATCGAAATGTCACCGGTTATGCTGGACGCGGTGTTGCTATAGGCCGTGTAGGCGTCGGCGCGGACCGGGGAAGACCCGCCGATGCCAATCGCGCCGGCGATGCACACCGACATAGCGATGACGAACCTGTTCAGCATAGTTACCCCCCACGGCACGAATTGGAGCCCGATTGAACTCGAAAAGCCGGCAAGGACGCAGCAAACCGGTAAAATCAATGGTCAATCCGAGGCTTTATTGCACTACCCGCACAAAAATGCATCGAATTTAACTGCCGGCCTTTCCTTATGAACATGGCTACATAGTTAAGCCAGGTGGCCGCAAGGCATATTCAAGACGCAAGGAGTTGGGGATAATGGGTTCATCTGTTTTGATTGGTATTCTGATCACGTTTCTGGTGATCATTCTGGTGCTTTGGCTTGTTCAGCGTTTGCCCATCGAGGCTCGCATCCGCCAGATCGTGCAGATCATCGTGATCATCATCGGCATCATCTCGCTGCTGAAGTACCTCGCGGTATTCTAGGCCAGATCCAGTCGACGGATACGGGATTGCCCGTGTCCGTCGATTTTCCAAAGCCTGCCCATAAAAGCCTACCGCCCTCCGAGTGACGGGCTGAACACCATCAGGCTCAGGATTTCAAACAGCACCTGGGCACCGGCCTGCGCCGTATTGGTGGTCGTATCGTATTGCGGCGCCACCTCCACGACATCTCCACCGACAATATCGATCCCCTTCAAACCACGGATCAGCTCCAGCACCTCGCGTGTCGTCAGGCCGCCGATCTCAGGCGTACCGGTTCCCGGCGCAAAGCTCGGGTCGAGACTGTCGATGTCGAACGACAGATAGGTCGGCCCGTCGCCGACGATGGCCCTCGCCTTTTCGATGATCGCCGGAATACCTAGACCCGTCACGTCCTCCGCGTGGATGACCGTCATGCCGGACTCGAACGAAAATTCCCAAAGATATTCGGCCGAGCCACGAATGCCGATCTGCACCGTGCGCGTCGGATCGAGAACCCCGTCTAGCACGGCGTTTCGGAAAGGCCCGGCATGGTGGAACTTGGTCTGGTCGAAAGCGCCGCTGGTATCGCAGTGGGCGTCGATATGGATCATTCCGACCGGCCGCTTCCTGCCGACGGCTTTCAGGATGGGATGGCTGATCGAATGGTCGCCGCCGACCGATAGGGGCAGGACGCCGGCATCGACGATCTGGTTGACGCGCTTCTCGATATCCGCATGCGACTGCTCCAGCCGGTATCGGCTCTGGAAGGGCACGTCGCCGATATCGGCAACACGGATATCGAACACCGGCGCCGTACCGAGCACATGATTGTAGGGACCGATCCGCTCGATGGTGCGCAGCGCACGCGGCCCGAAACGCGAACCCGGGCGGTTGGTGACGCCGAGGTCCATCGGAATTCCGAGGATTGCTACCTGCAGATTGCCGAAATCGGGATCTTCCGCAGAAACCGGCAGATAAGGCGCACTGACGAATGTCGGCAGGCCTGAATAGGGCGCCAGCCGGGTGCCGCTCTTCGAAAAGATCTTGTCGCCGACCTTGCGAAACGCTTCGTCGAAAATCGCGCCGCCTGCAGCATCGCTGAATTTCGCCCGCAACGCGTCCAGCTTCGTCTTGTCCCAGCTCATAGCCGCTTCCTCTGCCCGATGTTGTTCCCGCCTGCCTCGCCCGACAAAGCAGTTGAGAATGCCGTTGCACTCGTTGTAGCAATGGAAAAACGAGAAAGCCAATATGACCCGCGCCCAAGCCAACCCCCTCGTCACCCGCCTCTCACCCCCGCCGATCCCCTCGGTGCACGCCTGGGGGAAGGCCTATGATGGCAGGCTCGGACCGCTGATCGATCTGTCGCAGGCAGTCCCCGGCTATCCGACCCATCCCGAGATGCTGCGCTTGCTCGGGCAAGCCGCCGCCTCGCCCGCCATGACAGGCTATGGCCCGATCGAGGGAGAGCCGGTGCTGCGCGACGCCTATGCGCAGCATGTCAGCGCGGTCTACGGCGCGGAAATCAACGCCGACCACATCCACATCACCGCCGGCTGCAACCAGGCCTTCATGTCTACCGCCATTGCCCTGACGGCTTCGGGCGGCAGCGTGGCGCTGACAAATCCCTACTACTTCAATCACGAAACGACGCTGTCGATGCTCGGTATCGGGCATAGTCTGGTCCAATGCGACGCGGTTAATGGTTTCCTGCCCGATCTCAACTCGGCGCAAGCAGCGCTCGCAACCGGTGCACGGGCGCTCGTGGTGGTGACGCCCAACAACCCGACCGGTGCCGTCTATCCGAAAGATCTGCTGTATAAGCTTTTCAAGCTCTGCCAGGAGCACGGCGCCTGGCTGATCATCGACGAAACCTACCGAGACTTCCTACCCGAAGATTTCGGGCGGCCGCACGCGCTTCTGTCCGAACCCGGCTGGGAAGAAACGCTGGTGCTGCTCTACAGTTTTTCGAAATCCTTCTGCATTCCCGGCCATCGGCTTGGGGCAATCACTGCAGGACCGGGCCTCGTTGCGGAAATCGCCAAGGTCATGGACAATATGCAGATCTGTGCGCCCCGCGCGCCGCAGATCGCAGTTGCCACCGCCTTGCCTCTTCTCGCCGACTGGCGCGCCGGCAATCGCCAGGAAATCGCCCGGCGGGCCGATGCGCTGCGTCAGGTTTTTGCCGATCTGCCGCAATGGGAAATCGGTGCCATCGGCGCATATTTCGCTTTCGTCCGCCATCCCTTTGCCGGGCAGTCATCGGCCGCGGTTGCCGAGAGGCTCGCAAGGCAGGCCGGCGTCGTCTGCATCCCCGGCAGCTATTTCGGCGAAGGACAGGATCGCTATCTCCGGCTGGCCTTCGCCAACGCCGACGTGGCCTCCATCGCGCTTCTCAGCGATCGCCTGCGGTGGGCCAGGTTGCCGCTGGCTGGAAACAGCCGGCAAACTGGAACCGGTCGCCCGGATGGGTGATTTCTACGTAGGTGACGGTGCGGCCATTCTGCCAGGTCTGGCGAACGAGATTGAGGCAGGCTTCGCCACGCTCGGTCTCCAGCAACCGAGCTGTCGCCTGATCGGCCGAGATCGCCCGGATGACGTGACGGGCCTTGGTCCAGGGCACCTGCTCCAGCAGCCATTTTGCCGGCGGAAGCACGGCAAATTTCTCCTCCCGCGCAAGCGGTACCAGATCCAGCAGGATGATACGGCGCTCGAGCGCATTCGGCCTGCCGTCGACGATGTGCAGGCATTGCAGCCTGAGGATTTCGGCACCCACCGGCTCCGAGAGCAGCTTGGCACCGCCTGCGTCCAGCCGTTCGATCTTCCGCGTCAGGATCCGGTGATCGTGGCTGTGCCCGGCGAGTTCGGCGGCAGTGCTGATATCCTGGATATCCATCACGGTACGGTCGATCTGCGGCAAGGCGACAAACGAACCGGTCTTGCGCCGGCGCACGACCATGCCACGCGCAACAAGCGCCGACAGCGCCTTGCTCACCGTCATCCGCGAGCAACCGTATTGCGCCACCAGATCCTGTTCGATCGGAATGCGGGACCCGGGCTGCCATTCACCGGCCAGGATTTTCGCCTCGATATCGCTGAAAATGGTCTGGTAAATTGATGCCAAGGTCGACCCTCGATCCGTGTGGCAACAGAGCCTACCGGTCACCCGGCAATGGCGCGCGATTTGCCTGCAGCCGTCAGCCGGCACATTTTTTGCGTGTCCAGACTTTTACATTGACACTGTAGGCCCGCCTATATCTATTTGTATAGTCAAAAGCGGATCGCAGAAATCCGTCTCGCGGGAAAATCACATTCAAATCCTCCGACAGGGGGATGAAAAACTGGAGAGAGATCATGAAAACCAATTCCCTGCTGAAGGGTCTTCTCGGCGCTGCCTTCCTGCTAGGCGTGACGCTGTCGGCCCAGGCTGCTGATACGCTTGCCGCAGTGAAGGCTGCCGGCACCATGAAGGTCGGCACCGAAACCGCCTTCGCACCCTTCGACTTCATCGACGCCGGCGAGCATGTCGGCCTCAACGTCGATCTTTTCGCCGAAATCGGCAAGGAACTCGGCGTCAAGATCGAATGGGTCACGCTTCCCTGGGACGGCGTCTTCCCGGCCCTTGAAGCTGGCAAATTCGACGTTGTCGCCGGCCCGGCCACAATCACCAAGAAGCGTCTGGAGCATTACCGCTTCACGCCGCCGATCGCCGAAGCGAGCATCGCCATCCTGAAGAAGGCCGGCGACAAGAAGATCGTGAAGCCGGAAGACATTGCCGGCACCAAGATCGGCGTCGGCAAGGCTACTTCGCAGCTCGACCAGCTGAAGGAATATTCGGCTACCCTGCCCAAGCCTGTCGACGTGCACGAATATGTCTCGTTCAACGATGCCTATGCCGACCTCGCCGCAGGCCGCGTCGAAGGCGTTGCAAACTCGCTGCCGAACATTGCTTTCGTTGCCAAGCAGCGTGAAGGCGTATTCGAAGTCGTTACGCCGACATTCGGCAAGAAGTCCTATTTCGGCTTCATCGGCCTGAAGGATGCCGATCACGCGCCTTTGATGGACGCGATCGATGCAGCTCTTTTGAAGATAAAGGCTGATGGTCGCATGGCCACGTTGCAGAAGAAGTGGTTCGGCGCCAGCTTCGACACCCCGGATGCCGTCAACGACCCGGCATTCTGATCTGCTCGTCTTTCTGACTGATTGCGCCCCGGCTTATCCCCGGGGTGCGATCCGAGACAGGATCGGGTCTCACTGACTGCCAGGCGAGCGAATTCAGGACATGTCCTTCAAACTCTTCGAACTGCTTTTGCAAGCATCGATCTACACGATCACCATCAGCGTCGCGTCGATCCTGATCGGCTTCACGCTAGCCTTGCTGATCTCGGCGATGACGCTGTCGGGCCAGCGGCTGTTCATCTGGCCAGCCCGAATTTTCATCAGCTTCTTTCGCGGCGTGCCTCTGCTGGTGCAATTGCTGCTGATCTACAATCTGCTGCCGGCCATTGGCGTGAACGTGCCGAGCATTGTCGCAGCCATCATCGGCATGTCGCTGTCGACAGCCGCCTACCAGGCAGAAAACCTTCGCGGCGGCTTTGCCAGCGTCCCACGCGGCCTGATCGAATGCGCCGAAATGGTCGGCCTGACGCCTGCCCAGATCTTTCGCCGCATCAAGGCGCCAATCGCCATGCGGCTGACCTTTCCCGCCCTCGTCAACGAAGCGATCCTCCTGCTCAAGGCCTCCTCGCTGGTGTCTGTCGTCGGCATCATCGAATTGACCCGCATGGCCCAGGACCTGTCTGCCAGCACTTTCCTGCCGCTGCAGATCTTCGCCTCTGCCGGCCTCATCTATCTCATAATCAACTGGATCGTGGCGCTTGCAGGCGGCATGATCGAGCGCGCGTTGCCGGGAGCGCCGCGATGACCTTCGACATCCATGTCATCATCGACCAGTGGCCGGCGATCGTCAGCGGCGGCCTCGTCACCATCCTCATCTGGATACTCGGCACCATCGCGGCCGCCTTCCTCGGCTTCCTCGTCGCGGTCGCCCGCCGCTACGGCGGCCCTGTGGTCGATGCGATCTTTGGCCTGCTGGTTGCTATCCTGCGCGGCACGCCTTTCCTCATCCAGATCTTCCTGGTCTACTATGGCGGTCCCTTCATCGGCCTGTCGCTCGATCCGATCCCGGCCGGCCTCATGGGCCTGTCGATCTACGGGGCGGCCTATTATAGCGAAATCTTCCGCTCCGGCTTTGCGGCCGTGCCTCCCGGCCATATCGAAGCCGGCGAATGCGTCGGCATGAGCCAGGGCCAGATCATCCGACGTATCCTGTTGCCGGAGATGATCATGCTGGTGCTGCCGCCTTCGCTGAACATGACCATCATCCTTATGAAGGAAACGGCGGTGCTGTCGATCATCACGGTGCCCGAACTGACGGCCACGCTGAGCGCCATCGGCTCGCAGCAATATGCCTTCGTCGAAGCGCTCTTCGTGCTCGCCGTCTTCTATTGGGTCCTGGTCGAAGCCACCGGCTGGCTCGGCCATCTCGCCGAAACGAAACTCACCAGATTCAGGTTTTTCAACGCATGAGTATCCCGGCAATCGCAGTCAAGAACCTGGTCAAGAAGTTCGGCGACACGACCGTGCTGCACGGCATCGATCTCGAAATCCCTCAAGGGCAGGTCTCTTGCCTGATCGGCCCCTCCGGCTCCGGCAAGAGCACGCTGCTGCGCTGCATGGCCTTTCTCGAGGAAGCGACAAAGGGCACCATCACCATCGATGGCGAAGTGCTCGGCTTTACGGAGAATGCCCAAGGGGTGCGGGAACGCCTGTCGGCCGCGACCAACCGGGCTATCCGCGGCCGTATCGGCATGGTCTTCCAGCAATTCAATCTCTGGCCGCACATGACGGCACTCGGCAATGTCAGCGAAGCGCTGAAGACGGTGCACAAGATGAGCCGCAAGGATGCCGAAGACAGCGCTATGGCGCAGTTGGTGAAGGTCGGGCTGGAAAACCGGGCCGGACATTATCCGTCGCAGCTGTCAGGCGGCCAGCAGCAGCGCGTGGCAATCGCCCGGGCGCTGGCCCTGAAACCGAAGATCATGCTGTTCGACGAGCCGACCTCGTCGCTCGACCCCGAACTGACAGGCGAAGTGCTGAACGTCATGCGCGACCTCGCGTCTGAGGGAATGACGATGGTCGTCGTCTCGCACGAGATCGGCTTTGCCGCCACCGTCGGCCAGCAGATGACATTCCTCGACCATGGCAAGATATTGTTCAGCGGCACGCCGCAAGAGGTCTTTGCCAAGCCCCGCCACCCCCGCCTGGAGCAATTCCTCGACACCTACCTCGACCGCGGCGCCTCGACGCTGCTTTAGGCGGCATCCGGGCATTCTGACTGTCCTACGCCCCGGACTATGCCTATAAGTTTTCGACCGGACGGAGATCGAAACGCTTTCAGGGGTAATTTCATGCTGCAGAAACTGCTCGATGGTGGACCGATGACGCGAACGGTCTCGCTGCCTCGCGGAAGACACCGGCTGCATGCCATGCCGACCAGCGCCGGCTACGAGATCCGCCAGAACGAGACTTATGACTGGGATGGCCGCAAGCGCGGGCAGACACCTTTTACAGTGCTGCAGCACACCGTCAGCGGCGAAGGACGTTTGCGCTACGAGAACCGCAACTATCGTCTCGGCCCGGGCGATACGCTGCTGGTCATGGTGCCGCACAACCATCGCTACTGGCTGGAGAAGAACAGCCGCTGGGAGTATTTCTGGATCTCGATGAACGGCGAGGAAGCGCTGCGCATCCACCAGCTGATTCTCGCGGCGGCCGGCCCGCTGCTGAAGCTGCCGCAGGGCACTATCGACCAGCTGGCGGATTGCAGCCTGCAGCTGATCCACGGCGCCAAGAGCCCGGCCCAGGCCTCGGCCGTCGCCTACAGCGCCGCCATGGCACTCTACGACGGGGTGTTCGGATCACACGCCTTCATGCAGACCCAGAGCGCCATGCAGGCGGTTGTCGATCACATCAACGCCAATCTTGACAAGCCGCTGCCCGTCGAGGAACTGGCGGAGGTCAGCGGCCTTAGCCGGGCGCATTTTTCCCGTGTGTTTGCCGAAAGCGAGGGACTGCCGCCTGCGGAGTTCGTCCTGCAGCAACGAATGCAAAGGGCTGCCGTTCTGTTGACCAAGGCAGCGTTCCTGCCGGTCAAGGAAGTGGCGATCATGTCGGGTTTCGACGACGCCAACTATTTTTCAAAGGCGTTCAGGCGGGTCTATGGCCTCAACCCGACAGAGTTTCGCACCACCGGCATGTACGCATCGCTGCGCAATGTGCCGGCGAGCAACCGCTGAAACTGGGCTCGGACGTCACGTAATGGCAATGTGATTGGTAACGGCGGCAACGCCGGGCACAGCCCGCGCGACTTCGGCAGCACGCTCGACTTCGTCGGCAGTTGCGACAGCGCCCCGAAGAACGATGGCATCGCCCTCGGCAGTCACAATCACATCGGAGGCGCTGATGCCGCCGGAGACCGCGAGTGCCTCGGCCACGCGCACCTCAAGTGTCGCATGGTTTGGGTTTTCGACTTCGATTTCCGGCTCTTCACCGTTAAATGTCGCGGGTTTCAGCACCATGGCAGTATCTCCTTGCGTTTCAGCAGATGAAACGCCGAGATCGGCCATTGGTTCAGGCACGCCTATGCGCCGGTGCCATTACCACTTGATCCGGTAGTTCATACGCAGATCGCCCGCCCGTGTCGCGGAAAGCGGATCGGCAACGGACGCGGTGAAGCGAAGATGCGGTGCGAGCGGCTGGTTGAGAGCCAGCGTGCCCGTGATGTCTCCGGTAGCCGAAGTCACCGTACCGCTCGCCGAAACCGCAGTGCCGGCCCAGGGATACGTCATTGTCAGCGCTTGCGTCGCGTCGATCGATGGCGACACGCCTGCGGCGGCTGCGTAGTTGAGATTGAGCGAGTTCGATGCCTTCAGGTCGAGATTGCTGGAATAGATCCAGCTCCTGGATCGGCTCAGCGAAACACCACCGCTGCCACCGAGGGTGTCGATCCGGACGACGACGGCGCGATCTTCCGTCGTCCCCAGTCTTTGCCGGCTGTCAGCAACCTTGCCCCAGACGGTCGCCAGTTCGGAGCCGCTTAACAGCTGGCCGCCAGTCCCGGTGCTCAGCCCGAGGTCGGCGCCGGCGCTTGCATCGACAGCCAATGGCAGCTTCACCCCGACTGTGGTCTGATACACCCTCGGGGCCACCTTCACGGGAGCCCAGATCAACGCGCCGTCGGCCTTTGCCGGCAGAGCAATCGTCATTGTGCCGAGCACGACGCAAACGGGCGCCATGCGGAACAGCATTTTTGCCATGGATCATCTCCAGGGTTGGTATCGAGACAGACGGACATTGTCCGCAACGGGGGCAACCGAACACCGCACGATAGAAACGGTTCGGGTACCTCTTGCTAACAGGGCCAGGGCCCGGACGATGGGATCGTCACCAGCGCAGCGCATCTTATCGATGAAAAGAGTAAATGCCGCGTTGTTATGGTTCAATGATCCCATCCGTACCTATGCTTGTAAACCCCCGTCCTTCAGAATTATGCTGCAACGCACACTTGCCGCCCCGAACCTTCCGCGCTAGAGCCTGCGAGAGCAGGGATGACACCGAGTTGCCAAAGATGCAGATACGCGAACCATGACATTGGATAAGCAGGCGCCGCGTCGGCTGACGATCATGGGCTCGACCGGCTCCATCGGCCGGAACACGCTGGACGTGATCGGCCATCTCGGCGGACGCGATGCGTTCGAGGTCAAGGCCCTGACGGGAAACGGCAATATCGCACTGCTGGCAGAGCAGGCGAAGGCCGTTGGCGCCACTCTTGCGGTCACGGCCGACGACAGGAACTACAGCCTCCTGAAAGACGCCCTTGTCGGATCGGGGATATCGGTGGCCGCCGGTCGCAGCGGCCTCGAGGAGGCTGCCGACATGGAATCCGATTGGGTCATGGCGGCCATCGTCGGCACAGCTGGTCTGGCACCCACCCTTGCGGCTGCCCGCCGCGGTGCCGATATCGCCCTTGCCAACAAGGAATGCCTGGTCTCCGCCGGCGATCTTTTCGTCACCGCAGTCAGGCAGGGCGGCGGACGGCTGCTGCCGGTCGACAGCGAACACAATGCCATCTTCCAGGTGCTGGAGGAAAGCCAGCGCCACGCCGTCGAACGCGTCATCATCACCGCTTCGGGCGGCCCCTTCCGGACCTTTACGCTCGAGCAGATGGCCGATGTTACCGTCGAGACGGCGCGCGCCCATCCGAACTGGTCGATGGGTCTGAAAATCTCGATCGACAGCGCCTCGATGTTCAACAAGGCGTTGGAAATGATCGAAGCGCGGCATCTGTTCGGCCTCACCCCGGATCAGATCGAGGTCGTCGTCCACCCGCAGTCGGTGGTCCATTCCATGGTTGGCTATTCCGACGGTTCGGTGCTGGCCCAGCTTGGCGCGCCCGATATGCGGACCGCTATCGGCTACGCCCTGTCCTATCCGCGCCGGGCACATCTGCCGGTGGAGCGGCTGGATTTCACAAAGCTGGCACGCCTCGACTTCGAGACGCCGGATGACGTCCGGTTTCCGGCCATCCGCCTTGCCCGACTGGCGATGACCCGCGGTGGCGTCCAGGGAGCGGTCCTGAACGGCGCGAAGGAAATTGCGCTTGACGCCTTCATCGCCGGCCGCACCGGCTTTCTGACAATGGCAAAGGTCGCGGAAGACGTGATGGACCGCCTCGCCCATCTGCCGGCCGCGTCGAGCATGGACGACGTATTCGCCGCAGACGAAGAAGCCCGGCGACTGGCGACCGGGCTTCTGAACTAAATCGGCGAATGGAGCGAACCGTCAGGCGACGGCGCGTGCGAGCGCGCAGCGTGCCCAGAGCGATTGCACAGCCTCGACCAGATGGGCGATATCCGCATCGCTGTGCAGCGGCGTCGGTGTGATGCGCAGGCGCTCGGTCTTCTTCGGCACCGTCGGATAGTTGATCGGCTGGACATAGACGTCGAAGCTGTCGAGCAGGATATCCGAGATCCATTTGCACTTGGCAGCATCGCCGACCATGATCGGGACGATGTGGCTGGGGTTCGGCAAATGCGGAATACCGGCGGCATCCAGCATGCCACGCAGCTTGCGGACCCGGTCCTGGTGGCGGGCGCGTTCGAAGCTGCTGGACTTCAGGTGCTGGATCGACGCAACAGCGCCAGCAGCAAGCGCCGGCGGGATCGACGTCGTGAAGATGAAGCCTGAGGCAAACGAGCGGATGAAGTCGCAGAGCGCTGTCGATGCGGCGATATACCCGCCCATCACGCCGAATGCCTTGCCGAGCGTTCCCTCGATGACCGTGATGCGATCCATCAGCCCTTCGCGCTCGGCGATGCCGCCGCCACGCGTACCGTACATGCCAACCGCGTGCACCTCGTCGAGATAGGTCATGGCGCCGTACTTGTCGGCGAGATCGCAGATTTCCTTGATCGGCGCGATATCGCCGTCCATCGAATAGACGGACTCGAAGGCGATCATCTTCGGCGCCTTGGGATCGGCAGCGGCGAGCTTGGCTTCCAGATCTTTCAGGTCGTTATGACGCCAGATCACCCTGTCGCACTTGGCATAGCGGATTCCCTCGATCATCGAGGCGTGGTTCAGCGAATCCGAAAAGATGATCATCCCCGGAATGCGCGAGCCGAGCGTGCCAAGCGCTGCCCAGTTCGAGACATAGCCCGAAGTAAAAACCAGAGCCGCTTCCTTGCCGTGCAGGTCAGCCAGTTCGCGCTCGAGAAGAACGTGGTAATGGGTCGTTCCAGAGATATTCCGGGTGCCTCCCGCACCCGCGCCACAGTGATCGATCGCCTCTTTCATCGCCGCGATTACCTTGGGATGCTGCCCCATTCCAAGATAGTCGTTGGAACACCAGACAGTCACATCCTTCGGTCCGTCGGCTGTGTGGCGCGTCGCGCGCGGAAAATCACCGCGATGGCGCTCCAGGTCGGCAAAAACGCGATAGCGCCCTTCCTGATGCAGCCCGTCCAACTCGCCCTTAAAAAACGCTTCGAAATCCATCATTTTCTCCAGTACCGTGACCGTGTTGTATGACTGCTGCACGGCACGTCAACCCTATCCCGTCCGACTGCGGCAAATGGCCGTAGTTTGGAATAGCTCAAAAGAGAAAATAGCCCATCGGCGCGCTTTTGCAATTGATCCATGCCAATGCGCGATGGACTTTCACGATGAAACAATTGCCTGACCTTGCGTTTAGAGCAGAGATCCATGTCGGCAAGCAACATTCAGCAAAAAACCGCATAGGTCGGTAGACAATCATATTTAGCGCTATATTTTGGTGTTTACACCAGCATTAAGACGGTGCTGACACCGCGCGGACACAATGGGGACGGCCAGCCGCTTTGACGGCAAAGCCAACGTGGAGAGAGATTTATGAAGAAAGTCCTAGCTTTCGTGCTGATCGGATTGTCGATCGCAAGCTGCACACCGACCGAGCAGGGTGCGGGTATCGGCGCAGCGTCCGGCGCCCTGATCGGCGGTGCGGTCACCGGCAATTTTCGAGGCGCAGCCGTCGGCGGCGCTATCGGCGGGTTAACGGGTGCAGCGATCGGCAGCGTCGCCGAACAGCCCGGCCAGTGCTACTACCGAGACCGCTACGGCCGTCGCTATATCGACGACTGCCCACGCGGCGGATACCGCAACGACGGCTACTAAGCCACATCGCCTCCAGCGCGCCCCGGACGAGGGTCCGGGACGTCTGCATCCCAGGGGCGCAGTCTCACGTATATTATTAAAATGCTACACATGGCGACTTTGAACCGCTATGGTGAGACGGCGTTAACGGTTTGGGACGCAAAGCTGGCTAAATTACAAGTAATCGTAAAGCGCCGTATGTACATCAGACGAACCGGCCCGGGGATTGGTTTTGCGTATCGACGAGCAGGCACCGTTATTGCGGTCGCGGCGTGCGTATTTGTGAGTCCCGCTCTCATCACTGATGCCTTCGCTTTCAAGCTCTTCGGCATCAATTTTTTCGGCAAGGATGAGGACAAAACCGATGCGGTCGCCGATCCCGTCCGCTATTCGGTAACGTTGAATACCGGCAACGCCGACAAGGACCTCAAATCTACGCTCGAGTTGAGTTCCATGCTTGAGGCCGACAAGGACAAGGCTGTGTCAGGCGATCTGGGCGTCGTCATCAAGGCCCGCGACGACCGCGACCGACTGCTGGCATCCCTCTACGAAAACGCGCGCTACGGCGCGGTAGTAACGATCACCATCAACGGCACCGATATAGACCAACTCCCGCCGCAGCCGACATTCGGCCGGGCGAAACCCGTGCCTGTGGTCATCACGGTCGATCCAGGCCCGCTGTTCAAGCTCGGCAAGATCCGACTGGAAGGCGACGCCGCCGGTCGCGACCCGACGAATTATGGCCTGGTATCGGGTGGTGACGCCGGTTCGCTGGTCATCATCAAGTCGGCCGACAAGGTCGTTGCCGAGATGAAAAGCGAAGGCCGGCCGCTCGCCCGGGTGATCAGGCGCGATGTCGTCGCCGACCACGCGACAAATACGGTCGACGTCACGCTCGACGTCAAGAGCGGCCCGATTGCCAATATCGGCGACGTCACGGTGACCGGCGAGAAACGTCTCGATCCGACTTTCGTCCAGCGTTATTCGCGCCTTAACAAGGGGGATCGCTATTCCCCAGAGCAATTGAAGAAAGCCTCCGAACGGCTACGCAAGCTCGGTGCGATCGGCAGCGCAACGATCCATCAGCCCGACAAGCTCGCACCTGATGGCACGTTGCCGCTGAACCTGGAGATTTCGGAAGCCAAGCGCCACTACTTCGGCGCAGGCGCGCAATACTCAACCACCGATGGCTTCGGGCTGCAGGGTTACTGGGGCGATCGAAACGTTTTCGGCAAGGCGGAATCTCTACGCATCGAAGGTACGGTGTCCCGCCTTGGCGAAACCACCAACTACCAGGATCTCGATTACGAGGCCGGGATCATCTACACGAAGCCGGCCGCCGTGCTGGCTGCCGGCACCTTCATTGCCAGCATCAAGGCAGTGAGCACGAATCCGGACAACTACAGCGCCAGGACGATTACCGGCGATGTCGGCTACTCCTATGAGCTCAGTGACTACGACACTGCTCTGGCAGGCGGTCGCGTGAGCTACGAGGACAGCACCACCGATGCTTTCGGCGACCAGCAGTTCCTGACCTTCTCCGTACCGCTCGAGTATATCCGCGACACACGCGACAACAAACTCGACGCCACCGAGGGTTACCGGGCGACGCTCGACGCGCAGCCGGGCTACGAGGCGCTGGGCGGGACGATCTTTACGTCGCTCGAAGGCTCCATCTCCGGCTACAACGGCATCGGGTCCGACGACAACGTCGTCTTTGCCGGCAAGCTTGCAGCCGGCTCGCTGCTCGGCGCGGACAATATCTCCGACATCCCGACGACACGGCGCTTCTTCGCCGGCGGCGGCGGCTCTGTGCGCGGCTATGCCTACCAGGAAATTACCGCCTACAATGCCTTGAACCAGGCACTCGGTGGCACGTCCTATGCGACGGTGTCGCTGGAGGCGCGCGTCAAGGTGACCAAGACCATCGGCCTCGTGCCATTCATCGACGCCGGCAGTGTTACGGACAAGAACATCCCGGATTTCTCCGACGTTCGCGTCGGCGCCGGCGTGGGCTTGCGCTATGCCACGCCGTTCGGTCCGATCCGGGTGGACTTTGCCGTGCCTCTCAACAAGTACCAGGGCGGCACGTCCTATGGCATCTATGCCGGCATCGGACAGTCCTTCTGATAGTGCAGCAATGTCGACCTAAGATTCCGGCACGAAATGGGGTAACATCGCTCTGATGGGCACTTTGATAAGAGTTTTGAGCGGACTGACCAGGCTCGTCGGCATCGTCCTCGCAGCCGTCGTGGTGATTGCGATCGGCTTGGTCCTGGCGATCGGCTTTGCCCCGGGCGTGACCCGTTTTGCCGTCGATGAAGTCGCCAAACTCGCCTCGACGCCTGACCGCCGTATCACCGTCACGGACCCCTCCGGTCTTTTGACGGGCAAGCTGCGCGCCGGCAACGTTACGCTCTCCGACACAAAGGGAATTTTTGGCCAGATCTCCGGCCTGTCCGTCGACTGGTCGCCGCTTGCCCTCATCAAGGGCACCTTCCATGCCGAGACGATCGCCGCTGACAAGGTAGATTTCGTGCGCTTGCCGATCAGCACTGCGGAAGTCGTGCCGGAGCCGACGCAGGCAACGCGCACAGCGTTCACCTTGCCCGTCGCCGTCACAGTCGATGCGTTCAACCTGCCCGAGATCCAGCTCGGCAAGCAGATTGCCGGCAACGACTTCGCGCTGGCAGCCTCGGGCAGCCTCGATGCTGAAGGCAACAGCATGGCGATGAAGCTCAACGCCAACCGCCTGGATGTGCCGGACGCAAGGCTGGTGGCCGATGTCGTCTTTGCACCCGATGACAACCAGCTGAAACTCCAGGCCAATCTCGCAGAGCCGAAAGGCGGCATGCTGGCCGGTCTGCTGCGCTTGCCCGGAAGCCCGGCAATGAACATCGATCTTTCCGGCCAGGGTCCGCTCTCAGACTGGACCGGCAAGCTGCAGGCGGCCCTCGATGGCCAGCAGATGGCGACGATAGACGGGCGCCACGTGTTGTCGGCAGACGGCGTGCGCCACATCACTGTCAAGGGCGGCGGCAAGGTGGACTCTCTGCTGCCACCGAATTTCCGGCCTCTCTTTGCCGGCCAGACGACCATCGACGTCGCAGCCGCCTTTGACGGCAAAGGCAAGATCGATATCCAGACCGGCAATCTCGCGACAGGCAGCGTCGTGCTTGCGGCATCCGGGACACTCGATCCTGCCGGTAATAACAGTCTCAATGCCAATCTTATCGGCACCTCTGGACCGGTAGACTTCCGCTGGCCGCTGGCCGAAGGCGAGGCTCGCGCCCTTATTTCACGCGTCGATCTCGCCCTGACCGGCGCAGCAGGGTCGGCAAAAATCGATGCCAGGGCGCAGATCGACAGCGCCAGCGTTCCGCAGGGGCGGCTTTCAAAGGTAGACCTCACCGCAAAGAGCGATGATTTCAATGTCTCGGCAAGCTCCGGTCCGCTGCTGCTCAACCTGTCGGTCGGCGATGCTTCCTTCGTCAATCCGGACCTGCAGCGGGCAGTTCACGGCCCGCTCTCGCTATCCGCCCCCTTGCAACTCTCTTCCAACAATATCGGCTTCAATGGCACGACGCTGCAAAGCGGCGGTATCAACGGCACGCTCAACGGTCGCTACACGCTGACCTCGCAATCTCTGAACGGCAATTTCAAGCTGGCAGTAGCCCCCGCAGCACTGCCCGAAGCGATTGCCCAGAAATTCGATACGCCGATTTCGCTGGAGGCGCAGGTCGCCGGCACTATCCCGTCCAGGATCAATCTTTCCAATCTCCATCTGAAATCCGGTACCGCCGAGATCAACGGCAATATCGCCCTTGCGGACGAGGCACTGACAGCGGATCTTTCCGGCCGATTGCTCAAACTTTCAAAGCTGCTGGAAACTGCCGACGGACAGGCCGACTTCACCGTCAAGGCAGCGGGGCCGCTGGCAAAACTCGGCGTCGATGCCAGCCTGAAGGCGATCAACGTTAAACTGGCCGGTCGCCTGCTGGATACGCTCGACGTCGCTGTCAAAGGCGTCGCCGATCCGAAGGCGCCCGAGGGCAGCGTCACGGCGTCGGGTGCAATCGACGGCAAGCCGATCAACATCAGCGCCAATGCTACTTCCAAGGATGGCGCAACCGACATACCCGGCCTCAGCGTGGAGATCGGCGATAACAGCCTGAATGGGTGGCTGACCCTATCGCCAGGCTTCGAGCCGGCCGGCTCCTTGACCTTCGACTTTCCTGATATAGGGCTGTTGGCGGCACTGGCCGGTCAGCGGGCAGACGGCAACCTCCGGGGCGAGGTCAAGATCGACAACGACAACGGCAAGACCTCTGCCGTGATCAATGCATCCGGTTCCGGAGTGCGGCGAGACGATCTTTCCATCGTCAAGCCGGAGATCGCGCTGACCATCAGCGACCTCAAGGCATTCGCTGCCAATGGCAGCATTCGTGCGGGCGAAATCGCTTCCGGCACGAACAGGCTGGTTGCCCCGGCCCTGACATTCACGCAGCAAGGCAGCCGTACGGACTTCGATCTGAAGGCCAATTACGACGACAAGCCGGTGACGGCGTCAGGAAATGTCGTGACAGGCAACGGCCAGACGGTTGTCAGCCTCGATAACTTCGCGGCAACTCCGATGGCTATTCCTGTAAAGCTCGGCGCGCCGACGAAAGCAACGATTGCCAACGGCATCGTGACCCTTTCCGGACTGACCATCCAGACCGGCAGCGGATCGATCAACGTGACCGGCAGCGCCGGTGAGGCGCTCGATATCGAGGTAAAGATCACAAGCCTGCCCGCAAGTCTGGCGAACACCTTCATGCCAAGCCTCGCCGCCGAGGGTACAATCTCCGGAACGGCCAAGGTAACCGGCAAGCCGGCGGCCCCCAGCGTCGTGTTCCAGGCAGATTGGGCGAATGCCGCCACGAGCCAGACGAAATCGGCCGGCATTTCCGCGCTGGGCATCAAGACAAACGGCAAGTTTGCAGACAACAAGGTCACGATCGATCTCAATCTCAGCGGCCCCTCCGGTCTGTCGCTGAACGGTGGCGGCAGCGTCGAGGTTGCAGGCAGCAAGGCCCTGGCCCTGAAATTCGACGGCATCGTACCGTTCGACGTGCTTGCGGGGCAGTTGTCGGCACAGGGTTACGTCGCCAGCGGCGCGGCAAAGGTCAATGTCCAGATCGGTGGCACGACCGCAGCGCCGGCGATCACCGGTAGCGTCAACATCAGCGGCGCCAAGCTCCTCGATATCCGTCGCAACCTTGCGGTCAACGCAATCTCCGCCAACCTGACGCTGGAGGGCCAGCAGGCGCGCCTCGTCAGCCTGAATGCGACGCTGGGCAGCGGCGGCACAGTTTCCGCCAGCGGCACCGTCGGTATCTCCGGTGACTTCCCGGCAGACATCGCCATCAAGCTTAACAGGGCCACCTATGTCGACGGCACTCTCGTTACCGCCACCGTGGACGGCACGCTCGGCATCAAGGGACCGATCCTGACCGCGCCCGTCCTCAGCGGCAAGCTGAGGCTGGAGAAAGCGTCGATCACGGTGCCGGAAAAACTGCCCGCCTCGCTGTCGGAGATCAACATCCGCCACAAGAACGCCCCCGCCGCCGTAACCGCCCAGTTCAAGAAGGATCGGGCGCAAGGCGCCACGCAGAAATCGATGAGCCTCGGGCTCGACCTGCAACTCGATGCGCCGTCCCAGATCTTCGTGCGCGGTCGTGGCATCGATGCGGAACTCGGCGGCAGCGTCATCATCAAGGGCACGGCAGCAGCGCCGGTCGTCACCGGCGGCTTCACCATGCGCCGTGGCCGATTGACCATTCTCAGCCGCCGGCTGGATTTCACCGACAAGAGCCGCATCAGCTTTGCCGGCGACCTGACCCCCACCCTCGACATGGAAGCGACCTCGACGGCGAGTTCGACGACCGTGACCGTCAATGTGTCAGGCGTCGCCACGGACCCGACGATCGGCTTCTCCTCCTCCCCCGCTCTGCCGCAGGACGAGGTCATGGCACAGCTCATCTTCGGCCAGTCCATGGCCAAGCTTTCGCCGGTGCAGATTGCCCAGCTTGCCGACGCCGCCAGCCAACTGGCCGGTGGCCGCTCGACCTCGCTGTTCGAGGGTTTGCGCAACCAGCTCGGCGTCGACGACCTGGATGTCACTACCGATTCCAAGGGCCAGACCCAGGTCGGCGTGGGCCGCTACATCAACAAGCGCACCTATCTGGAACTGCAGCAGGGCACCGGCAATTCGACCAAGGCCGTGATCAACCTCGATGTCGGGCGCGGCATCAAGCTGCAGGGCTCGGCTGGCTCCAATGGTGCCGGTGGCGCCGGCGTCGTCTATGAACACGAATACGACTAGAAACCTGTCTTGCTGGTTTTCAGGAGAATGTTCGATTCCGTCGTGTTGATGCCGTCGATGAGCCGGATGCGCCTGAGTGTCTCGTCGAAGCCGGCAAGGTCATGGCTCTCCAGCTCGGCGATGAAATCCCATTTGCCATTGGTACTGTGCAGGGCGCGCACCTGCGGCAACCCGCGCAGCTGATCGGCGACCCGGTCCGCCAGCCTGCCCAGCACCTCGATCATCACGATCGCCCGCACACCGGCAGACCTTGTCTCGTGGCCGGTGCGTATCGTGAAGCCGGTGATGGTGCCGTTTTCCACCAGCCTGTCGATGCGCGCCGAGACTGTAGCGCGCGATGCGCCGGTTGCCGCAGCCAGCGATGAAACCGGTATCCGCGAATTATGCCTGAGTGCGCTCAGAAGCTCCCGGTCCAGATCATCCATAGACATCTCACTTTGTAAAATCGGCCTTAGCAATCTGCATAATCATACGCAAAAACCGACACTTTTCCATCTTTTTGCTGTCATCGCCGTAGGTCATATTGCCCTGACAATTCAGGGAACCGCCTCATGAACACCCACTCGACCTCTGTCACGCTGATCGGCGTTCCTCTCGAAGAAGGCTCTGGCCGACGAGGCGCGGCCATGGGGCCGACGGCGCTCCGCATCGCCGGCATCGACACGATGTTGATCGAGCTCGGCCATAGCGTTATCGATGCCGGTGACCTTCACCCTGAACCGGCCGGCGACTTGCCGGATCATCCAAAGGCTCATCACCTGAAGGTGGTCGGTGCCTTTACCCGGGCGCTGGAATCAAGCGTCTACGACGTGGCAAAGGCCGGCGGGTTTCCCATCATTCTTGGCGGCGACCATGCCTTGTCGATGGGCAGCGTCTCGGGGATGGCCCGCTATGCGGCCGGCATCGGCCGTCCGCTTTTCGTATTGTGGCTCGACGCCCATGCCGACTTCAATTCGCCGGTGACGTCTCCGTCCGGCAATATCCACGGAATGCCCGTGGCGTTTTTCTGCGGCGAGGCGGAATTCGCCGACATCCTGCCGAAGGAACGACCCTTCGTCGACCCGCGCAAGGTCTATCAGGTCGGCATCCGCTCCGTCGACCCGCATGAGCGCGATGCCATCCGCGAGCACGGTGTCAACGTCTTCGACATGCGCGCCATCGACGAGCAGGGCGTCGCTTCCATCATCAGCAACATCCTGACGACAGTGAGCAATGCCAATGGTCTGCTGCATGTCAGCTTCGACGTCGATTTCCTCGATCCGGACGTTGCACCCGGCGTCGGCACGACCGTTCCCGGCGGCGCCACCTTCCGAGAAGCCCATCTGGTCATGGAAATGCTTTCGGACAGCGGCCTCGTGTCGTCACTGGATCTCGTCGAACTCAATCCGTTTCTCGACGATCGCGGCAAGAGCGCCCGCGTTCTTGTCGAACTGACGGCCAGCCTGTTCGGCCGCCGCATCTTCGACCGCCCGACCCGCGCCGCCTGATCCTGGAGAGGAGACCGATCGTGACCTTGTCCGCCAATCTCATAGCCACCGAACAGCGCCTCGGCGCCCACAACTACAAGCCGCTCGACGTCGTCCTGTCACGTGGCGAAGGCGTGTATGTCTGGGACACCGACGGCAATCGCTATCTCGATTGCCTGTCCGCATATTCGGCGGTCAACCAGGGTCACTGCCATCCGAAAATCCTTGCGGCCATGACCGAGCAGGCCGGCAAGCTGACGCTTACCTCGCGGGCTTTCCGCAACGACCAGCTTGCCTACCTCTACGAAGAGCTCGCCGCCCTCACCGGCTCGCACAAGATCCTGCCGATGAACTCCGGGGCCGAGGCAGTCGAGACTGTCGTCAAGGCGGTCCGCAAATGGGGATATGAGGTCAAGGGCGTCGCCGGGAACCAGGCGGAGATCATCGTCTGCTCGGAGAACTTCCACGGCCGGACGCTCGGCATCATCAGTTTTTCGACGGACCCCGATGCCCGCAACGGCTTCGGCCCCTACGCCCCCGGCTTCGTCACCGTGCCCTTCGGCGATGCCGATGCACTGGCGGCAGCGATCACTGAAAATACCGTTGCGGTTCTGGTGGAGCCCATCCAGGGCGAGGCCGGCGTCATCATCCCGCCGGCAGGCTATTTCACGCGTGTCCGCGAGCTCTGCACCGACAACAACGTCACGCTTATCCTTGACGAGATCCAGACAGGGCTCGGCCGTACGGGCAAGCTGCTGGCTGAGGAGCATGAAGGCATCGAGGCGGACGTGACGCTGATCGGCAAGGCGCTGTCAGGCGGCTTCTATCCGGTGTCGGCGGTGCTTTCGAACTCGGAGGTGCTGGGGGTCCTGAAGCCCGGTCAGCATGGCTCGACCTTCGGCGGCAACCCGCTAGCCTGCGCCGTCGCCCGGGCCTCACTGAAGGTGCTGACGGAAGAAGGCATGATCGAGAACGCCGCCGTTATGGGCAACCGCTTCCTCGATGGCCTCAGGGCAATCCGGTCCAACATCGTCAAGGACGTTCGCGGTCGCGGCTTGATGATGGCGATAGAACTGGACCCGGAAGCCGGCGGCGCAAGGCCTTACTGCGATGCCTTGAAAACACTCGGCATTCTGGCCAAGGACACCCACGGCCATACCATCCGCCTTGCACCCCCGCTTGTCATCACGGCAGATCAGGTCGACTGGGCCGTCGAGCGACTTGCCAAGGTGCTCGCATAGCACGACCCTTTCGTTGTTTCTATAGTTAGATGCATGCGTGCTTACCCCTAGGATTTCAGGGGTAAACAATAGAATCTAAGTAAATTTTTAATGACTTCATTCTAATACAGATAGCAACGCGCATCAGACTTCCGAATAAAAATGACATTTGACAAATTTAAAATTTTCGTCTGAACTACAAATAACTCAACGCACAGCAAATAATCAGCCATACTTACAAATTAGATAGAATATAAAATGAAAATGGGCGGCGCTCACATTTTACATTCTGCTGATTGGCGAAGTGTGCCTTGACGACATTGCTTCCTTGGAGGAAAATTCTATGTCGATCATACCGTTCAGTTCCGGGGCCAAAGCCAAGGCGATCAACGCAGCCCTCATGAAATCCCAGGCAGTCATAGAGTTCGACCTGACAGGGAAAATCATCACCGCCAATGAAAATTTCTGCAACACGCTTGGCTACAAGCTGCAGGATATCGTCGGCAGGCACCACAGCATTTTCTGCGACCCCGCCTATGTCGCATCCAGCGAGTACCGCGCCTTCTGGGCCAATCTCGGCGACGGCAAGTTCGATTCCGGCGAATATAAAAGACTTGCTAAGGACGGACGCGAAGTCTGGCTTCAGGCGACCTACAATCCGGTTCTGTCGCACGGCAAACCCTGCAAGGTGGTCAAATTCGCCAGCGTCATCACCGACGCAAAATTGCGCGCGGCCGATGCCGAGGGCAAGCTCAATGCGATTTCCCGCGTCCAGGCCGTGATCGAATTTACGCCTGGTGGAGAGATCCTTACGGCAAACGAAAACTTCCTGTCGCTCCTTGGATATAGGCTCGAGGAAATCAGCGGCCGTCACCACCAGATATTCTGCGACCCGGCCTATGTTTCAACGCCGGCATACAGGAAGTTCTGGGAAACGCTCGCCTCCGGTCAGTTTATCGCGGAAGAGTTCATGCGGATCGGCAAGGGCGGCAAGGTCGTCTGGATTCAGGCTTCCTACAACCCTATTCTGGACATGAACGGTCGCATCTTCAAGGTCGTCAAATTCGCAACCGACGTCACCGAACGCGTCCGTGCAGTCGCAGAACTGGCCGCTGGCCTGACGGCGCTTGCCAACGGCGATCTGGTATCGCGCATTGAAAAGCCGTTCATTCCGACGCTTGAAAAAGTCCGCGTAGACTTCAACCACTCCGTCGAGAAGCTGGAATCCGCCATGCGCGTGGTGGCCGAAAATGCCAACGCGATCGCCGCCGGCGCAAGCCAGACCCGCACAGCCTCCGACGAGCTCGCGCGGCGTACCGAGCAACAGGCCGCCGCCGTGGAGCAGACAGCCGCTGCCCTGGAGGAGATTACCCAAACGGTTGCCGATAGCGCCCGTCGGGCCGAGGAATCCGCCAATCTGGTGGCCCAGACTAGAAGCGGAGCCGAACTCTCCGGAGCGGTCGTGCGCAACGCCGTCAATGCGATGGGGGAAATCGACAAGTCTTCGCGCGAAATCAGCAACATCATCAGCGTCATCGACGACATTGCCTTCCAGACAAACCTGCTGGCCTTGAACGCCGGCGTCGAGGCAGCGCGGGCCGGAGAAGCCGGCAAGGGCTTCGCAGTCGTCGCCCAGGAAGTCCGCGAACTCGCACAGCGCTCGGCCAAGGCGGCCAAGGAGATCAAGACACTGATCACCACCTCCTCGATGCAGGTCAAGAACGGCGTGTCGCTCGTGGATGAAACAGGCCGCGCGCTGGACACCATCGTCCGCCAGGTCGGCGAGATCGACACGAACGTTGCCGCTATCGTCGTTGCCGCGCGGGAACAGGCGACCGGGCTGAAAGAAATCAACAACGCCGTCAACTCCATGGACCAGAACACCCAGCAGAACGCGGCCATGGTCGAGGAGACGACAGCGGCAAGCAGCAGTCTCGCCAACGAGGCCGAGAGCCTGCGCGAGTTGTTGGCGCAGTTTAGATTTGGGCAACACTCTTCCACTATGATTCGCTCAGGGCGTCCCGATGCCAGAGCGACGACGGGTTCGGCGCCCGTATCGAGGGTGAAGGCCGTTCGCGCCAGCGGTCGCGGGGCCACAGCCGCGCTTGCTCAGGAAAATTGGGAAGAATTCTAATGGCAACCATCACGACAACGAGTTTCAGCGGCGAGACCCTCGAGATCATCGCTTTCCGGCTTCACGAGCAGGAATTCTGCGTGAAGACGACCACCATCCGCGAGATCCGCGGCTGGGCTCCTTCAACCCCGATCCCGCATGCACCGTCTGACGTCATCGGCGTCATGAACCTGCGCGGTTCGGTGATCCCGATCATCGATCTTGCCTACAAGCTCGGCATGAAGAGCACGGTCGCCAACGAACGCAGCGCCATCGTTGTCGCCGAGGTCCACAACATGGTGATCGGCATGCTCGTCGACCGCGTCTCCGACATCCTGACGATCGGCTCGGACCAGGTGCAGCCGGTCCCGGAAGTCACCGCTTCCTTCGATCGCTCCTATTGCGAAGGCATCATCGCCACCGAAAACGGCATGATCTGCTTTCTCAACCTGGCGAAGATGTTCAAGGAAACCGACGCAGAGGACATGGCTGCTTAAAGACGTGGCCGCATAAAACTGCCGTCGCCTTCCACAAATGAAACCGCTCCGTTCCGGGGCGGTTTTTTATTGCCGTCATGCCTGAACCCGTGCGCCCGCAGACATTATACTGACCGCACAATCTTTGGTTTTATTGTCTATTTAGAATATACCGTAATTTAACTATTTTTATCCATCTTTGTATTGCGACATCATGTTGCGGACAGCTTAACGCAGACAGCCAGTGCAACTCTGGCGCACCTAGCAAATCGATTATTCAAATACGGCCGTTCCGGATGGATCGGCCAACGTCTCTTCGTGCGATGTGCCTGAGGGCTGTTGTCGCGCCTGGAGGTTTCAATGGAGCATTGGCGCTGGCGTGGGGCTGCGCCAGGAAATGAGGCACCTCGCTATGAGCTTCGGACTGACTTCAGACGCCCAGCATATTCTCAATGCCATCTCGCGATCACAGGCAGTGATCGAATTCGACCTGACAGGCAAGATCCTGAAAGCAAACGAAAACTTCTGCAACGCGCTCGGCTACCAGCAGAGCGAGATCGTCGGCAAGCACCACAGCATGTTTTGCGACCCGGATTACAGCGCCTCGCAGGAATATCGCAATTTCTGGGCCAGCCTTGGCCGCGGCGACTATGCTTCAGCCGTTTTCAGACGCATCGGCAAGAACGGTCGGAATGTCTGGATTCGGGCAAGCTACAATCCCGTTCAAAAGAGCGGTAAGCCCTACAAGGTCGTCAAATTCGCCTCCGACATCACGGCCGCATACACCAAATCTGTCGAGGACGCAGGCAAGCTGGATGCGCTTTCCCAATCTCAGGCCATCATCGAATTCACACCGACGGGCGAAATCCTCGTTGCCAATGAAAATTTCTGCAATGCGCTCGGCTATTCGCTCAGCGAGATCGTTGGCAAACACCACAGCATGTTCTGCGATCCGGCCTACAGCCGCTCCGAGGAGTATGCAAACTTCTGGCGCCGTTTGGCGGGTGGCGAGTTTGTTGCCAACGAGTTCGTCCGCCTCGGCAAGGGTGGTCGCGAAATCTGGATTCAGGCCGCCTACAATCCGATCCTCGATGCCAACGGGAAGGTCTTCAAGGTCGTCAAATTTGCGACGGATGTCACCAGCCGCATGAGTGCCATTGCGAAACTCGGCGAAAGCATGAAGGCACTGGCGCAAGGCGATCTCACGCAGACCATCGACACGCCGTTCGTACCCTCGATGGAGCAGTTGCGTCGCGATTTCAACGACGCGCTGGGCAAGCTTTCGGCGGCGATGGAGACTATCGGCGGCAACGCCAGCGCTATCGCAGCCGGCTCGCGCGAGATTGGCACGGCGGCAGACGACCTGTCCAAGCGGACGGAGCAACAGGCCGCCTCCATCGAAGAGACGGCGGCAGCGCTCGAAGAGATCACGACCGCTGTCAACGACAGCAGCAAGCGTGCGGACGAGGCCGGACGGCTTGTCGCCCAGACACGGCAGGGGGCCGAGCAATCTGGCAATGTGGTGCGCAACGCAGTTGCCGCAATGGGCCAGATCGAACAATCGTCCCGCGAGATTAGCAGCATCATCGGCGTCATCGACGACATCGCCTTCCAGACCAACCTGCTGGCGCTGAATGCCGGCGTCGAGGCTGCCCGTGCCGGCGAGGCCGGAAAGGGCTTTGCAGTCGTTGCCCAGGAGGTCCGTGAACTCGCACAGCGCTCCGCCGGGGCTGCAAAGGAGATCAAGGGGCTGATCAACAAGTCCGGCCAGTTGGTGAAAAACGGTGTTGCACTGGTCGACGAGACCGGCAAGGCACTAGAAGAGATCGTTCAGCAGGTCGGCGATATCGACAAGAATGTCATCGCTATCGTCGTGGCCTCGAAGGAACAGTCTCTCGGCCTCAAGGAAATCAACCAGGCGGTCAATGCCATGGATCATGCGACCCAGAAGAACGCCGCCATGGTCGAGGAAAACACTGCGGCGAGCCACAAACTTACGCACGAGACCGAGGAGTTGCGCGCACTACTCGCCCAGTTCGGCGTCGCCGGCGACAGGCCCTCACGCACGGCAGCCGCCTCACCACGTTCCCGGACCGCGCCATCGCCGGCTCGCCAACCGGTGATGCGGGCTGCCAGAAGTAGCGGTTCGTCAGCAGCCGTCGCCGAGAGCTGGGAGGAGTTCTAGCCGCGAGCCCAGAGGGTTTGGGACCGCATGCGGCCTCGCTCAATCGAGTGCCGCGTCGATGATCCGGCCGGGGTGGGTGAATATCTCGAAATCCTCCCCCCGGACCAACGCGATGAGCGTCATTCCCGCCTCCTCAGCCGTCCGGATGGCGAGAGCTGTCGGGGCTGATATCGCAATCAACACGGCGCTGCCGAGAATGGCGGCCTTCTGCACCATCTCGACCGACAATCGGCTGGTGACGACGACCGCGCCTAAGCCGGCGTCCTGCCCGGCACGAACGACCGCACCACACAGCTTGTCCAGCGCATTGTGACGGCCGACATCCTCGCGCACGGCCGAAAGCCCCTTCCCCGGCAGGTAAAAGCCCGCACCATGCACAGCCCGGGTCTCGCGATGCAGCGGCTGCGCGGCATTAAGCAAAGCGACGGCCCCGGTGACTTCGGCCATGGTCAGTGTCGGGCCGACACCCGAAACATCCGGTATCGGGCGCACAGCCTGCTCGATCGACTCGATGCCGCACAGGCCGCAGCCGACCGGCCCGGCCATGTGACGCTTGCGGGTGCGCAACGCGTCCGCCACCGCATCGACAAGAGTGATCTGCACGTCGATGCCCTCGTCATCCTCTACAGCCTCGATGGCGGCGATCTCTCCGACGGAGGTGACGATACCTTCCGTCAGGCTGAAGCCGACAGCGAAATCCTCGAGATCGGCGGGTGTCGCCATCATCACCGCATGCGAGGAGCCGCCATAGGAAAAGGCAATTGGCACTTCCTCGGGCACGCTCCGAAGGCTTCGAGCCATCTTGCCATCGCGGCGCGCAATTCTCTCGACATGCGCAGTCGTCTCGAACTTGCTCAACGCTTTCCCATCAGCAAATCAGCTGCCCACCGTTGATCTCGATCACCTGGCCAGTGATGTAGCCGGATAAGGATGGTGCCGACAGGAACAGGTATGCCGGCGCGCAGTCCTCTGCCGTCCCTAGACGCTGCAAAGGGATTGTGCGTCGGGTCGCCTCGAGTTTTTCTTCGGACGAATAGCGCTCGTGGAATTCTGTCGTGATCGTCCCCGGCGATACGCAGTTGACGCGGATACCGTCCGGCGCCAGTTCCCGCGCCAACGCCTTGGAATAGGTGGCAACGAAAGCCTTCGAAGCAGAATAGATTGCCGAACCCGGACTGCCTCCCGTCAGCGCGGAAATCGATACCGTGTTGACGATGGCCGCCTGCCCCGAGGCTCTCAGCAACGGCAGCAGTCCACGTGTGACCTCGACGACAGCCGTCTGGTTGAGCTGCACCACGGCCTGATATTGCGCATCGGTGAGATCGGCGGCCGGATAGCGTCCCAGCATCGTCCCGGCGTTGTTGACCAGCACATCCACCGTCCCAGCATGTTCGCCAACGGCCTTGACGAAGGCAGACGTCCCATCGGCAGCACCGAAGTCGGCGGCAAAGATCACGGCACGCCCTGTATTTTTAGCGTCGCTGAGAAAAGCCGGCAATGGGCGACTTTCATCCCGGCCGATATGCACCAGCACGCGCGCGCCGCAGTCGAGAAACTGCCGCGCCACCTCAAGCCCGATCCCACGGCCCGCACCCGTCACGACGACGGTGCGGTTGGCAAACAAATTGGATTGAAACACTAGAACTCTCCCAGGCCCGATGGCTCCCATCCCGCTATCATAGGGTTTAGATCCACGAAGGAAAGCCGATTGGCGGGAGGTTTAGCGGAGAAATCGGTATCGGACGAACAAGCCGGTTCAAAAAATAAAAGCGGCCGAAGCCGCTTTGAAGATCTTGTCCTGACGCTCTGTATCAGTCGCGGATGACGCTACCCTGCAGATGCGAAAGTTCCATGATGAACTGCTCGAGCTTCGACTTGTGCTCGTGATGAACGGCATCGTTGAGTTCGGCCTGCGCCGCGTCGATACGACGGGTCAATTCATCGCGCTGCAGTTCGTCGACCGGAACGGCGGATTCGGCGAGCAACGTGCAGCCCGTCGGCAGGACGTCTGCAAAACCGCCGAAAACCACATAGTCCTTCTTGGCACCGGTGCTGGAGCGGACGCTGACCACACCTGGCTTGATAGTGGTCATGGTCGGTGCATGGTTTGCCATGACCGTCATCTCGCCTTCGCTCGCCGGAATGACGACAGCCGTCACCATTTCGGACAGCAGCAGCCGCTCGGGAGACACCAGTTCGAATTTGAAATCAGCCATGGACCGTCACTTCTCGATTGTCTTTGGTAAGGCAGTGGCGCTGGCAAAGCCTGGCGCCACCGACAAGCATCAAACGGCAGCAGCCAGCTTCTTTGCCTTTTCGACCGCTTCCTCGATGGTGCCGACCATGTAGAAGGCAGCTTCCGGGAGGTGGTCGTAATCGCCGTTCACGAGGCCCTTGAAGCCCTTGATCGTATCTTCGAGCGCAACGAGTTTGCCCGGAGCGCCGGTGAAGACTTCGGCAACGAAGAACGGCTGCGAAAGGAAGCGCTCGATCTTGCGGGCGCGGGCAACCGACAGCTTGTCGTCTTCCGACAGTTCGTCCATGCCGAGGATGGCGATGATGTCCTGCAGGGCCTTGTAGCGCTGCAGCGTCGACTGAACCTTACGAGCAACTTCATAGTGCTCTTCGCCGACGACCAGCGGGTCGAGCATGCGCGAGGTGGAGTCCAGCGGATCGACGGCAGGATAGATGCCCTTTTCGGCGATCGAGCGCGACAGGTTCGTCGTTGCGTCCAGATGGGCGAACGAGGTTGCCGGAGCCGGGTCGGTCAAGTCGTCGGCGGGGACGTAAATCGCCTGAACCGATGTGATCGAGCCCTTGGTCGTCGTGGTGATGCGCTCCTGCATCTGGCCCATGTCGGTGGCCAGCGTCGGCTGATAACCCACGGCCGAAGGAATACGGCCGAGCAGAGCCGACAGCTCCGAACCCGCCTGCGTAAAGCGGAAAATGTTGTCGACGAAGAACAGAACGTCCTGTCCCTTGTCGCGGAAGTCTTCGGCGATCGTCAGGCCGGTGAGCGCAACGCGGGCGCGCGCACCTGGTGGCTCGTTCATCTGACCGTAGACGAGAGCTGCTTTCGAGCCTTCGCCGCCGCCCAGCTTGTTCACGCCGGATTCGATCATTTCGTGGTAAAGGTCGTTGCCTTCGCGGGTGCGTTCGCCGACGCCGGCAAACACCGAGTAACCGCCGTGCGCCTTGGCGACGTTGTTGATCAATTCCATGATCAGAACGGTCTTGCCAACGCCGGCGCCGCCGAACAGGCCGATCTTGCCGCCCTTGGCATAAGGTGCGAGCAGGTCGACGACCTTGATGCCGGTAACAAGGATCTGCGCGTCAGTGGACTGCTCGATATAGGCAGGCGCTTCCTGGTGGATCGAGCGCTTTGTCGCGGTGACCAGCGGACCTGCTTCGTCGACCGGCTCGCCGATGACGTTCATGATGCGGCCGAGCGTCTCGGGGCCGACCGGAACGGTGATCGGGGTGCCTGTATCGGTGACGGTCTGTCCGCGAACCAGGCCTTCGGTGGCGTCCATTGCGATCGTGCGGACGGCGTTTTCGCCGAGGTGCTGCGCGACTTCCAGAACAAGGCGGTTGCCGTTGTTCATGGTTTCCAGCGCATTCAGGATCTTCGGCAGTTCGCCGTCGAACACAACGTCAACGACGGGTCCGATGATCTGCGTGATCTTGCCGGTCGAACCGACTGCAGGCGTTGCTGCTGCGGGGGTAGCTGCCATAGCCATATTCTTACCCTCTTCCTAACCTCAGAGCGCTTCCGCGCCCGAAATGATTTCAATGAGTTCCTTGGTGATCTGCGCCTGACGCTGGCGGTTGTAGCTGAGCGTCAGTTTGTTGATCATCTCACCAGCGTTCCGGGTCGCGTTATCCATTGCACTCATCTTCGCGCCCATCTCACCAGCAACGTTCTCGAGGAGCGCGCGGAAAACCTGGACCGAGATGTTGCGCGGGATCAGATCCGTCAGGATCGACGCGGCATCGGGTTCGTATTCGTAGATCGCATTCGCCTGGGTCGCTTCCGTCGCGACCGGTGCAGTCGGCACGATCGCCGGGATAAGCTGCAGCGCCGTCGGCACCTGCGATATCACAGACTTGAATTCGGAATAGAACAGAGTGCAGACATCGAATTCGCCGGCATTGAACATCTCCACGATGCGCTTGCCGATTTCATCGGCATTGCCGAAGCCGATCTTCTTGACGTCGCGAAGTTCCTTGCGCTCGACGATCAGCGAAGCAAACTCGCGACGCAGGATGTCATAGCCCTTCTTGCCGACGGTGAAGATCTTGACCGTCTTGCCTTCGGCCAGCAGCCTGCGGGTATGATCGCGGGCAAATCGGGCGATCTGCGAATTGAAACCGCCGCAGAGACCACGTTCCGCCGAGCAGACGACCAGCAGATGAACCCTGTCCTGACCGGTTCCACGCATCAGCGCGGGCGCCTCGTCACTGGTGCCGACGGCCTGCGTGATGTTTGCAAGCACGGCGCCCATGCGCTGCGAGTAAGGGCGGGCAGCCTCGGCCGCCTCCTGAGCACGCCGAAGCTTCGCCGCTGCGACCATCTTCATCGCTTTGGTGATCTTCTGCGTCGCCTTGACGGAGGCGATCCGGTTTTTCAGATCCTTAAGTGAAGGCATCCGTTATCCGTCCTAAAGTGATGCCTTGATCAGGCGAAAGACTTGCCGAAGGTATCGATGGCAGCCTGGAGCTTGCCCTTGATATCGTCGCTGATGGCCTTCTGGTCGCGAATGGCGTCAAGGATGTCCTTGCCGTCAGACCGCAGATAAGACAGCAGGCCCTGCTCGAACTTGCCGATATCGCTGACAGCGACCTTGTCGAGATAGCCGTTCACGCCGGCGAAGATAACCGCAACCTGCTCTTCCGTCTTCAGCGGCGAGAACTGCGGCTGCTTCAGGAGTTCGGTCAGGCGTGCGCCGCGGTTCAGCAGGCGCTGCGTCGAGGCGTCGAGATCCGAGCCGAACTGCGCGAAGGCAGCCATTTCGCGATACTGCGCAAGTTCGCCCTTGATCGAGCCAGAAACCTGCTTCATCGCCTTGACCTGAGCGGCCGAACCAACGCGGGAAACCGACAGGCCGACGTTCACAGCCGGGCGGATACCCTGGTAGAACAGGTCGGTTTCAAGGAAGATCTGGCCGTCGGTGATCGAGATCACGTTGGTCGGAATGAAGGCCGAAACGTCGTTGCCCTGTGTTTCGATGACCGGCAAAGCCGTCAGCGAACCGGAGCCCTTTTCGTCGGAAAGCTTGGCAGCACGCTCGAGAAGACGCGAGTGCAGGTAGAAAACGTCGCCTGGGTAGGCTTCGCGGCCTGGCGGGCGGCGCAGCAGCAGAGACATCTGGCGGTAGGCGACGGCCTGCTTGGAAAGATCGTCATAGCCAATCAGAGCGTGCTGGCCGTTGTCGCGGAAGTATTCGCCCATGGCGCAACCGGCAAACGGTGCGAGGTACTGCATAGGCGCCGGGTCGGACGCGGTGGCAGCAACGATGATCGAGTACTTCAGCGCGCCGCGCTCTTCGAGCACCTTCACGAACTGGGCAACCGTCGAGCGCTTCTGGCCGATGGCGACGTAGACGCAATAGAGCTTTTCAGCATCAGGGCCATTGTCGTGGATGGCCTTCTGATTGAGGATCGTGTCGAGAATGATGGCAGTCTTGCCGGTCTGGCGGTCGCCGATGACGAGCTCGCGCTGGCCACGGCCGACCGGGATCAGAGCATCGATGGCCTTGAGGCCGGTGGACATCGGCTCATGCACCGACTTGCGCGGGATGATGCCGGGAGCCTTGACGTCGACGCGCGAACGGCGGGTCGCGTTGATCGGGCCCTTGCCATCGATCGGATTGCCGAGTGCGTCAACGACGCGGCCGAGCAGTTCGGGACCGACTGGCACATCGACGATGGCGCCGGTGCGCTTGACGATGTCGCCTTCCTTGATGTCGCGGTCGGACCCGAAGATCACGACGCCGACATTGTCGGATTCGAGGTTGAGGGCCATGCCGCGAATTCCGCCGGGGAACTCGACCATTTCGCCGGCCTGGACGTTATCCAGACCGTAGACGCGGGCAATGCCGTCACCGACGGAGAGAACCTGGCCGACCTCGGAAACCTCAGCCTCCTGGCCAAAATTCTTGATCTGGTCTTTCAGAATTGCGGAAATTTCCGCGGCGCGGATATCCATCAGCCAACCTCTTTCAATGCAAGCTTAAGGGTAGAAAGTTTGGTGCGTAGCGACGTATCAATCTGTCGCGACCCCACTTTCACAATCAAACCACCAAGAATAGACGGGTCCACCGTTACGGCGACCGTGACTTCTTTACCGGTAACGCTCTTCAGCGCCACCTTCAATTCGTTTTCCTGCTCCGGCGTCAGCGCATGCGCGGAACTGACCTCGGCAGTGACTTCGCCACGCTGCTCGGCAGCGATCAGGCGGAAAGAGCGGATCATGCCCGGCAGCGCAAAAAGACGACGGTGACGCGCAACGACCTTCAGGAAGTTTGCGAAGAAACCGGTGATCCCAGCCTTGGCCGACAAAGCCTCGATGGCCTTGACCTGGTCTCCGGACGAGAAGACCGGACTGGCAACGAAACGCCGCAAGTCTTCGCTTTCGTCGAGCATGGCCTGGAAACGGTCGAGATCGGCAGTCACCTGGGCGACGGCGCCCTCGGCGAGCGCAAGCTCGAACAAAGACGATGCATATCGCTCTGCCACACCGGATATAGGATGGGATGTGTCTGCCACGGGCACAATTTTCCCTGATTTCAACCCTAAAGTTAGGATCCGGGCGTGCGGATGCCTAGGACTTTGAATTGGTTTTGATTTCCCCCAAGAAATCCGCGGGAGATGCCCCCGCTTCTTCCCATTTCCGAGCCCGTCTAACATAGGAAGTTGAGACTCGCAACACACCTCGGTCCCTATTGCGCCTTTCGCGGGGATTTCTGCCGCAAAAAGCCGAATTCTCCCCGCGACGAGTTGGCGCAGGTCAAATTCTGCTCAAATCCAGCCAAGAAAATAGATAATCGGCAAAGCTGCAAGAGCAACCTGGATGACAAGCATCACGAGGTTGACGACGACGTTTCCACGGTCCGACATCAGCGACAGCACCCTCCCGAATGCTGCAAGCGCGAAAGACGTGCCGAGGGCGAGATAAACCATGGGCTGTGCCAGAAGGATCGCCATCAGGCCGAAGCCGATATACGATCCGCCCATCGACCGGGCCTCCGCATAGGCGCCGAGGCGACCCTCGCGCGGCTGCAGACCGAGAATGCGATAGGCATATCCAGGCGCAAACATCATGAAGAGCCCGAGCAAGGCCGTAAAGGCAGCCGCGCAATAGGCGAGCTGTTCGCCCCGTTCAGTCGGAAAATAAAATTCCATCACCGTTCCCAAATCATCTGAAGCATTGCCGGCCTTATGGCACGAAGTCCGTGTCGAGGAAATATGGATGCCCCGCCCCATGGTTTTGGTAACCAATGCTGTCGGCAGCGGCTCGGTTTACAAAAAGCTCTGCGGGTCGATATCGAGTTGCACATGGACGGAGCCGCGCTCCTTCGGCCCTTGCGCCAGCAGGGTTCGCAAAAACCCCTGCATGTCCGAGTTGCGCCGGCCGTGCACCAGCAGCCGGAAGCGATGCCGGCCGCGCACCAGCGCCAGCGGCGCCTCGGCCGGTCCGAGGACGGCAATGCCCGGCACGTTAGGCGCGGCGTTGCGCATACCGCGCGCATGGGTCTCGGCATCCTGGCGCGTTTCGGCCGAGACGATGATCGAGGCAAGCCGTCCGAACGGCGGCAGCAGGGCTCTTTCCCGCTCCGAAATCTCGCGCTCGTAAAAAGCAGCTGCATCGCCCGAGACGATCGCCTGCATGACGGGATGCTGCGGCTGGTAGGTCTGCAGCAGGCCATGGCTTTTCAGCCCGGTCCGACCGGCGCGGCCGGTGACCTGGCTCAGCAACTGGAATGTCCGCTCGGCGGCCCGTGGGTCGCCATTGGCAAGCCCGATATCGGCATCGACGATACCGACCAGCGTCATCAGCGGGAAATTGTGACCCTTGGCCACCAGCTGCGTGCCGATGACGATGTCCGCCTCGCCATTGGCGATGGCCTCCAGTTCCAGCCGTAAGCGCTTGACGCCGCCGAGAATATCGGAGGACAGGACGATGGTCCTTGCATCCGGAAAATGCTTCTCCACCTCCTCGGCGATACGTTCCACGCCGGGCCCGCAGGCGACGAGATGATCGAAGGTGCCGCATTCCGGGCAGGCTTCCGGCGTCCGCTCCGCATGACCGCATTGGTGGCACTGCAACTGCTGGCGAAACCGGTGCTCCACCAGCCAGCTGGAGCATTGCGGGCACTGGAAGCGGTGGCCGCAGACCCGGCAGAGGGTCAGCGGTGCATAACCGCGCCTGTTGAGGAACAGCAGCGCCTGGTGCCCGTCCGCGACCGTCTTTCCAACCGCGCGCAAAAGCACCGGCGACAGGAAACCGCCGCGATCGGGAGCATGCCGCCGCATATCGACGAGGTGAAGATCTGGCAACGCCGCATCGCCGAAGCGCGTCGGCAGGTGGATGGTGCTGTAGCGGCCGCTCTGGCCGTTGACCTGGCTTTCGACCGATGGCGTCGCCGACACCAGCACGACCGGGAAATCGCCGATCCGGGCACGCACCACAGCCATGTCGCGGGCATTGTAGAAGACCCGATCCTCCTGCTTGTAGGCAGGGTCGTGCTCTTCGTCGACAATGATTAGCCCGAGATCCTCGAACGGCAGGAACAGCGCCGAGCGCGCACCGGCGACAACGCGCACATCCCCCGTGACCGCCTGCCGCCAGACTTTTTCCCGTGTACGAGGGGCAAGGTCGGAATGCCATTCGGCCGGCTTCGACCCGAAGCGCTGCTGGAAACGCTCGAGAAAGCTTGCTGTCAGGGCAATTTCCGGCAGCAGGATCAGCACCTGCCGTCCCTGCCGCAGGGTCTCGGCTATCGCCTCGAAATAGACCTCGGTCTTGCCGGATCCGGTAATCCCGTCGATCAGAGATACCGAGAACGTCGCCTTCCTGACCTCGTCGATCACCTCGACTGCCGCCTGCTTTTGCGGCCCCTCCAGCCGGGCCGCCACGAAATCCGGATCGGGCTTGGCAACGACAGGCGGCGGAGTGAGAAAGATGGTCTCGAAAACCCCCTGCTTTACCAGACCGTCGATCACGCTTGTCGACACGCCGGCAGCGTGGGCCAGGCCGCTGCGCGTCCACGAAGGCGCGCCGACGGCCATTTCCAGCACGCGGCTTCTGGCCGGCGTCAGCCGGTCGGGCGCGCCGCCGACGAACTTGAGCCCCTCGACCATCGGCTCCGGATCGAAGGCAGCCGGCACGCGCAAGGCCATCCGCGCCACATGGCCGGGCGGCGACAGCGTGTAGGTGGCGACCCAGTCTATAAAGTCGCGCATTTCCTTTGCGAGCGGCGGGCAGTCGAAAACACGGGTGATCGGCCGCAGCTTCTTGGGGTCGACGCCGTTGTCATCGCCCCCGTCCCAGACGACGCCGATCACCTGGCGCGGACCCAGCGGCACCTGCACGACCGAACCGGGCTCGACCGCCATACCCTCGGGCACGGCATAGGAATAGGGCCGCGGCGCAGGCATGGGCACCAGAATGGGCACAGTACGCGTCACCGGCGGCACCTTCGCAAGCGCGCCGAACAGATCAGAGGAATCGTTGTTCATTGCGGCAGACCATGCCCGGAGTTGGAAAGAAATGAAACCGGCGAATGGTGCCGGTCCCCATCAACTAGGGACGAGGGGCGAGATGCGCAACTGCGGTTTCAGGCAAAGAGCAGCCGTCACGGATTAGATGTCGACAACGGCCTCCGCATGCAGGATTGCGATCGTGTGCCGACAATTGGCACGTCAGACGAACGACACAGCTGACTATCGAAACGCGCGCCGTTGAAGAGTGTTTTGAAGACATGTCACTGCAATGCGAAGACATCTCCATAATGTCCCGCACCAGAGATCACGTTGACAATCTCAAGTTGAATCTATAGCTTTAGCGACAGCAATGGACAGTGGGGCTTCCGCAAGGACGCCATTGCAAGCCCGCCCTAGAGGCCAGAATACCACGGTAAGGGGCACTCACTCGGCTATAGCCATAATAGAGACCCGCGAGGGTCTTTTTTATTCGACCAAGTTTCGATGCTCGTTATGGCCGCAATGGCTGCAAATTAGTCGCGGTTCACGTCAGGCATCGTGTTAGTCACGTGATGGGGCAAAGAGCCGCGCGTGCGTATACCCGTCGGCGACTTCAGGGGTAAATCCCATGCGCAACCAGAATGCAGCAGCATCGGCCGTGCCGGCGTTGACGGTCACCCCTGCAGTCCCTCCTGGAACGGCGTCGAGCAAGGTCTCCGCGAGCAGGCGGCCCACTCCACGCCCGCGCATCGCGGCGTCGACGTAGAACCTGCGCATCCGCATCATCGAGGCATCGGCGGGCTCTATCGTCATCCCGCCTATCCCGACCAGCCGCCGATCCGAACGGATGGCAAGCAGGCACTCCCCCGTTCGGGCGAAGCGATTGCTGCCTTCCTGCCATTCAGAGATCAGACGATCGATCGAGCCGTAGCCGTGGCGGCGTGCATCGCGCTGGAGCCCTTCGATATTAGTCGGTAATGTTCGACAGCGGAATGCAACCAGTGCCATGCTACCTTACCCCGCCCAGCAGCCCCTCAGCGTGCCGCCGCCACCAATGGCCTCGTAACAGCCTCTGCCGCCGGCATCGACAGCGGCACGAAGACCGCATCCGGATCGGTCTCCATGTCATGCACCGTCAGCTTTTCCAGCGCCCTGGTCACTTCGTTGACATCGCCTTCCAGTTGGTCCGGGGATATCAGCTTGCCGACCCGGAAGTCGAAGCGGTCGCCGCGCTTGTTGAGCAGTTCGTAAAACACCGTCATGTCGCGGAGTTCGGTGGACCATTTGGCAAACCAGTAGAACAGCCCGGAATTGCGCGCCGACAGGTGCACCGGCAGGATCGGCAGATTGTATTTTCGTGCCAGCGCGACTGCCGACGTCTTCCACGGGCGCTCGTTCAGCTTGCCATTCGCCCAGTAGGCAATGCGACCGGAGGGAAACAGCACCATCGCCTTGCCGTCCTCGACCGTCTTATTGGTCAGCAGCAGCGTCTCGCGCGTCTTGAGCTTGCTCTTGTATTCATCGCGCCATTCGACGGGAATAATCATCTCGGCAAAGCGCGGATTGACACGCACCGCGTCCCGGTTGGCAAACACCATCATGTCCGGCCGCCGTTCCTTCATCAGGTCGAAGATCGCCACCCCGTCGGCAATGCCGGTCGGATGGTTGCTCACCAGGATAAACCCGCCGCTGGCCGGAATACGCTCGGCATTCTGGGAGCGGATGTCGAGCCGCAGCAGGTCGCTCATATATTCGAACGACTGGAATCCGGGCAGCTTGGCGACATCGTCGGCAAAACGGATTGCCTTGTGATAGCGCAGCAGCACATGCAGGAAGGGACGGATGAGCGGCCAGAACGGGCTCTTGACGATCTTCTCCCCGCGCTCGGCGATCAGCGTGTCGACGATATGGCCGGGCCTTCCCTGCGACACCAGGGCGATGGCGCCGGCAAGCTGTCCGAGGGTCGAGGTAGAATCGCGGCGCGTCATGGAAGGTCCTGCAATGCTTATGTCGTGGTTATCGCGGCGTAAGATGATCGAAGCATGACACGCCAGCCGGAACGTTAGCGATTCCATAACTCTCCTTGAAGCAAAGTGGCAGCCTTAAATTGGAATTCAAGAGGTTTACCGTGGGCGAGATCCTGATCATGGCCCATCCCCAGCTTCTGGACGAGCGCCAGAAATGGCTGGAAGCGCTCCGCAGCGAGCGCAGGCTATCCGCCCACACGCTGGACGCATATGAGCGCGATACACGCCAGTTCCTGTTTTTCCTCACTGGCCACCTTGCCGGCCCGACCACATTGAAGGACATCCAGGCCCTGCGCCCGGCCGATTTCCGCGCCTTTCTGGCGAACCGCCGACGCGATGGCGCCGGTGCACGCTCGCTGGGCCGCAATCTCGCCGGATTGCGCTCTCTCCTGCGTTACCTGGAGAAAAAAGGGCTGGTGAACGCTGCCGGCGCCGCTGCCGTCCGCTCGCCGAAGCAACCGAAATCTCTGCCGAAGCCACTGTCCGACAGCCAGGCCATCAATGTCGTCAGCGACGAAGCCCAGATGCACGAGGAACCCTGGATCGCCGCGCGGGACGCCGCCGTGCTGACGCTGCTTTACGGCTGCGGGCTGCGCATCTCGGAAGCGCTCGATCTCATGCCGGACGATCTGCGCCCCGGCGCGACATCGCTGCGCATCACCGGCAAGGGCAACAAAATGCGCATCGTGCCGCTGCTGGCCGTCGTCGTCGATGCCGTGGAGCGGTACAAGCAGCTCTGCCCCTACCATCTCGACCCGGCCCTGCCGCTGTTTCGCGGCGCTCGCGGCGGAAAGTTGCATCCCGGCCTTATCCAGCGCGGCATGCAGAAATTACGCAGCGCTTTCAACTTGCCGGAAACGGCAACACCACATGCGCTGCGACACTCGTTTGCAACCCATCTGCTGGCCGGCGGTGGCGATCTTCGCACCATCCAGGAGCTGCTCGGCCACGCCAGCCTGTCGACGACGCAGGTCTACACCGGCGTCGATTCCGCCCGCCTGCTCGAAGTCTATGATCGCGCCCATCCCCGGGCTTAAACTTCGGTTAACCGAATGCGTTAAGAGAATATCCGCTCCGCGCGGGGTAGAGCAGATGCAGATCCCGTCCGCTGAAAGATCGTCATGACATCAGTCTACCGCCAGAAGACCCGGCCCGCCATCCTTTCGACGCTCGGCAACGCCGGCTTCTGGGCGGCGGCGTCCCTGCCTCTTGCATTCGCCGTCACGCTGGTTGTCACGCTGGCTTCTTTTGCGCCCGCCCATGCCGACGACGATGCGGCCTGCGGCGGCAGGAACCTGCTTGCCGAACTGCAGAAAAACGATCCGGCGAAATACGCGTCTTTCCTCGCTGACGGTGACAAGGTCGCGAACGGGCACAGCATTTTCTGGAAGATCGAAAAGCCCGGAGTGAAGACCTCCTGGCTGCTCGGCACCATGCACGTCACCGATCCGCGCGTGCTGGTCATGCCGAAAGGCGCGGCAGAAGCGGACGCCAAGGCCGACACGATCATCGTCGAATCCGACGAAATACTCGATGAAAAGAAGGCGACGATGGCGATCCTTGCCCGCCCGGACCTCACCATGCTCGCCAACGGAGCAACGATCAACTCGCTGCTGCCGCCAGCCGACGCCGCCAAACTCGAGGCCGGCCTAGCAAAGCGCGGCATCACGCTGGGCGCGGTGTCGCATATGCAGCCATGGATGATCTCCAGCGTCGTCGCATTGCCGTCCTGCGAACTCTCACGCAAAGCCAAGGGTGCGCAATTCCTCGACCAGAAGATCGCCAACGACGCGGCCGCAGCCGGCAAGCAGGTTAAGGGGCTGGAAACGCTCGTCGAGCAGTTGCAGGCCATGGCCGACCTGCCAGCCGCCTTCCATCTGAAATCGCTGATCGAAACCCTGCAGCTCGGCGACAAAATGAACGACGTCGTCGAGACGATGACCGATCTCTACCTGTCCGGCAATGCCGGAGCGACGATGGCGATGCTGAAGGTCGTCACGCCCGATGGCGAGGATACCGATAGCGACGGCGATTACGCCACCTTTGAGCAGCGCATCATCCTCGACCGCAACAAGGTCATGGCCGAGCGCGCCGCACCGATCCTTGCGAACGGCAACGTCTTCATGGCCGTCGGCGCCCTGCACCTGTCGGGCGAGCAGGGACTGGTCGAACTCTTCCGCAAGCAGGGCTTTACGCTGACGGTGGTTGATTGATCTGGCGGCTCGAGGAGCGTCTCACCTGAACAAATTTACGGCCCCATAACACAGTTTTCGGCATGGGGGATAAATCCAGCGTGATTTATTTTTTCACGCAGTCAAATCAAGTTCTTACAGATTTTCGAGGCTTGTTTCATCCCCATGACCGCCGGTGGGCCTATACTGCAACGGTCAAAGGATGGGGAAGCCGGGTCGCGAACCGGTCGCTCCAACGGAACGATATCCGGTGTCCGATGATGGTTGGAAGCGATGATCACAATGCGTTGGGCTGAGTGATCGGGATATCGGGTAACGGAAGTCGGCACCTCCGTATCGATATCGTCAAATCGCAACGATCGGCAGGCAGCCAAACCCCGACACAAACAACACCAGCCACCCGGCTGCTTGCCATTTCCCCATCACGTTCGGCCACATCAGGCGCGACGCGCTTTCCCATGCCTGCAGTTGGCTGGCGTCGAAACACGAGCAGGAGCGCCAGGGCGAGAGGCCTTGGCGCTCCCTTCGATTTTACATATGGATCGGCTTGAAGGCGGCAGCCATGGCCGCTTCCTTGACGGCTTCCGACATTGTCGGATGGGCGTGGCAAACCCGGCCGAGGTCTTCTGCCGAGCCGCTGAAGTCCATCAGCACGGCGATTTCATGGATCATGTCGCCGGCGCCGAAACCGATGATGTGGCCGCCGAGGACCTTGTCGGTTTCCTTGTCGGCCAAAATCTTGACGAAGCCATCCGTTGCCAGCATCGCGCGGGCGCGGCCGTTGGCGCTGAACGGGAACTTGCCGACCTTGTAGGCGATGCCAGCAGCCTTGAGTTCTTCCTCGGTCTTGCCGACGGAAGCGACTTCCGGCTGGGTGTAGACGACGCTCGGGATGACGTCGTAGTTGACGTGGCCGGCCTGGCCAGCGAGAATTTCTGCCAGCGCGACGCCTTCGTCTTCCGCCTTGTGGGCGAGCATCGGACCCTTGACGACGTCACCGATGGCATAGATGCCGGCAACATTGGTCGCGAAGTGGTGGTCGATCTCGACACGGCCCCGGTTGTCGAGCGCGACGCCGGCTTCTTCGAGGCCGAGGTTGGCCGTATACGGCTTGCGGCCGGTCGCAATCAGCACGACGTCTGCATCGAGCGAGGTCGCTTCGCCGCCCTTGGCCGGCTCGAAGGTGACCTTGGCGCCCGTCGCCGACTTCTCGACGCCGGTAACCTTAGCGCCCAGGTGGAAGTCCATCCCTTGCTTGGCGAGCAGGCGGTGGAACTGCTTCGACACCTCGCCATCCATGCCGCCGAGGATGGTGTCGAGATATTCGATGACAGTGACCTTGGCGCCGAGACGCGACCAGACGGAGCCGAGCTCGAGCCCAATGACGCCGCCGCCGACGACAATCATCGTCGCCGGGACCTTCTCCAGTGCGATGCCGCCGGTAGATGAAATGATGATCTTCTCATCGAGATCGACGTGGACGCCCGGAATGCCCGCAACGTCCGAGCCGGTGGCGATAACGATGTTCTTGCCTTCGATTTCCTGGACCTGGCCATCATCGCCGGTGACCGAAACCTTGCCGGCCGAAACGATCTTGCCTGAGCCGATGAAGCTGTCGATCTTGTTCTTCTTGAACAGGAACGCGACACCCTCGACGTTCGACTTCACGGTGGCATCCTTGTGAGCCATCATGTTGGGCAGGTTCAGGGTTGGGGCAGCGACCTCGATGCCGAGCGCTTCCATGCCGTGACCGGCCTGGTGGAACATCTCGGAGGCATGCAGCAGCGCCTTGGAGGGAATGCAGCCGATGTTGAGGCAGGTGCCACCAAACGTGGCGCGCTTCTCGATGACAGCGACCTTCATGCCCAGCTGTGCTGCCTTGATGGCGCAGACATAGCCGCCAGGGCCGGTTCCGATAACGATCACATCATAAGACATCGAGAATTCCTCTTGGATTTTTCCGGTTAGTCGGCGGCGCGCGCCAGGGCGAGACGAAGGCCGAAGCCGACCAAGGCCGCTCCGGTGATACGGTTGAACCATTTTCCGCCCGCAATGAAGCGATCGCGGATCGGCTTGACGGTAAAGAATACCGAGACTGCGGCGAACCAGGCAACGAGCGCCGTCGCCATGCCGATGCCATAGCTGAACTGGATGAGCGCAGGCGTGTCGTGGTGCACCAGGGTCGAAAACAGCGACAGAAAGAACAGCACGGGCTTCGGGTTCAGCGCATTGGTGATGAAGCCTGTTGCCAGGCATCGCCAGGCAGACACCGGCTTGCGGTCGCCTTCCGTCACCTCGATATCGGCAACCTTGAAACCCGGTTCCCGGAACGACTTGATGCCGAGATAGACGAGGTAGGCAACACCGGCCCATTTGATCACGCTGAACAGCAACAGCGATTTGGAGACGATCAGGCCGAGGCCGAGGATGGTGTAGCTGATGTGAAACAGCAGCGAAAAGCCCATGCCGACGCCGGTCATCATGGCAGCCCGACGGCCATGGACGACACTCTGGCGCAGGACGACGGCGAAATCGGCGCCGGGCACGACGATGAAGATGGAGAACACCGCCATCAGGCCCAGGAATTCGAACAGATATTGCATATTTGCCCCCCTCTCAGCGCCCGCCGCTGACGTCTAGGATGGCACCCGTAATATAGGAAGCCGACGGTGACAACAGGAACAACACCGCATCGGCAATCTCCTGCGCCTCGCCCGGCCGCTGCATAGGCACCAGATGGGCCAGATCCCGCGCCCGATCCGGAAGTCCGCCGGAAGCATGGATCTCTGTGTCGATGATACCCGGCCGCACAGCGTTCACGCGGATATTCTCTGCCGCCACTTCCTTGGCGAGACCCGTCGTGAATGTGTCGATTGCGCCCTTGGAGGCGGCATAGTCGACATACTGGCCCGGCGAGCCGAGCGTCGCTGCCACAGAGGAAATATTGACGATTGCACCGCCCTTGCCGCCATGCCTTGTCGACATCCGCCTGACGGCTTCGCCCGCACAAAAGATGGAGCCGGTGATATTAATGCGAAACATCCGCTCGAGCCGGTCCCAGGACATCTCATCCACCCGCGCGGTCATATCGACGACACCGGCATTGTTGACCAGGCCGTCGATGCGGCCGAAATGAGTATCGACGACTGCATACATCGAGGCTATCCCGGCAGCACTTCCGACGTCGCCCTTGGCAATGACAGCCTGCCCGCCGTTGCTTGCAATCTCATCGACCACGGCTTCGGCCGCGCTTCGGTTCGTCGCGTAGTTGACGACCACGGCGAAACCCTGCTTCGCTGCGGAGAGCGCGATAGCTGCGCCTATTCCGCGGCTGCCGCCGGTGACGAGAAGCACGGGACGGTCGCTGCCCATATCACGTCACCAGAAAAGGCCGACGAACATCAGCACGAGACCGATGAACGACACCGTCCAGATCCACGAACGGTAAGGGCTGAGGCCCAGCATGTAGGCCGGCAGATATGCAAAACGTGCCCAGAACCACAGAGCGGTGCCCCAGGACACCAGCGCATCGTCGTGATTGCCAAAGATCGCCACCACGCTGAGCGCGATGAAGATGGGATAGGTTTCCTGGAAATTGCGCAGCGCGCGCGTCGCCCGGCCCGTCAGGAGGTTGGGTTCCGGCTCGTCGTCGCGGGTCGAATTGGCCGCCTTGACGCCGATCTGCAGGCGAAACGCGGTTGCTTGCGCCGTCAGATAGGCGAAAGCCAGCGCCGCGCTCCAGAGCAGATAGGTGATTTGAAAGGACATTTAGACTTTCCGGAGGGCAAGCGGGCCGCCAGATGCGGCCCTGCTGTTCAGTTTTAGAGATCGAGAACGAGGCGTTCCGGATCTTCGAGGCTTTCCTTGACGCGGACCAGGAAGGTAACAGCTTCCTTGCCGTCGACCATGCGGTGATCGTAGGACAGGGCGAGATACATCATCGGGCGGATGACGATCTGGCCGCCGACAACGACCGGGCGCTCCTGGATCTTGTGCATGCCGAGAATACCGGACTGCGGTGCGTTGAGGATCGGCGAGGACATCAGCGAGCCGTAGACACCGCCGTTGGTGATGGTGAACGTGCCGCCCTGCATGTCGGCCATCGACAGCGTGCCATCGCGCGCAGCTTTGGCAAGACGTCCGAGGTCCTTCTCGATTTCCGCAACGGTCATCTGGTCGGCATCACGGATGACCGGAACAACGAGGCCCTTGTCGGTGCCGACAGCCATGCCGACGTGACAATAGTTCTTGTAGATGATGTCGGTGCCGTCGATCTCGGCGTTGACGGCGGGCAGTTCCTTCAGGGCGTGCGTGACGGCCTTGGTGAAGAAGCCCATGAAGCCGAGCTTGACGCCGTGCTTCTTCTCGAAAATGTCCTTGTACTTCGTACGGAGCGCCATGACGGCCGTCATGTCCACCTCGTTGTAGGTGGTCAGCATGGCAGCGGTGTTCTGCGCATCCTTGAGGCGACGGGCGATCGTCTGGCGCAGACGGGTCATCTTGACGCGCTCTTCGCGCGGCGCATCCTCGACGGCAGTCGGTGCGCGCGGCGCGGCCTTGGCAGGCTCGGCAGCAGCAGGCGTCGAAAGGCCCTTGGCGACAGCAGCGATCACATCACCCTTCAGGACCTGGCCACGCTTGCCGGAACCGTCAACCTGATCGGCAGCAACGTTGTTTTCGGCCATCAGCTTTGCAGCAGCCGGAGCCGGTGGCATCGATGTCGGTGCGGCGGGAGCAGCCGGGGCAGAGACGGAAGCGGCAGGCGCAGTGGCCGCAACAGGCTCGGCCTTGGCAGGGGCAGCAGCAGCCGGAGCAGCAGGGGCCGCCGCAGCGCCAGCGCCGCCGGCAGAGATCTGACCGAGCAACGCGTTGAGACCAACCGTCTCGCCGGCCTGGGCAACGATTTCCGAAAGTGTGCCTGAAATCGGCGATGGTACTTCGATCGTCACCTTGTCGGTCTCGAGTTCGACAAGCGGCTCGTCGACCTTGATGACGTCGCCAACCTTCTTGAACCAGGTACCGACGGTCGCCTCGCTGACGGACTCGCCGAGGGTGGGTACGCGAATTTCAGTGGCCATGTTCAAATCCTGAATTTTGATCGTTATCGGTGGGACGGCGCTCCGGCAGCGGCCGAAGGGTGGTCTGACGGAGCCCGGCAGGCGACGTCTTCAATCGTATGCTGTGCGGAGGGGATATATCGAGACATCCCCTCCGCTTCGTTCTTAACCGCCGAGCGCATCCTCGAGGAAGGCTGCCAGTTGCGCCAGATGCTTCGACATCAGGCCCGTTGCCGGCGATGCGGCGGCCGGACGGCCGGTGTAGCGGACGCGCTGGTACTTGGCGTCGATATGGGCAAGCACCCATTCCAAATAAGGGTCGATGAACGACCAGGCGCCCATGTTCTTTGGCTCTTCCTGGCACCAGACCATTTCCGCGTTGCGGAAGCGGCTGAGTTCGTTGATCAGCGCCTTTGCCGGGAACGGATAAAGCTGTTCGATGCGCAGCAGGTAGACATCGTCAACGCCGCGCTTTTCGCGCTCTTCGAGAAGGTCATAGTAGACCTTGCCGGAGCAGATGACGACGCGACGGATCTTGGCGTCCTTCTGCAGCTTGATCGGTCCGTCCTTGATGACTTCGGCATCGTCCCACAGCAGCCGGTGGAAAGAGGATTCTCCGGCCATTTCGGCGAGCCCCGACACAGCCTTCTTGTGACGCAGCAACGACTTCGGCGTCATCATGATCAGCGGCTTGCGGAAGTCGCGCTTCATCTGGCGACGCAGGATGTGGAAATAGTTAGCCGGCGTCGTAACGTTGGCGACCTGCATGTTGTCTTCTGCGCAAAGCTGTAGGAAGCGCTCCAGACGTGCCGACGAATGCTCGGGGCCCTGACCTTCGTAGCCGTGCGGCAGCAGGCAGACCAGGCCCGACATGCGCAACCACTTGCGCTCGCCCGACGATACGAACTGGTCGAAGACCACCTGCGCACCGTTGGCGAAATCGCCGAACTGGGCTTCCCAAAGCGTCAGAGCATTCGGACGGGCCAGCGAGTAACCGTATTCGAAGCCGAGAACGGCCTCTTCCGAGAGCATCGAATTGATGACTTCGTAGCGTCCCTGGGTCGACGACAGGTTGGCAAGCGGCACGTAACGCTGCTCGGTTTCCTGATCGTAGAGCACGGAATGGCGCTGCGAGAACGTGCCGCGCTCGCAGTCCTGGCCAGAGAGGCGGATCTTGGTGCCCTCGACGCAAAGAGCGCCGAAAGCCAGCGCTTCTGCCATTGCCCAGTCGATGCCTTCGCCCGACGAGATCATGTTGGCGCGGTTTTCCATGAAGCGCTGGATCGTCCGGTGCGCGTTGAAGCCTTCCGGAATTTCGGACAGCTTGCGGCCGATGTCCTTCAGCGTCTTCATCGGCACGGCTGTCTTGCCGCGGCGCTGTTCGTCTGCATTGTCTGCGGTCCGAAGGCCCGACCACTGGCCGTCCAGCCAGTCGGCCTTGTTCGGCTTGTAGTGCTGGCCGGCCTCGAACTCTTCCTCGAGATGCGCGCGCCAGTCGGCCTTCATCTTGTCGACGTCTTCCTGCGAGACGACGCCTTCTTCGATCAAGCGGGCCGAATAGAGCTGCAGGACAGACTGGTGACCACGGATGACCTTATACATCTTCGGCTGCGTGAAGGACGGTTCGTCGCCTTCATTATGGCCGTAGCGACGGTAGCAGAACATGTCGAGGACGACAGGCTTGTGGAACTTCATGCGGAATTCGGTCGCGACCTTGGCCGCGTAAACGACGGCTTCCGGATCGTCACCGTTGGCGTGGAAGATCGGTGCCTCGATCATCTTGGCGACGTCGGACGGATAGGGCGACGAGCGCGAGTAGGCCGGATTGGTGGTGAAGCCGATCTGGTTGTTGATGATGACGTGCATGGTGCCGGCGACGCGGTGGCCGCGAAGGCCGGAGAGGCCAAGGATTTCAGCAATCACACCCTGGCCGGCAAAGGCCGCATCGCCATGGATGAGCAACGGCATGACCTTAGCGCGCTCGGAAAGCGGGATCGTGTCGCCTTCCCAGACGGTGGCGCCCATGTCCTGCTTGGCGCGGACCTTGCCCATGACGACAGGGTCGACGATTTCGAGATGCGAAGGGTTGGCCGTCAGCGAGACGTGGATCTTGTTGCCGTCGAAATCGCGGTCGGAGGAGGCACCGAGATGGTACTTCACGTCGCCGGAGCCTTCGACTTCGTCGGGCGCATAGGAGCCGCCCTTGAACTCGTGGAAGATGGCGCGGTGCGGCTTGCCCATGACCTGGGACAGCACGTTCAGACGGCCGCGGTGGGCCATGCCGAACACGGCTTCGCGCACACCGAGCGCGCCGCCGCTTTTCAGCATTTGCTCCAGCGCCGGGATCAGCGATTCGCCGCCGTCGAGGCCGAAGCGCTTTGTGCCCTTGAACTTGACATCGAGGAACTGCTCGTAGCCTTCGGCTTCGATGACCTTCTGCAGGATCGCCTTCTTGGCTTCAGGCGAAAACGCGACGCCCTTTTCCTTGCCTTCGATGCGTTCCTGGACCCAGGCCTTCTCTTCCGGGTTCGACATGTGCATGAATTCGACGCCGATCGTCGAGCAATAGGTGCGCTCGAGGATCTCGATCATTTCGCGGACCGAGGCGTATTCAAGGCCAAGCACGTTATCGATGAAGATCTTGCGGTCGTAGTCGGCCTCGGTGAAGCCATAAGCCTCGGGCGACAGCTCGTGATAATCCTCGACCGGAGCGGCAATGCCGAGCGGATCGAGCTTGGCGTGCAGATGGCCGCGCATGCGGTAGGCGCGGATCATCATGATGGCGCGCACCGAGTCGCGGGTCGCCTGGATGATGTCGGCACCGTCGGTCGGCTTGCCGGCTGCTTCGGCCTTGGCCTTGACCTTGGTCTCGACGACCTTCTCGATCACGCCCCAGTTGCCGTCAAGCGCCGAGACCAGATCGCCGCCGGCCGCGATCGGCCAGTTCTTCTTCTGCCAGGAGGCGCCCTTGGCTGCCCGCTTCACGTCGCTCGGATTGTCGTCCAGCGCCTTGAAGAAAGACTGCCACTCGTCGGAGACAGACTTGGGGTCCGCCTCGTAGCGGGCATAGAGCTGCTCGATATAGGCCGCGTTGGCGCCGTCCAGAAACGACGTGATCTGAAATTGCTCGTTGGCTTCTTGTCTTGCCATGGTGATCTGCGGACGCTGGTCCGCCTCCCGACTTGAATGGATTGCCGGTCATTTCCGGCGGCCGCATTTCAATTTTCATCCGCCAGTGGCGGCAGTCATTCGGGCAGATGCCCTGAAATCGAAATGGGCAGGGGCTGATGTCCCTGCCCTTCTATATCGGATCAGCCCTTGAGGACTTCAACCAGCGTCTTGCCGAGGCGGGCCGGAGACGGCGAGACACGGATGCCTGCGGCTTCCATGGCTGCGATCTTGTCTTCAGCGCCACCCTTGCCGCCAGAGATCACGGCGCCGGCATGGCCCATGGTGCGTCCGGGAGGGGCCGTGCGGCCAGCGATGAAGCCGACCATTGGCTTGGAGCGGCCACGCTTGGCTTCGTCCTTGATGAACTGCGCCGCGTCTTCTTCTGCAGAACCGCCGATTTCGCCGATCATGATGATCGACTTGGTTTCTTCGTCAGCCAGGAACATTTCTAGGATGTCGATGAACTCGGTGCCCTTGACCGGGTCGCCGCCGATGCCGACAGCCGTCGTCTGGCCGAGGCCTTCGTTGGTCGTCTGGAAAACGGCTTCGTAGGTCAGCGTGCCCGAACGCGACAGGACGCCGACGGAGCCCTTCTTGAAGATCGAGCCCGGCATGATGCCGATCTTGCATTCGTCAGGCGTCATCACGCCTGGGCAGTTCGGGCCGATGAGGCGCGACTTGGAGGCGTCCAGGCGAGCCTTGACCTTGATCATGTCGGCAACCGGGATGCCTTCCGTGATGCAGACGATCAGCGGGATCTCGGCTTCGATGGCTTCGAGAATGGCGGCAGCAGCGCCGGCTGGCGGCACGTAGATGACCGATGCGTCGGCGCCGGTTGCTTCCTTGCCTTCGGCAACGGTTGCAAAGATTGGCAGGGATTCGCCGGCCGAACCGCTCCAGGTCTCGCCACCCTTCTTCGGGTTGATACCGCCAACCATCTTGGTGCCGTGGTAGGCCAGCGCCTGCTCGGTGTGGAACGTGCCGGTCTTGCCGGTCAGACCCTGAACCAGGATCTTCGTGTCTTTGTTAATCAGAATGGACATTAGTTGTCTTCCTCTTCCTCGAACTCGAGGGGATCGAATGCCTCAAAGGCGTCATTGGAAAAGCGGTAGCCTTTGCCGGCGGTCGACTTTTGCGTCAGGTGCGCCTCGAGGTTCTTGGACCACTGTGTACGGAACCAGTCGTAATGCTGGTCGACCTGGGAGATGCCCAGCTCGCCCTTCCAGACGAAAAGATCGGCATCCTTGATCTTCTCGGCAAAGTAGGCCTGCGCGTCATCATTGTGCGTGAAATGCGCCCAACGCTCGGCAGTACCGTCTTCGCTGTCGTACTCGCTGTCCCAGCAGACGAAGTAGCACAGATTGGCATCTGTCTCGTTCGGGCCGAAAGGCTGGCGATTGGGGTTCTTCGGGGATTTGGCCATGGTTTTAAGCTGCTTTCACGGCTGCGACGATCTTCTGGGCGGCATCGTCCAGGTCGTCGGCGGAAATGACATTGAGACCGCTCTCGTTGATGATCTTCTTGCCAAGCGCAACGTTCGTGCCTTCGAGGCGGACAACGAGCGGGACCTGCAAGCCGACTTCCTTGACGGCAGCCAGAACGCCTTCGGCAATGACATCGCACTTCATGATGCCGCCGAAGATGTTGACCAGGATGCCCTTCACGGCAGGATCGGCCGTGATGATCTTGAAGGCTGCCGTAACCTTTTCCTTCGTCGCGCCACCGCCGACGTCGAGGAAGTTGGCAGGCTCTGCGCCATACAATTTGATGATGTCCATGGTGGCCATGGCAAGACCGGCGCCATTGACCATGCAGCCGATGTTACCATCGAGGGCAACGTAGGCCAGATCGTACTTGGAAGCGGCGATTTCCTTCTCGTCTTCCTCGCTGGTGTCGCGAAGCGCAACGATGTCTTCATGACGGAACAGCGCGTTGCCGTCGAACGATACCTTGGCGTCGAGAACGCGCAGGCGGCCGTTGGTCATGACGATCAGCGGGTTGACTTCGAGCAGAGCCATGTCGGTTTCGACGAAGGCCTTGTAGAGGATCGGGAACAGCTTTTCAGCGTCCTGGCGAGCTTCGCCTTCGAGCTTCAGCGCATCGCTGAGCTTGGCGACGTCTGCCGCGGTGACGCCCGTCGTCGGGTTGATTGCGACGTTGATGATCTTTTCCGGGGTGTCATGGGCAACGGTCTCGATGTCCATGCCGCCTTCGGTCGAAACGACGAAGGAGACCTGGCCAACGGCACGGTCGACCAGGATGGAGAGGTAAAGCTCGCGGTCGATGTCGGCGCCGTCTTCGATGTAGAGGCGGTTGACCTGCTTGCCGGCTTCGCCGGTCTGGGCCGTTACCAGCGTGTTGCCGAGCATGTCCTTGACGAAAGCCTGGACTTCCTCGAGCGACTTTGCGAGACGAACGCCGCCCTTGGCTTCCGGCGGCAGTTCCTTGAACTTGCCCTTGCCGCGACCGCCGGCATGGATCTGGCTTTTGACGACGTAAAGCGGGCCCGGAAGCTGCTTGACGGCTGCCTCGGCTTCCGATGCGTTGAAGATGGCAACACCTTCTGCCACCGGTGCACCAAAGCTCTTCAGCAGAGCCTTGGCCTGATATTCATGAATATTCATGGATCTATCCCTATTGGAACGCGACGCTTATTTCAGCGCCAAACTTATTTTAGCGAAGGCGCGATGTTGATGCATGCTTCGCAGAGACCGGCGACGGCAGCGACAGACTTGTCGAAGGCTTCTTTTTCAGCCTTGTTCATGTCGATCTCGATGATCCGCTCGATGCCGCCGGCACCGATGACAGTCGGCACGCCGACATACATGTCGTTGACGCCGTACTGGCCGGAAAGATACGCGGCGCAAGGCAGCACGCGCTTCTTGTCCTTGAGGTAGGACTCAGCCATTTCGATGGCAGAGGCAGCAGGAGCGTAATAAGCCGAACCGGTCTTCAGCAGGCCGACGATTTCGGCGCCGCCATCACGGGTGCGCTGGATGATTTCCTCGAGGCGCTCCTTGGTGACCCAGCCCATGGTGACGAGGTCCGTCAGCGGAATGCCGCCGACCGTCGAATAGCGCGCTAGCGGCACCATCGTGTCACCGTGGCCACCAAGCACGAAGGCGGTAACGTCCTGGACGGACACGTTGAATTCCTTGGCAAGGAACAGGCGGAAGCGCGAGCTATCCAGCACGCCGGCCATGCCGACGACCTTGTTGGCCGGCAGGCCGGAAAACTTCTGGAGGGCCCAGACCATCGCGTCGAGCGGGTTGGTGATGCAGATGACGAAAGCGTTCGGGGCGTACTTCTTGATGCCGGCGCCGACCTGCTCCATCACCTTGAGGTTGATGCCGAGCAGATCGTCGCGGCTCATGCCGGGCTTGCGAGCGACACCGGCGGTGACGATGCAGACATCAGCACCCTCGATCGCCGAGTAGTCGCTGGCGCCGGTGAGGTTGACGTCAAAGCCTTCGACCGGCGAAGACTGGGAAATATCAAGGCCTTTGCCCTGTGGAATGCCGTCCGCGATGTCGAAGAGGACGATGTCGCCCAGCTCCTTCAAGCCGGCAAGATGCGCCAGCGTGCCACCAATCATGCCAGAACCAATGAGTGCGATTTTGTTACGCGCCATTTCGGGATATCCTTTGCGATCGAAAACGATGGCGCGACACTTTGAAGCATCGACCACGGCCGCCAATCGCATAGACCCAACGGCCAAAAATGGCAATTGATTATTTTGTGACGTTAAAATTCAATCGGTTAGATAGAAAAACTCTTACGTAAACGTAAGAATTATTGTCACCATATCGTTATTCGGCCGCTGACTTGGATCGAATCTGGGCGAGATACTCGGCGCTTCGCATCTCGAAAAGGCGTGAGGCCGTGCGGTCGAATTCAAAACCCTCGGTTCCACGCCGCTGCACGAGAAGTGCCTCCGGCATCGCTGCTGCGGAGATCGTCACATGGATGGCGTGATCGTAAAGCGTATCGATCAGAATGATGAAACGCTTGGTCTGATTGCGCTTTTCCGGTCCAAGCTCCGGAATGCGATCGATAAAGATCGTGTCGAAACGGGCCGCGATGGCGAGAAAATCTCCGGCTCCTAGCGGAGCCTCGCAGAGATCGGCGAATGAAAACCGCGCCAGCCTGTCGACGGCAGCCGGCACATGGACGGTCCGGCCCTTTCTCTGGATCTCGACTGGCTGTGCCGTGCGGCCGTGAAGCGCCCGCGCCCAGGCCGCATCCATCGCCTTGTCGGTTTCGGCGTTCAGTGGCGTCAGGTAGACAGGCTGGCTGTCGTCCTTTTCCATGCGGTAATCGGTCGGCGAATCCAGCGTCACCACGTCGACATAAGTCTTCAAAAGCGTGATGAACGGCGTGAACAACGAACGATTGAGCCCCTCGCGGTAAAGGTTATCCGGCTCGACGTTGGACGTGGTGACAAGAACGCAGCCGAGCGAGAACAGTTCTGAAAACAGCCGCGACAGGATCATCGCATCGGCGATGTCGGTGACGCTGAATTCGTCGAAGCACAACAGTTCCGCCTCGGCAAACAGATCGGCGGCGACAGGCGGTACCGGATCGGAAAGCTTCGTGTCGCCATTCTTGATCTTCAGCCGATGAGCAGCGATGCGGTTATGGACATCAGCCATGAACTCGTGGAAATGCGCCCGCCGCTTCTTCTTGGACGGCGCCATTGCGAAGAACATGTCCATCAGCATCGTCTTGCCGCGCCCGACGCTGCCGTGAATGTAGAGGCCGCGGATAGGCTCGGGCTTCTTGCGCGCCGCAAACAGCCATCCGAGCGCGCTGGACTTCGCAGCCGGCCGCCGCTGCTTGAGAGCGGCCAGCACCCGGTCAAGATGTTTTGCAACATCCATCTGCGCTGCATCCACCTGCAGCGAACCGGAAGCCGTCAGCGATTTCAACTTTTCGCTGACGCTGATCGAGTAGTCAGGCATAGGCTGCATGGAAAAATCCGCCTCGCGCGTCGAAAGATGGCCGGTGGGCCGCAGACTTAGCGGCTAAGCGTGATCGGCTGGCCAGAGGCCGTGGTGCCGGTGAAGCGCGAGTCGGCCGTCTTGTAAACCGAACCCAGCTGGTTGCCGCTGCGGTCCTTTAGAACGACCTGCTTGCCGGCCACTTCCCAGGATCCCATCGTCGTCAGTTCACCGACGCAGCCACGAGTACCGCCGCGCGATCCGCTGCCGAGATTGGTGAGTGTCAGGAACATGTCGCAGCTGGTGCCGCCATTGCCGACCTTCCAGCTGCCGACCATCGATTCCTTGGTGACATCGAGGCCGGAGGCGGCAAGCGCTGCATTCTGCTGCGGCGCGCCTGCACCCGGATTTGCCGACGGAGGGGCTGGAAACTGCGAGCCGGTACCGGTCGGGGATGGAAGCTGGCTGGACTGGACCTGCCCAACGGGCGCGGCCTGGATCGGCGGCGGGGAATAGGCTGGCGAAGCGGAGCCATAATCGTTGTTGTAACCCGTCCGCTGGCAACCCGCCAGCGCCACACCGATAACTGCAGCCGTCGCAGCATATTTGAATCGCATTAGGAAACTCCTGAAATAGCCCAGCCTGCCCCGACGTTGGCGCGCAATCACGGCGGAATTATCGTGAAAGGCATTGATGAATCAAGTGAGCACAAGGAGAAATTGTCGCGGGCTGCTGCCCTTGCCGCAGTCATGGGACAAATTTGGCGCATTTTTCCAGACGTCTGAACGAAAGACGCCCTCATATCAACATGAGGGCGGCTTGTAGCGCGATCGTGAGAGTAAGCGACTAGACGCGCCGCTCGACCATCATCTTCTTGATCTCGGCAATCGCCTTGGCCGGGTTCAGGCCCTTCGGGCAGGTCTGGGCGCAATTCATGATCGTGTGGCAACGATAAAGCCGGAACGGATCTTCCAGATTGTCGAGGCGTTCACCGGTGGCCTCATCGCGTGAATCGATCAGCCAGCGATAAGCCTGCAGCAGGACGGCCGGACCGAGATACCGGTCGCCGTTCCACCAGTAGCTCGGACAGGAGGCCGAGCAGCAGGCACACAGGATGCACTCGTAAAGACCGTCCAGCTTCTGGCGGTCGTCATGGCTCTGCTTCCATTCCTTCGCGGGCTCCGGCGATACGGTCTTCAGCCAGGGCTCGATCGAGCGGTGCTGGGCATAGAAGTTCGTCAGGTCAGGAACCAGGTCTTTCACCACAGGAAGGTGCGGCAGCGGGTAGACCTTGACGGTACCCTTCACTTCGTCCAGCCCCTTGGTGCACGCGAGTGTATTGGTGCCGTCGATGTTCATGGCGCAGGAGCCACAGATCCCCTCGCGACAGGAGCGGCGCAGCGTCAGCGTCGGGTCGATGTTGTTCTTGATGTCAAGCAGGGCATCCAGCACCATCGGCCCGCAGTTATCGACATCGATGTAGAAGGTATCGATGCTCGGGTTCTGACCGTCGTCCGGGCTCCAGCGATAGATCCGCAGTTCGCGCGTGTTCGTTGCACCCTGCGGCTTCGGCCAGACCTTGCCTTCGCGCATCTGAGAGTTCTTGGGGAGAGCGAGTTCAACCATGTCCAGTTCCTCTCAAATCAATACACACGCGCCTTCGGCTTGATCTTCTGCGGATCCATGCCCTCGGCGATCAGTTCGGTGTGAACCGGGCGATAGTCGAGTTTTACCTCGCCAGCATCGTTGACCCAAGAGAGCGTGTGCTTGCGCCAGTTGACGTCGTCGCGACCGCCGAATGGGCCGTCGGTGAAGTCTTCCCGCGCATGCGAGCCGCGGCTTTCTTTGCGGGCTTCCGCGCCGTAGATCGTGGTGATCGCGTTGGCCATCAGGTTGTGCAGTTCAAGCGTTTCGACCAGATCGGAGTTCCAGATCAGCGAACGGTCGGTGACCTTTACGTCAGAAAGCTCCTTCCAGATCGCCGACATCCGCTCGCAGCCCGAGGCCAGCGATTCCTGCGTACGGAATACGGCAGCGTCGTCCTGCATGGCATGCTGCATCTTTTCGCGCAGCACCGATGTCGGTGTATGACCATTGGAGAACCGCAGCTTGTCGAAGCGATCCATGATCTTTTCGCAGGCAGCCAGGTTGAGCTGAGGGATCGGCGCAGCGCGATCGATGACTTCGGCAGCCCGGATGGCAGCAGCACGTCCGAAGACGACGAGGTCGATCAGCGAATTGGATCCAAGGCGATTGGCGCCATGCACCGATGCGCAGCCGGCTTCTCCGACAGCCATGAGGCCCGGAAGGATGCGTTCCGGATTTTCACTGTCCGCATTCAGCACTTCGCCCCAGTAGTTCGTCGGGATACCGCCCATGTTGTAGTGCACCGTCGGCAGGACCGGGATCGGCTCGCGCGTCACGTCGACGCCGGCAAAGATCTTTGCCGATTCCGAAATGCCCGGCAGACGCTCGTTAAGAACAGCCGGATCGAGGTGGTCGAGGTGCAGGTAGATGTGGTCCTTGTTCTTGCCGACGCCACGCCCCTCGCGGATTTCCAGCGTCATGCAGCGCGATACGACGTCGCGCGAGGCAAGGTCCTTGGCTGATGGAGCATAGCGCTCCATGAAGCGCTCGCCTTCCGAATTGACGAGATAGCCGCCTTCGCCGCGCGCCCCTTCAGTGATCAGACAGCCGGCGCCGTAGATGCCGGTCGGATGAAACTGCACGAATTCCATGTCCTGCAGGGGCAGGCCGGCACGCGCCACCATGCCGCCGCCGTCGCCGGTGCAGGTATGGGCGGACGTTGCCGAGAAATAGGCACGACCGTACCCGCCGGTCGCAAGCACCACCATCTTGGCGGAGAAGCGATGGATGGTTCCATCGTCGAGGCACCAGGCCATGACGCCGATGCACTTCGAGCCGTCTTCCGACATGATCAGGTCGAGGGCGAAGTATTCGATGAAGAATTCGGCGTTGTGCTTCAGCGACTGTCCGTAAAGCGTGTGCAGGATGGCGTGGCCGGTACGGTCGGCAGCAGCGCAGGTACGCTGCACGGGCGGGCCCTCGCCGTAATTCTGCATATGGCCGCCAAACGGCCGCTGGTAGATCTTGCCCTCTTCATTGCGCGAGAAGGGCACGCCGTAGTGCTCGAGTTCGTAGACGGCCTTAGGCGCTTCCATCGTCAGATACTGCATGGCATCAACGTCGCCGAGCCAGTCGGAGCCCTTGACGGTGTCGTAGAGATGCCACTGCCAGCTATCCGGCGTCATGTTGCGGAGCGATGCAGCGATACCGCCTTGAGCGGCCACGGTGTGCGAGCGGGTCGGGAATACCTTGGTGATGCAGGCGGTCTTGAAGCCCTGTTCGGCCATGCCGAGCGTGGCGCGGAGACCCGCGCCGCCAGCACCGACGACGATCACGTCATAGGAGTGGTCGACGTACTTGTAGTCCTTGCCGGTCCGTTCGGGCCCATTCTGATTGGGTGAGGTTGGTGCCATGATGCAATTATCCTACGAACGCGATTTTCAGAATGGCGAAGAGACAGAGCCCAGCGACGACGATCGAAAAGAACGTGTTGAGCATCAGGAAGACGAGTTTGCCGACTTCGCCATGGACGTAGTCCTCGATGATCACCTGCATGCCGAGCCGCATGTGGATCACGCCCGAAATCACCATCAGCGCGAAGATCACGGCGACGAACGGGTTCGACAGCGCGTGCACGACAACAGCATAAGGTGCGCCGGCGTAAATCATCAGGAAGACGACGAAGAAGATAAACAACGGCACGTTGGCGACGGCCGTCAGCCGCTGGCGCCAGAAATGCTCCGTGCCGTCCTTGGCCGAACCGAGACCGCGAACGCGGCTGAGAGGGGTGCGCATATCCATGATCAGAACCCTCAGAAACGCATCGCCAGGCCGACGGCCCAGACGATGGCGGTAAGACAGAGCGAACCGACCAGGTTTGCAATAGCGAGCTTCGTGGAGAAATGTTTCTCGAAGCCGTAGCCGAGATCCCACATGAAATGGCGGAAGCCGCCGAGCATGTGGTGCAGCAGCGCCCAGGTATAGCCAAGCAGGATCAGCCGGCCGATGATCGTGCCGAGAAACCAGTTGGCCCAGTCGAAATAAAACTGGCCCGACGCGGCGGCGACAAGCCACCAGACGACCAAAAGCGTGCCGACGTAGAGCGCGCCACCGGTAATGCGATGGATGATCGACATGGCCATGGTCGGGATGAGTTTGTAGATTTGAAGATGCGGCGATATAGGCCGATTATGTGTGACGTTCGCCATCAAGACCTCGCGGCGTTACGATGCGCTTCCAATGCGGGCAATCCCGGGCAACACACGAATGACAAAGTCCTATGTGCGTTGCATCAATCGCGTGGTTTAATCACCGAAATGCCTGCCGACAAGCACTATTGCAGTCCATAGAAAATTTAATCGATTGACGTCATCCACACGCCGATTTCGCCGTATTACTCTGTTGCGAGTTAACCATCCGGGTGGATTTGTCGCCCGCTGCGTGGACTTGGTCTTCCACTTCCGGCACTCTTCCTTAACTTTTTGTTAACGGTTATTTGTCCGGAGGCCGGCATGCCTGGTGTTTTCTCGCGAATCGGTACGATCCTTGGCGCAGCAGCACTGAGCGGAACCCTGGCGTTGCCTGTTCTGGCGAACGACTACCACGGCCACGGCCGGACCGTTTTCCATCAGGGAGCGCACGCCTCCGGCTTTCGGAACCGCGAGGCCGGTGGACATCGCTTCTACGCCTACGATCGCAGCCCGCGCCAGGGCCATGAACACAGCCGTTTCGATCCCAGCGGTTATCGCAGCCATGCGCCGGAGCGGCAATTTACCGACGGGCACATGCGTAGAAACCATTTCCGGATGCTGGCGTCCCGGGACTTTTCGGCGCGGCGTGGCGGTGGCATCGCCGTCATCGAGCGCCGTCAGCCGGACTATGGTTTCATCAGCAATTACGCAGGCTCGGTGGATGTCTACCAAGCCAATGGCGGCACCTACATCACTGGCTATGGCGACGGCGGCTACACCGGGTCGAGCGCCCCTGTCATGGCGCCGCGCGCAAAAATCATCGATGTCGCCCGCACGCGCAACGGCTGCGCCTACGAAAACGGCGTCTGCGTCATCAGGCCCTGATCGTCAGTCTGCGGAGAACTGCCACACGGTCGTCTTCTTGATGTCGCTGTCCTCGAGGGCGCGCGTGACCGGCACTTCATAGGTCGCCTGGAATGTGAGACCCGCTTTCGGCAGGTAGGCTCGCCCGGGATCGCCGACGAGAACGACGATGCCCCGGGAGGTGAGTGCCGATAGCCAGGGGACGAGCCGGTCTGCAAATTCGCGATCGTAGAACACGTCGCCAGCGAGCAGCACGTCCGCGTCGACGGGAAGGCCGACGATATCATCGCCGGAAAACCCGATATCGGCCCGATTTTCCGCAGCATTCAGCCGCACTGCCGTTTCCGCCCACGGATCGATATCCACCGCCAGCACCTTTGCAGCACCCGCATGTGCGGCGGCAATGGCCACCAGCCCCGATCCACTGGCAAAATCCACCACACGCTTGCCGGCGACGACATCGGGGTTATCGAGCACGAAACGCGCCAGGCCCTGGCCTCCCGCCCAGGCAAAGGCCCAGAACGGTGGTGGCAGGCCGATCTCCTGCAGCTCCTCCTCGGTCTTCAGCCAGAGGTCATGGGCTTCGCTCGCCAGATGGAGCCGGATCTCAGGCACATGCGGCGGCGCCATCACATCGGTGTTGGCGCGGATAAAGGCTTCCGGCTCGGTCTTCACTCGCGGCTCAGCGGGGCGGATTGTCGAGGCCGCCCATCCGGCAGACCTCCAGATATTCCTCGTCGGTGACCGGCTGCACGGACAGCCGCATCGAGGTCACCAGCGACATTTTCGCCAGCTTCTCGCTCGCCTTGACATCCTTCAGCGTCACCGGCTTCGGCATATCGCAGACGGCGCGGATGTCGACGCAATCCCACTTCGGATCGCCCTTGGCGCTGGAATCCGGATGCGACAAGGCACAGACCTCGACGATACCGACGATCTCGAGCCCTTCGTTCGAGTGGTAGAAAAAGCCCTTGTCGCCGATCTTCATCGCCCGCATGTGGTTGCGCGCTAGATAGTTGCGCACGCCGGTCCATTCGGTGCCGGCCTCGCCCGCATCCTTCTGCGCCTGCCAGCCCCAGGTCTTCGGTTCGGATTTGAATAGCCAGTGAGCCACGATCACGCCTCCGGCTTGTTAAATACCCAGTTGAAGGGCTTGACCTCGACGCTTTCGAACAGGCCGGCCTTGGCATAGGGATCGGCATCGGCCAGGGCCTGCGCATCGGCGAGCGATGCCGCTTCGACGATCACCAGGCTGCCGCAGGGCTTTTCATCCGGTCCGAGGAACGGGCCAGCCATCTTCAGCGTGCCCTCGTCATTCAGCTTGTTCAGATGCTCAACATGGGCAGGGCGGGTGTCCATGCGGACATGCAGATGGTCGGGTTTGTCCTTGCAGAGAAAAGCGAAAAGCATGGGTTTGCTCCTGTTTTGTGGTCAGATCTATTCGGTGGTGATCGGCCGCGTCATCAACTGCTCGATGGCGTCGGAAATATCGAGCGTGCCGTCGATAATGGCCGCAACCGCTTCGGTGATCGGCATGGCGATGCCGAGTTCGGCGGCAAGCCGAACGGCGACGGAAGCGGCAAGCGCGCCTTCGACCAGCCCCCCCCGCGCCGGATCCTGAAGCTCGCCGCGACCAAGCGCGATGCCGAACCGCAGATTGCGCGACTGGTGGCTGGTCGCAGTCAAGACGAGATCGCCGAGGCCGGAGAGGCCACGCACCGTCTCCGCCTGACCGCCCTGCGCGCCGACGAAGCGCGACATCTCGGCCAGCCCCCGGCTGATCAGAGCCGCTCGGGCCGAATCGCCGATGCCACGGCCTTCGACGATGCCGCAGGCAATCGCCAGCACATTCTTCAGCGCGCCGCCAAGCTGCACGCCGATCCGGTCATCGGAAGCATAGAGCCGAAATGTCCGCCCCGATATCGCCTGCGCCAACCGTTCGGCATCGGCCATGTCCCCGGCGGCGACAGCCATTGCCGTCGGCAGGCCCTTGGCAATATCGGCGGCAAAACCGGGGCCTGAAAGTACAGCGATGGCATGATGTGGCAATTCGCGTTCCAGCATTTCCGTCAACAGCGAGCCGGAAACACGATCGATACCCTTGGCACACGTAACGACGACGGCATCCTTCGAGAGGTATCTTCCATACTGTCGCGCTGCATCTGCCTGTGCCTGGGAGGGCATCGCAAACAACACGATATCGGCATGGGAAACCGCATCCGGTTCGGCGGAAAAGGTGAGACCTTCCGGAAGCGCAATGCCGGGCAAAGCCGCTTCGTGCCGGCGCTCGGCGGCAAGTTTGGCCATCAGCGCCGCATCCCGGCCGACGAGCACCACCTCGTGGCGCCCGGCCTGGGCGATGACGGAGGCCAGCGCCGTTCCGAAGGCGCCAGCACCAATAACCGCGATGCGCTCCATCCCACTCATGATTTCGCGCCCCGCCGGCCATGGCCGATCAGCGCTGCAGCATTGGCATCCAGCGGCCAGCGCGAGCGCGGCGCGACCGAGAGATCGTCGGCAGGTTCACCCGTTGCCATCCGCTCGAGGCCGGCCCAGGCGATCATCACGGCATTGTCGGTGCAAAGATGCAGCGGCGGAGCGATGAAACGGAAGCCCTGCTGGTTGCATAGCTCCTGCAGGGTCCGGCGCAATTCGAGATTGGCAGCAACACCGCCGGCAACGACCAGCGCCGGAAGATCAACGGACTGCGGAAACTCGGCCTTGAAGCGTTGCAGCCCGCGCCCGATGCGATCCTTCAGTGTCCGCGAAATGGCCTTCTGGAAGGAGGCGCAGATATCGGCGATATCCTGATCCGAAAGCGGCGCGATCTCCATTGCGGCCTGCCGCACGGCAGTCTTCAGGCCGGAAAAGGAAAAATCGAGCCGCGCTTCACCGACCAGCGGCCGGGGAAAGACGAACCGGTCGGCATTACCGGTTTTTGCCGCCTTTTCCACCGCCGGACCGCCGGGATAGGGCAGGCCCAGCAGCTTGGCCGTCTTGTCGAAGGCTTCGCCGAGCGCGTCGTCGATCGTCGTGCCCCAGCGCTCATAGACGCCCACGCCGCGCACCAGGATCAGTTGCGTATGGCCGCCGGAGACCAGCAGCATGAGATAGGGAAAGGCCAGCCCATCGGTCAGGCGCGCCGTCAGCGCATGTCCTTCGAGATGATTGATGGCATAGAGCGGCTTGCCCGAGGCACGCGCCATCGCCTTCGCCGTCATCAGCCCGACCAGCAGACCGCCGATGAGGCCGGGGCCGGACGTGGCGGCAATAGCATCGACGTCGGCAAGCGACACATTGGCGCGTTTCAATGCTTCTTCGATGAGCGTATCAAGCGCCTCGACATGGGCGCGGGCCGCGATTTCGGGGACCACGCCGCCATAGGCGCTGTGCTCCTCCATCTGGCTGAGAACGACGTCGGACAATACAGAGCACTGCCCGTCCGAACGGCGTTCGACAAGGGCAGCGGCGGTTTCGTCGCAGCTTGTTTCGATGCCGAGAATGCGGAGAAAGGGCGTCATGGAACCTGAACGTCGGATTGCGGTGCAGTCTAAACCTGTTTACGAGAACTGTCGGTAACAACGGATCAATACGGATGCAAACGAAACCTTTCCGGATCGGCACACGCGGTAGTCCGCTTGCGCTGGCCCAGGCCCACGAGGCGCGAGACCGGCTGATTGCCGCCCATGGCCTGCCCCCGGAAATGTTCGAGATCGTCGTCATGACGACGATGGGCGACCGCATTACCGACCGTTCGCTGGCTGAAATCGGCGGCAAGGGGCTGTTCACCCAGGAACTCGAACTGCGGCTTTTGACCGAGGACCTGGACTTTGCCGTGCATTCGGCCAAGGACATAGCCACCAATCTGCCCGAAGGCCTCTATCTCTCCGCCTTCCTGCCACGCGAAGATATCAGGGATGCCGTGATCGGCCGAACGGCGCCGAGCCTGATGGAATTGCCGCAGGGCGCAACGGTCGGCTCTGCCTCGCTACGTCGGCAGGCGCTGATCCGCCGCATCCGGCCGGATATCAATGTCATCGTCTTTCGCGGCGCAGTCGACACGCGGCTGCGCAAGTTGCACGAAGGCCAGGCCGATGCCACGCTTCTGGCCGTGGCCGGGCTGAAGCGACTGGGCAAGTTCGACGTGCTTACCGAGATACTCGACCCCGACGCCTTTCCGCCGGCGCCGGCGCAGGGCGCAATCGCCATCGAAAGCCGGGTCGGAGACATCAGGACCGACGCGTTGCTTGCGCCGATCAACGACATCCCCACCTTCGACACCGTCTCCTGCGAGCGCGGCTTCCTCGCGACGCTCGACGGCTCCTGCCGAACGCCGATTGCCGGCTACGCCACCTGCGACGGCGACAACCTGCGCTTTTTCGGCATGATTCTCACCCCGGACGGTCGCATCGAGCACAACATCACCGTCGAAGGCCGGCGCTCGGATGCCGAAGCCCTTGGCGCTGCCGCCGGCGAGGCGGTGCGCGACAAGGCCGGTCCGACCTTTTTCAACAGCTGGAGCTGACAGATGCGCGTGCTCGTCACCCGTCCCGCAGCATCGGGCGAGCGCACCGCGAAAAAGCTCGAAGCACGCGGCCATGAGGCGCTCCTTCTTCCGCTGACGGCAGCAGTCCACGATCCCAAGGCCGCATCGGCGGCACTGGACAACGCAAATGGCGCCATTGCCGTCACCAGCGCAGAGGCGCTCCGTGCATTGCAAGCCATCGGCCCGGCACTCTCCGCACATTTCGGACGACCGCTCTTTGCCGTCGGCAAGGCAACCGCCGAAAAGGCAGTCGCAGCCGGTTTCACCACTGTCCACCATTCCCGTGGCGATGGCGCCGAACTTGCCGATCTCGTGGCCAGCAAGAAATCCTTACTGGGTGATCGTCCGCTGACCTATCTCGCAGGCTCCCCCCGCGCGTCAGGCTTCGAAAAGCAGCTCTCCCTGCACGGCGTCCCGTTCGACTGCATCGAATGCTACCGCATGGAGCCGGTTGAGCCGCCTGAAACACTGCTGCAGCGCCTTTTCAGCGACGTTCCCGTCGATGCAGTGCTCTTCTACTCCAGCCACACCGCCAGACGTTTTTTCGGCCTCGATGCAGTATCCAGGCATCTGCAGCAGCTGAAAAAGACGCGGCTTCTTTGCCTGAGCGCGACGATTGCCACAATCGTCCCCTACCCGTTGCGATCAGCGGTCGAAATAGCGGAGATCCCGGAGGAAGACAGCATGCTCGGCCTTCTCGATCCCGATCCGAGCGCTAATTTGATCTAAGCTCTTTCCATAAACCGCTTCACTGTCTACCTTCTTCGCAGTGCATCACATGAGGACGCCATGATCCCCGGTAATCCGCCGCATCATACGAAGCCCGACGAAGAGCCCGTAACGATCGATCTGGAAGCCAACGAGGCTGACCGCCGCGAAGCCGAGATCGAAAGTCACAAGGACGAAATCGGCACCTCCGCCACGGACACAGTGGATATCAAGCCGCAGCCCGAGCCGGAACCGGAACAGGCATACGAGCCCGCCGGACCAACGCCGACAGAGCCACCGGCCCCGACAGCCACGGCACCCGCCAACAGCACCACGGGCCTGATTGCAGCCGGTATCGTCGGCGGTCTGATCGCGCTGATCGGTGCCGGAGCGCTGCAATATGCAGGCGTCCTGCCCGCCGCTTCCGGAAACGATAAGCAGCAATTCACGTCGCTGGACGCTGAGATCGACGGGCTGAAGCAGAGCGTCGCCAATCTGGCCACCTCTCCCGCAGCAACGCCGGATGCCGCGCTGGAAGCACGCATTGGCGCGCTCGAGACAGCCATGAAGAACAACCCGCAGGCGGCGACCGCCAACGGCGCCGTCGACACCGCCTCCGCCCAGAAAATTTCCGATCTGACGGCCGAAGTCGACCAGCTGAAAGCCAGCATGACGCAGACCACGCAGAGTCAGGCAACGACCGGCGCCGACATCAGCAAGCGGCTGGACGATGCTGAGAAAAAGCTGAACGACCCGGGCAAGGATGTCGCCGTTGCCCAGGCGATCGCTGCTGCCGGCCTCAAGGCGGCGATCGATCGCGGCGGGCCTTTCCGCGCCGAACTCGACACCTTTGCCGGCGTCTCTCCTAACGACCCGACAGTGGAAACCCTGGGCAAGTTTGCCGAAACCGGCGTGCCATCGCGCGCGGAACTGATCCGCCAGGTCCCGGATGTTGCCACCACCATCATCGGTGCGACAGAAAAGCCGGCTGAAACCCAGGGCTGGAGCGACCGCCTGATGGAAAGCGCCAAGTCGCTGGTGACCGTTCGCCCCGTCGGCAATATCAAGGGTGACGGAGTCGACGCCATTGCCGCCCGCTTCGAGGACAAGATCCGCAACGGCGACCTGCCGGGCGCTGTCAGTGAGTGGAATAGTCTCCCGGAAACCGGCAAGATGGCATCGGCGGCGTTCAAACAGTCGATCGAAGCCAGGATCAAGGTCGAGGATCTCGTCGGTGAAACCCTGTCGAAGGCGATTGCCGGCGCCGGCAAGCAGAGCTGAGGTAAGAACATGATCGTCAGACTGCTTGTCTTTATCGTCCTGATCCTTGCACTCGGCTACGGCTTCTCCTGGCTGGCCGACCGTCCGGGCGACCTGTCGCTGATGTGGGGTGGCGAGCTATATCAGACCAAGCTGATAGTCGCGGCCAGCCTTCTGATCGCTATCGTCGCCGCTGTCATGATCGTCTGGTCGCTGCTGCGGATGATCTGGACCTCGCCCCATGCCGTCAGCCGCTATTTTCGTGCCCGCAAACGTGACCGCGGCTATCAGGCATTGTCGACCGGGCTGATTGCCGCTGGCGCCGGCAATGCGCTGCTGGCCCGCAAGATGGCTGCTCGTTCGCGTGGCCTGATCCGCGCCGACCAGGAACCGCTGATCAGTCTTCTGGAGGCGCAGGCAGCGCTGATCGAAGGCAACCACGACGAGGCGCGCGCCAAGTTCGAGCTGATGGCCAAAGATCCGGAGACCCGGGAACTCGGCCTCCGTGGCCTCTATCTCGAAGCCAAGCGCCTCGGTGCCGATGAGGCTGCCCGGCAATATGCCGAACAGGCTGCAGACAAGGCACCCTATCTGCCTTGGGCGGCGCAGGCGACGCTCGAATATCGCAGCCGCGCCGGCCGCTGGGACGACGCTATCCGTCTTCTCGACCAGCAGAAGGTCGCAAGGGTCATTGGCAAGGATGAGGCGAACCGCCTGCGCGCCGTGCTTCTGACGGCACGCGCCACCGACCGGCTCGACGCGAACCCGACCGGTGCGCGCGACGACGCGCTGGCCGCCCTGAAGCTGTCCGACAATCTCGTGCCTGCCGCCCTGATTGCCGCCAAGGCGCTGTTTCGCGAAGACAAGATCCGCAAGGCAGCAGCGGTGCTGGAGGATGCCTGGAAGGTTTCTCCCCATCCCGAAATCGGCCGTGCCTACGTTCGCGCCCGCAGCGGAGACAGCGTGCTGGACCGCCTGAAACGCGCCGAGAAGCTGGAAGCGCTGCGACCCAACAATGTGGAAGCATTGCTGATCACGGCGCAGGCAGCGCTCGATGCAGGCAATTTTGCCGTCGCCCGCAGCAAGGCGGAAGCAGCCGCCCGCATGCAGCCCCGCGAGGGCGCCTTCATGCTGCTCGCCGACATAGAGGACGCCGAGACACGCGACCAGGGACGCACCCGCCACTGGCTCGCCCAGGCCTTGCGCGCACCGCGCGACCCGGCCTGGATGGCCGATGGTTTCGTGTCCGACAAGTGGCTCCCGGTTTCTCCGATCTCGGGCAAGCTCGATGCCTTCGAATGGCGGTCGCCTTTCAGCCAGCTTGAAGGCCCGGTCGAGGAAGGCACCGTCGCGTCTTTCGAGACAGCGCTCCGCAACCTGCCGCCACTGGCAGATCTACGTCAGACGCCTGCTCCAGTTTCCGCGCAATCTGCTCAGGACGCACCTGCAGCAGCCAAGCCCATGCCACCAGGACCATTGCCAGCCAGTTCACCGCCAGCCAAGCCCATGCCGGCCAGAACGCAGCCGTCGACGGCGCTGGTCACCGTGACAAAACCCGAAAGCCCGAAAAAGCCCGAGCCCCGCCCCTTCTTTGGCGGCGCCCCGGACGATCCGGGTGTCCGCACCACAAAGGCAGATCCGGAGCCCAAGACCCGGCTGAAGCTTTTTTAAGAATGAAACCGCATGTTTGAACGCTTCCAGGAATTCTTTCAAAGTCTGACGACAGATCATTCGAAACCCGGCCTTGCGCCCGACGATCCCCGGATCTCGGTGGCAGCGCTCTGCATCCAGGTGATGGAGGCCGACGGCAAGGTCGAGGCCAGCGAGAAGAAGGCGCTGCGCCGGTTGCTCAAGGACCAGTACGGCCTCGACGGCCGCGAGCTGGATGCGCTGATCGCGGCAGGCACCGAGGCCGAGAACGAGGCCGTCGACTATTTCCGCTTCACCTCGGATCTCAAGCGCCATCTTGACAGCGACCAGCGTATCGAACTGATCGGCATCCTCTGGGATATCGTCTATGCCGATGGCGAGCGCAGCGAGATGGAAGACGATGCCATCTGGCGCATCGCCGAGTTGCTGGGCGTGTCCGGCCGCGAGCGCATCATGAAGCGGCAGGAGGCAGCGGCACGGGTGCCGGGCCTCGCCGTGGAGGCTGACGATGCGGATTGAGGCGGCCAACAGCCGTCACCGGCGGCCGATCCTGATCGTGCTGCACCAGGAGCGCTCCAGCGCCGGCCGCGTCGGGCAGATGCTGCTGCAGAAGGGCTACGACCTCGATATTCGACGTCCCGTCCTCGGCGACCCCCTGCCGGAAACCCTTGAGGCGCACGGCGGCGCGGTCGTCTTCGGCGGGCCGATGAGTGCCAACGACCCCGATCCCTTCGTACGCTCCGAGATCAACTGGCTGGATGTTCCGCTGCGGGAGAACCGCCCGTTCCTCGGCATCTGTCTCGGTGCCCAGATGCTGGTGCGCCAGCTCGGCGGCAAGGTACAGGCCCGGCCGGATGAAAAAGCCGAAATCGGCTGGTATCCGCTGCATCCGACCGAGCGCGGACGTCAGCTGATGCGCTGGCCGCCTATGGTCTACCACTTTCACCGCGAAGGCTTCGATCTGCCCGCTGGAGCGGAGCTCCTGGCCAAGGGCGATACCTACCCCAACCAGGCATTCCGCTATGGCGACAACGCCTGGGGCCTGCAATTTCACGCCGAACTGACCCGTGCCATGATGCAGCGATGGGTCGTCCATGGTGCCCATCGCTTCGCACTGCCCAACGCCCAGCAGGGTCGAGATCATCTGGAGGGCCGTATGCTTTTCGACGGTGCGCTCAGGCAGTGGCTGTCGGAATTTCTCGATATCGTCTTCGAGACGCAGGTCGCGGTCGCGGCCTGAACCGATCAGGCTGACCCTGCGGCGTTTTCATCCGGGGCATCCAGCGCGTCGATCTTGCGCAGCTGCGGAAAGCCTATCGCCCAGATGATAGCCACTGCCAAGGTGCCGACACCGCCGATCACGACCGCCGGCACCGCCCCGAATACGGAGGCCATCGTCCCCGCACGGAATTCGCCGAGCTCGTTCGAGGCACCGACAAAGACCATGTTGACGGCATTGACCCGGCCTCGAACATGATCCGGCGTCCACAGGGCAATCAGGGTTTCCCGCACATAGACCGAGATCATGTCTGAAGCGCCCATGATCATCAGGGCGACGATCGACAGCCAGGGCGTGCTGGACAGGCCGAAAATCAGCGTACCCACACCGAACATCGCCACGCCGGCAAACATGTAGACGCCTGCCCGATGGCGTAGCGGATAGGTAGCCAGCAGCACCGCCGTGGCGATAGCGCCGACACCCGGTGCTGCCCGCAACAGCCCAAGGCCCCAAGGTCCGAGTGTCAAGATATCGCGGGCAAAGATCGGCATCAGCGCCACGGCGCCGCCGAGCAGCACTGCGAACAAGTCGAGCGAAATTGCACCGAGGACGACCTTCTCAGACCATATGAAGCGATATCCGGCGAGGATGGTGCTCCAGTTGGTTGCCATTCCCGTGCTCCGCTGGACGGGCTTGGCAATCATCTGGATCAGGATGGCCCCGAGAATGGAGAATACCGCGGCCACCGCATAGGCAAAGCTTGGCCCAAGACCGTAGAGCAGACCACCGGCAACAGGACCAACGATTGCAGCAGTCTGCCACGAGGACGAATTCCAGGCGACGGCATTCGACAGGTCTTCTGGCGGGACGAGATTGGGCGCCAGCGACTGTGTGGCCGGGCCAAGGAAGGCGCGTTCGATGCCCATGATGGTGAGAATGCCGAAGACCGGCAACGGCGCGAATGATCCCGTCGACGTCATCACCCACAGCGCCACGGCACAGAGCGCACCGACCAGCGTGCAGATTGCCACGATGTGGCGGCGGCTGTAGCGATCCGCGACCGAACCGGTGACCAGCGTCAGAAGCAGCGACGGCAGGAACTGCACGAGGCCGATAAGGCCCAGGTAGATGGCGCTGCCCGTCTGGTCGTACATCTGCCAGCCGACGGAGACACTGATGATCTGCGCGGCGAAGGAAACGAGAAAACGGGCAAAGAAGAAACGTGTGTAGGAAACATGGCGGAATGCGGCGAAGCGATCCGCAGACGAGATAAGCGACATGAACGGCTTTCCGTTAGCGACCGCCGTAGATCCCCCACGGCCGTTAAACATGATTCATCGTGCCGGCGGGCATACCACTTGCTCGCGCCTTCGCCAATGTCTACATGTCTGTCAATCGCGAAATGGAGACGTACATGTCCGGAATACTTCTGGCGCTCTTTCAAGTCATTGATATCGTCTTGCAGCTTTACGTCTACATCCTGATAGCCAGCGCCATCTTCTCATGGCTCTACGCCTTCAACGTGATCAATTCGAGCAACCAGTTCGTGAACTCGGTTGGCCGTTTCCTCTACAATGTCACCGAGCCGGTTCTCAATCCCCTCCGGCGCATCTTGCCGAACCTCGGCGGCATCGACATTTCGCCGATTGTCGTGTTGCTGATCATCTTCTTCATTCAGGCGGTCCTGCATAACACCGTCTACCCGGCCCTCCTTCAACTGACGATGTGAGCAGCGCCTGGCGCAAGCTTGCAGACCATGTCCGATTGTCCGTCCGGCTGACGCCGAATGGCGGCCGCGATGAGATAGACGGTATCGAGACCGGCGCCGATGGCGATGTCCATATCAAGGTGCGCGTCAGCGATGTGCCCGAAAAGGGCAAGGCCAACAAGGCGCTGATCGCCTTGCTGGCGAAAAGGCTCGGCCTGCCGAAATCCTCGATCAGCGTCACTTCCGGCGACACAGCGCGCAAAAAAATCCTCCGGATCGATGGCGACCCGGAGGAAATATGCAAGGCTCTCGATACTGTCGTAGAAGCCTGATCAGGCCTTCTTCTCGGCCGCATTGTGGCGAGCGATGGCTTCGAGGATCAATTCGCCAGCTTCCTTGGCACCCTTCCAGCCATAGATCTTCACCCACTTGCCTGGCTCCAGATCCTTGTAATGCTGGAAGAAATGCTCGATCTGCTTGATGGTGATATCAGGCAGGTCGGTGTATTCCTTGACCTTCTCGTAGCGCAGCGTCAGCTTCGGCGACGGGACGGCAATGATCTTCTCGTCCTTGCCGGAGTTGTCTTCCATCATCAGCACGCCGATAGGGCGAACGTTGATGACGCAGCCGGGAACGAGCGGCCGGGTGCTGGCGATCAGCACGTCGATCGGGTCGCCGTCTTCCGACAGCGTGTGCGGCACGAAGCCGTAATTGCCTGGATAAGTCATCGGCGTGTAGAGGAAACGGTCGACGACGAGCGTGCCGGCTTCCTTGTCCATTTCGTACTTGATCGGGTCGCCGCCGACCGGCACTTCGACGATGACGTTGACGTCTTCAGGTGGATTTTTACCAATGGAAATTGCGTCGATGCGCATGGGAGTCCCCTAAACTATGATAGCTGCCAGCCACTTAATCGGAAATAACCGGTAAGGCAACAGCGCTTCGAAAGCATGGCCTGCTTTGCGCCAAGGCCAAAAACCGCGACACCTACAAATGAATTGGCGGCGAAATTACGACGGCCGCCGCATTATGCCCGACCGCCGTGATCGCCAGCCGGTCTTACGGCCAGACAAAGCCGATCTTCTTCACCTGCTCGCCGCCAAAGGTCTCCAGCCCCTCGCAGAAATCGAGCCCGCCGTGGCTGCGATAGAAACGCTCGGCATTCTCGTTGTCTTCCAGGCACCAGACAACCATGCCCTTGCAGCCGAGCGACTTCAGCAGCCGCCGTGCCTCGCCGAACAGCAGACGGCCGAGGCCGATCCCTTGATATTCCGGACGGAGATAAAGCTCGTAGATCTCGCCTTCCTGCGGCAGCGCGCGCGCCCGGTTGAGGCCAAGTGTCGCATAGCCTGCAACGGTGCCGGCAACGTCGAGAACGAGCAGGGTCGCCGGTCCGCGCGTCGCCCGGCGCCACCAGGCTTCGCCGCGCCGCTCGATCATCTGCGACAGTGCACGGTGTGGAATGATGCCGGTGTAGGCATACTGCCAGGACAGCCGATGCGTCTCCGAAATGGCTCGGGCATCGTGCGGTTCAGCCCGCCGGACATCAATCGATAACGTTTTCATAACGCCTACTTTGGCCCGGCAACCGCAAATTAACCATCCAGCAATATTGCCGGAAACCATTTGCCCACAGGCTTTATGTGTGGACTAGCGCGAAACGTTAACTCTTTTTTAACGGATGTCACAAGAGGCCAAAAATCGAACATGTAAATAAAAAACCCCGATGCAAGCACCGGGGTTTGAGGTCTTCTGGGTGTCGAAAAGCCTTACGCGCTCTTCTTGCCGAAACGCTTGCGATCGTTCGGGTCCAGATAGGTCTTGCGCAGACGAATGGACTTCGGCGTGACTTCCATGAGTTCGTCGTCCTGGATCCAGGAGAGCGCCCGGTCGAGCGTCATACGGATCGGCGGCGTCAGGCGGACAGCTTCGTCCTTGCCGGCAGACCGGATGTTGGTCAGCTGCTTGCCCTTCAGCACGTTGACTTCGAGGTCGTTGTCACGCGTGTGGATGCCGATGATCATGCCGGCATAGACCTTTTCACCTGGCTCGATGATCATCGGGCCGCGATCTTCAAGGTTGAACATGGCGTAGGCCACGGCTTCCCCGGACTGGTTGGACAACAGGACGCCGTTGCTGCGGCCGCCGATTTCGCCCTTGAAAGGCTGGTAGCTATGAAACAGGCGGTTCATGATCGCCGTGCCGCGCGTGTCGGTCAAAAGCTCCGACTGGTAGCCGATCAGGCCGCGTGTTGGCGCGTAGAATACCAGACGCAGACGATTGCCGCCCGACGGACGAAGCTCGACCATCTCGGCCTTGCGCTCGGACATCTTCTGGACAACGATACCGGAATGCTCTTCGTCGACGTCGATGACGACTTCTTCGATCGGCTCCAGCTTGTTGCCGTTCTCGTCGTCATGCATGACGACGCGAGGACGCGACACAGCCAGTTCGAAGCCTTCGCGGCGCATGGTTTCGATCAGAACGGCAAGCTGCAATTCGCCGCGGCCGGATACGTAGAACGAATCCTTGGCTTCCGACTCTTCGACCTTCAGCGCAACGTTGCCTTCGGCTTCCTTCATCAGGCGGTCGCGAATGACGCGCGAGGTAACCTTGTCGCCTTCGGTGCCAGCCAGCGGGCTGTCGTTGACGATGAAGGACATGGTGACGGTCGGCGGATCGATCGGCTGGGCGTGCAGCGGCTCGGTAACAGCAGGATCGCAAAAGGTATCGGCAACCGTGCCCTTGGAAAGGCCGGCAATGGCGATGATGTCACCTGCGAAGGCTTCCTCGATCGGCTGGCGCTCGATGCCGCGGAACGCGAGGATCTTCGAGATACGGCCGGTTTCGATGGTCTTGCCATCAACGCCCATGACCTTGACAGGCTGGTTCGACTTGATCGAACCGGAATGAATGCGACCGGTGATGATACGGCCGAGGAACGGGTTGGCTTCGAGCAGCGTGCCGATCATGCGGAACGGGCCTTCGCCGACAGTCGGCTCTGGAACATGCTTGAGCACGAGGTCGAGCAACGGGCCAAGGCCCTGGTCCATCGGGCCTTCAGGAGCCGTGTTCATCCAGCCAGCACGGCCGGAACCGTAGAGGATCGGGAAGTCGAGCTGTTCGTCGGTGGCGTCGAGGGCAGCAAAGAGGTCGAAGACTTCGTTGACGACTTCTTCGTGACGCGCGTCCGGACGGTCGATCTTGTTGATCGCGACGATCGGGCGAAGGCCGACCTTCAGCGCCTTGCCGACCACGAACTTGGTCTGCGGCATCGGGCCTTCGGCAGCATCGACCAGCACGATAGCGCCATCCACCATCGAAAGGATACGCTCGACTTCGCCGCCGAAGTCGGCGTGGCCGGGGGTGTCGACGATGTTGATGCGAACATCTCTCCAGACGACCGACGTCGCCTTGGCCAGGATCGTGATGCCACGTTCCTTTTCGAGTTCGTTCGAATCCATCATGCGCTCAACGGTGCGCTGGTTGTCGCGGAACGAACCGGACTGCTTCAGGAGTTCGTCGACAAGCGTCGTCTTGCCGTGGTCAACGTGCGCGATGATCGCGATATTTCGCATAGACATATGGGCTACTCGGAGGGTTTGCGGGCAGCCAATAGCGCGGCCCTTATCTTCGGTTGAGGCGCTCATAGCCTGTTTTTCGCATTTGCGAAAGGGGGGGCGCGACAAAGCAGCGTCTTCCCTGCCCCGGCGCAATCGCATGGCTGGGACAGGGTATGCTGTTCAATTGATCAGCCGCCGGCACAAAGCCTTATGCGGCCAAGCCTTTTTGCGCCAGCATGGCATCCGGGCTCGGCAATTTGCCGCGGAACGCCCGGTAAGCATCTTCCGGGTCGATGGAGCCGCCGACCGAATAGATGTGAGCCTTCAGCTTCTCGGCCATCTCGGGATTGAAGGCGTCGCCCGTTTCCGTGAAGGCTGCGAAGGCGTCGGCATCGAGCACCTCGGACCACATGTAGGAATAGTAGCCGGCCGAATATCCGTCCCCGGCAAAGACATGCTGGAAATGCGGGCTGGCGTGCCGCATCACCATCGATTTCGGCATGCCGAGCGTGGCCAGAATCTCCGCCTGTTCCGCCATCGGATCCTCGACCGGCCCACGCGTATGGAATGCCATGTCGACGAGCGCCGACGATGTGAACTCGACGGTATTGAATCCGGAGTTGAAAGTCCGGGCGGCCAGAACCTTGTCGAGCAGCGCCTGCGGCATCGGCTCGCCGGTCTGGTAGTGCACGGCATAGGTCTTCAGGATATCGGGCACCGTCAGCCAGTGCTCGTAGAGTTGTGACGGCAATTCGACGAAATCGCGCGATACGCCTGTGCCGGCAACCGACGGGTAGGTGACATCGGAGAGCATTCCGTGCAGCGCATGGCCGAACTCGTGGAACAGCGTGTAGGCATCCCCCATCGACAACAGCGCCGGCTTGCCCTCGGCCGGCTTGGCGAAATTGCAGACATTGTAGATGATCGGCCGCTCGCCCAAAGCGCCGTTCTTCAACGGCAGCTTGTGCTGAGACTGGAAGGCACTCATCCAGGCGCCGGAACGCTTCGACGGCCGGGCAAAATAGTCGCCGAGGAACATCGCGATGAGCTTGTTGGAACGGTCGCGGATTTCAAAGACGCGGACATCCGGATGATAGGCGGGCGCATCGTGGATCTCGACGGCATGAAGGCCGAAGAGGCGGCCGGCAACGTCGAAGCAGGCTGCGATGATCTTGTCGAGCTGCAGGTAGGGCTTCAGTTCGGCCTCGGAAAAATCAAACCGCTCCGTGCGGATCTTTTCCGAATAGAAGCGCCAGTCCCAGGGCATGACATCGTGGTTGCCGCCGCCTGCCTTGATCAAGGCGGCAATATCCGTCTCTTCTTCCCGCGCCCTGGCGACAGCCTTGGCCCAGACCGTGGTCAGCAGATGGTTCACCGCCTCGGGCGTCTTGGCCATGGTGTTGTCGAGCTTCAGTTCGGCATAATTGCCATAGCCGAGCAACTTTGCCTTTTCGAAACGCAGCGCCAGCGTCTGGCGGATGATGTCGCGATTGTCCGTCTCCCCGCCGTTGCGGCCGCGCGCCACCCAGGCCTCAAACGCCTGCTCGCGCAGGTCGCGACGCTCGGAAAAAGTCAGGAACGGCTCTATGATCGAACGCGACAGCGTCACCGCATACTTGCCTGTATCGCCACGCTCAGTTGCAGCTGCCGCCATGGCCTCGGTGACAAACCCCGGCAGGCCGGCAAGATCGGCCGCGTCGGACAGCACCAGCGCCCAGCCCTTCTCGTCGGCCAGCACGTTCTGGCCGAAACTTGCGCCCAGGCCTGCCAGCGTCTCGTTGATTGCAGCAAGCCGCTCCTGCTCCGGTTTTGCAAGCTTTGCGCCAGAGCGCACGAAACCTTTCCAATGGCGCTCAAGCACGCGGCTTTCCTCGAGCGTCAGGCCGAGCGTATCTCGCATTTCCCAGAGCGCGTCGATCCGGGCAAACAGCGCGGCGTTCATGCCGATCTTCGAATAGTGGCGCGACATCTTGGGCGCGATCTCGCGCTCCAGGCCCTGGATCACGTCGTTGGTATGGGCACCGGCCTTGCTCCAGAACAGCGACGAGACGCGCGACAACTCGTCGCCGACGATCTCCAGGGCGACGATCGTGTTGGCGAAAGTCGGTGGCTCCGGATTGTTGGCAATCTGGTCGATCTCGCCGTCGTGCAGTTCCATGGCAGCATCAAAGGCTGGCCCAAAGTCGGCGTCATGGACGCGGTCGAAGTGCGGCAGTCCCTCATGCCCTGTCCATTCGACGAGGGCGGGATTGACGGAGAGTTGCGATGACATGGGACATCCTTTCGGCATCAGATTGGTCACGGGCATATAAGAACGCCGGACCGGCAATGGTATGGTGATCGCAGCCTGTCAGCAAAACGGTGCGGTGGCGACATGTTGGAGAGGTATCAGGCCCTGCGCCACCCGAGCAGCCCCGGCGCGGAATGCCAGAGCGCCTGCGCAGCAAAACCCATGAACAAAACCCCGGAGAAGCGCACGATGACGCGTTCGTGGGACCGATAGAGCCGCCGCACGGCGCCGGCACCGATGATACCGATCAGAATGATATCGGCGACCACGAACCCGGCAAAGGCAACGCCTAGCAGCAACGGAAGCTCGCTGAACTGCAAGGCACTGGCCGAACCGGCGACAAGCGCCGTGAAGGTCGCGAGCGCCACCGGATATCCCTTTGGATTGGTGGCGCCGAAGATAAGGCCGCGTCGAAAAGGGCGCTCGACTGCGATCATCGCCGCACCGTCGACCCGGGGCTTGGCAGTTACCGCGTGCCAGCCGATCCAGGCGAGATAGAGGCCACAGAACAAGCCAAGCAGATCGAATACGAGGCTGCCGATGGTCCGCGCACCGATGATTGCGGTCAGGGCCAGGGCAGACCACATGAGATCGCCGAACAGATGGCCGCACATGAAAAGCGCCCCCGCCCTTCGCCCCTGGCCAGCACCTATTCCCAGCAGCGCCAGAAAAGCCGGACCGGGAATGAGCACGTAAAACAGTGCGGCGAGGAAAGTGCCGGCAATCAGGGAGGAGGTCATGGCACGGTTTCCGCTTGATTTGCAGCCAGCTTAACGCCGGCACTGCGGGCGTCAAGGCGCCCTTGTCGCCGGCAAAGATTCAATTGTGTTCGCGCAATAGAGTGATTAAGGAAAACCAGAGAGAACCGCGATAAAGAGCCGAGAAACGCAATGAGCATCACAATAGATACGGATACGCTCGCATTTCTCGTCGCCGATTGCGCCCGGCTGATGCGAATGGCTTTCGAGAAACGCATCTCGTCGGCCGGGCTCGGCATCACCGCCGGCGAGGCAAGAACCCTTGTTCAGATTGCTGCGGTCAACGGCAGCCGGCAGCTCGACATCGCCATACGCATGGGGCTGGAGCCGATGACGGTGAGCGCTTTCCTCGACCGTCTGCAGGCCCGCGGGCTGATCGAACGCCAGCCCGACCCCCTGGACCGCCGTGCAAAGCGGATACTCCTGTCGGACGCTGCGGAAGACATGATCCGCGCCATCAGCATCGAAATCGCTGCCGTCCAGCAGGAAGCAACGATGGGGCTGGACGAGCAGGCTTTGTGCGACGTGAGCAAGGCTCTCAAAAGCTTCCGGCTCAACCTCCAGAAAGTCGAACAACCCGCAATCGAAAACGCCCCGATCACAGACGGCTGACTTTTCCCGAAAAAGAGACCCGCCACCATCTGCGGTGACAGGCCCTGCTCAGGCTGGGCTCAATGGCTCAGTTCGACAGGTTGCGCTTGCCGAGCGTGCGCAGGCGAAGGGCATTGAGCTTGATGAAGCCTGCTGCATCCTTCTGGTCGTAGGCGCCCTGGTCGTCCTCGAAGGTGACCAGCTTGTCGGAATACAGCGACTTCGGGCTCTCGCGGCCGATAACCATGACATTGCCCTTGTAGAGCTTCAGCGTCACTTCGCCCTCGACATGCTCCTGGCTCTTGTCGATCGCCGCCTGCAGCATCTCGCGCTCCGGCGAATACCAGAACCCGAAATAGATGAGCTCCGCATAGCGCGGCATCAGTTCGTCCTTCAGATGCGCAGCACCGCGATCGAGCGTGATCGATTCCATCGTCCGGTGGGCAGTGAGAAGGATCGTGCCACCGGGTGTCTCATAGACGCCGCGCGACTTCATGCCGACGAAACGGTTCTCGACGAGGTCGAGACGGCCGATGCCGTTGTCCCGGCCGTAGTCGTTGAGGGTCGCCAGCAGCGTCGCCGGGCTCATCCGGACGCCGTTGACCGACACCGCATCGCCACGCTCGAAGCCGACCTTGATGATGGTCGCCTTGTCAGGAGCGGATTCCGGAGAAATGGTGCGCATATGCACATATTCCGGCGCTTCCTGCGACGGGTCTTCCAGAACCTTGCCCTCGGAGGACGAGTGCAGCAGGTTGGCATCGACAGAGAACGGCGCTTCGCCCTTCTTGTCCTTGGCAACCGGGATCTGGTGCGCTTCGGCAAAGGCCAGGAGATCGGTGCGGGACTTGAAGTTCCAGTCGCGCCAGGGAGCGATGATCTTGATATCGGGGTTCAGCGCATAGGCCGCGAGTTCGAAACGAACCTGGTCGTTGCCCTTGCCGGTCGCGCCATGGGCAATGGCATCGGCGCCGGTCTTGCGGGCGATCTCGATCAGGTGCTTGGAGATCAGCGGCCGGGCAATCGACGTGCCGAGCAGGTAGACGCCTTCATAGACGGCATTGGCGCGGAACATCGGGAAAACGAAATCGCGGACGAACTCTTCGCGGACATCCTCGATGTAGATTTCCTTGATGCCCATCATCTCGGCCTTCTTGCGGGCCGGCTCGAGCTCTTCGCCCTGGCCGAGATCGGCAGTGAAGGTGACGACTTCGGCGCCGAGTTCCGTCTGCAGCCATTTCAGGATGATCGAGGTGTCGAGACCGCCGGAATAAGCGAGAACGACTTTTTTCACGTCTTTGTGCGATACCATGATGATGAGGTCCGTTTTTATGCGCGCGGCGCCGGACGCCGCAAATCTTGATGTCGCGGCACTTTTATCGAGATTAGCGCCATGCGCAAGAAAAACTGAAGCCTGCATTCAGCGCAGATGCGCAGTAATATTCATACGTTGATGCAGGATACGAATGATTGTGACCGCGCGCGCATCGGCTTTGTAAACGATGAAATGCGATTCGAACGGAAGAATGAAATAGCCGGTGATTATGTGGTCGATATTGCGGCCCTGCCTGGCGCCACGCGCCAGTTCCGGAAAGCATGACGTCAGCCGCCTTTAGTAGTCATTGGCTTGCTGAAGCGACCATTTTCGAGCGTGTATCTGAAAATTCCGTCCAGATCCCGGCGTGCCTTCGGCAGAAGCCGAAATTGGCGTCGCCTATCGGACATGTTTACGATGCATTTCGCTCAGAAATTCCCCGGTGTCGAATGGCTCGGCCTGGCCCGATTGCTCCCCTTCGATGATGGCAGCACGGATGGCATTGATTTCTGCTTGCTTGCGTAGAAGTCTCAACCCGGCGTCGATGACAGCGCTTGGGGAAGCAAAGTGGCCATGGTTCACCTGTTCGTCGACGAAATCCTCCATCTGTTCATCCAGCGTGACAGACTTGAGTTTAGACATGGCGTCCTCCGTCGTTTGACTTGGCTGGGCAAATTACCATATCTCGCAACATCATAACAAGGGCTGGAGAGGGTAGGCAGACCATGGCAAATATCGAGGACGTCTTCAAAAGTTCCAACGTCGCCGTCATCACCGGCGGCGCTTCCGGCATCGGCTTTTCCGCTGCCAAAAACTTTGCTGCGCGCGGCATGAGCGTCGTCTTGGCAGACCTCGGTGGCGACCGGTTGGCAAAGGCAAAGGAAGAGATCATCGCCCTTTCCAATGGTAGCGACGAACATGTCATGGCCATCGAGACCGATGTCAGTGACAAGGAATCGCTGGACGCCCTGGAGCGCACCGTCATCCAGCGCTTCGGCCGCGTCCATGTACTGATGAACAATGCCGGCATCGGCCCGGAGACATCGATCTTCAGCCCGCAGGCCGGCTGGGACAACATCCTCGGCGTCAACCTGATGGGCGTCATCAACGGCACGCGCACGTTCGGACAGCACATGATCGGCCATGGCGAACCTGGCATGATCATCAACACCGGCTCCAAGCAGGGCATCACCACGCCGCCGGGAAACCCTGCCTACAATGTCTCCAAAGCCGGTGTGAAGGCTTTCACCGAGGCGCTGCAGCATGAACTCCGCAACACGGAAGGTTGCCGGATCACCGCCCACCTGCTGATACCGGGCTTTGTCTACACACCTCTCACAAAGGGCGACCGCACGGAGAAGCCCGCCGCCGCCTGGACGCCGGAGCAGACCGTCGATTTCATGATGAAAAGTCTTGAGCGCGACGATTTCTACATCCTCTGCCCCGACAACGATGTGCCCCGTTCACTGGATGAAAAGCGAATTCTCTGGGCCGCTGGCGATATCGTCGAAAACAGGCCTCCGCTGTCGCGCTGGCACGGGGGGTACGATGACGCATTCAAGGCCTTTGTCGCCGGCAAGGGCTGATTGGCAATCGCCGCTAAACAAGGTAGGCATCCTGGAAACCTATGATCCGAGGAGCCTGCCATGGACTTCCTGCCGAGCTTTGCGACGGCGCTCGCCTTTGTCGCCGCAAGCCTTCTTCTGGCCGCGACGCCAGGCCCGGACATGACGCTTTCGATCAGCCGCGCCCTGTCGCAGGGCAAGACGCCTGCGCTGTTTGTCGTGCTTGGGACCAGCCTCGGAATCGTCGTCCACACGATGCTGGTGGCATTTGGGATATCGGCCCTGATCACGGCCTCTCCGGTTGCCTTCACCATCCTGAAGACCGGCGGCGCGGCCTATCTCCTGTGGCTCGCTGTTCAGGCCATCCGCTTCGGCTCGAAACTCAGCGTCAATGCTGTAGAAGAGCCGAAAGTGTCGCCGCTGTCGAACATGGCGAGCGGGTTTTGGGTCAACCTCCTGAACCCGAAGGTCATCATCTTCTTCATGACCTTCCTGCCGCAGTTCGTCACTGCCGGCGATCCGGCCGTCACCCAGAAGCTGCTGTTCTTCGGTTTTCTGTTCATTTCCGTCGGCATGCCGGTCAACGCCCTGGTCGTGCTCGCCTCCGACAGGCTGGCATCATGGCTGCAGAACAACAGGAAGGTCTTGCGCGGCATGGACTATACCTTCGCCGGCGTCTTCTCGATCTTCGCGGCGAAGATCCTGTTTACCCACGCGCGCTAGGTACGTCGCGTGGTCGGCCATCCCTGCGGGTGATATAGATCAACGCATCCGAGCGCACCGACCACGAAGATCGCAATTGCAATCCCGTCGAAATTGGTGGCCGTCAGTTTCGTCTGCTCGTTGCAAACGACTTCGCCCGTCGACCGTCAGTCTTCGCCGTGGTTGGCGATCATCATGGCTTCGAAGGCGAGGCGGTCGGTCTTGCGCATGCGCTCCGAATCCGATTTCAGCTGGCCGCAGGCGGCGAGAATGTCGCGTCCGCGCGGCGTACGGATTGGCGAGGCATAGCCGGCCGCATTGATGAAATCGGCAAATTTCTCGATCTGCTCCCAGTCCGAGCACTGATAGTTGCTGCCGGGCCAGGGATTGAACGGGATCAGGTTGATCTTTGCCGGCACGCCCTTCAACAGCTGGATAAGCCCCTTGGCATCTTCGAGACTGTCGTTGACGTCCTTCAGCATCACATATTCGAATGTGATGCGGCGGGCATTCGACAGGCCGGGATATTTGCGGCAGGCGTCGATCAGGTCCTTCAGCGGATACTTCTTGTTGATCGGCACCAGGATGTCGCGCAGATCGTCGCGCACAGCGTGCAGCGATATCGCCAGCATGACGCCGATTTCGTCGCCGGTACGGAAGATTTCCGGCACCACGCCCGAGGTCGAAAGTGTGATGCGACGACGCGACAGCGACAGGCCGTCACCGTCGGAGGCGATCAGCAGAGCGGTCTTCACGGCCTCGAAATTATAGAGCGGCTCGCCCATGCCCATCATCACCATGTTCGAGACCTTGCGGCCCTCGGCAGGCATGGCGGTACCCACAGGCGTATCGCGATCCGGGAAGTCGCCGAGCCGGTCACGCGCCAGCAGCAACTGCGAGAGGATTTCCTCGGCCGTCAGGTTGCGCACCAGCCGCTGGGTGCCGGTGTGGCAGAAGGAACAGGTCAGGGTACAGCCGACCTGGCTGGAGACGCACAGCGTCCCCCGGCCCTCCTCAGGGATATAGACGGTTTCGATCTCGACAGGTCGTCCTGCACCGCGTGCCGGAAAACGCATCAGCCATTTGCGTGTACCGTCGTTGGACACCTGCTCCTCGACGATCTCCGGGCGGGCGATGGTAAAATGCTGCTTCAGCATTTCACGCATGTCCTTGGCGACGTTGACCATGGCATCGAAATCAGACACGCCGCGCACATACAGCCAGTTCCACAACTGGCTGACGCGCATCTTGATCTGCTTTTCGGGAACGCCCTTTTCGCGCAGTGCCTGCCCCATCTCCTCGCGCGTCAGGCCGATCAAAGACGGCTTCGGTAGAGCTTCGCCACCGCGCACGACGGGCGCCGAAGCGGGCTTGGCAATGGTCATGGCATCTATCACGGACATGGGATCATCCAAAAGGTTGATGCCTGCCGTGCTTCGAGGAAGCTGCAGGCGCGATCTAGGGTATTGAAATTGAATTCGGTGACGGAAGGGGCGACAGTATCGCAGGCACATCCGCAGTTCGCGGCGGCAATAGCACTAATTTCGTCGCCCGTCATCCCCCTCAAAACGCCAGAGGCCGGCCAAAGGCCAGCCTCCATGATCTTGCGCCCGCGCTTTTCACACACGAAAAGCGGAAACCGGCCCAGCCTACTTGCAGCTCTCGATCTGCTTCAGCGAGGCGGAAATGCCAGCCAGCGAGTAGGTGTAGGACGTGCCCGTACCCTTCTTCGACGTTGCAGTGACGGTCAGGGAGTGGCCGGTCTTCATGGCCGAGACCAAAGCCGGCTCCTGTGCGGCGTTCTCGACCCATGCAGCCTTGTCCTTGGTGAACATGACGAAGGTCTTGTTGTCGATGGTCACGTTGACCTTGGAGTTTTCCTTCAGCACATAGCCCATCATCGCCTGGGGCTCGTAGGAGATGTTCTGGCCGGGGCGCTGGGTGACGATGAAGAAGTTGTCGCCGTGGTCGATGCCCGTTGCCGGCAGCTTTGCCGTCGGCACCGACAGGACGTAGCACACCTTGCCGGTTCCCGACTGGTAGGAATAGGCACCCCAGGCATCGAACTGCTTGATGCGGGTCGGCGCTGCAGATTGCGTCTGGGCGGCAGCCGCAGGCGCGGCCTTTGGCTTGGTTTTCTGAGCGGATGCGATGCCGGCGGTGGCCAGAACGAGCGTGAGGGCGATTGCGGAGCTTTTTACAAACATGATTTCCTGCCGGTTTCTTGCGATCCAGAGCCCGACGTGAATTTCGTCGGGAGATGCGTATTCACGAGGCGCCTTATTTTGGCGTAATTTCGGTTACCAAACCGTCAATGGGATGGGCGATTGCCTCTTAACTGTGCCAATTCAGTCAAGCTATGATCGAAAGATTGTCGAAACTTCTGAAGATAGATGGACCTGATTGGCGAGATCGCCAGCCTTTATAGCGATTTAAGACAGAAAGATTCAGGCAAGAGTTTGACGTTTATAAAATCCGCTGTACCTCATAAACCATTCGGACGACGGTTGCGAGTTGCAAGAGCTGGGGGGCAGGTGGAGGGGAAATGGATGCGAAGGAAAAACAGCGCTTTGCTGTCCTCGCCAGGGCCGTTGCCGAGCGCCGTGACCAGACGGCGTTTTCCCATCTGTACGACTACTTCGCGCCAAGGCTGAAGTCCTGGCTTTTGCGGCAGCGCATGGCCGATGGAGAGGCAGAGGAGCTTGTCCAGGAGGTGATGATCGTCCTCTGGCACAAGGCTGGGCTATACGACCCGGCACGCTCTTCGCTGTCGACCTGGATTTTCCGTATCGCCCGCAATCGCCGCATCGATATGCAGCGTCGATCAAAAATTCGTGTGCTCGACGATAATGATCCGGGATTGCAGCCAATCGGCGAATTGGCGGCCGACGTCGTCATGGAATACGAAGACCGCGATGCACAGGTGCGCGCTGCAATGGCCGAGTTGCCGCACGAACAGCAGGAGCTTCTGCGCGCCGCATTCTTCCTCGGACAATCGCACTCGGAGATCGCTGCCATCACCGGCCTGCCGCTCGGGACTGTCAAGTCGCGCATCAGGCTGGCTTTCGGCAAGCTTAAGAAACGGCTTGAGGCAGTCTAGGTCGCCGTCTGCCTGCGCTCACCTGCTAGGCCGGCTTGCCGGCATCCAGTTCATCCGCCAGCGCCCGGTCGGCGGCATCGTAGTGACTTTCGTTGATATGCCCGCTGACCATGCGAAACGCTGCCGTCAGCACCGCTATGTCATCCGTGTAGCCCACGACCGCCATGAAATCCGGAATGATATCGAAGGGCATCACGAAATAGGCAAGCGCTGCCAGCAAGATGCCTCGCACGCGCGCAGGCGTTTGCGGATCGAGAGCGCAGTAAAAGGCAGCAACCATGTCGCGCGCAAACGGGACGTAGCGGATTGCCTTGCGAAGTGCCGGCCAGAACTTGCGGCGCACGGTCTTCTCCCGGCTTTGACGGGTATCGTCATCGCCTGGAAGAAGAATCTCGCCGAACTTGATATCTTGCATTGCTGGAAAATCCTGTGGGACCCTTGAGGCACACATATGGAAGCGGCGGCTCGAGCAATCAACCGATACGGCCGGCCGCAGCCTTGTCCATCGCTTTCGCCATGCGAAAATCCTGCTCCGTCAATCCGCCGGCATCATGGGTGGTCAGCGTCACCTCGACCTTCGAGTAGACGTTGAACCATTCGGGATGATGATCGAACTTTTCCGCCGCAAGCGCGCTTTCCGTCATGAAACCGAAGGCTTCGCGAAAGTTGGCGAATTTGAAGCTTCTGGTGATCGATTTCGCGTCCCCCGCAAGCGTCCAGCCGTCAAGGCCGGTCATCTTTTCTTCTATGGCCGTCGCTTCAAGTTTGTCGTATTTCATGTCGGTGGCCCTCGTTTGAACAGTCGAAAGTTCGTATGCATCGTTTCAAGATCCTCTTCGTCTGCATGGGCAACATCTGTCGCTCGCCGCTCGCCGAAGGAATTTTCAGACATATGGCAATAAACGCCGGACGCGCCGCAGAGTTCGATATCGACTCGGCCGGCACCGGCGGATGGCATCAGGGCAACCCGCCAGACCCGCGCTCGATCGCTGTTGCGGCTGTCCACGGCATCGATATTGCTGCCCAGCGCGCACGCCGCATCGTAGCTGCCGACTTCGATCGTTTCGACCTGATCCTGGCGCTTGATCGTGACAATTTAAGGGTTCTCGAAAAGATGGCGAGTGGCGCAAACGCGGCCAAGCTGCATCTCTTCAATCGCTATGCTCTGGAAACCGGGGAAGATATCCCCGATCCCTACTACGGCGGCCGGGATGATTTTGACCGCGTCTACAGCATGCTCTTGACCGGCTGCAAGGCCTTGCTGGAAACCGCCGGGAAAGTTCGCACCTCGTGAAGCGGAAAAATCTCTTCCGTCAGATACGGACCGCCGCCAACCGATTCCCGAGACGATAGCAGCACAAAGCGTGACGCCGTGAACAGCGATGTCTGGAAATCGCCGCGGCCAGAGAGATAGTGCGCGACATCGTCCAGACGTGACGATTTCAACCGGGCCAGCGTAACGTGCGGCATGAATTTCCGGGGATCCGCCGACAGGCCGACCCGCTGGCAGATCCGCTCGATCTCGCCCTGCAGCGCATACATTTCGGGATTTGGCGTAACGCCGGCCCAGACCGAGTGCGGCTTCTTGGAGCCGAAGGCACCGATGCCATCCAGCTTGATCTGAAATTCGGGCCTTTCGATCCGGTCCAGGCGCTCGACGATTTCATCGGCGGTCCGGCCATCGACGTCCCCGATGAAGCGCAAGGTGATGTGGTAGTTCTCTACGTCAATCCACCGGGCGCCCGGTAGACCACCGCGCAACAACGACAGGCTCATCGCCGCGTTACGGGGAATTTCGAGGGCGGTAAACAGTCTCGGCATGGCGAGATCCCCGAATCTTTTGCAGATACATGCAGCGAATCACGCAATCAAATGCGGCGCAAGTGTCTATTTCTGCACCGCAGCGATCGTCCCAATGAAACTTGTCACCTGTGGCATAATCCGCTGCACCATGACATCGACCCCTTCCGGATTGGGATGCATGCCATCCTGCAGTTGCAACTTTGCCTGGCCAGCAACGCCGTCAAGGAAGAATGGGTACAACGGCAACTGGTACTTGTCGGCCAGCCGCTTGTAGATCGGGTTGAAACGGGCGGCATAATCCCCGCCCATATTCGGCGGCGCCAGCATGCCGGCCAGAAGAACGGGAATTTTGCGTTCCTTTAGCTTGGCGATGATCGCATCGAGGTTCTTCTCGCTCTCCTCCGGTGCAATGCCACGCAGCGCATCGTTGGCGCCGAGTTCGAGAATGACGCCATCGGTACCGTCTGGCACTGACCAGTCTGTCCGCGCCAACCCGCCGGAGGTCGTGTCGCCGGACACACCGGCATCGGAAACCGCGACATCGAGCCCCTTGGCTTTCAACGCGGCCTGGAGCTTTGCCGGAAAACCGTCCCCCGGTGGCAGCATGTAACCGGCCATCAGGCTGTCGCCGAGACCGACCAGCTGGATGGTTCTGGCGGCAGCCGGACCGCAGAGGCCGAACACAAGGGCAGCGGCAATGACGACGAATTGAAACCCGGCAACTTTAAAACGCATGATCGATTCCCTAGATTGCCTGCATTGGGCGCGCAGCAGCGACCCGTCTTCGCTTATATAGGGCAGTTCTCATTGGCTAAAACAATCATCGAGCTGAAGAAGGCGGATTTGACGCTGGGCAACGCCGCCGCGTCGGTGCATGTGCTGAAAGGCATCGACCTGACCATTTTCGAAGGCGAATCCGTCGGCATCGTCGGTCCTTCCGGATCAGGCAAATCGACGCTGCTGATGGTTCTGGCCGGGCTGGAGAGCCTCGACAGCGGCGAAATCATCATTCGCGACACTCCGCTGCATGCCCTCAGCGAAGACAAGGTCGCCGATTTCCGCGGCCGCAACATCGGCATCGTCTTCCAGTCCTTCCACCTGATCGCCAACATGACGGCGCTGGAAAATGTCGCGGTGCCGCTGGAACTGGCGAATGTGCGGGACGCCTTCGACATCGCCCGCCGCGAACTGGAGTCCGTTGGGCTTGGCGAACGTCTAACCCACTATCCCGGCCAGCTCTCGGGCGGCGAACAGCAGCGCGTGGCGATTGCACGCGCTCTCGCCCCCTCGCCGGCCCTGATCATCGCCGACGAACCGACCGGCAACCTTGACACAGACACCGGCCGGCAGATCGCCGACCTGCTTTTCGCAAAGCAGGCCGAGCGCGGCACCACGCTGTTGCTGGTCACCCACGACAACGCGCTGGCGGCCCGCTGCTCGCGCCAGATCCGGGTGCGCTCCGGCGCAATCGACAGCGACAACACGAAGGCGTCCGACCAGCAGGCAGTTTTCGCATGACGCTCGGCGGCGCCCGCCTATCCCTCGCCTTCCGTCTGGCACTGCGCGAACTGCGCGGCGGCCTGCGCGGATTTTATATCTTCCTCGCCTGTATCGCGCTCGGCACCGGCGCCATCGCCGCCGTCAATTCCGTTTCGCGCTCGATTACCGACGCCATCGCAACGCAGGGGCAGACGCTGCTGGCCGGCGACGTACGCTTTGAAATCAACAATCGCGAGGCGACGCCTGAAGAGATGTCCTATCTCAAAGGCCTCGGCACGCTTTCTGCGTCGACAGGTGTGCGATCGATGGCGCGCCTGCCGGATGGTACCGACCAGTCGCTGGTCGAGGTCAAGGCCGTCGATCAGGCCTATCCGCTCTACGGGAAATTCGAAGCCGAACCGGATCAGCCGCTTTCGACGCTTCTGGCGGAAAAGGACGGCACCTATGGCGCCCTGGTAGCGCCCCTGCTGCTCGATCGCCTTAACCTGAAAATCGGCAGCGAACTGCTGCTGGGCAGCGCCAAGCTGCGGATTTCAGGCACGATCAAGAACGAACCGGATGCGATTTCCGAGGGCTTTGCCTTTGCGCCGAGATTACTCACCAGCGCCGATGCCCTGACAGCCTCCGGCCTGGTGCAGAACGGCAGCCTCGTCGAGCATGGCTACAAGATCCGCATGGCAGACCCTGCCAATGGACTGAAAGGCATTGCAGACCGCGCCAACAAGGCATTTCCGCAAGCCGGATGGTCGATCCGCACCAGCGACAAGGCGGCACCGTCGCTGGCCGATAACATCACCCGCTTCTCACAATTCCTCACCCTCGTCGGCCTGACGGCACTGATCGTCGGCGGCGTCGGTGTGGCCAATGCCGTGCGCGCCTTTCTCGACAGCAAACGCACGACCATCGCTACCTTCAAATGCCTCGGCGCGCCCGCCTCCGTGGTAGTGATGATCTATCTGATCCAGATCGCCCTGATCGCGCTGGCCGGCATTCTTGTCGGCCTTGTGATCGGCGCGATAGCCCCGATTTTCGCGTCTCAGTTCATGGCGCAGTTCCTGCCGGTCTCGACAGCGCCGACCCTCTACCCGGGAGCGCTGACGCTGGCCGCGCTGTTCGGCCTCCTGACCACGCTCGCCTTCGCCATCCTGCCGCTCGGCCACGCCCGCGAAGTGCCGGCGACCGCGCTGTTCCGCGAGCAGGGCTTCGAGACCCGCAAGCTGCCGTCCTGGCCCTATCTCCTCGGCGCAGCGTTGCTGCTCGCAGCCCTCTCCACGCTGGCCATCTTCACCGCCTATGACCGCTTTATCGCCATCGTCTTCATCGTTGCCATCGCCGTGGCCTTTGCAGTCCTGCGGCTGGTTGCCTGGGGCCTCGCATGGCTCGCAAGGCGCAGTCCGCGCGTCAACTCGCCGGCATTGCGGCTTGCTATCGGCAACATCCATCGGCCCGGCGCGCTGACCGCATCGGTCGTGCTGTCTCTCGGCCTCGGCCTGGCACTGCTGGTGACGCTGACGCTGATCGACAGCAACATGCGGCGCGAACTGACCGGCCACATGGCAGACCAGGCGCCGAACTTCTTCTTCGTCGATATCCAGGGCAGCGAACTCGAGGGCTTCAAGACGCTGGTCACAGCGCAGGCGCCGAAGGGCAAGCTGACCGAGGTGCCGATGCTGCGCGGCCGCATCACCGCCTTCAACGGCGAGGATGTCACCAAGCGCCAGGTCCCGCCGGCCGGCCAATGGGTGCTGCGCGGCGACCGAGGCATCACCTATGCCGAAACGCCGCCGGAAAATGCCGCCATCACCGAAGGCAAGTGGTGGGACAAGGGATATACCGGCGAACCGCTGGTGTCGTTCTCGCAGGAGGAAGGCAAGGCGCTGGGCCTGAAGCTCGGAGACACCGTCACCGTCAATGTGCTCGGGCGCAACATGACGGCCAAGATCGCCAACTTCCGCAAGGTGGAATGGCAATCGCTGTCGATCAATTTCGTCATGATCTTCACCCCGAACACCTTCAAGGGCGCGCCACACGCCTGGCTGGCGACGCTGACAGACCCGTCCGCGACGGCCGAGCAGGAGGCGACGATCCTGCGAACCGTGACCAATGCCTATCCGACTATCACCAGCGTCCGCGTCAAGGATGCGCTCGATATGATCAACTCCCTCGTGGCCCAGCTTGCGACGGCCATCCGTGCCGCCGCCTCGATCGCGCTGATCGCCTCGGTGCTGGTGCTCGCCGGTGCCCTTGCCGCCGGCAACAGGGCCCGCACCCACGATGCCGTGGTGCTGAAGACGCTGGGGGCGACCCGCGCCATGCTGATCCGCGCCTTCACCTACGAATACCTCATTCTCGGCGTGGCAACGGCGATCTTTGCGCTCACTGCCGGCTCAGTCGCGGCATGGTACATCGTCAGCCGGATCATGCATTTGCCGTCAAGCTTCCTGCCGGACGTCGCCTTTTCGACCATCGTCATCGCCCTGGTGCTGACGGTCGGTATCGGCCTCATCGGCACGTGGCGCATTCTAGGCCAGAAAGCAGCACCCGTGCTGCGCGAACTCTAGGGTCCGCCATTAACCCAAGCGGCCAAAAGCCCCGAGGTTACATCGATTTAACCCGATTGCAGATCGTTGGCTCTTGTACGCGCGCCTCGAAAGCCTCATATTCTCGTCAGGCATGCTGGAGCTCCGCAGCGGCGCCCGGGACTGAAGTGCCCGACACCGTCATCCACTCGGAGCTTGAAAGAGGAAAACATGGCTGACTTTCGTAATTTCCCCAACCGGGCAACCGGCGCGCAATCGGGCGCAATGATCGACGAGGGCCTTCGCAGCTACATGCTGAAGGTCTACAACCTGATGGCACTGGGTCTGGTGCTGACGGGCGTCGCCGCCTACGCCCTGATCGCGCTCACCACGACCACTGACCCGACACAGGCAGCGGCCAATTTCCACGGCGTCATGCTGACCAGCGCCGGCGTTGCCGTCTACGGCTCGCCGCTGAAGTGGGTCATCATGCTGGCGCCCCTGGCTGCCGTGTTCTTCCTGAGCTTCCGCATCAACAACATGAGCGTGTCCGCTGCTCGGACGACATTCATGGTCTATGCGGGCCTGGTCGGATTGTCGCTGTCGTCGATCTTCCTGGTCTACACAACCGGTAGTGTCGTCCAGACGTTCTTCATCACGGCTGCCGCCTTCGGTGCGCTTTCGCTCTACGGCTACACGACTAAGCGCAGCCTGTCGGCGATGGGTTCGTTCCTGATGATGGGCCTGTTCGGCATCATCATCGCCTCGGTCGTCAACATCTTCATGCAGTCCTCGGCCCTGCAGTTTGCCATCTCGGCAATCGGCGTGCTCGTGTTTGCCGGCCTCACCGCCTACGACACGCAGCGGATCAAGGAACTGTATTTCGAAGCAGACGATGACGTCGTTGCCGGCCGCAAGGCCATCATGGGCGCCCTGACCCTGTACCTCGACTTCATCAACCTGTTCATGTTCTTGCTGCAGTTCATGGGCAACCGGAAGTGACAGAGACGCAATCGGCTCTTGCCGATAGGTCGGATTAGTTTGACGAAACGGGGGCACGCTTGCCCCCGTTTTTTGTATTTTTTCAGCTCTATTACCGATGAGATCGCGGTCGTCACGCTGTGATGGTCATCACCAGCCAGTCTTGATCGGTGATCTCTGCCAGCATTGCCTGTGCGTCGGCAAGGGCATGGCTCTCTTTTAAAAGTGACCACGCAGCCAGGGCCTGGTCGTCGGCGTGTGGCGAGATGCCGACAGCCAATTGATCGAGACGTTTCTTCAACGCCTGCACGGTGCGTCCCGGCGTCCAGCCACCGGTGTCGCGATAGCCGCCTTGATCGAGAGTCTCAGCCGACGCCGCGTAGCTTTCCAGCATCACCTCAACCTGATTTCCCCTGAGAAGGAAGTTGATGTCCTCCGACGACCAACCCAGCAGGGGCAGCTGCGTCTCCAGCAGGTGATGGTTGGCATCGTTGCTGGCGCTAAGGCCAGGAATCCGAAGGAAGGCGCCGGCCAGTGTAGTCAGGGCAGCGAGCCCCGGGCTTATGAACTGTGGCTGCATCCGCGACGAAACAACTCCCTCTTGATGAAGCCGGAACGCCGATCGCAGATCTTCGCGCTCTGCCAGCGAGCCGTACCCGGCCAGCGCCAAGGTTGAAAGCTCTCGGTAGTCGCGCCGGCTCCATGCGGCCAGAAGTGTCGAAACCGTCTGGTCGAATTCGGCCGTAGCTGGACAACGAAAGGCGTGATGAAGAATTGCCATGCGGGACTCCCATTGGGAAGCCGCCAGGCAAGGTTGCCCAGCGGCGAAACACTTTTACCAGAAGAACTCAGATCTACCGGGAAACCTTCAGCGCATGCAATTTTGCTGCGAGCCATTGATGACCGTTACGCCGAAATTATTGGCATTGAAGGCGAGATTATGAAAGCCCAATGCCGCGACCCTGGAGGCTGTATTGTTGGAGGGAGGAGGCTGGGGCACGATGTTTACCATTTCGCCCTTGCCGATGTTCCAGTGGCCTGGCGGCACATTGTCGAAAACGATTCTCCATGGAAAAGGCAGAGGATTGTTCGGACCGCCGATGGCAACGCTCACATCGCCGGCGATATCCTGGGCATTTTGCAGCGGATGAGCAACGGTATTGGCAAGATGGACTTTAACAAAGCATTCATATCGGGGCAAAAGTTGCTGCGCCTCGACGTCGCTAGCGGCGTAAAAAAACGACAGGTTCGGGTTGACGCCGCTGACACCGAAGCTCGCCAGGCTCCAGTCCACGGCGCCATTCGCGGCGGCATGTACCGTATGATAGACGTCATAGGCCTGGGCATGGTTCGCGAGACCGATGGTGGTGAAAGAGGCAAGCATCGCTGCCAACAGGCTGTGACGCAGTTTGTCGATTTTCATTGGACTTTCCTTTTCACAATAAGGGAGTGGTCGCTCGTCGCACCATGCGCAGAGCGTTGCCGGAAATGCAGAAGCGGTGACGGGTCACCGCAATGTTTGGGGGGCTAGGCAGAGCGTGCTTGGGACGCTCCGAAGTCTGTCAAAGATGGGCGTTGCCATCTCAGGATCTGCGGCAGGTTGCCCGCAGAGGTCCGGGACGGCGGCAACAGGGCCGCCGTCCCGAAGATCAGGCTGTGGTGATCAGATTGTTCAGGCCGAGCGTGGCCGTCCGCGATGTCAGCGCGCCGCCGTACGTCACCTCGACCGCCGAGCTGATGTCCTCGATGTCCATGACGTCGCCCGTCGTGTAGTTGCCGAAGATCACCCAGTAGTTTGGATGCGGCGTGAAGACGGCCGTCATGTTCGGAGCCGCCTGGACGGCGTGGGTCCCGGATCCCGCCATGCCGATGCCAACAGACGTGTAGTTGGGCTGGACGTTGGACAGCTGCTGGATCGTCAGGGAGCCGATTGCACCCGTACCGGCGGGATTGGCGAAGGTGGTGGCACCGAAACTGTCTTGCGTCAGCTGCACGACGTTCTGCCCGTTCGGATCGGCTGCGACATTCTGTGTTGCGGCAAAGTTGATGCCGGGCTGCAGCAGGCCAGTCTCCGACCAGACGAAGCTGTAGTCGAGACCCCAGGTAAAGGTGACTTTGCTGGACACGGCCGTCGGCCGGGCGAACCAGGCCAGCGAAAAGATGTTGCCGGGAATGGTCATCGGTGGTGGCTTCTGGAAGATCGCGAAGCTGCCGGACATCTGCGAGTTATTGATACATGTCAGAGAGTAAGTCGTCATTGTCGTCGCCTTTCGTTGCAGAAAATCCCCTGTGATCAAGAGGCCGGCGCCGCCCAAGGGAGGATGCGGTGCCGGCCCGCCTCGCCGCTCCAGTCGTGCGGAGCATGGAGACGGCGAGGATGCCCGGCTCGGTGGCGGAAGCCGGGCAATCGGAAATTGCAGCTAGCCGAGCTGGACGATCTCGTCGGTCACTCCGACCGAGATCTCTGCGGTTGCGAGCGGGCCGCTGCTCGAGGTCCCCGGCTGGAACGTCACCAGCATCGGTTGGCTGACATCGGAGACAGGCGGTGGCGGCAGCTGAAAGGCAGTACCGAACGACACCGTTGCAACCAGAGACATGTCGGGCGTCAGGGTGAGTACTGCTTGGCCCATCGCTGGCCGAACCAGGATCGATCCTGGACCCACCACCAGGCCGAGCTTTGTGCCAGGAGGGACTTCGGCGCTGAACGACACCTGGATGCTGCCGGTTAATCCGCCGGCTGCGGGGGTGATCGTGAAAGCGCCGGCCGCCCAGTCGACGACCACGGTGTCGCCCAGCGCAACTGCGGTGCTAGGCGAGGTGACGGGGCTAGCTCCGGCCGTGACGGCAAACAACGACAGCGCACCGTTACCGCCTTGCCATGTCATCGTTGTGGATTGCCCTTTGCTCGTCGCATCGGAGACCAGAGCGACAAGGGTCTGGGCTTTGGCGTCCAGATTTGTCAGTATCGGTGGATAGACGTTGAAATAATTCTGCCCCGGAAGGCTGGAGTCGTTGGTGGCCTTCAGCTCGAAGGTGGTGCCGGCGCCCGCTTGTGCATCGATCGACATTGTATCGTTTCCTGTCGCTATTCGTTTGAGAACAATTGAATTGCTTCGGCTTTCTCGGTTGTTGCTGTGGATATTAGCGATCCCCTCCTGGTTGTCCTTGGATGCCCGTCCCGCAAACTTGGACAGGCGTCCCAAATCACGAACCTCGTCAGCCGGTGCCGAGCATGAGAAGCCAATCGGAAAAGGAGGGGACGGGACCCGGCGGCAACTTCAGGCCCTTCAAACTGCTGTCGCCGGCGCGCGCCGCCGCTCTGATGTCGCGCGGCGATTGCCCGAAGGTCTGCCGAAACAGCCGGCTGAAATGCGCCTCGTCGGAAAAACCCATTTCGTAGGAGATGTCGGCGATCCTGGCATCTGCGCGTCGTGGGTCGGCAAGCGCCTGCAATGAGCGCCGTAATCGCCGGCCACGGATGTAGGTGTCGACACCGCCGCTCGCCTCGAACTGCCGATAGAGCTGACTGCGGGATACGCCGATCTCGCGCGCCAGCCGCGAGGCAGTCAGGTCTGCCCGGTCGATATTCTCCTCGATATGACGGCGCAGCCGCCGGCCGAGATCGCCCCTCGTCGTTGCCGCCGAAACCGCGGGAACGGTCCCCAGGCACCAGCCGAGCAGGTCGGGAAAGCAGGCACCTAGGGCATTGACCTCGAGCGCGCTGAAATAGCGGGAAGCGTTGGAGAGGCTTTCGAGGATACCCCGCAGGAAAATACCCATTGCGGTGTCGCCATGGAAAACACGGCATGGCATTGGCGAAAGGGACGCCACGGCACTGGGCAAACCGGCGCGCGGAACGATCAGATGCAGCGCGTCGGCCGCCACCATGGCAAAACGCATCGGCGAGGAAAGATCGACGACCGTAACGTCTCCCGGCCGCAACCGCCTCGCCTTGCCGCCGACAGCGATCCCTCCGCTCAACACCGAGGAGACAACGACATGGTCCAGATCGTCTGAACAGACCCGCCGATGGTCACGAAGAAAGCGCCCGCTGCCCGCAAAGCTGCGGCAAAGCAGGAACGTCCCGAAATGCTGGACAACAAGATCGGCCTTGAACCCGCTAGGGGGAATTTTCTGGGTCTGCGTGGCTTCGAACAGCGTGGCGAGGACTGCACGCCAGGCGGCAAAGGGTGCATCGTTATCAGCCGTGGAAAAGCGAAAGCCGGCGACCTCGCCTCGCCCTTGGGCATCGGACAGCGGTTCTGATGTTGGCGCCACGGCCTGATTCCATGGGATCATAGATCGTAGGATTACAATCCTACTTCATGGATATCAAGGGTAGCATTTTAAATAAATACAATTCAAGGTAATTGGCATCATACCGTCAGCTGCTGGGGTGCCAGTCCGGGCTTTATCCCGGGGGAGCGCAACTTCTTCTAAAAAAATAGAGATTCAGCATTGGTTTCAGCGGATTGCGCCGAGCTCCAGACAACACTTCGACAAAAAATAGTTCAATCAGCGCGAACGAGCTCAAAAATAGGATTTAGGTCCTGCCCTACGAATGACAGGCCCTTCACGGGGAAGCATGAAAAAAGACTGTCGCCGCCGAAACTCTTTGTCCCGCCCCGACGTACCCACACCTGCGGTAGAAACATCCACGGAGATACGTATTGAAAATAGGCATTTTCCTTTTGAGCATTTCCACGGTGATGTGTTGGGGACTGGCGTTTTACATGGTCTATCGCACGCATTAGCTACGAAAAATTGGAGGGTATCCGGCAGAGTGCAGCAGCACCGCCGCACTGGCCCTCCGCTCCAGACCGCTACTACAGATAGCAGAACCCCCCTCGGAGCGATTACTTCTCGACCAGTTTCAACGTCTTGTCGAAAATCTTCAGCACCTGGCGCAGATCGTGCCCGCGCTTCAATATCATACCGTTTGTGTTGATGACGGCGTAGGCACCCTGCTTGGCGGCAAGCTTCGGATCCTTCTCGATGCGAAACAACGGCAACTCGCCGGAGCGTTTGAAAACCGAGAAAATCGCCTTTTCCTTGGTATGGTCGATGGCATAGTCGCGCCACTCGTTCTCGCCCACCATACGACCGTAGATCCACAGTATCGCATCCAGCTCCCGCCTGTGAAACGTCACTGGCAGGATATCCTTGCTCTGTTTATATTGAGTAATATCGACGACAACGGAAGAGTTGCTATCGACGCCGTTGCTTTGGCCGCGTCGCAAATCCGGCTGATCAGTCATCAATTCCTCGAAGCCTCCGCCCATGACAGCAGGGTGACAGTGTCGCCCCGCCGCAATAAAATTGCAAGATGCCGCGCATCCGGATTTGCGCCGGTGCAGATTTCACCGGGCATCCAGCGTGGAAGACACTTGCGATAGCGAAGATCTGGCGCCGCTAGTCGTCTGCACCCATAGTCATGACGGTGGCCCCGATGATGGCTGCCGGATCTCCCGTGGCCGTCGAAGACTGCAGCATGATGGCAAGCCCCTTGCGGCCGGCCTTGTCCATTACGTTCGCAGGCAATGTCAGGTGCATCGGCTTGCCCTCCCACATGCCGACAGTCTCGACGTCCGAAACGCTGTGCATGTAGGCGATCTGCTGGCCGGTATTTTCGCCCTTGGTGACGTCGACGCGCTGTTCCCGGTCAAAATAGGCAACTACCACGTTGGCCTTGCCCATGCCTGCCGCGATGTCGATTTCCAGTTCGTCGCCCTTCATCGCGGCGCTGACCGGAACGGTCAGTCCCTGTCCGGCACGCGAAAGATCATCCAGCTTGACGTTGATAGCCCCGAGATCGGCGCCGTTCAGATGATCCCGGCCATTCAGCACGGCCTGCGGCGTGTAGACGCTGCTGCGGCCGAGTGTCCGCGCATAGGCATATTGCCGGGCGGTATTGTCCTTCGACGACATGGTGTCGTTCCAGCCGAGATAGTTCCAGTAGTCGACGTGATAGGCCAGCGCCACGACATTGCCCTGCTCGATCAGTTGCTTGAGCGCGGCGTCCGCCGGCGGACAGGAGGCGCAGCCCTGCGAGGTGAAGAGCTCGACGACGCCCTTCAGCTTGCCCAAGTCCTGGGCATGCGCCGCGCCCGTCAACGCGACACCGGCCAGCAGGGATATCAGGAACCGAAGGGACATGGGGCAACACCTCTTTCAGACCTTGTTAGCCAAAATCCTCGGCCTGCATCAAGCCTGACAAATCTGAAGCAAGAGATAATGGCTCGCAGCAGCCGCGCAAAGTCACGAACGGGTGAGGCAACGCGGCAACAGCGGACAACGATACACTTCACCGTGAAAGAACAACGCCGCCGGAGATTTCTCTCCGGCGGCGCCTGTCTGTGGCCTGCATTGTCTATCAGGCAGCGAGATCGCGCAGAACCGTCTGCAGGATGCCGCCGTTGTTGAGGTAGACAACCTCATCGAGCGTATCGACGCGGCAGATGAGCGGCACGTTCTTCACAGTGCCGTCGCCGTAAGTGATGACGGCAGTCTTCTTCTCGCGCGGCTTGATGTTCTCGAGGCCTTCGATGGTGACGGTCTCGTCGCCCTTCAGTGCCAGCGAGGCCCAGGTCGTGCCTTCTTCGAAGACGAACGGGATGACGCCCATGCCGACCAGGTTGGAGCGGTGGATACGCTCGAACGACTGGGCGATGACGGCCTTGACGCCGAGCAGGTTGGTGCCCTTGGCAGCCCAGTCACGCGACGAGCCGTTGCCATATTCGACACCGGCGAAGATCACCAGCGGCACGCCTTCGGCCTTGTACTGCATGGCCGCATCGTAGATCGATTCCTCTTCCTTGGACGGGTAGTGGATGGTGTAGCCACCTTCCTTGCCGTTCGGGCCGAGCATGTGGTTGCGGATGCGGATGTTGGCGAAGGTGCCGCGCATCATCACTTCGTGGTTGCCGCGACGCGTGCCGTACTGGTTGAAGTCGGCAACGCCGACATGGTGCTCAAGCAGGTAGGCGCCGGCTGGCGACGCTGCCTTGATTGAGCCGGCAGGCGAGATGTGGTCGGTGGTGATCTTGTCGCCGAACAGGCCCAGGACGCGGGCACCCTTGATATCGGAGATGCCGGAGCCGCTCTTGCCCATGCCGACGAAGTAGGGCGGGTTCTGGACATAGGTCGAATTGTCGTCCCAGGCGTAGGTCTGGCCCGGAGGAACCTGCACGGCCTGCCAGTTGACGTCGCCCTTGAAGACGTCAGCATACTTGCTCTCGTACAGTTCGCGGGTGACGTATTTCAGGATGAATTCCTGGATTTCGTGCGAGGTCGGCCAGATGTCCTTGAGGAACACCGGATTGCCATCCTTGTCTTCGCCGAGCGGTTCACTGGTCAGGTCGATCTGCACCGAGCCCGCCAGCGCGTAGGCGACGACCAGCGGCGGCGATGCGAGGTAGTTCGCCTGCACATCAGGCGACACGCGACCTTCGAAATTGCGGTTGCCGGAAAGAACGCCGGCTGCAATCAGGCCCTTGTCGTTGATTGTCTTGGAGACCGGCGCCGGCAGCGGGCCGGAATTGCCAATGCAGGTGGTGCAGCCGAAGCCGACGAGATTGAAGCCGAGCGTGTCGAGATCGGTCTGCAGGCCGGACTTCGACAGGTATTCGGCAACGACCTGGCTACCGGGTGCCAGCGATGTCTTTACCCAGGGCTTTGACTTCAGGCCCTTGGCAACGGCGTTGCGGGCGAGCAGGCCGGCGGCGATCAGCACCGACGGATTGGACGTGTTGGTGCAGGAGGTGATCGCGGCAATTGCCACGTCGCCGTGGCCGAGGTCGTAGTCCGTACCCTCGACAGCATAGCGCATGTCGATCTGGCCCGGCTTCTTGTAGTCGGCTTCGAGAGCAGCAGCGAAACCGGCGGCGATGCTTTCCAGCGGCACGCGGCCTTCGGGACGCTTCGGCCCGGCCATGGCAGGCACGACGTCGCCGAGATCGAGTTCCAGCGTGTCGGTGAAGACAATCTCGGACCCGTCATTGTCGCGCCACATGCCTTGCGCCTTCGAATAGGCTTCGACGAGCGCGATCCGGTCGGTGGTGCGGCCGGACATGGTGAGATAGTTGATGGTTTCGCTGTCGACCGGGAAGAAGCCGCAGGTCGCACCGTATTCCGGGCCCATGTTGCCGATTGTGGCACGGTCGGCAAGCGACATGTTGTCGAGACCGGCACCGAAGAATTCGACGAACTTCGAAACAACGCCCTTCTTGCGCAGCATCTGCACGACCATCAGCACGAGGTCGGTCGCGGTGCAGCCTTCCTTGAGCTTGCCGGTCAGCTTGAAGCCGATGACTTCGGGCAGGAGCATGGAAACAGGTTGGCCGAGCATGGCAGCTTCGGCTTCGATGCCACCGACGCCCCAGCCGAGAACGCCAAGACCGTTGATCATCGTCGTGTGGCTATCGGTACCGACGCAGGTGTCGGGGTAAGCCACCGTTTCCCCATCCTCTTCCTTCGTCCAGACAGTCTGGCCGAGATATTCGAGGTTCACCTGATGACAGATACCCGTGCCCGGAGGAACGACGCGGAAATTCTTGAAGGCCTGCTGGCCCCATTTGAGGAAGCGATAGCGTTCGCCGTTGCGCTCGTATTCGAGTTCGACGTTGCGCGCGAGTGCCGTCGGCGTGCCGAATTCGTCGACGATGACGGAGTGGTCGATGACCAGGTCGACGGGAACCAGCGGGTTGATCTTTTCCGGATCGCCACCCAGCGCCACCATGGCATCGCGCATGGCGGCGAGATCGACCACGGCGGGAACGCCGGTGAAGTCTTGCATCAGCACGCGGGCCGGACGGTATGCGATTTCGCTTTCAGCGGTGCCCTTGTCGATGAGCCAGGCGGCAACGCTTTCGATGTCCTTTTTGACAACCGAGCGGCCGTCTTCGTTGCGCAGCAGGTTTTCCAGGACGACCTTCATGGAATAAGGCAGCTTGGAAATACCGGAAAGGCCGTTTGCCTCAGCCTTGGGCAGGCTGTAGTAAACATAATCCTTTCCGTTCACGCTGAGCGTGGAGCGGCAATTGAAACTGTCGAGAGATTTAGACACGAGAGACCCCGTTTCTGATAGCCAACACAGTCGTGTGGACGCCTATGCACGTAATGCACATCAGGATGCGGGTACGGCCATTTCCGCTGTCCGCACGTGAGGTTGCCTTGAGACAACCGCAAGTTCGGCGCTAGGATGAAGTTCACGCCGACCGCTGGCGTGGTTGCAGGTCTTATAGATAATTTCCAAAAAACTTGCCATAGCAGGCAAGCCCAAAATCGGACAATTTTTTGCACATGCGTCATGCCAACCGGGAAAGCCTCCGCCAATGCATCTGAGTGCCGAAAACCTGGCTGCCAGGCGGGGCGAAGATCTGATTTTCGTTAACATTTCCTTTCACTTGCGAGCCGGCGAGGCCCTGATATTAACCGGCCCGAACGGCTCCGGAAAATCGACCCTCCTGCGTGTTGTCGCCGGTCTTCTGGCGGCCGAAAAGGGCAGGATCGTCTGCGTCGACGGGGCAGGAGAATCGGAGCGTCCGGTGGGCGAGGTCAGCCACTATTTCGGCCACCGCAACGCGATGAAAAACGAGCTTACCGTCGCCGAGAACCTGTCCTTCTGGCGCACGTTCCTCGGGTCTGACGGCGGGGTGTCCGTGGAGGAAGCAGCCCAGGCCGTCGGCCTTGCCGCCATCCTGCACCTGCCCTTCGGCTACCTCTCCGCCGGCCAGCAGCGCCGGATGGCCTTCGCCAAGCTGCTCGTCGCCCACCGCCCGGTCTGGATCCTCGACGAACCCACGGCAGCCCTCGACGCCAACGCCGACCTCCTGTTTGCCGACCTGATCACCAAGCACCAGCAGCGCGGCGGCATTGTCCTCGCAGCCACCCACCAGCCCCTCGGACTGGATAACACCCGCGAACTGGCGATGACCGGATTTGTCGGTGTGGATGAGGGAGTATGGGGTTGATGGTTCCAAGTTTGCCGCTGCCAAGCCATCCCGATGTTCACGCGCCACCTCCACAACAAGAGCGGGGTCACCGGACACGTACAAGTACCCCTGCCTTACCCTCTCCCCTCTTCCCTCATTCCTGTGCCCGTCACAGGAATCCAGCCACGGCGCGTCTGCGCCGTGAGACGACTCACTGTTGCTCGGCAAAGAGGCTTTCGCCCAAGGACTTGGGCGACTGGATTCCTGTGACAAGCACAGGAATGAGGGAGGTGGATGCAGCGCCCTCCCGAAACACTGGTCGCAATACACAAGCCAATCGGACTGGGCATCGCATGCGGGCCGGCGATGACAGGTTTTGCGGCCTTCGACGAGGATTCATGCGATTGATCGCCGGGATTCTGGTGCTCCCGACCGCCCTCCCTGACCGTGCGGCCTCTCCCCTACAAGGGCAGGCCCACAATATCTCCCTCATTCCCAACCCCCTCTTCCCTCATTCCTGTGCTTGTCACAGGAATCCAGCCACGGCGCGTCTGCGCCGTGAGACGACTCACTGTTGCTCGGCAAAGAGGCTTTCGCCCAAGGACTTGGGCGACTGGATTCCTGTGACAAGCACAGGAATGAGGGAGGTGGATGTAGCGCCCTCCCGAAACACTGGTCGCAATGCACAAGCCAATCGGGCTGGGCATCGCATGCGGTCCGGTGATGACAGGTTTTGCTGCTTCCGGAGAGGAGTCATGCGATTGATCGCTTGGCCCCTACCACTCCCAACCCCACACTCTGACCGTGCGGCCTCTCTCCCACACGTGCAGGCCCACTATATGTCCCTCATTCCCAACCCCCTCTTCCCTCATTCCTGTGCTTGTCACAGGAATCCAGCCACGGCGCGTCTGCGCCGTGAGACGACTCACTGTTGCTCGGCAAAGAGGCTTTCGCCCAAGGACTTGGGCGACTGGATTCCTGTGACTAGCACAGGAATGAGGGAGGTGGATGCCTTGCCCTCCGAAGCTTGCAACTGCCCTCGCCATGTCGGAGGCGGACAATGATCGCTCTCTTTCTTCGCGACCTCAAGCTTTCCGTTCGCTCTGGCGGCGGTGCGCTGATCGGGGTGCTGTTCTTTCTGACCGTCGTTGCCGTGATCCCCTTCGGTGTCGGGCCGGACCTGAAACTGCTTGCCCGCATCGGGCCGGCTATCGTCTGGATCGGTGCGCTGCTGTCGGCGTTGCTCGGCCTCGACCGGCTGTTCCAGGCGGAGCGCGATGACGGCTCGCTCGATCTGCTGTTGATGCAGGAAACGCCGCTGGTGCTGACCGTGCTCGTCAAATGCGCGGCCCACTGGACAGCCACGGGGCTGCCGCTGGTGATCGCCTCGCCGCTTCTCGGGCTGTTCATGAACATGAGCGAGACGGCGATCGGCGCCACCATGCTGACGTTGCTGGTCGGCTCGCCGGCCATCACGCTGATCGGCGCGGTCGGTGCTGCCGTTGCCGTTGCCCTGCCGCGCGGCGGCTTGCTGGTGTCGATCCTGATCCTGCCGCTGGCTATCCCGGTGCTGATCTTCGGTGTTTCCGCCACCTATGCCGCCGTCGAAGGCCCGGCCCCGTTCCTGCCGCCCTTCCTGATCCTCATCGCCCTGACGCTGTTCTTCGCGGTCCTCGGACCGGCCGCCGCTGCGCTGGCTCTCAGGAGCACGCCGGATTGATCGCCTTGCCAGCAGCCTTTGAATTGCAGGCTTCACAATATCGCGCTAAGGAAAATCGATGAGCGAAGTCAGCCCGACACTGAGCCGGTTTTCCGATCTGGCCAACCCGACCCGGTTTCTGGCGCTGGCAAGCCGCGTCATTCCCTGGCTGGCTGCGCTGACGGCGATGCTCTCGGTCATCGGAATATACCTCTGTTTCTCGACGGATGCGGACTACCAGCAGGGCGACACCGTGCGGATCATGTACATCCACGTGCCGGCCGCCTGGCTGTCGATGATGTGCTATACGGTGATGAGCGTGGCTGCCATCGGCACGCTGGTCTGGCGCCATCCGCTGGCCGATGTTGCCGCCAAGGCCGCGGCCCCGCTCGGCGCCGCCTTCACCCTGCTGGCGCTGGTAACCGGCTCGCTCTGGGGCAAGCCGATGTGGGGCACCTACTGGGTCTGGGATGCCCGCCTGACCTCCGTCTTCATCCTGTTCCTGATGTATCTCGGCCTGATCGCGCTCAATCGCGCCATCGACGATCCCTCGCGCGGTGCGCGGGTGAGCGCGGTGCTGATCCTCGTCGGCTTCGTCAACATCCCGATCATCAAGTTTTCGGTCGAGTGGTGGAACACGCTGCACCAGTCGGAAAGCATCATGCGACTAGACGGCCCGACCATCGCGCCGGAATTTCTCTGGCCGCTGTTCGTCATGGCGCTGGCCTTTACGCTGCTATTCTTCACGCTGCACCTGATGGCGATCCGCAATGAGATCTGGCGCCGCCGCATAGCCGCCCAGCGCCGCCTTGCCGCCCGCATGGCAAGCCGGGAGGGCTAAGACGATGGACCACGCCTTCTACGTCTATGGCTCCTACGGCTTTGCCGCACTGACCGTGATCGCACTCATCAGCTGGACCTGGATCGACGGTCGCCTGCGTCGCCGCGAACTGGCGGCGCTGGAAGCCTCCGGTATCCGCCGGCGCTCGCAGCGCAAGAAGGAAGCCACGTCCTGATGGCCGAAAGCACCGATCAGCACCCGGCGCCAAAGCCGCGCGGTCTAGGCCGCTATGCCGCAGCCCTGCTGCCATTGTTGGTGTTCGGGGTGATTGCCGGCACGGCTGGCAAGATGCTCTACGACCAGGATTTTCACGGCAAGGACATCGCCACCATTCCCTCGGCCCTGATTGGCCGGAAAGCGCCGTCGCTGGCGCTGCCGCCACTCGATGGCGCCAATCTGCCGGCGCTGACGGATGCGGCGATCAAGGGCAAGCTGACGCTGGTCAACGTCTTTGCGTCCTGGTGCATTCCCTGCCGCGAGGAACATCCGCTGCTGAAGGAACTGGCGAAAGACGGGCGGCTGAATGTGGTTGCCATCAACTACAAGGACCAGCCGGAGAATGCCTTGCGCTTCCTTGGCGAACTCGGCAATCCGTTCAAGGCGATCGGCATCGATCCGAGGGGCGCAGCCGCAATCGACTGGGGCGTCTACGGAATCCCCGAATCCTACCTCGTCGCACCTGACGGCACCATCGTCTACAAACGCGTCGGCCCGTTCGATGCTCTCAGCCTGAAGGAAGGCCTGTACCCGGCAATCGACAAGGCCCTGGGACACGGTTCGTAGCATCATACGCTTGCTATTGCCCGCACCGCGCAGCGGGCGACCGCTCGCACCTGGCTACCCCAAACGCGTCAGTCGCCGCCCTTTCCTCCCTCACCCCTGTGCTTGTCACAGGAATGAGGGGCGTGGGGTAACCCTTTGAAAACGAGATTTTACAGCGCAGCCTGCCAGACCTAAAGCGCCGCCTGCCAGGTCTTGACTGCGTCGACCGGCCAGACCAGCATCAGCACGTTCAGGGTGAGGTTGTCGCGGATCAGCCAGCCGGTGAGGAGTTCGAAGAAGATGGCGATGGCTATCGTCAGCCAGACGGGCGCCCGCCAGGCAAAGAAGAAGCCGACGGCCATGAACACGGTATCCATCGCCGAATTCAGGATGCTGTCGCCGACATAGGCGAGCGAGATCGTCGTCGCCCGGTAGCGGTCGATGATGATGGGCGAGTTTTCGAGGATCTCCCAACCCGATTCGATCAGCATGGCAACGAACAGCCGCATGGACAGGGGTTTTGCCCGCAGGATCAGATGCGTCAGGCCAAAAAACAGGAAGCCGTGGATGATGTGCGACGGCGTGTACCAGTCGGCAAGATGCTGCGAGTTGCCGCTGGAATTGACCGCAGGCTCGAACAATTTGACGTATCCGCAGGTGCAGATGGCAACCCGCCCCATCAGGTGCTCGGCAACGATCTGTACCAGCAGCACCGCCAGGCAAGCGACGAACCAAGCCGTATGACGGCTCGCCTGGCGCTGCGTGTCGCCGACGACCGTCATTTCTCCGCGTCCGTGGCAGCAGGCGGCTGCACCGTGTGCTTCATGATCAGCGGCATCTGCGAAAGCGTGAACAGGATGGTGATCGGCATCGTCCCCCAGACCTTGAAGGCGACCCAGAAATCATCGGAGAAATTCCGCCAGATGACTTCGTTGAGCACGGCCAGGAACAGGAAGAACACGCCCCAGCGCACGCTCAGCTTGCGCCAGCCCTCGGCATCGAGCTGGAAGGCGGCGTTGAAGACATAGCCGAGCAGCGACTTGCCGAACAGCAGGCCGCCGAGCAACGCGCAGCCGAACAGCGCATTGATGATCGTCGGCTTCATCTTGATGAAGGTCTCGTCCTGCAGGTAGATCGACAGCGAGCCGAATACCAGCACGACGATGCCGGAGACGAACGGCATGATCGGCAGGTGGCCGAGCACGAATTTCGAGACGATCAGCGACAGGATTGTTGCGGCCATGAACAACCCGGTGGCGACAAACAGCGGACCGCCCAGCGCTGAAAGCGCCGGGAACTGCGCCACCAGCCAGGGGCCGCGCAGGTTGGCAAAGAAGAACACCATCAGCGGCCCGATCTCGAGCGCCATCTTCAACATCGGATTCTGACGATCCGCCGTGCTGGGTGTTACGTCGCTTTCGCTGCTCGTCATTATCCGTCCTGACCCTGGTCCAAAATCCCGTTGCGCCATGATCGGCGTCGATGGCTTATCTATGGCGCCGGTTGCTATCCGTCGATCCCCGCAATCGCCTGGGCGAACTCCTCGGCCTCGAACGGCTCGAGATCGTCCACCCCCTCGCCGACGCCGATGAAATAGACCGGCAGCTTATGCTTGGCCGAGATGGCGACAAGAATGCCGCCGCGGGCGGTGCCGTCAAGCTTGGTCATGATAAGACCGTTAACGCCGGCGACATTACGGAAGATCTCGACCTGGTTGAGCGCATTCTGGCCGGTCGTCGCATCCAGCGTCTGCAGCACGGTGTGCGGCGCCTCGGGATCGAGCTTGCCGAGCACGCGGACGATCTTTTCGAGCTCGTCCATCAGCTCCTTCTTGTTCTGCAGCCGGCCGGCAGTGTCGATGATCAACACGTCGGTGCCATCGGCTTTCGCCTGCTGGAAGGCGTCGAAGGCGAGACCGGAGGCATCGGCACCGATCTTGGTGCCGACAAAGGTCGACTTCGTGCGGTCGGCCCAGATCTTCAGTTGCTCGATGGCCGCAGCGCGGAACGTATCGCCGGCAGCAACCATCACCTTCAGGCCGGAGCCCGACAGTTTGGACGCCAGCTTGCCGATTGTCGTGGTCTTGCCGGTTCCGTTGACGCCGACCACGAGGATAACGTGCGGCTTGTGGCTGAGGTCGAGCTGCAGGGGCTTGGCCACCGGCTTCAGCACCTTGACGATTTCGGCCGCCATGATGCGGCTGACATCCTCGCCGGACACATCCTTGCCGTAGCGCTCCGAGGCCAGCGCATCGGTGATGCGCAGCGCCGTCTCGACGCCGAGGTCGGCCTGGATCAGAAGGTCCTCGAGGTCCTGCAGCGTCTGGTCGTCGAGCTTGCGCTTGGTAAACAGCGCCGTGATCTGGCCGGTCAGCTGCGACGAGGTCCGCGACAGGCCTGCACGCAGGCGCTGGAACCAGGTGGTCTTCGGGGCTTCGGGGACGGGCGCGACAATGGCGGGACCGGTGGAAAAGCCCTTGGGGAGAATGGGAGGGGACGGGATGGTTGGCTGCGGCGCCAGAGCGCCCCCCTCTGTCAGCTTCGCCGACATCTCCCCCACGAGGGGGGAGATTGGCGCCGGAACGGCCTCGGATGTGAAATCAGCCAGGCTGTCGAGGATTGTCGTCGGAGCCGCGCCACTCTCCTTCTGATCTCCCCCCTTGTGGGGGAGATGTCCCACAGGGACAGAGGGGGGTGTCGCCCCACCCTCGGGAATCTCAGCCTCGGCTTCGAGCAACGCCAGTGGCGTCACGCCGAGATCGTCCAGCGCAGTGACGACCGGCAGGATCGGCGGCGTATCGTCCTCGGCATCGCCAACGATCCCATCGGCCGCAGGCCCACCGGCTGTCTCCATTTCCGCCGGCAAGACCGGATCGGCAGCCTCGGGCAGATGCTCCTCGCGGCTCTTCGGCTCCAGCTCTGCGGCAAGACCCTTGTCTTCGTCCGGCAGCAACTCGGCCGGAACCTCGTTGAAGCCCGGCTGGTCGTGGCGGAAGGTGAAGACTTTTTTGATGAAACCGATCGCCATGAAAATTCCGTCAGTCAGGCCGCGTTTGCGGCGTCAAGTTGTATATCGAGGCGCTTGCCGTCGTGGCCGGTGATGACGGCCGGGACTAGCGCACGAGGCGCAAGGCCAGGAGCCGCGACAAGCGTGAAGTTTTCCGTATGCGCCATACCGTTGTTTTCGACAAGCAGCCATTGCATCGTGCCGACCATGCCATCCAGATGGGATTGCTGCAGCCGAAGACCAGTGGCACGCAGCCGGGCTGCCCGCTCCTTGACGACGGCCCGGTCGAGCTGTGGCATGCGCGCTGCCGGCGTCTCCGGCCGCGGACTATAAGGAAACACATGCAGATGGGCGATCCCGGCTTCTTCCGCCATACTCACCGCATTCTCGAACATCGCTTCTGTCTCGGTCGGGAAGCCGGCGATCATGTCGGCGCCGAGGCTGATACCCGGCCGCAGCCGCCGGACCTCGGCGCAGAAGGCGAGCGCCTCGGCACGCGAATGGCGGCGCTTCATCCGCTTCAGGATCATGTCGTCGCCATGCTGCAGAGACAGGTGCAGATGCGGCATGAAGCGCGGCTCGTCGGCGATCAGGTCGATCAGGTGCCGGTCGGCCTCGATGCTGTCGATCGACGACAGCCGCAGCCGGCGGATTTCGGGCACTTGGCGCAAAAGGGTCTTGGCCAGCATCCCCAGCGTCGGCCGGCCCGGCAGGTCGCCGCCATAGCTGGTGGCATCGACGCCCGTCAGCACGATCTCGACATAGCCTGACGCCACAAGCTGGCGTGCCTGCTCGACAACTGATCCCATCGGCACCGAGCGGGAATTGCCCCGTCCGTAGGGGATGATGCAGAAAGTGCAGCGGTGGTCGCAGCCGTTCTGCACCTGGATGAAGGCGCGGACATGCCCGTCGATGTGTTTGACCATCTGCGGCGCCGTGTGGCGGACGCTCATGATGTCGTTGACGCGCAGCTTTTCTTCCGCCGAAACGCCGAAATCAGGCAATGCCCGGTAAGAGGTTTGGGCCAGCTTTTCTTCGTTGCCGAGCACCATGTCGACCTCGGGCATCTCGGCAAAGGTCTGCTTCTCGGTCTGGGCAGCACAACCTGAAACGATGATGCGGGCATGCGGATTGTCGCGTCGCGCCCGCCGGATCGCCTGGCGCGCCTGGCGAACTGCCTCGCCCGTCACCGCGCAGGTGTTGACGAGGATGGCATTGTTCAGCCCGGCCTTCTCAGCCTCGCCTCGCATCACTTCGGATTCGTAGGTATTGAGCCTGCAGCCGAAGGTAATGACCTGCACGCCGCTCACCGCACCGACGCCACTTCGGAGTGTTCGTCGCGCGAAAACACGCCCGTCGCCGGATCAACCCTGCCCGACCACTCCCATTCGGCCGGACCCGTCATGACGACGTGATCGTCGTCGCGCCATTCGATCTGAAGCTTGCCGCGCGGCACGCTGCTGGCAACGTCGATCTCGACGGTGCGACCGGTGCGGCCGGTGCGCGCAGCACTGACGCCGGCGGCACAGGCGGCAGATCCGCAGGCAAGCGTCAGCCCGGCGCCGCGCTCCCAGGTGCGGGTGATCATAGACGACGGCGAGGTCACCTGCGCCAGTGTGATATTGGCCTTTTCGGGAAACATCGGATGGTTTTCGAGCATCGGTCCGAAACGGGCGAGATCGTAAGACATCACGTCGCGCTCGACCCAGAAGATCGCGTGCGGATTACCCATCGACATCACGGCAGGCGAATGCAGGATCGGCGCGTCGATCGGGCCTATCTGCAGTTCGATACGGCTGGTGTCGAAGAACTCTTCCGACAGCGGGATCCTGCCCCATTCGAACACCGGCTTGCCCATGTCGACCGAAATCGTCCCGTCGTCGTGCTCGACTGCATTGAGGACGCCGGCGACGGTCTGGAAGGTGAAAACCTTGCGGCCGGTCTCCGACGACAGCGCCTGCACGACGCAGCGCGTACCGTTGCCGCAGGCCTGCGCCTTGGTGCCATCGCAGTTGAGGATATCGATCCAGGCGTCGGTGCCCTGGGCCTTCGGGTCGTGGATGGCCATGATCTGGTCGAACTGCGTGGCCGGATCGGCATTCAGCGCAATCGCTGCCGCCGGCGTCACCTTGTCCTTGCGACCGCGCATGTCGACGACCAGGATCTTGTTGCCAAGCCCGTTCATCCGCGCAAATTCGACCGTGTCACCCATCAGACGTTCCATTGTTGGAGCCTGTATATGGCGGAAATGGCCGCGAATTACCAGTCTCGGCTCAAGACAGGCCGCCTACCTCGCCAAGCTTGACCAATAGCAACCTAAGCGAGCACATTGAGCCTATGACCGGCTACACCTACATCGTCACGAACCACAAGCACGGCACCCTCTACATCGGAGTGACCTCGGACCTCGCACGCCGCATCCACGAACACCGCGAAGCCCTCACCCCCGGCTTCACCGCCACATACGGCTGCCGGCAACTGGCCTGGTACGAAGAGCACTTCAACATCCAGGACGCCATCCAGCGCGAAAAGTCCCTCAAGCGCTGGTATCGCCAATGGAAGATCGATCTGATCGAAAAAACCAACCCGGATTGGAGGGACCTGTATTACGAGCTGTGGTGAACATGGTGGTCCTCGGGTCGAGCCCGAGGATGACGAATTGTGGGGGCTTGGCTTTGTCGATGCAAGGGCTGCGTTTGAGGCGCCAACTTCAGAATGACGGTCATCCGCTAAAGCCTGTCGACAAGCCCGCACCAACCACCCAGCACCACCGCCCCATACCGTCCACACGCACCACCTTCAAACGGCAACCCCACCCACGGGGTTCCTCATCCTCGGGCTTGACCCGAGGATCCAAACGCAAGCCACCGCCGGAGGACGACGAACCCCAAGGGCTGGGCTTTCCCAAAACAAGCACAGCCCCCCGGAATTACCCATCCCGCACTCGCGACGGGGCAATTTCCTCGCCGATCTTGACTTTCCCGCCCAATTGCTGTTTACCGCGCCCATCTGCGACGAGCTCAAGCCTCCTAGCCGCCGACCGGGACCCCGCAAGGGAATTGGATCCCGGAGGTCAACACCCGACAGCGCGATGCGCCCTCGGGTGCTTTTTGGCTTTGCGTCTTGTTTTCGTCAAGGAAAAGAACAAAGTTTCCGGCCGACGCCGCGCGATGCCCTGAGGCGATATGCGGTCAAAAAACCGGAAGCGAGAAGGAAGAGCTGATGTTTGAAAACCTCCAGGACCGACTTGGCTCCATTCTGAATGGACTGACCGGCCGTGGCGCTTTGTCGGAAGCCGATGTTTCCGCAGCGCTGCGCGAGGTTCGCCGTGCTCTTCTCGAAGCCGACGTGGCGCTCGACGTCGTGCGTGGCTTTACCGATCGCGTCCGTGAAAAGGCCATCGGCGCCGAAGTCCTGAAGTCGATCAAGCCCGGCCAGATGGTCGTCAAGATCGTTCATGACGAGCTGATCGAGATGCTCGGTGCCGACAGCGTCGGCGTCGATTTGAATGCGCCGGCCCCCGTCGTCATCATGATGGTCGGCCTGCAGGGCTCGGGCAAGACCACGACATCGGCCAAGATTGCCCACCGTCTGACGACACGGGACCGCAAGAAGGTGCTGATGGCATCGCTCGATACGCGGCGCCCGGCCGCCCAGGAGCAGTTGCGCCAGCTCGGCGTGCAGGCCTCCATCGACGTGCTGCCGATCATTGCCGGCCAGTCACCGACAGACATTGCCGCCCGCGCGGTGCAGGCTGCCCGCCTTGGCGGCCACGATGTCGTCATCCTCGACACCGCCGGTCGCACCCATATCGACGAGCCGCTGATGGTCGAGATGGCCGAGATCAAGCGCAAGTCCAACCCGCACGAAATCCTGCTGGTCGCCGATAGCCTGACCGGCCAGGACGCGGTCAATCTTGCCCGGAATTTCGACGAGCGCGTCGGCATCACCGGTCTTGTGCTGACCCGCATGGACGGCGACGGCCGTGGCGGTGCGGCCCTTTCGATGCGCGCCGTCACCGGCAAGCCGATCAAGCTGATCGGTACCGGCGAAAAAATGGGCGAGCTGGAAGAGTTCCATCCGCGCCGCATCGCCGACCGCATTCTCGGCATGGGCGACATCGTCTCGCTCGTCGAGCGTGCCGCCGAGAATATCGACGCCGAGAAGGCGTCTGCCATGGCCGCCAAGATGGCCAAGGGCAAGTTTGACCTCAACGACCTCGCCGACCAGCTGCGCCAGATGCAGAAGATGGGCGGCATGGGCGGCATCATGGGAATGATGCCCGGCATGTCGGGCATGAAGGACAAGATGGCCGCCGCCGGCCTCGACGACAAGCTGTTTGGCCGCCAGATCGCCATCATCCAGTCGATGACCAAGGCCGAGCGCGCCAATCCGGATATCCTCAAGCATTCCCGCAAGAAGCGCATCGCCGCCGGCTCCGGTACCGATTCCGCCGCTATCAACAAGCTCCTGAAGATGCACCGCCAGATGGCCGACATGATGAAAGCCATGGGGGCTAAGGGCAAGGGCGGCATGATGAAGCAGATGATGGGTGGCCTTGCCGGCAAGATGGGCCTCGGCGGCATGGGCGGAATGGGCGGCATGCCCGATCTTTCCAGCCTCGATCCGAAGCAGCTGGAAGCCCTGCAGAAGCAGGCGGAGGCGGCTGGCCTCGGCCGTCCCGGCAGCATGCCCGGGCTTGGTGGCATGGGCGGTGGAATGGGTGGCCTGCCGGGTCTCGGCGGCCCCAAGCTTCCCGGCCTTGGCGGTGGTTTTCCTAGCCTGCCCGGCCTGCCGAAGAAGAAGTAAGGGAGCGCCCTAATGACCGATAACGACGTCAAGACCCAGCTTTCCGGCTACCGTCAGTCGATCGACAACATCGACGCCGCGCTGGTCCACATGTTGGCCGAACGCTTCAGCTGCACCAAGGCAGTCGGCGTTCTCAAGGCCAAGTACAATTTGCCGCCGGCTGATCCGGCGCGCGAGGAATACCAGATCGAACGTCTGCGGCGGCTTGCCAAAGATGCCGATCTGGACCCGGATTTCGCCGAGAAGTTTCTGAACTTCGTCATTACCGAAGTCATCCGGCACCACGAACAGATCGCCGCCGAATTCAAGGCATGATCGACAAGAACTGAAAGACAAAAGGCCGCCCGCCAAGGCGTCCTGACAACACTCTGAAGGAGTATGATACAATGGCACTGAAAATTCGTCTCGCCCGCGGTGGCTCCAAGAAGCGTCCTTACTACCACGTCGTCGTTGCCGACGCCCGTTCGCCACGCGACGGTCGCTTCCTCGAAAAGGTCGGCTCGTGGAACCCGATGCTCGCCAAGGAAGATGCCAAGCGCGTCGAACTCGACACCGCCCGCATCCAGCATTGGATCGACCAGGGCGCCCAGCCGACCGACCGCGTCCTGCGCTTCCTGTCTGAAGCTGGCGTTGCCAAGCGCGATCCGCGCAGCAACCCGGAAAAGGCAAAGCCAGGCAAGAAGGCCGAAGAGCGTATCGCTGAACGCGCCCAGAAGGCTGCCGACATCGCCGCCGCTGCCGAGACTGCTGCTGCCGAATAAGCCGTCACAGGCAATCACCGGGGCGGGTGGCATGGAGACATGCCGCCCGCTTTTTATTTGCCATCGTTCTCCGTTCCTCTATGAGAAGAACGATGTTCACCCTCATTCGATCTGCGGCATAGTCATGGCGAAACTCCAAAACCCCATTCTGATGGCCACACTTGGCGGCGCGCAGGGCCTGCGCGGCGAAGTCAGGGCGCGCTCCTATACGTCCGATCCGATGGCGCTTGCCGAATACGGCAATCTGCACGCCGCCGATGGCCGCACGTTCGAGGTGCTGGACATCCGCGCCAGCAAGACTGTCGTCATCATCCGGTTTCGCGGCATCAACGACCGTGAGGCTGCCGAGGCGCTGAACGGCCTCGAGCTGTTCGTCGAACGCGAGGACCTGCCGGACGACGAACTCGACGACGACGAATTCTTCTACGCCGACCTCGAGGGTCTGGAAGTCGTCGATGCCAAGGGCGTCGGCTACGGCGTCGTCAGCGGCGTCTACGATTTTGGCGCCGGCGACCTGCTGGAACTGAAGGGGCCGGGCAAGCGCCCCGTGCTGATCCCCTTTTCCGAAGCAGCCGTGCTGGAGATCGACCTCGAGAACCGCAAGGTGCTGATCGACCCGATGGCTGCCGGTCTGATTGACGATCCGACCGACATCGGCCAGCCGCCGAAAACCGACCGCCCGAAGAAGTAGGTCAGATGAGTTTCCGGGCGACCATCCTGACGCTCTATCCCGAGATGTTTCCCGGCCACCTCGCGACATCTCTTGCAGGCAAGGCGTCGGCGCGCGGCCAGTGGTCGCTCGACACGCTGCAGATCCGCGATTTTGCCACCGATCGCCACCGCACCGTCGACGACACGCCGGCCGGCGGAGGCGCCGGCATGGTGTTGAAGCCAGACGTGCTCGCCCGCGCCATCGACCACGCCGGATCGGGAGATGGTCGCCCCCGCCTGCTGATGAGCCCGCGCGGAAAGCCCTTGACGCAGCAACGCGTCCGCCAGCTGGCGGCGGGGCCGGGCGTCGTCATCGTCTGCGGCCGCTTCGAGGGCGTCGACCAGCGTGTGATCGATGCCCGCGACCTCGAGGAAATCTCGATTGGCGACTACATCCTCTCCGGCGGCGAACCGGCAGCGCTGGTGCTGCTGGATGCCATCATCCGCATCCTGCCCGGCGTCATGGGCAACGACCTCTCCGGGACGCACGAGAGCTTCGAAAACGGCATGCTGGAGCACCCGCATTATACGCGCCCGCAGCAATGGGAAGGCCGCGAAATCCCGGCTGTCCTGACATCGGGCAACCACGGCGCCATCGCCAGGTGGCAGGCCGAGGAGGCCTTGAAGCTGACACGAGCGCGCCGGCCCGACCTGCTCGACGATGCCGACGTGTCCGGCCGCTGATATCGGCCCCATTGCCGACAGCCCGGATCGAGAAAAATACGGCGCGAGGGATGACAAACCTTGCATTTTGGTGTAACTGCCCACGCGGACATGGGGTCAACCCCGTCGACCAGCAAAGAAATAATAGTGAATTCGCCCCCGTCCGAAAGGACAAGATCCCGCGGCATCGACCTACGGATACTGGCAGGGCGCTCTGGCTGTTTCAGAAGAACTCGAAAAGGTTAGACCAATGAACATCATTCAGGAACTGGAAGCCGAACAGGCTGCCAAGATCTTAGCCGTACGCAAGCTGCCGGAATTCTCCCCGGGCGATACGCTCCGCGTCAACGTCAAGGTAACCGAAGGTACGCGCACCCGCGTGCAGGCCTATGAGGGCGTCTGCATCGGCCGTTCGGGCGGTGGCATCCACGAGAACTTCACGGTTCGCAAGATTTCCTACGGCGAAGGCGTCGAGCGCGTATTCCCGATGTATTCGCCGATGATCGAAAGCGTCGACGTTGTCCGTCGCGGTAAGGTCCGTCGCGCCAAGCTGTACTACCTGCGCGATCGTCGCGGCAAGTCGGCTCGTATCGTTGAAGACACCGGTATCCGCGCCCGCAAGCTGAACGACGCCGAGCGCGCTGCAATGGCCGAAGAGAAGGCCCGCATCGAAGCTGAGAAGGTCGCAGCAGCACAGGCACTGGCCGCCGAGAAGGCAGCAGCCGAAGCCGCTGAAGCAAAAGCCGCCGACGAAGCAGCAAAGGCGAAGGCCGCTGAAGAAGCCGCCGCTGCCGCCGAACCTGCTGCAGAATAAGCCTTCAGGCTTTGACGCAAAAATAGTATCTGGAAAGGGCGGTCTTTGGGCCGCCTTTTCTGTTTTTATCGTCCCGGCCATGCCATTGCCCTTGCCAGCGACTTTGCACCTGTGACAATTTCGCGATTGGCCATTTGGGGAGATTTTCCATGACGTTCCGCCGCTCGTTCCTGCTGGGTCTGACCGCCCTCGTCCTGTCACCGCTCGCAGCCCTTGCCGCCGATCTTCCGGATCTGAAAGGCAAGACGGTCGTCGTCGTCACCGAGAATGCCTATCCTCCGCTGCAGTTCGTCGAGCCGAAGACCGGCAAGGCAATCGGCTGGGAATACGATGCGATGAACGAGATCGCCAAGCGGCTGAATTTCAAGGTCGAATACCAGAACACCAGCTGGGACGCGATGATCCAGGCGGTGTCAGACGGCCAGTACGCCATCGGAATGACCGGCATCACCATCAAGGAAGACCGTAAGCAGAAGGTCGATTTCTCCAACCCGTACATGCGCTCACAGCAATTCATGCTGGTGCGCGGCGACGAGAAGCGCTTTACCGACGCCAAGACGTTCGCCGCCTTCAAGGACGGCCTGGTCGGTGCCCAGCCGGGCACCACGCCCTTCTACACATCCGTATACGAAGTGCTCGACGGCAACGAGCAGAACCCACGCATCAAGCTGTTCGAAACCTTCGGCGCCACCGTCCAGGCCTTGAAGACCGGCGACGTCGATACCGTGCTGACGGACGGTACGGCTGGCAAGGGCTATGTCGAGAGTTCCGGCGGCGCCCTGAAGCTGATCGGCGGCCCGCTTGGCGTCGAGGACTTCGGTTTCATCTTCCCGAAGGGATCCGACCTCGTGGCTCCCGTCAACGCCGCCATTGCTGCACTCAAGGCAGACGGCACCTTCGCGGCGCTCGATAAGAAATGGTTCGTAGACTACAAGATGGGCGGCTGATGCTCGATACAGTGAAGTGCCGCCGGTGATTGCAGCCCAGCCCTCGCCGAGCGGCAAGGACAAGGGCGACTACCCCTGGTGGCTGGTCGCCCTGATCGTCATCTGCGTGGCGGTCGCCATCGTCATCGCCACCAGCGGCCTCTATACCCAGGTCTTCCTCACCGTCGTTACCGGCGCAACGATCACCGTCTTCGTGACTCTGGTCTCCTTCGTGCTGGCGACGCTGCTCGGGCTCGGCGTCATGCTTCTCGGGCGCGCCGACAACGTCGTCCTCAGGCAGGTCTCGCGCTTCTATATCGAGGTGATCCGCGGCATCCCGATGCTGGTGCTGCTGTTCTACGTCGCCTTCGTCGGCGCACCCGCCATCGTCGCTGCCTATAACATGCTGACCGCGCCGCTGGTGGCTGCCGGATGGACCGAGCCGCTGATGGTGCGCGAGCTGTCGCTGATGTGGCGGGCGATCATTGCCCTGACGATCGGATATGCCTCGTTCATCGCCGAGATCTTTCGCGCCGGCATCGAAGCGGTCGACCACGGCCAGATCGAGGCATCGAAGGCGCTCGGCCTCTCCCGCGTCCAGCGCTTCCGGCTCGTGGTCTTCCCGCAGGCGATCCGCGTCATCCTGCCACCGTTGTCGAACGACTTCGTCTCGATGGTCAAGGACTCGTCGCTGGTCTCGGTGCTCGGCGTTGCCGACATCACCCAGATGGGCAAGGTCTACGCCTCGGGCTCCTTCAGGTTCTTTGAAACCTATTCGATTGTCACCTATATCTACCTGATACTGACGGTTGGCCTGTCGCTGTTGCTAAGGCAGTTCGAGAAGCGGATGCGCCAGGTCAGGCGCTAGAACCCCAATGATTCGAATTGCCGTGCGCCAGAAAAATTGGTAAAGCCAGCCCCATGGAATCGAAGTTTAGATGCATCGGCGGAGAGACTTTCGTGCTGCAGGACCACAAGCGTCTGCCGGCCCGTTTCTTCGCGATAATTTCTGGCGCGCTCAACAGCCGGGTTTGCTGATCGAGCCCTGCGGCCGGCGAGCCCCTCGCCGCCCCATCATTTTCCGCGATACCCACTCCAATATGGATCCGCCGCCATGACAGCACCCCGCACGCTCTATGACAAAATCTGGGACGACCACGTCGTCGATACGCAAGACGATGGCACCTGTCTTCTCTACATCGACCGTCACCTCGTTCATGAAGTGACGTCGCCGCAGGCCTTCGAAGGCCTGCGCATGACGGGCCGGACCGTTCGCGCGCCGCAGAAGACGCTCGCTGTCGTCGACCACAACGTGCCGACCTCGCCGGATCGCCACCTCGGCATCAAGAACGAGGAAAGCCGCATCCAGGTCGAGGCGCTGGCCACCAATGCCGCCGAATTCGGCGTCGAGTACTATTCCGCCAGCGATATCCGCCAGGGCATCGTCCACATCGTCGGCCCCGAGCAAGGCTTCACCCTGCCGGGCATGACCATCGTCTGCGGCGACAGCCACACCTCGACGCACGGTGCCTTCGGCGCTCTGGCGCATGGCATCGGCACATCCGAGGTCGAGCACGTGCTGGCCACGCAGACGCTGATCCAGCAGAAGGCGAAGAACATGCTGGTGCGCGTCGACGGGAAGTTGCCCGACCACGTCACCGCCAAGGATATCATCCTTGCCATCATCGGCGAGATCGGCACCGCCGGCGGCACCGGCCACGTCATCGAATTTGCCGGCGAAGCCATCCGCGCCCTGTCGATGGAAGGCCGCATGACGGTCTGCAACATGACCATCGAGGGCGGCGCCCGCGCCGGCCTGATCGCCCCCGACGAGAAGACTTTCGAATACATCAAGGGCAAGCCACGCGCACCATCCGGCGAGAACCTGGAAAAGGCCATCGCCTACTGGAAGACCCTGCAGACTGACGAAGGCGCGCACTACGACAAGGTCGTCGTGCTCGATGCCGCCAACCTGCCGCCGATCGTCTCCTGGGGCTCTTCGCCGGAAGACGTCGTCTCCGTGCAGGGTGTCGTGCCAGATCCGGCCGAGATCGAGGACGAGAACAAGCGCACCTCCAAGCAGCGCGCCCTCGACTACATGGGCCTGACCGCCGGCACGAAGATGACCGACATCAGCATCGACCGCGTCTTCATCGGCTCTTGCACCAACGGCCGCATCGAGGATTTGCGCGCCGTTGCCAAAGTTGTCGAAGGCCGCACGGTTGCGCCGACGGTCGACGCGATGATCGTGCCCGGCTCCGGCCTCGTCAAGGAACAGGCGGAAGCCGAAGGCCTCGACAAGATCTTCAAGGCTGCCGGCTTCGACTGGCGCGAGCCCGGCTGTTCGATGTGCCTGGCGATGAACGACGACCGGTTGAAGCCGGGCGAGCGCTGCGCCTCGACCTCGAACCGCAATTTCGAAGGCCGCCAGGGCCACAAGGGCCGCACCCATCTGGTCTCCCCCGCCATGGCCGCCGCCGCCGCCATCGCCGGCCACTTCGTCGACATCCGTGAGTGGAAATAGGCATAAGCGGATAAACGAGTTAACCGGAGGCCAAAAAACCCGGCCTCCGGTTCCAAGTCCAAGAGCTAGCTTCGTAAGTTCGTCGTCGACGGGATTGGCCATTCCCCTGAAAACGAAACGCGGTCGCAGAAGCCAAACTTTTCGCCACGACATTACCCACGATTTCCCCAATTTCCCTCACTCCTGTGCTCGTCACCGGAATGAGGGAAGGAAGTGGGGGCCTCTCTGAGCAAGGCCTTGTAAACTCAAGTCTATCGAGGCGCCCAACTCCGTGAAAAGGGATCAATTTCTACCACGTATTCTAAGATCCAACTTCGCCTGGGATGCGCGCCCCCACTTCCCTCATTCCTGTGCTCGTCACAGGAATCCAGTAACGGCGCGTCTGCGCCGTGGGAGGACTCTCTGTTGGCGAGGAAAGTGTTTATCGCCCAAAGACTTGGGCGGCTGGATTCCTGTGACAGGCACAGGAATGAGGGAGGTCGCGGGTGGCTTTTTTGCTTTTGTGATCTTTCTGACCTCACACACACTCTCTATCTCTAGCACACTCTCCTCTCTCGCTTCCCTCCATCGCCCTGGTTGCTGTCTACGCAGGCACGTCTTCAAGGGTCCGCAGAAAGTGGATCCCTTCGAGCCCCTTAGGCTCGGCATGCCTGTGTGGCGTAACTCCGGCAGCTTTTCCCGTTACGGGACGTGGGTCGGAAACAGAGGATCCGGAGTTGCGGATAAAAACTGTCGAACGGGGCACATCTGGTGTCACTTAACTAAAAAATCATCAGGCACTCGGTGTGCCCGGCACACGATGTGCCCCGGCCATCGGAATTGTCATGACACGGACCGAACAGGCCGCGTGAATGAGTTGGTGGGGGCCGGCCGCTCGGGCCGGTGCAAAGCCCTCGGAATCGTCTTTCACAACCGTAAGTCGGGCGCTAAGGTGGGCCCACGCAACGAATGGACCGAATGATGCTCAACGACCCGCGCTCCCATGGCCTATGGGAAAAGACTGCCCCGCCGCCGCCTGTGACGCAGCCGCTTGCCGGCGCGGTATCGGCCGATGTGGTGATCGTCGGCGGCGGCTATACGGGCCTGTCGTCGGCCCTGCATCTTGCCGAGGCCGGCACGCGCGTAGTGCTGCTTGAGGGTAACGAGATCGGCTTCGGTGGCGCCGGGCGCAATGTCGGGCTGATCAATGCCGGCATGTGGGTGATGCCCGACGACGTGCCGGGCGTGCTTGGCCCGCTCTACGGCGAGCGCCTGCTCGATACGCTCGGCAACGGCCCCGAACTGGTGAAAGCGCTGATCGACAAGCATGGCATTGCCTGCGAATTGGAGCGCAACGGGACGCTGCACTGCGCCGTCGGCGCCGACGGGCTGAAGGAGATCGAGGCCCGCGCCCGCCAGTGGGCAAGCCGCGGCGCCCCCGTGACTGTGCTCGATGCCGACGAGACGCGCCGCCGTATCGGCAGCGACGGCTATGCCGGTGCGCTGCTCGATATGAGGGCTGGGACGCTGCAGCCGCTTGCCTATGCGCGCGGGCTTGCCGAGGCAGCCATCCGTGCCGGCGCAACACTCCACACCGGCAGCCGCGTTACGGAGACCAGCCGCGAGGGCAGTCGCTGGGTGGTAAGGACAGCCGCCGGCAGCGTCACCGCCGACTGGATCGTCGTCTCCACCGATGCCTACAGCACCGGGCCGTTCGAACAGGTGCGCGGCGAGCAGGTGCTGCTGCCCTATTTCAATTTTGCCACCGTGCCGCTGGGAGACAATCTGCGCAAATCCATCCTGCCCGGCCGCGAAGGTGCCTGGGACACCAAGGAAGTGCTGTCGTCCTTCCGCATGGACCAGGCGGGGCGCCTGGTGTTCGGCAGCGTAGGGGCACTGCGCAACACCGGTGCCGCAATCCACAAGGGCTGGGCCCGGCGGTCCCTGAAGCGGCTGTTCCCGCAGCTTGGCGATATCGAATTCGAGTGCGAGTGGTACGGCAAGATCGGCATGACAGACAATGCCCTGCCGAGGTTTCACAGGTTCGCCGAAAACGTCGTCGGCTTCAGCGGCTATAACGGGCGCGGCATCGCGCCAGGCACGACATTCGGAAAGACCCTTGCAGCCCATATCCTCGGACAGATCGGCGAAAACGAGTTGCCGCTGCCACCGACCGAGGTTGGCGCCCCCCGCTTCCGTGCCGTCAAGGAAATGTGGTACGAGGCCGGCGCCCAGATTGCCCATCTTGCCGAGTCCCGCTTCTAGCCAGCGGCCAGGCCACCATCAGACCAACTCAAGGGACAGCCTCACATGACCGCTCTCGATCTTGCCCAGGAAACCAAAAAGATCCTCACCGACCTCGGCGTCGCCACGGATCGCTTTACCGGCGGCACCCTGTCGGTAACATCGCCGATCACAGGCGGCGAAATCGGCCGCCTGCCGGAGCACTCCGTTGCCGAGGCCCGGGCGGCAATCGACGGGGCGCACGAAGCCTTCCTCACTTGGCGCAAGGTTCCGGCGCCGAAGCGCGGCGAACTGATCCGCCTGCTCGGCGAAGAACTGCGCGCCGGCAAGGCAGCGCTCGGCAGGCTTGTGTCCATCGAGGTCGGCAAGATCACCTCGGAAGGTCTCGGCGAAGTGCAGGAAATGATCGACATCTGCGATTTCGCGGTCGGCCTGTCCCGCCAGCTCTACGGCCTGACGATCGCCACCGAGCGCTCCGAGCACCGGATGATGGAAAGCTGGCACCCGCTCGGCGTCACCGGCATCATCTCGGCCTTCAATTTCCCCGTTGCCGTCTGGTCGTGGAATGCGGCGCTGGCGATGGTCTGCGGCAATTCGACGGTGTGGAAGCCATCGGAAAAGACGCCGCTGACGGCGCTCGCCACCCAGGCACTGTTCGAAAAGGCGCTGAAGCGCTACGTCGCCGAGGGCGGTTCTGCGCCGGCTAATCTTTCGACGCTGCTGATCGGCGGCCGCGATATCGGCGAAGCGCTGGTCGATCACGTCAAGGTGCCGCTGGTCTCTGCCACCGGCTCGACCGCCATGGGTCGCACTGTCGGCCCGAAGCTTGCCGCCCGCTTTGCCCGCGGCATTCTCGAACTCGGCGGCAACAACGCCGCCATCGTCTGCCCGACGGCCGATCTCGACCTGACGCTGCGCGGCGTCGCCTTTTCGGCGATGGGCACGGCAGGCCAGCGCTGCACCTCGCTGCGTCGCCTGTTCGTCCACGAGAGCGTCTACGACCAGCTGGTACCGCGACTGCAGAAAGCCTACGGATCGGTCAGTGTCGGTAATCCGATGGAAGACGGCGTGCTGGTCGGACCGCTGATCGACAGGCAGGCGTTCGACAAGATGCAGTCGGCGCTGACAGCAGCCAAGGCAGAGGGCGCAACCGTCACCGGCGGCGAGCGCGTTGAGGTCAATGGCGCAGATGCCTTCTATGTGCGGCCGGCGCTGGTGGAGATCCCGACGCAGACCGGTCCGGTCGTCGAGGAAACCTTCGCGCCGATCCTCTATGTCATCAGGTACAGCGATTTCGATGCGGTTCTCGACCTGCACAATGCCGTGCCGCAGGGCCTGTCGTCGTCGATCTTCACCAACGACATCAGGGAAGCAGAAACCTTCCTCTCGTCGCGCGGTTCGGATTGCGGCATTGCCAACGTCAATATCGGCCCTTCCGGCGCCGAGATCGGCGGGGCTTTCGGCGGCGAGAAGGAAACTGGCGGCGGCCGCGAATCCGGCTCGGATGCCTGGCGCGCCTATATGCGTCGCGCCACCAACACCATCAATTACGGCCGCACGCTGCCGCTCGCCCAGGGCGTCAAGTTCGACGTCGAATAAGGGATGCTACATAGAATCCGCGGCGGCCGGGGCCGCCGCGCATTCCTTTAAAAATCAGGAGATGGCGTCCGGCGCGCCATCGAGCCAGCCGCCCTTGAAACCGGCCTTCTCGAGGCCCTTGCGCATGATCGGCGAGCCGCGCAGGAGCTTCCAGATCAATCCGGTGCGGTCGTTCTCGATCATGATCACCAGGAGACCCTGGTCGATGGCGACCGAGCGGTCATCGACCCAGCCGTCTGGTCCCTTGCCTTCGACGGTCGGGTTAAAGCCGCCGACGAAGCATCCGTCGAGCATGATGTTGGGATAGGCCGACATCAGCGCCCGGGTACCGCTGAGGGCTGCCTTGCGGTCGAAGGGCAGGCAGGAGAGCGGCGCCCAGGGGGCGATGGTGCCGTCATCCGGGCCGAACGGTGCGCCACGGGCGGCATAGCCCAGCACTTTCGGTCTCCCGCGCCGGCTATGGCGGCCGCCTGTCGGGTTGGGTCCGTCGCAGGCGGTCAGGCCCCAGACCTCGCGGCTATAGCCGGCAAAATGGCCGGGGTTGCGGTCGGCATAGTCGCGCTGCGTATCGATGGCGATCTGGGTGTTGAGAAAATAGTCGCTGTCCTTCTCCGCCATGTACTTGTCGCGGATACCGCGAAAGTCGATCCAGGCGTGGGAGAACAGGTGGATGAAAAGCGGGCCGGCATAGAGGAACGGCTTGTTCTTGACCATCATCCAGTTGTAGGTCGAGGCAAAGGCATCGTAGCATTTTGCCGGAATGGGATGGGTCGGCGACGCCATCGCCATGGCATAGAGCAGGATCGCCTCGTCGTAGCCCTGCCAGCGCCAGCGCAGGAAACCGCCGCCCGGCTTCCAGCCCATCGTCAGCGTGTCGCCCTTGTTCAGCGCCCAGCGCCAGTCGGCCCGCTCGTAGAGCATGGTCGCAAGCTCGCGGATCTCGGCATCGTCGGGCTCGTCGCGGTCGAAATAGGCGGCGACGGTGAGGACGCCCATGAACAGCAGGGCGGTGTCGATAAGCGACAGCTCGCTGTTCCAGGCGCGGTTGCCGGTCTTCATGTCGATGAAATGGTAATAGAAGCCGCGATGGCCGGTGGCCGCGCGTTCCTCGCCCTGGTCGCTGTCGGCAAAGAAATTCAGCGTCGTCAGGATGATTTCGGCTGCTTCCGTCCGGTCGATCCAGCCGCGCTCGATGGCGACGGGATAGCTCGAAAGCGCAAAGCCGACAGCCGCGATGCTGCAGTGGCTGCCCTTGATCGAGGTGTCCGCCACAAGCCCGTTTTCGCGGTTGGTGTGGCGCAGGAAATAGGTGAAGGCAGATTTCTGAAGGCGATCGACGAGGGCATCGTCGGTTTCCTCGCTGCGTTGAAGCATTGCAAATCCATCCATTGTCCGCCCCCTCCATGTGCTTTGCGGCATGCCAAACGTCAACTGCAAATCAATGTGATCGATGCTGCCACGCGTTCATCAACGATTGCTTAAGAAAGTGGCGTCTGCCCTATCCGCAGCCAAAAATAGTTGCGAAAGACCGCCAGAATTCAACTCACGGGGGCGTCAAGAATTAAAGGTCGGTGTGAAAAGCGACAATCGAGGCGGCCGACAGCCCGGGAAATTATCGGTGCTCCAGCGTCTCCTCGGTATGGGGGAAGTCGATTTCAATGGTCCGGAACCGAGCGGAACAATTGCTCGGAATGCAGGTTGAGTCACCTGAAAGCCAACCCACAGGAGAACCTCATGGCCGACAAAACACTCAACGACCTCTTCATCGACACGCTGAAAGATATCTATTTCGCCGAGCGCCAGATCGTGAAAGCGCTGCCGAAAATGGCTCGTGCTGCGCAGTCGCCGGAACTGAAAGCTGCCTTCAAGAAGCACCAGGAAGAAACCCAGGGCCAGATCGAACGCCTGCAGCAGGTTTTCGAACTGGTCGGCAAGCCCGCCCGCGGCAAGACCTGCGAAGCCATCCAGGGGATCATCGCCGAAGGTGAAGAGATCATCGAGGAATTCGCCGGCTCGCCAGCCCTTGATGCAGGTCTGATCTCGTCCGCTCAGGCGGTCGAACACTACGAGATCGCCCGCTACGGCACGCTGAAGAACTGGGCGACACAGCTCGGCATGAAGGAAGCCGCCGACCTGCTCGATGCAACGCTGCAGGAAGAAGGCGCAACTGACGAAGCGCTGACTCAGCTGGCCAACGCTTCGGTCAACGACAAGGGCAAGAAGAAGGTCGCCTGAGGCACCTCTTCTCCATATAGAAAGGCGGTCGTCCCCGGGGCGGCCGCTTTTTTTGGCTTTCCACCCGCCTGAAGCTTGATATCGGCGACATCAAACTCTGGCGCATCGCCCTTGTCGGACCGCTGCCTGAGGGCGTAATAGAAGGACATAGTTGACGTGATTTTCGCCCTGCCCCCCGGCGGCGGCGAAGGGAGACTGCGATGACCTTCTTCTCCGCCTACGACCAGGGTTTCGTGCGTGTTGCCGCCTGCACTCCCGTCTGCGAGATAGCCGATCCCGCCGCCAATGCTGCCGAGATCATGCGGCAGGCGACAATCGGCCATGCCGAGCATGTCGCCCTCATGCTGTTTCCCGAGCTGTCCGTCTCCGCCTACGCTATCGACGATCTGCTTGGCCAGAGCGTGCTGCTCGAGGGCGTCGAGAAGGCCCTGCTCGATATCGCGGCCTTCACCCGCACGATCGCGCCGGTGCTGATCGTCGGTGCGCCGCTGCACAAGGATGGCCGGCTTTATAATTGCGGCGTTGCCATCCATGACGGCAAAATCCTCGGCGTGGTGCCGAAATCCTATCCGCCGAACTACCGGGAATTCTACGAGCGCCGCTGGTTCGCCGCCGGCCGCACGATTCGCGGTTCGTCCATCACTGTCGGCGGCCAGACTGTGCCGTTCGGCGTCGACCTGCTGTTTGAAGCTGAGAACCGTCCCGATTTCGTCTTCCACATCGAAATCTGCGAGGATTTCTGGGTGCCGACGCCGCCGAGCGATTTCGGCGCACTGGCAGGGGCGACCATTCTTACGAACCTGTCGGCCAGCAATATAACGGTCGGAAAGTCCGATACGCGCAAGCGCCTTTGCGCCACGCAGTCTTCGCGGGCTCTGGCGGCCTACGTCTATTCGGCAGCCGGTCCCGGCGAATCGACCACCGATCTCGCCTGGGACGGACAGGCCTGCGTCTACGAGCTCGGCGAGCTTCTGGCGGAGACGGAGCGCTTTCCGGGCGGCTCGCAGATGTGCATCGCCGATATCGACGTCGAGCGTCTGAAGCAGGAACGCCTGCGTCAGGGAACGTTCGGGGAAGCTGCCCTCAATGTCGACCCGAACCGCGCGTTTCGCCGCGTCGGCTTCAGCACTGCGCGGCCGGAGGGTGACAGCGACCTGCGCCGCACCGTTGCCCGTTTTCCCTTCGTGCCCGCAGATCCGAGCCAGCTGGCGCAGGATTGCTACGAGACATTCAATATACAGGTGCAGGGCCTGCAGAAGCGCCTCAAGGCGACCGGCATCAAGCGGCTGTGCATCGGCATTTCCGGCGGCCTCGATTCGACCCATGCGCTGCTGGTGGCTGCCCGCGCCTTCGACCAGCTGGGCTGGCCGCGTTCGGATATACTGGGCTTTACCATGCCGGGTTTTGCGACCGGCGACGAGACGCTGGCAAATGCCTGGGCGCTGATGCGCAGCCTCCATATCACCGCCGACGAGATCGATATCAAGCCGCTGGCGCTGCAATTGCTGAAGGATCTCGGGCACCCCTTCGCAGGCGGCGAGCCGGTCTATGACGTGACGTTCGAGAATGTGCAGGCAGGCTTGCGCACCGACTTCCTGTTTCGCGCCGCCAACCAGCGCAACGCCTTCGTGCTCGGCACCGGTGACCTGTCGGAAATCGCGCTGGGATGGTCGACCTACGGCGTAGGCGACCATATGAGCCACTACAACGTCAACGCCTCGGTTTCGAAGACGCTGATCCAGCATCTGGTGCGCTGGGTCATCCACTCGAACGACTTTGACGCCGACACAAACGCCACGCTCGACCGGGTGCTGAACACCATCATCTCGCCGGAGCTTGTCCCGGCTGGTGCCGATGGCGCGATCCAGAGCACGGAGGACCGGATCGGCCCTTACGCGCTGCACGATTTCGCGCTCTATTACATCAGCCGCTACGGGCTGAAACCGTCGAAGGTTGCGTTCCTTGCCTATCACGCCTGGAAGGATGCCGAAGCCGGCGCCTGGCCGCCGAATTTTCCGGCAGAGAAAAGGCAGGCCTATACGCTGCCGGAGATCAAGCACTGGCTGGAAAATTTCCTGTTCCGCTTTTTCACCATCAGCCAGTTCAAGCGCTCGGCCTCTCCGAACGGCCCGAAGGTTACCTCCGGCGGCTCGCTGTCGCCGCGCGGCGACTGGAGGGCACCGTCCGATGGCAATGCCCGGCTCTGGCTGAAGGAACTGGCGGACAACGTGCCGGATGTGTGAGACGTTGGCGTCCCGCCGCGATGGCTCCTGATGCCCCGATGCGTCGGGATCAGCTGAGGATCCCGGCTAGTTCCCGGCTCGTCTGCTGGAGAGCGTCGAGATACTGTGCCACGACCGAGGGCATGGGCTCGTCCGACATGGGAAGGCCGGTGTTGAGCGCTGCGACGACCTGGCCACGGGCATTCTTCAGCGGCACGGCGATCGAGCGCAGCCCGATCTCGACCTCCTGGTCGACGGCGGCGTAACCCTGCGCCCTGACGCGTCCGAGCTCATCAAGGATGACGTCCGGATCTGTCATCGTAAAAGGGGTCCTCGCGGTCAGCGGCGCGCTGGATAGCAGCGCGCGCGCCTGATCTTGCGGCAGCGTGGCGAGGAGAATGCGGCCCATCGAGGTGCAGTAGGCCGGCAGGCGCGATCCCGGCATCAGCGTGATCGACATCACCTTGCGCTCGGCGGCGCGCGCCACGTAAACGATTTCGTGTTCGTCGAGGATCGCCACGGACGTACTTTGCCGGATCGTCTCGGACAGCCTGTCGAGGAAGGGCTGGACGATACGCGGCAGCGGCATCGATGCCAGGCAGCCAGTGCCGAGACGCAGCACCCTCGGGGTGACGGTGAAGTATTTTCCATCATAGGCACAATAGCCGATATCGGCCAGCGTCAGCAGGCACCGCCGTGTGGTGGCGCGATCGAGGCCAGCGATTGCGGCCGCCTCCGAAATGCTGAGGCGCGGTGTCTCGGCCGTAAACGCTTCGATGACGCGCAGGCCCTTGGCAAGGCCGCCCATCATGTCACTCGGCTTCATGTCCATCAGAGCCCTCTCCGTGCGATATGGCAACAATTTGCTTATATCGCTCAGGTCGGTGATGGTCGAGGTGCGGGATTTACGCTTGAACCTAACGCGTCAAAACGCACATACAGACGCGAAGTCATGTGTCTGAATTTTATTTTTAGTGTTGGAGGGTTTTTACTCAGTTGAGTTCCCGTCATCGACAGATGTCGAGAGGGAAATTGGAGCGGGTGAAGCGATTCGAACGCTCGACCCCAACCTTGGCAAGGTTGTGCTCTACCCCTGAGCTACACCCGCTCATCCCACTGGTCCGGGGGTAGTCTGTGGACCGTGGCGCCACCTTGCGGCGACGGGCGCTATATGGCCCAACCGTTTTTCAAATGCAACAGGAAATTTTTCGGCTTCGAGAAAAATTTGTCACACAGTTCGGAGCGTATGCGAAAAACCGTTCAGCAGCAGGACTTTCGCCTCGAAAGATTGCCAAAAGGCGGGCAGGGACGTATCACCGCAGCGACCCATTCTGCAGACGTTGCCAAGTGAGATCCGATGACCGAGCCGACCCCGAAAACCCGCGCCGATCTGTTCGCCTTTCTGGACGCGATGGGCATCGCCCACAAGACGCTCGAGCATCCCGCCGTGTTTACCGTCGCCGAATCCGTATCGCTGCGCGACCAAATTCCCGGCGGCCATACCAAGAACCTTTTCGTAAAGGACAAGAAGGACAACTTCTTCCTTCTGACTGTCGAGGAAAACGCTGCTGTGGACCTGAAAACGGTCCACACCCTCATCGGTGCGGCCAGCAAGGTGTCGTTCGGCAAGCCGGAGAAGCTGATGGAATATCTCGGCGTCATCCCTGGTGCCGTGACAGCATTCGGCGCGATCAACGATATCGGCCACCACGTCACCTTCGTGATCGACGAGGCGCTGATGGCGGACGACATCATCAATTGCCACCCGCTGTCGAACGAGGCAACGACCTCGATCGCCACGCAGGATCTCGTGCGCTTCATGGAGGCGACCGGCCACACGCCGCTCGTCTTGAAAGTTGCGTCCTGAGATACGATTATAAACGCTGTAATTTCGGTCCGGACACACGGACAGACGGGAGACATCATGAGCGGCACAGACAATCCCTATAACACGGCCTCGCTGGGCGGCCAGATGTCAGGCTCCGTCGCCATGGGCGCCCCTGCTGCAGGCGGCTCCCACATCAAGGATACGACGACAGCGACGTTCACGCGTGACGTGATCGAGGAATCCCGCAAGCAGCCGGTGCTGGTCGACTTCTGGGCGCCCTGGTGCGGTCCGTGCAAGCAGCTGACGCCGGTGATCGAAAAGGTCGTCAACGAGGCTGGCGGACGCGTCAAGCTGGTGAAGATGAACATCGACGATCATCCGTCGGTCGCAGGCCAGCTCGGCATCCAGTCGATCCCGGCCGTCATCGCTTTCGTCGACGGCAGGCCTGCCGATGGCTTCATGGGCGCCGTGCCAGAAAGCCAGGTGCGCGAATTCATCGACAAGATTGCCGGGCCTGTCGGTCCCGATGCCGAGGCTGCCGAAATCGCCGCTATTCTCGAGGAGGCAGCAGCCTTGCTCGCCTCGTCGGACATCCATGGTGCTGCTGAGCTCTTCGGCGCCGTCCTGCAGGCCGACCCGGAGAACCCCAAGGCGCTCGCCGGCATGGCTGAATGCATGATCGCCGCTGGCCAGAGCGAGCGGGCCCGCCAGGCGCTCACCGATCTGCCGGAGACGTTGTCGAAGGATGCGGGCATCCAGGCGGTGGTGAAAAGGCTCGACCAGATCGAGGAGGCTGCCAAACTCGGTGACCCCGCAGCGCTCGAACAGCAGCTGGCACTGCAGCCGGACGATCACGCGGCGCGCCTCAAGCTTGCCAAGATCCGCAATGTCGAGGGCGACCGGAATGCGGCTGCCGAACACCTGCTGACCATCATGCGTCGCGACCGGACCTTCGAGGATGACGGCGCTCGCCGCGAGCTGCTGGCATTCTTCGATGTCTGGGGTCCGAAAGATCCTGCCACCATCGCAGCAAGGCGCCGGCTGTCGTCAATCCTGTTCTCCTAGGGTTTGGTTTGGCCTGTTCTCGTAGGGCTCGCCCTGTTGTCGTAGGGTTGGCAGACCCTCATAAAATCTGGTCCGTCACTTGCGTTTTCAGTGGCGGTTCCCACATCTTGACGAGACATCTGCTGCGCATAGGATGCACAGTGGACGCTGTAACCAGAACGGGAAACCTTTGATGCAGGTGGGCAACGCCAGATATCTGAAGCCGAGCGATCTGCCCGAATCGGTCGCGATCTTTCCGCTGACCGGGGCGCTGCTTCTTCCGGGCGGCCAGCTGCCGCTGAATGTCTTCGAACCGCGCTATCTCGCGATGTTCGACGCTGCCATATCGGGCAACAGGCTGATCGGCATGATCCAGCCGGCGCTGGGCGATGCTGCGGATAGCGGCCAGCTTGCGCATGTCGGCTGTCTCGGACGCATCACGTCCTTTGCCGAGACCGGCGATGGGCGCTACATGGTATCGCTGACGGGGATTTGCCGTTTCCGGGTCATGGACGAGATTTCCGGTCATCACCCCTATCGGATATTCCGGATCGCTCCATTCTTCGCGGATCTGAAGGCGGAAGACGAGGAAAGCAGCGTCGATCGTGCCGGTCTTCTGTCCGCCTTCAAGGCCTTTCTGGAAGCCAACAAGCTCGAGGCGGACTGGGATAGCGTGGAGCGGGCCGGCAACATGACGCTGGTCAATTCGCTGTCGATGATGGCGCCGTTCGAACCTGCCGAAAAACAGGCGTTGCTCGAAGCCCCCGACCTGAAGACAAGGGCCGAGACGTTCGTCGCCATTACCGAGATCGTGCTGGCGCGCGGTTTCGGCGATTCCGACACCATCCTGCAATAGGCGCTGACATGGTCGATACCGTCAGCAAGGTCGATACCAAGCTTCTGGACCTACTCGTCTGCCCGCTGACGAAATCGCGGCTGAGCTATGATCGCGAGCGTAATGAACTCGTCTCCGAAAAGGCGAGGCTCGCCTATCCCATCCGCGACGGCATCCCGATCATGCTGACCTCGGAAGCCCGCCGCATCGAGGACTGATCGGTCCTCATATCGTCTCACCTGCAAGCAGCCGGGGATTGTTAGCCGCGCTCGTGCCGGCAGCCTGGCCGATGAAATAGGATTTCAGCGCCGGCAACCTGTCGACCAGGCCGAGGCCAAAATCGCGAGCGATACGCAGCGGCGCAACGTCGTTTGAAAACAGCCTGTTCAGCACATCGGTGGTGACGCCCATCCGGAAGGTGTCGAAGCGACGCCAGGTCTGGTAGCGCTCCAGCGTGTGGATCGAGCCGATATCGATACCGAGGCGGTCTGCCTCGACGATGGTTTCCGCCAGCGCCGCCACATCCTTGAAGCCCAGATTGAGACCCTGGCCCGAGATCGGGTGGATACCGTGCGCGGCATCGCCGGCGAGAGCGAGACGTGGTGCCACGAAAGCGCGGGCGAGCGTCAGGCCAAGCGGAAAGGCGCGTTTGCCGCCGACCACCTTCAGCGCGCCGAGCTTGCGGCCGAAACGACGTTCCAGTTCCTCCTCGAAGATCAGGTCGTCGGCAGCGACCAGCCGGTCGGCATCGGCAGTGCGCTCCGTCCAGACCAGCGAAGAGCGATTGTTTTTGAGTGGCAGGATGGCAAACGGGCCGGAGGGCAGGAAGTGCTCCTCGGCGCAGCCATTGTGCGGACGCTCATGCTCGATGGTAGTGACGATGCCGGACTGGCCGTAATTCCAGCTGACGGTCTTGATGCCGGCCATCTCGCGCAGCTTCGATTTTACCCCATCGCAGGCAACCAGCAGCTTGGCCTCCAACATGCTGCCGTCGGAGAGTGTCAGCGACACGCTGCTGTCGGCGGTCTTGAAGTCGGTCGCGGAGAGGCCTTCGCGGATGGTGATGCCGAGCCTTTCGCAGGCTCCCCTGAGCGCGCCGACCATGGCGACGTTCGGCACCATGTGGGCAAAGGGTTCGCCTTCGACAACTGCACCCTCGAAGGTCAGGAAGACGGGGCGAACGGGATCGGCGGTGCGCGAATCGGTGACGATCATCTTGGTGATCGGTTCGGCCTCGGGAAGGATGTCGTCCCAGACGCCGAAGACGGAGAGCATGCGCGAGGCTGCGGTGATGATCGCCGAGGCGCGCTGGTCCTTCTTCCAGCTGTCCTCGGGCGCAGCCTCAATCACCATCACATCGAGATGCGGGGCCGCCTGCTTGACAGCCACCGCTGCGGAAAGGCCCACGTAGCCGCCACCTACCACCAGCATGTCCAACATTGCGCTCTCCTGCTTCCCGTGATCCACTGCCCGTCTATATAGATCAGCCTGACGTCCGTTCCTACTGCCGGAGAGCATCCATTATGTCGCGCCACCCCCATTCCGCCGCCATGGAACAATTGCTCTCGACGCTGGATCTGGAAGCCATCGAGGTCAATCTTTTCCGTGGCGTCTCTCCTGATGTGGGCTGGCAGCGGGTGTTCGGCGGCCAGGTGGTCGGCCAGGCCGTCATGGCGGCGCAGCGCACGGTGGATGCCCACCGTCACATCCACTCCCTGCACGGCTACTTCATGCGACCCGGCGACCCCTCCGTGCCGATCCTTTACCAGGTCGAACGGCTGCGTGACGGCGGCAGCTTTGCCACCCGGCGCGTGCTTGCCATCCAGCACGGCCAAGCGATCTTCTCGATGTCGGCCTCGTTCCAGATCGATGAGCCCGGCTACGACCACCAGATTGCCATGCCCGCGCGACCGGCGCCCGAAGAACTCCTCGGGGAACAGGAGATCAAGGAGAAATATCTCGCCCAGGCGCCGGCCTCGATCCGCAGGTACTGGGAACAACCGAGGCCGATCGAGATCCGGCCGGTGTCGCTGACGCATTATTTTTCCAGCACCAAGCTCGATCCGCAGCAGGACGTCTGGGTGCGCGCGACCGGCCCGGTGCCGGACGATCGCCATTACCAGGCGGCCGTGCTGGCCTACCTGTCGGACATGACGCTTCTCGACGGCGCGCTGTTTGCACACGGCACATCGATCTTCGATCCCAGCCTCCAGGTAGCGAGCCTCGATCACGCCATGTGGTTCCACCGTCCGTGCGCGCTGGACGATTGGCTTCTTTATACGCAGGACAGTCCGAGCGCCTCCGGAGCCCGGGGATTGGCCCGGGGAAGCCTTTTTAACCGGTCAGGCGTGCTGATTGCCTCCGTCGCCCAGGAAGGCTTGATTCGGAAAAAGGCAAATGCCTAATTAACGTGCAAAATCGTAAATTTGCCTTATATTTGCTCGCTTTCAGGCGTCGAAATTGCCTCATTTTTGGGGATGTGTTTTTATCCCATTGATTTTCAACGGCTTAATGGCTGATTTGAATCTGGCACGGCCTTTGAATGTAGAAGACCAGTCGCTGCCCATTCGATGGTCGGCGTCGAGAAGGGTCGGCCTGTGCCGAGGGTAACAAAGGATGGGAACCAGATGAAAATTGTGATGGCCATTATCAAGCCGTTCAAGCTCGATGAGGTCCGTGAGGCTCTCACGGCGGTCGGCATTCAGGGCCTGACCGTGACGGAAGTGAAGGGCTACGGGCGTCAGAAGGGGCACACCGAAATCTATCGCGGCACGGAATATGCGGTCAGCTTCCTTCCGAAACTGAAGATCGAAGTCGCGGTCTCCACCGAGATCGTCGACAAGGCAGTCGAAGCCATTGCCGCATCTGCCAAGACCGGCCAGATCGGCGACGGCAAGATCTTTGTTTATTCGATTGACCATGCCGTGCGTATCCGTACCGGCGAAACCGATTCAGAAGCGCTGTAAGTCACGGCCGATCAGGGAGTTTTCCGCAATGTCTCTTTCCAAGTTGTCTTCCACGCTGACAGGGCTGGGCGTCGCTTCTGCCGCTCTGCTCACGCCGGTGATTGCGTTCGCGCAGACGGCGACCGATGCTGCTGCAACCGCCGTTGCCGCTGCCCCGGTGCCTGACAAGGGCGATACCGCCTTCATGTTCATCTCGACGATCCTCGTCCTGTTCATGCTCGTTCCCGGCCTCGCACTTTTCTACGGCGGGCTTGTCCGCTCGAAGAACATGCTTTCCGTGCTGATGCAGTGCACCGTCATCGGCGCCACTGTAATGCTGATCTGGGTTATCTACGGTTACTCCTTCGCCTTCGGCGGCGGCACCAGCCCTTACTGGGGCGGCACGGCCAAGATGTTCCTGTCGGGCGTCAACACCACGACCACGGCGGCAACCTTCTCCAAGGGCGTCGTCATTCCTGAATTCATCTTCATGCTCTTCCAGATGACCTTCGCCGCCATCACGCCAGCGCTGATCATCGGTGCCTATGCCGAGCGCATCAAGTTCTCGGCCTCGGTGCTGTTCTGCGCATTGTGGGTTACCTTCGTCTACTTCCCGATCGCCCACATGGTCTGGGATTCGAACGGCTTCCTGTTCAAGATGGGCGCCCTCGATTTCGCCGGCGGTACCGTCGTGCACATCAATGCCGGTGTTGCCGGTATCTGCGGCGCCCTCCTCATCGGCAAGCGCACAGGCTACGGCAAAGACATGATGGCTCCACACTCCATGACATTGACCATGGTCGGCGCTTCCATGCTCTGGGTCGGCTGGTTCGGTTTCAACGCCGGCTCCAACCTTGAAGCTTCCGGCGGCGCAATGCTTGCCACCGTCAACACCTTCATCGCCACTGCCGCCGCCATCGTTTCCTGGTCGCTGGTCGAAACACTGACACGCGGCAAGGCTTCGATGCTCGGCGGCGCGTCCGGCATGGTTGCCGGTCTGGTTGCCGTTACACCGGCTGCCGGCATCGTCGGCCCCATGGGAGCCATCGTACTCGGCCTCATCGTCTCGCCACTGTGCTACTTCTTCGTCTCCGTGGTGAAGAACAAGTTCGGTTACGATGACACGGCTGACGTGTTCGGCGTCCACTGCATCGGTGGTATCTTCGGCGCGCTGGCAACAGGCATCTTCGCCAGTGCATCGCTCGGCGGCGTCGGCTATGCCGAAGGCGTCACCATGAGCAGCCAGCTTATGGTCCAGGCGACCGCTGTCCTGACCACCATCGTCTGGTGCGGCGTTGGCTCGCTCATCCTCTACAAGGTTGTCGATGTCATCGTTGGCCTGCGCGTCACGGTCGAAGCCGAGCGCGAAGGCCTCGACCTCGCCTCGCACGGCGAAGCCGCCTACCACGCTTCGTAATCCGAGAGCCCGTCCTGCCGAAGCTACGTCTCCGGCAGGGCTGATCCTCCCGTCGCGTCCGGTCGAAAGATCGGCCGTCTTTGGCCCGAGCCTCAGGTTCGGGCCTTTTTCGTGGAATAAGCCAGCGCGTCAAGCATGGTTAACGCCGCTTTAACCCTCGTCTGGTTAGGTGGGGCTGACGTATTGAATGATCGGCATTGCGTCGATTCGTCCGATCATCGCCAACAGACGGGCTTAAGCATTATGGGCAGAAGCAATTCGCCAGCATTGGACGGTCGTCCCGTCCGCTTCACGCTCTCGACATTCGTGATCCGGCAGATTACCGGGCTCGCCGGTTTCATCCTGTTCTTCGTTCTGGCGCTGGCGGTTGCCGCGCTGGCGACCTGGAACGTGATGGACCCGAGCTATTCCTACGCCACCAGCAATGCGCCCACCAATATCCTCGGTGCCTACGGCGCCATCTTCGCCGATGTCGTCATGCAGGCGCTGGGGCTTTCCAGCGTCATCGTCATGCTCCCGGTCGTCGCCTGGGCCCTTGCCCTCGTCTCCGGTCGCAAGCTTCACCGCCTGCCTGCCCGCCTGGCAGCCTGGGTCGGCGGTGCGGCGCTTGCCGCCGCTGCCGTCGGCTGCCTGCCGGAGCCGCTCACCTGGCCGATCCCGAACGGCATCGGCGGTGTTATCGGAGACATGATCCTGCGCTTTCCGGCCTTGTTCGTCGGCGCCTATCCAAGCGGCGTGTTTGGCGCCATCGTCGGCACCGTCTTTGCCGTACCCGCCATCTGGTGCATGCTGTTTGCCGCAGGCCTTATCGGTAACAGCATCGACGATTTCGACTTCGAAGAGGACGAGGAAGACGATATCCCCAGCCGCATGCGCGCCGTCGGCGACGATGTAGAGGACGACGAGCCGCGGTTTCTGGCCTTCGGCGTCGTTATCCACATGTGGTACAACGCCAAGGCGCGCCTGCGCCGGCTGTTCGGCATGGGTCCCCGCCAGCGGCGCGACCACGCCTTCGACGCGCCTTACGATTTCAACGACGACGAATTCGGTCGCCTGAACGAGCCTGCCCGCGCCAAGACAGCCGCAAGCCGCAGCGAGCGGCTCGAGCCGTCCATGGATGGCAGTCCGTCGCGCCGCGTCATCTCGGCACCCCCGATTTCCGTCGGCGACGCAGACTATGACGACGACGACAATGATGTACCGTTCGACGTCGATCCGCGTCGTCCTGCCGGCATTCTGCCCGATGATGACGACGTCATCCGCCCTATCGGCTCCCGAGCTTCGCCTTCCAACGCCGGCCACCGCGTCATTCCGCCGGCACCGCGCCCGAAACCCGGCATTCGCGCCGAGCGCGAGGCGCAGACCTCGTTCATCCGTCCCCAGGGCTTCCAGCTGCCAGCCGTGCACCTGTTAGCCGAACCGAAAGCCGTGGTGCGCGATTCGACGCTGTCGGCCGATGCGCTGGAACAGAACGCCCGCATGCTCGAAGGCGTGCTGGAAGATTTCGGCGTCAAGGGCGAAATCATCCATGTCCGCCCGGGTCCCGTCGTCACGCTCTACGAGCTGGAGCCGGCGCCCGGCATCAAGTCCTCGCGCGTCATCGGCCTTGCCGACGATATCGCCCGCTCGATGAGCGCCATTGCCGCCCGTGTTGCCGTCGTCCCTGGCCGCAATGCCATCGGCATCGAATTGCCGAACAATATCCGCGAAACCGTCTATCTGCGCGAGATGATCGCCTCCCGGGATTTCGAGACCTCCAAGGCGAAGCTTGCCATGGCGCTCGGCAAGACCATCGGTGGCGAACCCGTCATTGCAGACCTCGCCAAGATGCCGCATCTGCTGGTCGCCGGTACCACCGGCTCGGGCAAGTCGGTGGCGATCAACACGATGATCCTGTCGCTGCTCTACCGGATGACGCCGGAGCAGTGCCGCCTGATCATGATCGATCCGAAAATGCTCGAACTCTCCGTCTATGACGGCATCCCGCATCTGTTGTCGCCCGTCGTCACCGATCCAAAAAAGGCCGTCGTGGCGCTCAAGTGGACCGTCCGCGAGATGGAAGAGCGCTACAAGAAGATGTCGAAGATCGGCGTGCGCAATATCGACGGCTTCAATACCCGCGTCGAGCAGGCTGCTGCCAAGGGCGAGGCGATTTCGCGCACCGTGCAGACGGGCTTCGACCGGGCGACCGGCGAGGCTATGTACGAAACGGAAGAGTTCGACCTGAAGCCGCTTCCCTACATCGTCGTCATCATCGACGAGATGGCCGACCTGATGATGGTCGCCGGCAAAGATATCGAAGGCGCCGTGCAGCGCCTGGCGCAGATGGCGCGTGCCGCAGGTATCCACGTCATCATGGCAACGCAGCGTCCCTCCGTCGATGTCATCACCGGCACGATCAAGGCAAACTTCCCGACGCGCATTTCCTTCCAGGTGACTTCGAAGATCGACAGCCGCACCATCCTCGGCGAACAGGGTGCCGAACAGCTGCTCGGCATGGGCGACATGCTCTACATGGCCGGCGGCGGTCGCATACAGCGCGTTCACGGCCCCTTCGTTGCCGATGGCGAGGTCGAGGACATCGTCGCCTATCTGAAGACGCAGGGCTCGCCGCAATATCTCGACGCCATCACCGCAGACAGCGATGAGGACGACGAGGATGGCGACGGTCCAGTCGGCACCGGTAACCTGTCGGATTCGGACGATCCCTACGACCAGGCCGTGGCTGTGGTACTGCGCGACGGCAAGGCCTCGACATCCTATGTCCAGCGCCGTCTCGGCATCGGCTATAACCGCGCCGCCTCGCTGATCGAGCGGATGGAGCAGGAAGGCATCATCGGCCCGGCCAACCATGCCGGAAAGCGCGAGATCCTGGTGCCGACGGAAGCCGATATCCTCGACCGCTAGCAAGTATCGTCGGGTTGTCCGGCTGGGGCTACTAAGGCTCTCGGCAAATTGACCGTGCGCCCTATGTATGTCGCCGAAAAGGTCATGAAGCCGCCGGTTTTCAGCGCCATAGAGATCGGCAAAGGAGATTTTAATGAAAAAGACTGAAGTCGGCGCCGTCGCACGCAGCCCGTTGCAGCTGACGCGCCGCCATTTCATCGGCGCCTGCGCTGTCGGACTCGTGGCTGCCGCCTTGCCGTTCAACGCCTTCGCCCAGGCAACCTCCAATGCGCCGCCGCCGGCGCTGGCCCAGGCCATTGCCGACCACTTCTCCGCAACCAAGACCATGCAGGGCTCGTTCGTGCAGTTCGGTCCGCGTGGCGACCAGACCGGCGGCCGGTTCTTTATCGAGCGGCCGGGCAAGATGCGCTTCAACTACGACGATCCATCGCCGATGCGGGTAATCTCCGACGGTTACAATGTCGTGGTCGGCAATTCGCAGCTGAAGACCTGGAACACCTATCCGCTGTCAAAGACGCCGTTGACGCTGCTGCTCGCCAGCAAGATCGACCTTTCGGCCGACATGGTGCGCAGCGTCAAGGTTGAACCGACGCTTACCACCATCGTGCTCGGCAGCCGGACGATCTTCGGCGATTCGACCATCACCATGATGTTCGATTCCAAGACCTACGATCTGCGCCAGTGGACGGTGACAGACAACCAGGGCAAGGACACGTCGGTCGTTATCAGCAACGTCAAGACCAACGTTGCCTTCGACGAAAGCGTGTTCAAGATTCCGAGCGACACCAGCGCCCGCCACTGAACCTTTTCATCTTCTCTGTCGGGGCGGTCGCGGCGAGCGGCCGCCCTTTGTTTTTCGCCGTTCTGGCAGTTTCCTTTCATTGCTGCTCGGTCTAAGCCATGGCCATCCATTCAAGAGGCATGGCATGAGCTTTTCGATCACCACGTGGAATATCAATTCGGTGCGGCTGCGCATGCCGATCATCGAAAAGCTGGTGATGCAGCAGCAGCCGGACATTCTTTGCCTTCAGGAAACCAAGGTCATCAACGATCTCTTCCCGTTGGCGCCGCTGCGCGCCATGGGCTACGAGCACATCATCATCCACGGCCAGAAGGGCTATCACGGCGTTGCCATCGCCTCGCGCATCCCGCTCGTCGAGGATCATCGCCAAGATTTCTGCGGCGTCGGCGATGCCCGGCATATCTCGGCGATTTTCGAGCGTGGCGGCCGTCGGGTGCGGCTGCATAATTTCTACGTGCCGGCCGGCGGCGACGAGCCGGACCGGACGATCAACCCGAAATTCGGTCACAAGCTCGATTTCATCGAGGAGATGAAGCAGCTGCATGCCAATGCCGAGCCCGACACCTCTGCCATCCTCGTCGGCGATCTCAACATCGCGCCGCTCGAGAACGATGTCTGGTCGCACAAGCAGCTGCTGAAGATCGTCAGCCATACGCCCGTCGAGACGGAAGGCCTGCTGGAGGTGATCAGGGGTGGAGCCTGGGTTGATCTCATGCGCCAGACGGTGCCGGCCAGCGAAAAGCTCTACACCTGGTGGAGCTACCGCGCCAAGGACTGGGAGGAGGCCAATCGCGGTCGCCGCCTCGACCATATCTGGGGATCGGCCGATCTCGGGCCCCTGCTACAGCGCATCGACATCCTCAAAGAGGCGCGCGGCTGGGACAGGCCATCCGATCACGTGCCGGTGACGGCGCATTTCGATCTCTGAGCCGGCCTTATGAAAAGCGGTCGAGCATCGCGACCGCCTGATTGACCATGATATTGAAATTGTCGCGCACCCGGCGTTCGATAAGCTGCGCTGCCTCGGGATATTCCTCGATCAGCCGGTGAAACAGCGCCCGGGTGATGCGAACGACGGTCGAATCCTCAAGCGCGATGGCCGTGTATTTGCGCTCGACCAGCGTTACCAGCGCCAGCTCGGACAACAGCGTGCCCGCCTCTACGAGAGCTTCGACCCGCGATGCGCCTTTTCCATCCTGCGTCGTCAGTTCGAAACGGCCGCTGGCCACCACATAGGCGCATTCGGCCGGCGACCGCTCGCGAAACAGGGTCTGGCCGGCAGCGATGTGCCGCCGATCGGCCCCGAAGGCGATCAGCCGCAGTTGATCCTCGCCCATACCCTGGAACAGCGGCAGTTGCGAAAACAGCTGGATATCGTCACTGAGGGCCATCGGAAACGCCTTACGGGATGATCTTGTAGCCGCCGTTTTCCGTTACCAGAATTTCGGCATTCGATGGATCACGCTCGATCTTCTGGCGCAGGCGGTAGACGTGGGTTTCCAGCGTGTGGGTGGTGACGCCGGAATTGTAGCCCCAGACTTCTTCGAGCAGGATATCGCGGGTGACGACCTTCTGTTCGGCGCGGTAGAGATAGCGGATGATTGCCGCTTCCTTCTCGGTCAGGCGGATCTTCTGCCCGTCTTCCGTGGTCAGCAGCTTCTGGCTCGGCTTGAACAGATAGCGGCCAACGGTGAAAGTCGCATCTTCGCTCTGCTCGTGCTGGCGCAGCTGCGCACGGACACGGGCGAGAAGCACGGCGAAGCGGAACGGCTTGGTAACGTAATCGTTGGCGCCGGCTTCTAGACCCAGGATCGTGTCCGAGTCCGTGTCGTGGCCGGTCAGCATGATGATCGGTGGCTTGAAGCCGCCCTTGCGCAGCAGCTTGACGGCCTCGCGGCCATCCATATCCGGCAGGCCGACATCCATGATCAGCAGGTCGACGGCTGTGGCGCGGGCTGTAGCTATGCCCTTGCCGGCATTGGCTTCCTGCAGGACAGTGAATTCCTCGTAAAGCGACAATTGTTCGACCAGCATCTCGCGCAGATCGGTGTCATCGTCCACCAGTAGAATGGTGCGTGCGGTCATACGGCTCTCGTCCTTGTGTGGTTCGATCCGATTAAAGGCTTACGCCAAATTGCGTTTTTGGCAAGCGAAGGCACGCTTGCCGCTTGGTCGTCCCCTTGAAACTGCTAGAGTTTCATCAAGAGAGCGACCGGGCGAGAGAGAACACTTGAGAAAGATGGGCAAAGCAAGGCAGCAGCCAGCCACACGCAGCACGATCATCACCGTTCGCCCTGCGCCGGGAAACCGCAGCCGCGCGCTTGTCGCCTTCGACGGGGTCGTCGTGCCGGCCGCAATCGGACGAAACGGCAGGACCGTGCGCAAGCGCGAGGGTGATGGCGCCACGCCGATCGCGTCGATGCGACTTCTCTCTGGCTTCGCGCGCGGCGACCGCGTCATGATGCCGGCGACGATGCTTGCCATGCGCCGTATCCGGCCCGGCATGCTGTGGTGCGACGATCCAGGCCACGCCAGCTACAACACGCTGGTGAAAGCACCCTTTCGCGCCGGTCACGAGGAGATGATGCGCGATGACGGGGTGTATGACATCTGCCTCGTGCTCGACTGGAATATTTCAGTGCGGCAGCGCAATCGCGGCTCGGCGATCTTCTTTCACCTGATCCGCCCGGGTTTCGAGCCGACAGCCGGCTGTATTGCCGTCAGCCTGCCCCACATGCGCCGCTTGCTCTCCCATGTCGGCAAGGGCAGCGTCGTCCGCGTGCTTTAGCCACCGCTCTTCGGGAGGGGTGATAAACGCCGGACGCGACCTATATGAAAGGCGTCGGCCTTTGAGCCGGCGGGGCTAGGCGCCGGACCGCAGTCGGTTCGCGCCGCCCCGCATTCCGATTGAACATCATTTCCGGAGAGACAGTGTGACCGATAAAACCATCATCACGTTTAACGACGGCCGTTCCATTCCCCAGGTCGGGCTCGGCGTCTGGCAGACGCCGAACGAGACAGCCGCACCGGCCGTGCGCGCCGCGATCGAGGCCGGCTACCGTCATATCGACACCGCCGCCATCTATGGCAACGAAGAGGGCGTCGGCGAGGGCATCCGCTCCTCCGGTGTTGACCGCAAGGATATCTTCCTCACCACCAAGCTCTGGAATGACGCACAGGGCTTCGACAGCACGCTGAAGGCATTCGACGAAAGCCTGAAGCGTCTCGGCACAGACTATGTCGACCTCTACCTCATCCATTGGCCCGCACCATCCAAGGACCGGTATCTCGACACCTGGAAGGCATTCGTCCAGCTGCACAGTGAAGGCCGGGCAAAATCGATCGGCGTCTCCAACTTCGCTGCCGAACACCTGAACCGCATCATTGGCGAGACCGGCGTCACGCCTGTTCTCAACCAGATCGAACTGCATCCGGATTTCCAGCAGCGGGCGCTGCGCGAGACCCATGAGGCACTCGGCATCAAGACCCAGTCCTGGAGCCCGCTCGGCCAGGGCAAGCTGCTCGATAACGCCGTGATCGGAAAGATCGCCGGCAAGTACGGTCGCACGCCGGCGCAAGTGATCATCCGCTGGCACATCGACGCTGGCCTGATCGTCATTCCGAAGTCGGTCACCCCGAGCCGCATCGCCGAAAACTTCAAGGTATTCGACTTCAAGCTAGATGCCGATGACCTGAAGCAGATCGACACGCTCGACACCCCCGGCGGCCGCATCGGTCCAGATCCAGTCACCGCGACGTTCTGATCTCGCCTTCGCGCAAAATTTCCCGCTCCCGTCTGGCCTGCCGGCCGGGAGTGGGATAGGCATCTGGCATCGAACCCGTGACCCCGAGGGCCGCCCTTGAGCTTCCTGCATGATGCCTGGTCGTCGATCCAGCCTTTCCTTCACGAATACGGCCTGCTGACACTCTTCCTGATCATCTACTTCGAATCGCTCGGTGCACCGCTTCCCGGCGAGAGCGCCCTCGTCAGCGCTTCGCTGCTCGCATCCCGAGGCGAGTTGAACATCGTCAGCGTCTTTTTTGTCGTCTGGGTCGCGGCCGTCGCCGGCGATTTCACCGGCTACCTGATCGGCCATTACGGCGGCAGGCCGCTACTGGAAAAGCATGGCTGGATGGTGCGCCTGACACCGGAAAGGCTGCACAAGTTCGAGGAGATATTCCGGGTTCGCGGTCCGATCATCGTCGTCACCGCGCGTTTCTTCATTCTCCTGCGGCAGCTCAACGGCCTGATCGCCGGTTCCATGGGCATGCCATGGGCCCGCTTCCTCATTGCCAACATCATCGGCGCCGCACTCTGGACCGCCGTATGGGGCCTCGGCCCATACTTCTTCGGCGACTTCGTAGGACGAGGATTTACAGCACTGCGCTCGCTGTTCTGATGGGGGGTACTCCTCTCACTGTGGCAATCAGGATGGGCCGGTCTCAGTCGGATCCAGCGTCCCTCATCCTTGCGCCCGCGAAAGGCTGAAGGATGCGGGCTTGCTTGATTGCGGCGGGTTACGCGGATATGCAGGCAGGCACATCGTTTGTCTCAAATGTACCAGGATAGAGCCATGAAGCCCATTTTCGTTCAGCTGCAATGCGCCCCCGGCAAGACCTACGAGGTCGCCGATGCCATCTACCAGACGGAGCTCGTTTCCGAGCTCTATTCGACCAGCGGCGATTACGACCTCCTGATGAAGGTCTATGTCGGCGAGGACCAGGACATCGGCAAATTCATCAACGACACCATCGCCAATATCCCGGGCATCGTCCGCTCGCTGACGACGCTGACCTTCCGGGCCTTCTGACGACGCGCCGCCCACAATCCGGCCATACCAAGCATGCCTTGCCTCAGGGTCGCATTAACCCTTTCCCGCCGTATCCGCCGGTGACGGAGGCAATTTAGCGTTTCCTTAACTGGCGCGGTGATTTGCTGACCCCAGACAGACACAACGCGTGTCATGCCGAAGATCGAACTTCGGCGCGAGGGTGGACCGATGACATTGGCGCAGGCTCATGGCCGCGATTTCAACATTCCGGACGAACGACGACCCCTGATCGCCCATGTGGTGCGCGAGTTCCTGCCTGCCAGCGAGGGCACGGACGCCGTCGCCACGCTCTGCCGCCAGCTATCGCGCCGCTACCGCATCCGCGTCGTCACCTGCGAGAACCCGGCTTCCGAAATCGCCGGCAATCGGCCGGCGCGGGACACGATAGACGGTCTCGAGATCGTGCGGATTGCCGGTGCCGGCAACAGCGTCTATCCGGCGGCGCTCGAGGTCTTCAGGCATATCGCCGATGCCGACCTGGTCCATGTCCACGGGGTCGACTTCTGCTTCGATGCTCTTGCCTGGGGCAGGTTTCTACATCGGCGACCGCTTGTCGCGACCATCAGCGGCAACGTCCGGCACGCAAGCCGGCACGAAGAGATGAAGAAGCTGTGGTTCAGCCTCGTGACGCGCCGCTCCTGCAAGGCCTATAGTCGCATCGCCTGCAGCAGCGAGCCGGACCACCGGCTTTTCGACACCATCGTTGGCAACCGCGCGGCGTCGATCGGCAGCGGCGCCGACGTCGCGAAGTTCGCCAACTGCGCCGCTCTCGATGCCCGTCGCCGGATCGTCACCATCGGCGGGCTGTCGTCGGAAGCCCGGCTCGACCGGCTGCTCGATGTGATGCAGGTACTCGCCCCGCGCCATCCAGACTGGCATCTCGACATCATCGGCACGCCCTCCGGTGTTGATGGCCAGACGCTCGAGGCTGACATCCGGTCGCGGGGCCTGTCGCGGCATGTCTCGCTGCAAGCCTCGGACGACCATTGTACCATCCGAAACACGATGGCCCGAGCCTCGCTTTTTGCATCGGCCTCGGATAGCGCCGGCTCGAGGCTTGCCGTCATCGAGGCCATGAGCGCCGGCCTGCTGCCCGTGCTGAACAGCAACGACACCTTCCGGGCGCTCGCCACAGCCCATCCGGTCCTGATGCTAACCGATTTTTCCGGGGCGCAACGGTCGGCAAAGGCCCTCGAAGCCGCCTTTGCGCGCCTTGTGGCGCAGGGAACAGGCATTCGCGAAGAACTGCTCGGCATCTCCCGCAGCTACGCCTGGGACAAGGTCGCCGAGCGCTATGGTGCGTTGTATGACAAAGTGCTGCCAGACCCTGAACGTGTTCCGATATGCGTTTACGGCGAACTCGCCTGACGCACGATAGCCACGCCGGCGCCGCTCTTTCCGTCAGATCGAGACGATATGCCGGCTGCTGATCGTGCCGATCTGCACGGCCGGCGGTCTATCCACCACGCCGGCATCCCTCGGGATGAGCTTGACGCGACGTGGCGCCCCCGGCGCGAGGTGAAACCAGTCGTCCTCGGCCCTGAAACCCTCCGCCTCGATATGGACGGACTGGGCGAACCGCTCGCAGTCGAGATCGACGAACCACGCGCCATCCTCGAAGACAACCGCCGCAACGATACCGGGCGCGTGAAAGGCCCTCGTCCTGCCGAGCGGGAAATGAAAGGCCTCGGCCCGGATCGCCCCTGGTATCTTCGGGTCCGATACCAGAGACCGCAGGCGGGCGACGGTGACATCGTGCGACGGCGGTCCGAAACGGAAGGCATAGGTGGTGTCGAAGAAGGCACCGAACAGATCGGTGCAGGCGATCTCCTGGCTGGAACGGGCATCGAGCGTCAACTCGCGCCGGCCACTGACGACAACCTGGCGGCCGTCGCGCAGGGCGGAAACCTCGAGTTCCAGCGCGAGCGGCGCAGCAGTCTCGTTGATGACATGCACGGCAAGCCCGTTGGTGCCCTCGTCGGTCATCAGCACCTGCACCGGCCGGAACGCACGGCGCATCGCATACCAGACCGGCTTTGGCTCGCCTGTCGAATCGATCACCCCCCAGCCGGGGCCGGGCAGGAGGTCCTGCAGCGTCCAGACCAGCGCGCCATTGCAGCTCGAGCCCGTGCGCCGCCACTCGCCATAGGTCGCCTCCACCACCTCGCCGGTGGTGGCGCGCGAAAGGTCGAGATAGACATTGGGGTCCTCGCGGCGCAATTGGGCCGGATCGAAACCGTAGAGTTCCCGCAGATAGTGATCGCGGACATCCTCGAAATCCCAGGACGCACTGCGGTCACGCGGCACGCGGGCCTTCCATTGCGGGCTGTGGACGGCGGGAGCCGGCAGATGCGCATCGAGCGTGCGTTGCTGCGGCACATGGGCGAAGGCGAGGCTTTCGGCTGCAAAACGGACATTGGCGCGACGGGCATCGTCGAGCGGCCTGAGATAGGCGCCGACGCCATAGTAATGGGTAACGCCTGTATCGGGCGAGAACGGCATGGCGCCACCGACGGGGGAGTTGGCGACATAGGGCACGTCCGGGCGCCTTGCCTCGGCGACTGCAGGCAGGATCTCTTCCGTCACCGGGTTTAGCCAGAACCGCTCGGGCAGTCCCATCATCGCCGCCTGCTGGTACATTTCACTACCGCCGCAGATGACGGCCAGCGACGGCGACAAGCTGATGGCATCGAGAAATCCGGCGGCCTCCCTCTCGACATGCGCGTGAAATGTCTTGTCGGTTTTCGGATAGTCGAAATTGGCGAACATCATGTCCTGCCAGACAAGAATCCCGAGCTCGTCGCAAAGTCCGAAGAACTCCGGCGTCTCATAGGCCATCGTGCCGCCGATCCGCACCATATTCATGCCGGCCTCTGCCGACAGCCGCAGCCACGGCTCATAGGCGGCACGGTCGCCGGGCAGCCGAACGATATCGGCGCTGGTCCAGACCGCACCCCGGCAGAAAATGCGCTCGCCATTGACGACGAGCGCGAAATCCCGGCCATCGGCACCGCGATCGACTTCGATGCGGCGAAATCCGGTGCGACCGAGGGGGTGGACGGTCCCGTCGATGACGAGCGCGACGTCGTGGAGTTCCTGCGTCCCATGGCTATTCGGCCACCACGGACGCACGGCGGGGATCGTCAGCGTCGCCGCCCAATGGCCAGCGCCATCGCTTTCAAGGCTCTGCTCGGCGCCGGCGCAGGAAAGCACGATGGCGCTGGCCTTGCCCTCAAGCAGAAGGGAAACATGCAGCCGCCCCTCGCCGCTCTCGCTGAGTTCCGGCCGAAGGACGAGATCGCGGACAACGACCGCTCTCGGCCGCAGCAGCGATATCGGCCGCCACGGGCCAACGGCATGGATCTCGGGGCACCAGCCCGGCATATGGCCGAGCAGCGTCGTGCGGACCATGCGCAGCCCCTGCGGCGCGATCATCTGCGGCCGCCAGCGGGCGCGCGGACCGGGCTCTTCAAGCCTTGGGGCCAGCGCCCGGAAACATAGGCCCAGCTCGTCGCCGCCGAGCAAGGTGACCGGCAGGTCATGGCTTTCGAACATGCTCTCGCTGGAAAGAAGCATGACGCCGTTGAGGAAGACCTCGCAGAGTGTCGCAAGACCGGCAAGGCGCAGCACGGCATCGCCAGGCACTGCATCGACCAGCCGGCAGAAATACCAGGCGTCGCGATCGTTCAGCGGTTCCGGATGCTCTCGGTCGAACAGGCCCGCCTTCTCCAGCGCTTCTGCGACGGTGCCGGGCACCGTGGCCGGGATGAAGGCTGCGCCCAGCGACACGTCGGCAGGCGTCTCCCATTCGCCGGGAGTGGTCAGCACCAGGGTCCATCCCTCGCCCAGCAGCGTCTCCTCAGCGCCGATGCCTGCCAAACGCCCCTCGATTGCCATTGCCCGTTTCAGACCTGTCGTTCCAGAAGCCCGACCATGGCATCCCATGCATCCGCCACCGGATCAAGCGCCGTGTGCAGCGGCTCGAATTTACGCCGCGTCACAGCCCGAGCGATCTGGAACTGCACCGATTTTGAAGCCTCTGAGATCCGCCGGGCTTGTGCACTTGCGGCCGCGAATTCCGGCGACAGCCAGTCTAGATGGCTGCCGGCCAGTTCGAAATTGGCGCCGACCTGGCGGAGCGTATTGAAAGCATATTTGTGGAACACGCCGAACGGCCTCTCGGCAATCGCCTCGACCTGGGCGGCAAACACCGTGGCAAAGGCGCGGATCGGGTTGTCGCGCGGGCGCCGGGCAAAATGAGCCTCCAGCAGGCGACGGGCCGTCCGGCGGATTTCAGCTTCCGCGGGCGGCTGCAGCGGCAATTTGGCGAATTCCGTATAGGGCAGGAACGGCGGCGCACCTTCCGGCAGGTGTCGCTGGAAAACGCCATCGAAGTCCTCGCCGGAGAGCCGGAAGAAGCCGCCATTGTGGAAATAATCGAGTTCGCGCGCAACCGGGTCCAGCCTGTTGATCGCCACCGTCGTCTTGCCGTGCTCGGTACGGTAGGCGACGCCTTGCGTATCCGGCATGTAGAACGAATCCATCTCGACGAGGCAAAGCCGCCGACGCGCGATCTGTACGGCAAGATGCCGTTCGACGTCGTCGTAGATGGCAAGTTCGGTGCAGCGGATGCCATAAAGCGCCTCTAGGTCTTCCAGCGGCACCTTGAAGAAGGTGAACTGGTCGCCCTCGAAATCCTGCCCCATGGTGAAGCCGAGCATCGCCTCGGGTGGCCGGCCGATCGTGTTCAGCACCTCGATCCAGAGATCGATATAGCAGTTGGTTTCCGGCCACATCCGTTCGCTGTCGTGCAGCCCATGGCGGGAATAGGCGGCAGGATCAAGCCCGGGAAATACTGACGGCATCCCGACGATCAGCCCCACAGGACGTCGCGCACCGGCGCCGGCCAGGCCTTTACATCGAGCCCGTGATGGTGGAACAGCGCCAGCGCTATCCGCTCCAGTCCGAAGCCGACGCACGCCGTATGCGCGACCTTGCCGTCGGCAAGGTTGAGGCCCCATTTGGTGCCGAACGAATCCTGGTGGTAGTTGAAGCTCATGCAGGCCGTCGGATTGGCCGTCGAGGTGATCGGGATCAGCAATTCGAACTTCAGGTTCTGGTCGCGCTGGTTGTTGACCATCATCTTGCCTGCGCGGCCGAAGAACGGGTCATTGGCGACATCGATGACGACCTCGAGACCGACCGACTTCATCATCTCGACGCCACGATCCATCCAGCTCTGGCGGAAATCCGTGACATGCTGCTCGGTGCCCATGCAGACATATTCGCGCATGCGAAAAAGCTGCTGGCGGGCGGGATCCTGTGACGGTTCATGGCGGAAGCAATAGGACTGCAGGTCGAACAGCGCGCCCTCCGCCGGCAGGTTGCCGCGCCGGGCCACCGTCGGATAGAGCGGATAGCAGGCGGCGGGCGTCAGCACGATCTCGGTTGCTTCCTGGCCCTTGGTCCAGTCGTCGCCAACCTCCATGCATTTCAGCAGGTTCATATGGTCCATCTCGCCGCCGCAGAAGCTGTGGACCGTGCCGGCCAGCTGCGGAAAGCTCTTCATGTAGCCGCTCTTTTCGAAGATCGCGCGGTTCATGCCGGGCGGGAAGCGCATCGCCTCGGCACCGTCGCCACCGCCGAACCTGTCGATCAACCGCTCGAAGGCAGCGATGACGTCTTCAAACTGGCCGCTTCGGCCATAGAGGCCATCGACACCGGTGTCGATCAGGAGGCCTGATTCGAAGAGCCGATCGAGAAAAGAAACCTGCATGTCCATGGCGATTACCCCAGCAAATTGGTGTCTTGTTTGTGGACCAGCAGCATCGTCGATGTGTTGGCAAGGATGCGGTCGTTCGAGATCATCAGCTGCGCCGAATGCGCGTCGCGCAGGTGGCGGCCGAGGCTGTAGGGCGTACCGTTCTTGTAGCCCATGATGCCGCAGATCAGCATGGCGTGGTTGATGATCGGCAGGATCGCCTCTGAGGAGACGATCTTGACGTTGTTCATCGCCACCGCGAAAGCCATGGAAGACAGGCGGTCGGCATCGAGCTTGGCATCTTCGTAGACTTTCAGCGCAGCGACGACGTTCGACTTGACCATCTGTAGCTGGCCGGAGACCTCTGCCAAACGCAGCGCGCCGGGCGGAGGCGTGCCGGGTGACTTACGGGCCGCAGCGCGCACGAAAGCCTGGGCACGGGCCACCGCATCGGCGGCGATGCCGTACCAGAGCGCGCTCCACAAGAGGTGCGAGGTGGCAAGCATGGACTGCGCGGCAATCTCGGCAAACGGTTTCGGCAGGATCTGGACGGCCGGCGCCTCTCCCTTGAACACGAAGCCATCGGAGCAGGTGCCGCGCATTCCGAGCGTATCCCAGACGGAGGTTCTGTCGAGCGTGTACTGGTCCTTCAGGAAGGCCGTCAGGACCTGGTCAGAAGGCGCCGCATCGGCGTGGGCGCGCGATGTGATGAGGATGGCGTCGGCATGCGCGCCGTAGGAAATGACGGTGGCGTCCTTCTCGAGGAAGCAGCTGTTGCCCTCGACGCGGATGGCGCAAATGCTGTTGCGCATGTTGCCGCCGATGCCGCCTTCGGTCGTGGCAGACGCCAGCAGCAGCTGGTCACGGGCGATACGGCGCATGAAATCGCGATGCCAGTCGCTGCCTTCGCCGTGCTCGACCAGGCTCGACAGCTTGATCTGGTGCATGGCGAAAATCATCGCGGTGGCCGCGCAGGCTTGTCCGAGCACGGTGCACAGCGCGGCGATTTCAGTGATTGTCGCGCTTTCCCCGCCGAGTTCGGTCGGGATCTGGATCGACAGCAGGCGTTCGGCCTTCAGGGCTGTGACGGCCTCGCGCGGAAACCGCGATTCGCAGTCGACGGCATCGGCGTGTGCTGCAGCAATTGCCGCGACGCGGGCGATGCGGGCATTGAGATTGTCCTTCGCTATCGCCACCGCCACGCTCATCAGGCCACCTTTCTGGAGCCGAGGATCGCATCCACCGTGCTGGTGATGGCGCTGATGCTGGCAAAGGATTTACGGTTCAGCAGGTTGTCCGGAAACTCCATGTCGAACGCCTCTTCGAGCCCGAGCATAAGCTGCACGGATGCGAAGGAGGAAAGGCCTGCCGCATAGAGATCGGCGTCGTCGGCAATGCTGTCGACGGGCACTGGAAGGCCCCCGAGCTTGGTGAGCAAACCACGGATTGTCTCGTTCATCCAATCGTCTCCAGGTGTTTTTAGCGGTCGTACCGCCTTATCTGAGGTTGTTTTAGGCGCAAAATTCCAACATACCGCTAAGCCTTCTGGTTAAGGAAAGATGAGCGTTCGCCGGCCATTGTTCATGATCCGGACAGAATGTAATCCGCCGACACACTAATAATATCGGGGGTTGCTTCTCTTAGCGCGGATTGGACCGGGTAGGTAGAGCAACGCTCCTGGATGCGTCCGGAAAATGTGAAGAAGATAAATTTTCGTGAGTCGTCGCGGGATCGCGCCTAGTCAGGCTTACCGCTGCCGGATGGCGGCGGGTAATCGTGCCATTCGCCTCGGAAATCGGAAACCGAATAGCAACCCTCGCCGACATCGCGGATGGCACGCTCGCCGATGACCGCTTTGCCGTAGCCGCCGGGAATATCGAGGATATAGGCCGGCTGGCAGAGACCGGACAAGCGACCGCGCAACTCGGCCACAAGGCGCTGGCCCTCGGCGATGGTCAACCGGAAATGGCTGGTGCCGGGCGCGAGATCGGGATGGTGCAGATAGTAGGGTTTGATCCGCGTTTCCACGAAGGCGCGCATCAGCGCCGCCAGTACCAGGGGATCGTCGTTGACCCCTTTTAAAAGTACGGACTGGCTGACCATGACGATGCCGGCATCGACAAGACGGGCACAGGCGGCGCGTGCGTCCGCCGTCAGTTCGCGCGGGTGGTTGGCATGCAACGCCACATAGACCGTCTTGCCGCTCGCCTTCAGCGCGGCCACAAGCGCTGCGTCGATCTTCTGCGGATCGACGACTGGAACGCGGGTGTGGAAGCGGACGATCTTGACGTGATCGATGGCAGCAAGCCCGGCCAGCAGTTCTTCGAGACGCCGGGGCGACAGAACCAGCGGATCGCCGCCGGTGAGGATCACCTCCCAGATCTCCGGATGGGCGCGGATATAGTCGAAAGCGGCATCGAGTTCGCCGGCATCCAGCGTACCCATACCCTGCGGACCGACCATCTCGCGGCGAAAGCAGAATCGGCAATAGACGGGGCAGACATGCACCGCCTTTAGCAGCACACGGTCGGGATAGCGATGGACGATGCCTGTGACCGGGCTATGGGCCGCATCGCCGATGGGATCGGCACGCTCTTCCGGCGTCACCACCAGCTCTGCCATATCGGGCACGAATTGCCGGGCGATCGGATCATCGGGATCGGTGCGGTCAATCAGTGCGGCAATGGCAGGCGTCAGCGCGATGGCATAACGTTCCGCGACCGCTTCCAGCGACGCCGCGTTTTGCCCATCGACAAGCGATGCCCGCTGGAGATCGTCGACTGTCCTGATCGATCGAATGACGTTCATCTTCCGAACTCCGCAACGGGCGCCCAAAGCACCTGCTCGATGCGGGATGCTCCGGTAGCCAGCATCACCAGCCGGTCGAAACCGAGGGCGATGCCGCTTGCCTCGGGCATGATGGCAAGCGCGTCGAGAAAATCCTCGTCGAGCGGATAGGTTTCGCCGTAGACCCGCGCCTTTTCCGCCATCTCGATCTCGAACCGCCGCCGCTGTTCGACGGCATTGGTGAGTTCGCCGAAGCCATTGGCAAGCTCGACGCCGCAGGCATAGAGTTCGAAGCGCTCGGCGACACGCGGATCCCGCGCCGAGGGCCTGGCAAGAGCGGCCTCGGAGACCGGATATTCGTCAAGGATCGTCGGTCGGCCAAAACCGAGATGCGGTTCGATCTTTTCCACCAGCACCCGGCTGAACATATCCGCCCAGCCATCGTCGCCGGCAACACGCATGCCGAGGCGGTTCATTTCCGCAGCAAGGCAGTCGCGGTCCGTCTGTCCGTCGGCGGCAACCGAGGACAAGAGGTCGATGCCGGCATGCTGCAGGAAGGCCGCCGCAACGCTGATCCGCTCCGGCTCGGCAAAGGGATCGCACTCGGCACCCCGGAACGCCAGCCGCGCAGCCCCCGCGGTTTTCGCCGCCAGTCGCATTATATCGACGCAGTCAGCCATCAGCTGCTCGTAGCCTTCGCCGACCCTGTACCATTCGAGCATGGTGAACTCCGGATGGTGCAAGGGCCCGCGCTCACGGTTGCGATAGACATGGGCAAAGCATGCAATACGTTGTTCGCCCGCGGCCAGCAGCTTCTTGCAGGCAAATTCCGGCGACGTGTGCAGGTAGAAGGGTGCCGCCTGACCGTCGGTCGTCAGGGCTTCTGTAGCGAAAGCATGCAGATGTGCCTCGTTGCCGGGCGATATCTGAAGGGTTGCCGTATCAACCTCGAGGAAGTCGCCGGCTGAAAAAAAACTGCGCAGCGCCGCCTGGATCGCATTGCGGCCGATAAGAAAAGGCCGTCGATCCGCATGGACGCCGGGCGTCCACCAGGGAGATGCTTTTGTCAGGCTGGCGTTCATTCCGCGCTTTCTTTTATAGGATGAGCCGCGACGGGGTGGCTATTTCCACCATTTTAGGTTAGTTGCGCCCCCAAGAAAACATTGCTGCATCAGGGAAACGGGCTCGGTCCGTCCTCTACGATGCAAAAAGCTGCGTTACAAGGAAGTCTTATGGTCAAGGTTATCGCCTCTTCGATCCGCAAGGGCAATGTGCTCGACGTCGACGGCAAGCTCTACGTCGTGCTGACGGCCGCCAATTTCCACCCCGGCAAAGGCACGCCGGTCACCCAGATCGATATGCGCCGGATTTCGGATGGCACGAAGGTTTCCGAGCGCTGGCGCACGACCGAACAAGTCGAGCGCGCCTTCGTCGAGGACGTCAACCATCAGTACCTTTACGAAGACAGCGACGGGTTCCACTTCATGAACCCGCAAAACTACGACCAGGTTACCGTCGATGCCGAAACCATGGGCGACGACAAGGCCTACCTGCAGGAAGGCATGACCTGCATCCTGTCGATGCATGAAGGTATCGCGCTTGCCATCCAGATGCCACGCACTGTGACGCTTGAAATCATGGAGACTGAGCCGGTCGTCAAGGGCCAGACGGCGTCGTCCTCCTACAAGCCAGCCATGCTGTCGAATGGCGTTCGCACCATGGTGCCGCCGCATGTCAATGCCGGCACCCGCGTCGTCATCATGACCGAAGACAATTCCTACGTCGAACGCGCCAAGGACTGATCCCGGACCTGGCACTCCATCTCGATAAAAGGCCCCGAACGCGTGGATTGCGCGTCGGGGCCTTTTTCGTATCCGGGCGAAGTTGTTCAGGCGGGCCGCACCGTCTCCTTGCGGACAATGGGGCGCCGTGCCGGGTTTTGTCCGCGAGCAGCACCCGAGACAGGCTTTGCAGGCGGCGCTGTCGGGTCCGGCGGAACCAGGGCCTGCAGATGCAATACCCGCGGCGACATGAGTTCAAGATAAGCCTCTGAACGGCCGATATAGATCATCGTCGTATCCTTGAGTTCGCCCAGAAGCGCAACCAGGCGCTTCTGGATATCCGGCTCCAGGCCTTCGAGCGTTTCGTCGAGGATCAGCCAGCGCGGCTTGGCGAGCAGGGCATGGGCAAAACCGACGGCCTTCTGTTCGTCGGTATCGAGCATACGATCCCAGCGGGCGTTCGTATCGAGCTTGCCTTTCAGCCTGCCGAGACCGGCTTTTTCAATCGCCATTTCGAGGTCGGAATCCGGGTAGGCATCGCGTGCCTCGGGGAAGGTCATGGCCTCGCGCAGCGTTCCGCTCGGCACATAGGCGGTGTGCGGCATGAACAGCATGTCTTCCGGCGGCGGCAGGTCGATCTCGCCCTTGCCGCAATGCCATTCGCCGGCAAGCGCCTGGAACAACAGCTTGCGGTTCACGCCGTGATCGCCGTTGATCATGATGTGCTCGCCGGCGGTGATCGTCACCGTGCCCTCGCGGATCCGGAAACCGTTCTCGACGATCTCGTCGGACATCTTGGTGGAGACTTCGAGATCCTTCAGCACCATCATGCCAGGCGCGGCGCGGGCGACGTCGATCATGTTGGGCAGGTGGTCCTCGATATCCATCTCGACCACCGCCTCGCGAAAATCGGTAACGCGCATCAGCGTCGCGCGCCACTCGGCGATCGGCCCGAAATTGGCGACATACCAGCGCAGCGCCGTGTTCACCTGGTTGAAAGCGCCAACCACCATCATCAACTGGCCGATGCTGAGGCCGCCCGAGAAGTAGGCTGGCGCCGCCACCAGGATTGGAATGACCAGCACCATCCAGCCGTAGCTCGCAGATACCCAGGTAAGGTTGGTGTTGGCGATGGCCAGCTTGCGGATAACGCCGAGCACCGAGGAAATATCGCCGTTGATGCGGCGACGCTCGTTTTCCTGTCCGCCGGCAATGGTGATCGACGGCATGTACTCGTTGGCGTGCATCAGCGCGAAACGCAGTTCGGCCTCCTTGGAGTAGCGGTCGGCATTGAGCCGCACCAGCTTGCCGCCGACGAACTGGCTGAGGAAAGAAGCCGAGGCCGCATAGATAATCGCCGCCCACACCATGTATCCCGGAATGGAAAAGCTGCTGCCGCGAAAATGGAATATGAAGCCGCTCGACAGCTCCCAGAGCACGCCGATGAAGCTGATCAGCAGGATCGTCGATTGGACGAGGCCGATCGCAAGGCCCGTGGTGCTTTCTGCAAGGTTGCGGGCATCCTCGTGGAGCCGCTGGTCCGGATTGACGCCGATCAGACCAGACGATGCCAGCCGTAAGGCCCGCTTGCCCTTCAGCCACTGGTCGACCAGGTCGCGCGCCAGGCCCTCGCGCATGTAGAGCGCCGCCATCTGGTTCAGCCAGGCCTGGATGACGTTGAGGACTAGCAGGGTGCCGGCGATCATGCCGAAGACACCAAGCTGCTTCACGAATTCGTTGAGGTCGCGTCGCGCCAGCGAATCGTAGAACGGCGCATTCCATTCGTTCAGGAGAACCTGCACATAAGCTGTCACGAGAATGATGACGAACAGCGACACCACGAGCGATATGAGCCTGACGCGCACTGGCGAATGCCAGAACGCCGAAAGCATCATCCTCAACCTGTACAGCACACTCAAGTCGTATCCGACGCGCGCATCGCCCTGGACGCTGGGCTTCTCTGTAGTATCAACGGCCATTAAAAAATCCTGATCCTCATCCCTCAGATAGTCATGGCCATCGCACATGTCCATCCATGCGAGCCCGAAGCGCGTAGCGCCAGCGATCCCTGGCCTGGAACCGCCCTCCTCGCCATCAGCTTGCGCTTCAAACCTTATGAAAGCCTTATACGCCCGAATGCCGCTGCAGGTTCACCACGCCGCGCCGCGCATTTACCAACCGGCGATTGATGTTGATTCGAAACCTGTCCAGCGCTATTTAACATCGCGTGGTGATTTGGCCGGCCGGCTTGCAGCCACGTTAAACAAGTCGCTAAATCAGGGCCGCATGCGGACCGGTAGCGATTCGTTTTTTCGCCGCCGGTTTAGTTGATCGAGTAACGCGCATGCCCATTAAGATCCCCGATACACTGCCCGCCTTCGATACCCTCGTCAAAGAGGGCGTGCGGGTGATGACAGAGACGATGGCCGTCCGTCAGGATATCCGTCCGCTGCAGATCGGGCTGCTCAACCTGATGCCCAACAAGATCAAGACCGAAATCCAGATGGCGCGCCTCGTAGGCGCCTCGCCGCTGCAGGTCGAGTTCTCGCTGATCCGCATCGGCGGGCACAAGGCGAAGAACACTTCCGAGGAGCATCTGCTGTCGTTCTACGAGACCTGGGAGGAGATCAGACATCGCAAGTTCGACGGCTTCATCATCACCGGTGCGCCGATCGAGTTGCTCGACTTCGAGGAAGTCACCTACTGGGACGAAATGCGCCAGATCCTCGACTGGACGACCACCAACGTTCATTCGACGCTGAACGTCTGCTGGGGTGCGATGGCGGCGATCTACCATTTTCACGGCGTGCCGAAGCATCTGCTGAAGGAAAAGGCGTTCGGTGTCTACCGGCACCAGAACCTGAACCCGTCCTCGGTCTATCTCAACGGCTTTTCCGACGACTTCGGCGTGCCCGTGTCGCGCTGGACCGAAGTCCGCCGCAAGGATGTCGAAACCGTCCCTGGCTTGGAAATCCTGATGGAATCGCCGGAAATGGGCATTTGCCTGGTGCATGAGAAGACGGCAAGGCGGCTCTACATGTTCAACCACGTCGAATACGATTCAACGTCGCTGGCAGACGAATATTTCCGGGACGTCGATGCCGGCATCCCGATCAAGATGCCGCACGACTATTTCCCGCACAACGATCCGTCCCTGACGCCGCCCAACCGCTGGCGCAGCCACGCTCATCTGTTCGTCGGCAACTGGATCAACGAGATCTACCAGACGACACCCTACGACATGGCCGACATCGGCTTGCAGAAATAGCCGCGTCGCCGGGACGCAGGACTGATTCCGCCGGCAGGCGGGTTGCGGATAGTGGCGAATGGAGGCAGGGTCGGCGCCTCGCACTAGAGACGAATGGGATGAGGACATGACGGACAGCACTTTGCAGCGCGAAGTTTTCGGCAAGACTGCGGCCGGCGAGACGGTACACCGCGTCAAGATCACGGGCGGCGGGCTGACTGCCCATGTCATCAGCTGGGGAGCAGTGATCCAGGATCTCCGACTTGAAAACCACACGCCGGCCCTGACGCTCGGCTTCGACAACTTCGAAAGCTACGAAAAGCACTCCGCCTATTTCGGCGCAACGCCCGGCCGCTGCGCCAACCGCATCGCCGACGGCAGGTTCACGCTCGACGGCAAGACGTACCAGCTGGACCTGAACGAGAACGGCGTAACCCATCTGCACGGCGGCTTCGACAATATCGCCCTGCGCAACTGGACGATCGTCGAGCATGCCGCCGACCGCGTCGTCCTCAAGATCGTCGATCCCGATGGCCGCAGCGGCTATCCCGGCAACTGCACGATCCAGGCGACCTACTGGGTCCACGGCAATGGCGAGCTGTCGGTAATCTACGAGACCACGACAGACCAGCCGACCATCGCCAATGTCTGCCAGCACGCCTACTTCAACCTCGATGGCCGCGACGATGCGCTCGACCACGACATCATGATCGCAGCCGACCACTACCTGCCGACCGATGCGCGGCAGATCCCGACCGGCGAGATCGCCCCCGTCGCCGGCACGCCCTTCGACCTGAGAGAAATGGGCCCGATAAAGCGCTTCGTCGACGGTGAACAGGTACTATACGACCACAATTTCTGTCTATCGCAGGAGCGCACGGCCAAGCGCGCCGTTGTTCTCGCCCGCAGCATCAATTCCGGCGTAACGCTCGAAGTGCGCACGACGGAACCGGGCGTCCAACTCTACGCCGGCTTCAAGCTCGACGTCCCAGTCCCCGGCATTGACGGCAAGATGATGGGTCCGTTCGCCGGTTTCTGCCTGGAGACGCAGATCTGGCCCGACGCCATCAACCAGCCGGGCTTTTCCTCCGCAGCGCTCCATCCCGGCGAAGTCCTGCGCCAGGAAACGGACTACATTTTCACGAAGAACTAAGCGCACGGCCTCCGCCGGTCGCAGGCTAAGCGACCGGCGCCCAAGAGATACCTTGCAAAGTGGTTCTACATAGGTTCTAATCCGAACCCATGGATAGAACCAGTTTGATTTCCGAACTGAACGGGCGCGGCTTGCGGGATGCGGCAGCGAGCGGGCCGCTTTACAGGCGTCTGGCAATGGCGCTGACCGGGCTTATTCAAGAAGGACTGTTGAAACCGGGCACTGCATTGCCGGCCGAGCGCGATCTCGCCGAAGGACTGCAGCTCGGCCGTGTCACCGTGCGCACCGCCTATCGCGACCTGCTGACGGCAGGCACTCTGGAGTCGCGGCACGGCAGCGGTACTTTCGTCTCCCAGAAGGTCGAGCGGATGGAACAGTCGCTCTGGCGCCTCTCCTCCTTCTCCGCCGATATGCGCTCGCGCGGTCGCTCGCCGGCGGCAAAAATCCTGTCCCGGAGCGTTTCCATGCCGACGCCCGAGGAGACCTTCCTGCTCGGCCTCGGCGTCGACGAACCGGTGCTGCGGCTCGACCGGTTGCGGCTGGCCGACGGACTGCCGCTCGCCATCGAGCGCGCCGTCGTCCCGACCCAGTTCCTGGCCGAGGACGCAGCCGGCGAGAGCTCGCTTTACGATGCCCTGACCGCCAACGGGTTCCGCCCGGTTCATGCCCTGCAGCGGCTGACCGCAGTCACCCTCGACCCATCCTCGGCTGCCACGCTTGACGTCAAGCCCGGAGCCCCGGCGCTGCTGATAGAGCGCATCTCGCGCCTGGCTGACCAGCGGGTCGTCGAATACACCAGATCGCATTATCGCGGCGACGCCTATGATTTCGTCGCAGAACTGAAAATTGGAGATGACCTATGACGCAATCCTTGATGCTGACCGAGGCCGGCCAGTCGCCCGATGCCGTGGCGACCTTGCTGGAGAAGGAAAAGCCGGTCTTCGCCGAAATCGCCAAGCTGTTTGCTGTGGCCAGACCCACCGTCGTCACCACGGCGGCGCGCGGCTCGTCGGACCATGCTGCAACCTTCTTCAAGTATCTGTTCGAGATCTCCTGCGGCGTCCCCGTCGCCTCGATCGGCCCGTCGATCGCCTCGGTCTACAATGCGCCGCTGCATCTGAAGGGTGGCATCCATTTCACCGTGTCGCAGTCCGGCGGCAGCCCCGATATCATCGCCCTGCAGGCCGCCGCCAAGAAGGGCGGAGCAACGACGATCGCCGTCGTCAACGTCACCGACAGCTCACTGGCGCGGCAAGCCGATATCGTCCTCGACCTGCATGCGGGCCCTGAGAAAAGCGTCGCCGCAACGAAATCCTTCATCACCGCCGTCGCTGCCCTGTCGGGCGTTACCGCTGCCGTCTCCGGCAATAGCGCACTGCAGGATGGCCTTTCACGACTGCCCCAGGCATTGGCAGCCACCGATGGCATCGATAGCGCTGCCGCCGAGGAGGTGCTGTTCGGAGCCAGCTCGCTCTACACCGGCGGTCGTGGCCCGGCCTTCGCCATCGCGCTGGAATCGGCCCTGAAGGCCAAGGAGACGTCGGGCCTGCACGCCGAGGCCTTCTCGCTCGCCGAATTGATGCACGGCCCGATGCGGCTGGTTCAGCCCGGCTTCCCGGTCGTTGCCTTCGCCCCGGACGACGCCGCGTTTGCCAACAACGCCCAGGCTCTGGAGCGCCTTCAGAAACTCGGCGCCACCGCCGTGTCTTTCTCGACCACCCCGCTGCCGGGTATCAACCTGACAATGCCCTCGACCGGAAACGGCCTCATCGACCCGACGGTCTCCCTGCTCTGCTACTATCGGATGATCGAGCGAGTGACGCGCCGCAAGGGTTTCGATCCCGATAAGCCGGCTAATCTTCTCAAGGTGACGGAGACGATGTGATGGACTACACGGTCTTTACCGGCGCCCGCATCTTCGACGGCGACCGCTTTCACGACGACAGCGCGCTTGTTGTCGGCGATGGCCGGGTGCAGGCGATCGCCGCCCGCAACAGCCTGCCGGAGGGCGGCGTACGTGTGGAACTCGAGGGCGGCGTGCTGGCACCCGGCTTCATCGACGCACAGGTGAACGGCGGCGGCGGCCGGTTGCTGAATGAAGATCCGTCGCCGACCTCCATGTACACCATTGCCGAGGGCCATCGTCGCTACGGCACGACCTCCCTGCTGCCGACCCTGATCACCGATATCGCCGCTGCCACGACCCGGGCAATCGAAGCTGCCATCGAGGCTGTCAAAGCCGACCGTGGTGTCGTCGGCCTGCACCTCGAGGGCCCTCACCTGTCGCCGGCGCGCAAGGGCGCCCACCTGCCGGAACTGATGCGACCGGTGGAAGACGGCGACGTTGCGACCTTCATCCGTGCCCGTGAGGCAATCGGCACGCTGCTGGTCACCATCGCCGCCGAGCAGGTGACGCCCCGCCAGGTGCAGGCGCTGAACGAGGGCGGCGTCATCGTCAGCCTCGGTCATTCCGATTGCACGGCCGACGCTGCGGACGCCCTTTTCGATGCCGGCGCCCGTGGCGTCACCCATCTCTACAATGCCATGAGCCAGCTCGGCCATCGCAGCCCGGGTCTGGTCGGCGCGGCGCTCGATCATCCCCGTACGTGGTGCGGCATGATTGCCGATGGTCACCATGTCGATCCCCGTGCCTTGCGCGTTGCCCTGCGCGCCAAGCGCGGCGAGGGCAAGCTGTTCTTCGTCACCGATGCCATGTCGCTGGTGGGTTCCGATGCCGACAGCTTCGAGCTGAACGGCCGCACCGTCTACCGCGAGAAGGGCGGCTTCTGCTCGAAGGTGGTACTGGCCGACGGCACGCTGGCCGGCTCCGATGTCGACATGGCCTCGACCGTGCGCTACGGCGTCGGCATGCTGGAACTGCCGCTTGCCGAAGCGCTGCGCATGGCGACATCCTACCCGGCCCGTTTCCTGCGCCTGACTGACCGGGGTCACCTGTCGCCGGGTGCGCGTGCCGACCTCGTGCACATCAACGACGACATCGAGGCGACCGCCACCTGGACAGCCGGTGCTGCGAAGTCTGTCGGGACAGGCCCGGAGACATCGGTATGACCGCGATCACGGATGCGTATTTTCTGGAGGTGATCGAAAGGCTCGGCGCCCTGCGCCAGTCTTTGGCCGAGCCGATGGCAAGGGCTGCTGCCGTTATCTGCGAGGCGGCGCGCAGCGACCACCGGGTTTATCTGTTCGGGACAGGCCACTCTCACATGCTGGCAGAAGAGGTGCATTATCGCGCCGGCGGACTGGCGATTACCGTTCCGGTCCTGGTCGGCTCGGCGATGCTGTATGAAGGTGCTGTCATAAGCTCGATCTACGAGCGCACCCCGGGGCTGGTTCGACCGGTGCTGGAACGCTACCGGATGGAGCGTGGCGACGTGCTGGTCATCGCTTCCAATTCGGGCGTCAATGCCGCGCCGACGGAAGCCGCCGACTACGGCCGGGAAATCGGCACCACCGTCATCGCCATTACATCGCTCGCCTATTCGGCAGCCATCGCCAACGGTCGCAGGCGCCTTGCCGATATCGCAGACATCGTCTTTGATAACGGTCTTCCCCCCGGCGATGCGCTGGTCGATTTGCCCGGCACCGACCTCAAGGTGGGGCCGGCATCGACTGCCATCGGCGCGACACTTCTAAATGCAATTTTTGCTGAAGTTGCTTCACAGCTGTCAGTAGATGGCGATCCGCCGGTCTACCGCAGCGCGAACATGCCGGGAGCGAAGGATATCAACCAGCGCCTAGTAGACATCTACAGGCCGCGGAACCCGCATCTTTGATGATGCAGGCAGGCAGTTGACCGGTCGCTCAGGCGGCAAAGACTTCCATGTCACGGGGAACGGCGGCCAGTTGGCCGGTCAGCCGTCCCAATGCGTATTTCAGAGCTTGGGCCACCATTCCAGGCTGCACGGGCTTGCGCAGGACACCGAGTGTTCCCTGGATCCCGCCCGACACGACCTCGGGGTTTGCCGTCATGAAAACGACGGCTATACCAAATTGCTCCGCCAGCATGCGGCCAATCGCCGGACCCGTTGGCCCGTCGGAAAGATTGACGTCGACGAGGGCGATATCAGCATGGGGTGCCGCCGCCAGCGCCCGCGCCATCGTGTTGGCAATGGCTGCGACTTGCAGTCCATTGCTTTCCACCATGTCTTCGAGATCGAGTGCGATCAGCAGCTCGTCTTCGACAATCAGCACTTTCCTGTCCATCGTCATATCCTTGAAGCCAGGTGGGGCGCATCAGGCCAGCACCTGAGGCTTGCAAAAGCAATACACACTACCTCCACGTACCCACTTGAATGGTCGGATCAGACGAATGTTCCACGCGGAGACAAGAAATTTTCCTGCTACGGTTTCTTGACCATGAAATTGACGCCTTTGCTGGTCTCAGGAGCCCATCTGTTCGCGAATCGTCTCGAGCTCCAGCCATTCCTCCTCCATTTTCGTCACCTTGCCGCGCAGCTTCTCGACTTCCTTTGCGAGAGCATTGAACGTTGCCGGATCCTTGGAAAACAGCTTGGGGTCAGACATTTTCAGTTCGCGGGCAGCAATTTCAGCCTCCGCCTTGGCGATTTCCTTCGGAATATTCTCAAGCGCATAGGTCTGCTTGAACGACATCTTGGCCTTGCCCTTGACGCCGCCCTGGTTACCGGCGTTCGATCCGCCGCCCCGGGCTTTCTCGGCCTTTGCAGCCTTACGAAGCTCGTCGGCAACGCCCTTGCGCTGTATCAACATGTCGGAATAACCGCCGGCATATTCGATCCACCGGCCATCGGGCGCGTCAGGATTCATCGGCGCGATGGTCGAGGTAACGGTACGGTCGAGGAAGTCGCGGTCATGGCTGACGAGAATGACGGTGCCGGCAAAGCTGGCAACGGTTTCCTGCAGCAGATCAAGCGTCTCGATGTCGAGGTCGTTGGTCGGTTCGTCGAGGATGAGGAGATTGGTCGGACGCGACAGGATACGGGCGAGCATCAGGCGGGCGCGTTCACCGCCCGACAATTTGCGGATCGGCGTGCGGGCCTGTTCCGGCGCAAACAGGAAGTCCTTCATGTAGCCCGTGACGTGGCGCTGCTCGCCATTGACGATCAGGCTTTCGCCACGCCCGTCGGTCAGGTAATGGGCCAGCGTCTCCTCGGGATCGAGGTCCTCGCGCTTCTGGTCGAGCGTGGCAATCTCGAGATTGGTGCCGAGCTTCAGCTTGCCGCTGTCCGGCTTCAACTGGCCGGTCAACATCTTCAGCAGCGTTGTCTTGCCGGCGCCGTTCGGACCCACGAGACCGATGCAATCGCCGCGATGAACGCGGATCGAGAACGGTGCAACGATGGTCCGCTCACCATAGGCCTTGGTGATCAGTTCCGCCTCGATAACAAGCTTGCCGGATTCCTGGACGTCGGAGATGTTGGCGTTGACCGAGCCCTGCGGGCCCTTGTGGCCGCGATAATCGGCGCGCATCGTCTGCAGATCGCCGAGGCGGCGCATGTTGCGCTTGCGGCGGGCGGTGACGCCGTAGCGCAGCCAGTGCTCTTCGCGCTCGATCTGCTTGCCGAGCTTGTGCTGCTCCAGCTCTTCCTGCTCAAGCACCGTGTCACGCCAGGCCTCGAAGAAACCAAAGCCCTTGTCGAGGCGACGCGAGGTACCGCGGTCGAGCCAGACGGTGGCTGTCGAGACTTTCTCGAGAAAGCGCCGGTCATGCGAAATAACAACGATGGCGCTGCGGGTCTTCTGTAGCTCGCCTTCCAGCCACTCGATGGTCGGCAGGTCGAGATGGTTGGTCGGTTCGTCCAGCAACAGGATGTCCGGCTCCGGCGCGAGCACCCGGGCGAGTGCGGCGCGGCGCGCTTCTCCGCCCGACAGGCTTTGCGGGTCTTCGTCGCCGGTGAGCCCCAGATGCGACAACAGGTAGGTCAGGCGATAGGGATCGTCCCCCGGCGTCAGCCCGGCCTCGGCATAGGCGAGAACGGTCTTGTGATCGCCAAAATCGGGCGCCTGCTCGAGATAGCGGATCGTCGACGAGGGATGCCGGAAGATCTCGCCGGATTGCGCTTCGACCATACCGGCGGCAATCTTCAGCAGCGTCGACTTGCCGGAACCGTTGCGACCGACCAGCGAGATCTTGTCGCCGGGCTCGACCTGGAAATTGGCACCGGCCAGAAGCGGTGCACCGCCGAAGGAGAGAAAGATGTCATCGAGTTTCAGAATAGGGGGGGCCAAGGGTCAGACTCCGGAAAGGTCATAGGGGCGGGCAAGGACGATGGCCCTGCCGCTCGAAAGGGAAAAGCGCACGATACCCTGCGCAACGTTGGAAATGGTGCGGGAGGCACCGAACGGCAAATGGAAACCGGCAAGCGGATAGCGGGCGTTGTCAATAGACAGGCCATCGAGCGCGCTGAAGCCGGACACAGAAAACAGGCTGCCGGCGGGAAGATCTATCTCCATGGCACCGGCGATCAGCGGCACGGCCTCCTCCTCGCCGGAGGTCAACAGCATCGAGAACCCCTGCTCCGCCAGGCTGACGCCGTAGAGAAGCAACGCCAGTGCATGGTCGGACCGCTCGCCTCCGAGCGCGCCGGCAAGCACCAGGCGACGGGCACCGCGACGGATTGCCTCCTCGATGGCAATCTCGCCATCCGTCTGGGCCTTGGCGGCAGGATAAGGCTGCCGGGGCACATTCGGAAAGGCCTCGCCGAGGTCGGCCGGGCTCGAATCGAAATCGCCGACCCACAGTTCCGGTACCACACCAAGCGCCTGCGCATGCCGCATGCCGCCATCGGCGGCGATGAAGCGACTGCCGGCGACTGCCGCCTGAAGCCGCTCCGTCAGATGCAGCGCTCCGCCGAGCAGGATCGTGAAGGTGGATGAACTCATGGGCCAAGCCCATAGCGCAAAGACCGGTCGATAGGGAAGAGCGACAGTCTGTCATCCGTCAAATGGGCGCCTTTAGGTATCCGAATCCCGGTAGCGCACCCGAAACGCATCCTCGAAGCCACCGATAAACTGATCGAAAAGGCGCGAAAAGGTCTGCATGTCGTCCTCGGACCAATCGGCAACGATATCCCCGATGAGCGCCCGCTTCTGTGCCTGCACCTCTGCAAGCAGCCGCTGGCCGAGCGCGCTCATCACCACGACGATGCGCCTTGCGTCCGCCTGCGATGCCTTGCGGCGCAGGACGCCACGCGTCACCATCTCGGCAACGATACGACTGGCCCGTGACGGATCGATGCGCAGGATCTCGGCAACCGCGCCGACCGTCACCTCGCCCCCCGCCTCCGCCCGTCTGATCGCGTCGAGCACGTCGAGATGCGAGAGCTCCAGGTCCGGCGCCACGTTCTGGATTGCCAGCCGGCTGATCATCCGGCGTCCGGTCATCAGCCGCATCCGCGTCATCACCTGTCCGATATGCTGGATATACGCCTCCTGCGCATCCATCGAAACCGGTTCGTCTGTCTTCAAGGTTACTGTCATTCCGCCACGGTAACAGATCATCGCGAAAAGTTGAATATGCAGAATGCATTCAAATGCGCTTGACAGATATATGCTATCAGCACATATAACGGCCACTCTGGATAGGAAGCCCCATGGATATGCACCTGCCGTCTGCGCCCCTTGTGGCGGATCCCCGTCGCCGGCTGATACTCTATCTGTTCCTGATGGTTGCCATGTTCATGGCGATGCTCGACAACCAGATCGTCTCGACCGCGCTCCCGACCATCGTCGGCGAATTCGGCCATCTCGAGCGTTTCGGCTGGATCGGCTCTGCCTATCTCCTCTCGCTGAGCGCCGTCATGCCGGTCTACGGCAAGCTGGGCGACCTTTTCGGCCGCAAATACGTGATGATCACCGCGATCGCCATCTTCACCGTCGGCTCCGCCATTTGCGGTCTTGCCGTGTCGATGAACACGCTGATTGCTGCCCGCGTCCTTCAAGGCCTTGGCGGCGGCGGTATCCTCGTATCGATCTTCTCGATCAACGCCGACCTGTTCGAGCCTCGAGAGAGAGCCCGCTACCAGAGCTATTCCAGCCTGGTCCTGATGGCATCAGGCGCCATCGGCCCGGTGCTCGGCGGCACGATGAGCGACCTGTTCGGCTGGCGCTCGATCTTTCTCGTCAACATACCGATCGGCTTCATCGTCCTTGCCGGCCTCATCACCATGCTCCCCTACCGGAAACCCGCCCGCAAGCCGCAGATCGACTATGCCGGCGCAATCGTGCTGGCGATGACGACCACCTGCATCGTGCTTGCCGCTGACGGTACCCAGCTGTTCGGATCGCTGCTGTCCCCGGCAGTTCTCGCTATTATCGCATTCGGCATCGTCTGCGCCATTTCCTGGGTCTTCATCGAGCGCCGCGCCCCGGAGCCGATCGTGCCGATGCAGTTGTTCCGCAATCCGACCTTCGGGCTGTTGCTGATCACCTCGCTCACCAGCGGCGCCATCGCCATCGGAATGGTCAACTATTTCGCGCTATTCCTGCAGACGACCACTGGCCTTTCGCCCTCGGTTGCCGGCCTGTTGTTCATTCTCCTGACCGGCGGCATCGTCTGTGGCTCGCTGTCGGCGGGACGGCTTATCTCGGCCACCGGGCGCTACAAGCCCTTCGCCATCGGCAGTGCGGCCTGCAGCATGATTGCCTTTGCGGCCCTGTCGCAAGTCCATGCCGGCACGCCGGTTTATCTGATCGGCGGCCTGATGCTGCTGCATGGCATTGGCATCGGGCTTGCCCAGCAGGTGCCGGTCATCGGCATCCAGAACGCAGCCTCTAGCCGCGATATCGGAGCAGCCACCGGCGCCGTCACGCTGTCGCGCATGGGCGGCGCCTCGATCGCCATCTCCATCTACGGCGCCATCATCGGCTCCCGCCTGCTGCATGTCGGCCTGTCGATCCCCGGCGTCAGCAATATCGAGGAAGTCACGCCGAAGATGATGGCGGCCTTGCCGGCTGCCACGCGCGAAGCCGTGGCCGAAGCCTACGCTGCCGCCTTCAACCCGCTGTTCCTGACGGCGTCGGGCATCTGCCTTGTCGGCCTGGTCACCGCACTTTGCCTTAAGAACGTCCAGCTACCGGGCGCAACCATTGCCAAGACGATCGACCCTGCGGCTGCAGCCCACGTCGCGGATTGATAAAGCTGGGCTTCGCGCGTGTCGGGGCCCCTTGCCATCCACCCCTCCCGCCGCTACATCTTTCCTCGCTCTAACGGGGTGCCTCATGTCCATCCGGACATCTGGCTGAGAGGCTTTCACCAGCCAACCCGCGGAACCTGATCCGGTTAACACCGGCGGAGGGATTAGACGCGCGAAATCAACAGCGCCTATTCTCCGTTTTAACGCGAACCAAGGAGGAGGCGCTTCGATGCCCACCCGATCTCTGACGACATTTATGGCTGGCCTTGTTCTGGCGGCCGGCACGACACTTCTGACCGCTCATGCCAGCCAGGCAGCAGACAAGACACTGACCGTCTATACCTACGAGAGTTTCACCGCCGACTGGGGCCCCGGCCCCAAGGTCAAGGCGGCGTTCGAAAAGACCTGCGGCTGCACCGTCAACTATGTCGCCGTCACCGATGGCGTCGCGCTCCTGTCGCGCCTGAAACTCGAGGGCAAGGACACCAAGGCGGACGTGGTTCTAGGTCTCGACACCAATCTCGTTGATGAAGCCAGGGATACCGGTCTGTTCGAGCCCGCCGGCATCGACACGACGGCCGTGAAGCTGCCGGGCGACTTCAAGGACGACGTCTTCGTTCCCTACGATTACGGGCATTTCGCAGTGGTCTACGACACGCAGGTCATCAAGAACCCGCCGAAGAGCATGAAGGAACTGGTTGAGGGAGACCCGTCGCAGAAGATCGTCATCGAGGATCCGCGTACCTCGACGCCGGGCCTGGGCCTGCTGCTTTGGGTGAAGTCGGTTTATGGCGACAAGTCTGCGGAAGCATGGAAAAAGCTCAAGGGCCGCATCCTGACCGTCACGCCTGGCTGGTCGGAAGCCTATGACCTGTTCACCAAGGGCGAAGCGCCGATGGTGCTCTCCTACACGACGTCGCCAGCCTATCACATGATCGCCGACAAGACCGACCGCTACCAGGCGGCATCCTTCTCGGAAGGCCACTACATCCAGATCGAGGTAGCAGGCCTGACGAAAACCTCTGCCAACAAGGATCTGGCGCGCGACTTCCTGAAATTCATGATCACACCCGTTTTTCAAGACATCATCCCGACCAACAACTGGATGATGCCGGTCGCCGCCACCTCGGAGCCGCTGCCGGATGCTTTCGGCAAGCTCGTCGTACCCACCAAGACGTTCCTGATGAGCCCCGCCGAAGTCGACAAGAACCGCAAGGCCTGGATCGACGAATGGCTGGCCGCCACCAGCGGCAACTGATCGAGCCCTATGCTGACGAAATCCGAGCGAGCGAAAGCACTGACCGGCGGGGCTATCAGCCTCGCCGGCATTCTGCTGTTCGTCGGCCTTGCTGTCGGCGCACTGCTCGCCGCCGGCATCGAGACGCAAGGCAACGCTCCTCTGCTCGATCCCTATATCCTGCGGGTCCTGCGGTTCACCTTGTTGCAGGCGACGCTCTCGACGGTGTTGTCGGTAACGCTTGCCATCCCCGTGGCGCGTGCCTTGGCCCGACAACGGAACTTTCCCGGCCGCCTCTGGCTGATCCGCCTCATGGCCGTGCCGATGGGGCTTCCGGTGCTGATCGGCGCCATGGGGCTTCTGGGCATCTGGGGCCGACAGGGCATCGTCAACGACGCCCTGCAGACGCTTGGCCTCGCACAACCGGTCAGCATTTATGGGCTTTCCGGCATTCTCGTAGCCCATGTGTTTTTCAACCTGCCGCTCGCCGTCAGGCTGATGCTGCCGGGCCTCGAGCGCGTGCCGCCGGAATACTGGTTGATGGCATCCGGCCTTGGCATGCGTCCGGGCGCCGTATTCCGCTTCATCGAATGGCCTGTGCTGCGGGCACTCATCCCCGGTATCGCCGGCCTCATCTTCATGCTCTGTGCCACCAGTTTTACCCTGGTCCTGATGCTCGGCGGCGGACCGGCGGCCACGACAATCGAAGTTGCCATCTATCAGGCGCTGCGGTTCGACTTCGACCCCGGCCGTGCCGTTGCACTGGCCTTGCTGCAGGTTGCGATGACCGGCGCCGTGCTTGCCGTGATGGCGCTGCTGCCGGCGCCGGACGATCCGGGCCCCGCAACCGGCAGGGCGCCACGCCGCCTCGACGGGCGGCAGCGTCTGGCGCAACTGTCCGACGGCGCGGTGATCGCGACTGTTGCGCTGTTCATCGTGCTGCCGCTGGTGTCCGTCGCGGTGGCAGGCATGGAGGCCAACCTCGGCGGGCTCGCCAGCCAGCCGGTCTTCCTGCAGGCGCTGCTGACCAGCCTTGCCATCGCGCTTTCCGCCGGCCTGCTCGCTGTCATCCTCTCGCTGGCAATCGTGCGAGCCCGCTATGCCATCTCGTCGGTGCGAAAAGGCACGACAGGCCTCCGCGCCTTTTCGGCGACGCTCGGTGCCGCCTCATCGCTTGTCCTCTTGGCGCCGCCGATCGTGCTGGCGACCGGATGGTTCATGGCGCTGCGTCCCTTCGGAGATCCGACGCGGTTTGCGGCCACCCTCATCGTCTGCATCAACATGCTGATGGCGCTACCCTTCGTCATCCGCGTCGTCGAACCGGCCTTTGCCATTCACACCGCCCGCACCGGTCGGCTGGCAGCAAGTCTCGGTCTCACGGGCTTTTCCCGCTTGCGCCACGTAGACTGGCCCGGGCTGCGCAAGCCGCTGTTTACGGCACTGTCCTTCGCCATGGCGCTGTCGCTTGGCGACCTCGGTGCGGTGGCGCTTTTCGGCTCCGGCAATATCGTCACCCTGCCATGGCTGGTCTATAGCCGGCTCGGCAGCTATCGTACCAACGACGCAGATGGCTATGCGCTGCTGCTGGGCCTGCTTTGCCTCGCATTGACGGTGGCCGGAACCGCAGGCCAGGCATCCAGGGCCGAGAAAGGCGGCAGGCTGTGAACTCTCTCCCCGATCTTATCCTGTCGGACGTGCGGTTGCGGCTGGGCGGCCACGATTTCCGCTTCCAGTGCACCCTTCCCGCCGGCAAGATCATTGCCGTCACCGGCCCGTCGGGCGCCGGCAAATCGACCTTTCTCAATCTGCTGGCCGGCTTCGAGACGCCGGATAGCGGCAGTATCATGCTGAACGACACCGATGTCACCGCGATGAGCCCAGCCGAGCGGCCCGTGTCGCTGGTGTTCCAAGATAACAACCTATTTGCCCATCTCGACCTCTTCACCAATATCGGTCTTGGGCTGAGCCCATCGCTGCGGCTCAGCACCGACGATCGCCGGCTGATCTCGGATGCCCTCGCACGCGTCGGTCTCAAGGGCTTCGAAAAGCGGATGCCGGGCACTCTGTCCGGCGGCGAACGGCAGCGCGCAGCCTTTGCTCGGGCGCTGATCCGCGACCGGCCGATCCTGCTGCTGGACGAACCTTTTGCATCCCTAGACCCCAGCCTTCGCGCCGGCATGGCCGACCTGCTGAAGGAGTTGCACCGCGAGACCGGCAACACGGTGTTGATCGTCTCCCACGATCCGCGCGAAGTGCGTCAGCTTGCCGACCATGCGGTGTTCATCGATGCCGGCGAAATCCGCCTGACAGCCCCGATAGATGGCTTTCTCGAGGCACTCGGCCTGCCCGCTTTGCAGCGCTTTTTGCAGATTTGAGGCCATGATCGCGCCGCGGCACGACTTTTGCCGCAATTTCGGTGTTGCACGACAATGTAATCTCGAACCGATGCTTGCCAAAATGCAACGACGCCACAATTAAGCAGAGTCTCGCTATGCAACTAAGGCCTAAATCAGTTAGAGCAGTGGGAGCAGACCATCGACAAATGCGGCGCGAAAGCGCGGATGGATCTAAACCTCGAGCATGTGGGACGACGATCAGCGCGATCTTGCGACCTGCCGACATTAAGACACGACAAGCGGAACTGAAGTCCTGAAGCAGCCCGAGCGCATGGAACGAACGAGGACACGCTTGCGCCCTTCCAGGCTGCGCGGCGCTGCTACGTCGTGCCGGCGCTACGTCCTGCTGCTGGCAGCAGCGACAGTGCTGAATAGCTGCCAGTCGCTGATGGACCAGACGTACCAGCCAAACGTCTCGCCATCGGCCAATCCGCAGATCGTCTCGGAAGTCCAGAAGAACGATCCCCGCGCCCAGATGGGCGCACGCGAGCATCCCCGCATCGTTGCCAGCTATGGCGGCGAATACAAGGATGCAAAGACCGAGCGGCTTGTGGCCCGCATTGCCGGCGCCCTCACCAGCGTCTCGGAAAATCCGCTACAATCCTACCGCATCACCATTCTGAACTCGCCGGCTATTAACGCCTTCGCCCTACCGGGCGGCTACCTATACGTCACCCGTGGCCTGCTGGCGCTCGCCAACGATGCTTCTGAAGTGGCGGCCGTGCTTGCCCACGAGATGGCCCACGTGACCGCCAATCACGGCATCGAGCGGCAGAAGCGCGAAGAGGCTGAGGTCATCGCCAGCCGCGTCGTCGGCGAGGTTCTTTCCAGCGACATCGCCGGCAAGCAGGCATTGGCGCGCGGCAAGCTGCGTCTGGCTGCATTCTCGCGCCAGCAGGAATTGCAAGCCGACGAGATCGGCATTCGCACGCTCGGCCAGGCCGGATACGACCCCTACGCCGCCGCCCGCTTCCTGGATTCGATGGAAGCCTACAGTCGCTACCAGTCGGCAAACTCCGACGCCGACCAGAGCCTCGACTTCCTATCGAGCCATCCGAGCACGCCGCAGCGCATCGATCTTGCGCGCGAGCATGCCCGCGAGTTCGGCGAGCAGGGCAAGGTCGGAGACACCGGCCGCGACTATTATCTCAACGGTATCGATGGGCTGCTCTATGGCGACAGCCCGGAAGAAGGTTACGTTCGTGGCCAGGTGTTCCTGCACGGTGGCCTCGGTATCCGTTTCGAGGTGCCGCCGGAATTCCGCATCGACAACAAGGTCGAGGCAGTGCTGGCGACCGGCCCCGGCGACATAGCCGTCCGCTTCGATGGCGTCGCCGACACGCAGAACCAGTCGCTGACCAATTATATCTCGAGCGGATGGGTCACCGGCTTGGATCCGGCAACCATCAAGCCGATGGTCGTAAACGGCATGGAGGCGGCAACGGCACGGGCATCGGCCGACCGTTGGGATTTCGACGTGACCGTCATTCGCGACAAGTCGCAGATATTTCGTTTCCTGACCGCAGTTCCCAAGGGCAGCGCAGCACTGGAGCAGACGGCTGATGTCCTTCGCGCCAGCTTCCGCCACATCACACCGGCCGAAGCCGCATCGCTGAAACCGCTGCGTGTCCGCGTCCTCACCGTCCAGCCGGGCGACAACATCACGACGCTCGCCTCCCGCATGATGGGGACCGACCGCAAGCTTGACCTCTTCAAGCTGATCAATGCGCTCCAGACAGGCTCATCCGTCTCTCCCGGCGACCGCGTCAAGATCATCGCCGAATAGCGTCACCGTCGCGCCCGACCGCATCTTGCACGTGCGTGATCCTCGCTTGTTCGATGAAATTTCCTCCACCATCGCGCGGTCCGGTTTCGCCTTTCATCGTGCGCATATCGAATTACCGAAAGCGTCCTGATCGAAGATCAGGAACTCGCTTTGGATAGTAGCCGGCAGTTCAAGAGTGCAGGCTTCGGGATTGCCCTCGATGACTTCGGAACCGGCTTCTCCAGCCTCACCCGTCTCGACGCTTTGCCGTCGACAAGCTGAAGATCAATGCCGGTTTCGTAAAGACGATGGACGTCCATGCCGGGAGCCACAAGATCGTGGCGGCCGTTATCGGATTGGGGCAAAGCCTCGGCATGGCAGCCGTTGCCGAAGATGGGGGGTGAGATAAGCGTGATGCCCAATGCCATATTGCAGCTGTTCAAGTCGTAGACCGTCAGCGGCCTGGGCATCCACCGCCAAAAAAATGTTGCGATGCCCGATGAAGGTTGAGTTGCCTTTCAAGCAGTGCCCGAAGCGCAGCGCTCCCCATTGCCGGCGGGACAATGGGGAGCGCTTTGGTATTCATATCGCCGAAGAGCCTAAATATCAGACGCCTCTGTTGACTGCGACTGTAGCGACCGGAATTGCCCGAGTGCCGACCGAACCGCCGAACCACGAGGCGACTGCACCGAGCAGCAGGGCGATGAAGGCAAGGATGGCGCCGCTGGACACAACCTTGGTAGCTGTCTGCGCGGCGTCGATAGCCTTCTGCTTGGCTGCTTCCATGTTCGTGCGATACGTTGCTTCGTACTGGGCAACCTGCGCCTTAGCCTGATCGACAGGGATGTTTTGAGCCTTTGCAATCGCATCTGCAGCACGGTTGCGGGCATCGTCAGCCTTTGCCTGGTCGCCGGTGATCACTGCCTGTACGGCGCTGACAGCAGCTGCGCGAAGGGCTTCAGGATCGTTGCCGCCGCTGGCGTTGCGGATCTGCTTCTCGATGTCTGCCATCGGGTTGTTGGCGTTTGCAGCCATTGGAGCGGCAGCCGAGACGGCTGTGCTTGCTGTTTGTCCAACGCCGCCCAGCATGCTGCCGAGACCGCTGAATGCGCCGCCCACCACGGCACCGATCGATGTGGTCAGCAGGTACAGGATGACCAGCGTGGTTACAGCCCATGTTGTCAGGCCATGGAAGGAGCCCGTCGACTTGCTTGGCCGACCGGACAGGCGCCCGGCGACATAAGCACCCACGAATGCGGCGATGAGCCCCGCAACGACGAACCAGATGCCGCCGCCGATGGAAAAGGAGCTGGCGGACGGATTGTCGTATTTGGCAGGGTCAACGACGGCAGCACCGATGCCGACACCGAGGAGGTTGAGAAGGAACTGGACGGCAAGCGCCACGGCGACGCCTGCGAAAATCGCTCCCCAGGAAATCTTGTTAAAAAGAGCAGAGTCGCTCGGGTCTGCAGCGTAGGCGAGTTCGGCGCGGCGGTTGATGCCAACGGGGTCTGTCATGGGTCGAGTCCTGATGTTCGAAAGTTGATTGAGAAAGACCCGCATCCGAGGGCGGTCGTACTCTTTTTGACCTCGGAGGCAATTCTTGTGACTGTGGGGATAGTTGACGCGCTCCTGCCTGCTTCCACCGTGATCCGGGGTCGGGTGGCAGGGCGCGTCAAAGTTCGGACTATCGTCTTGCGGGGCTCCTCGACCTCGTCTTTGTTGACGGGCGAATGGCCATTTATAAAAGGCGCAGTAACCGCGTTTAGGCTGAGTTCAGAGCCCGCAGACTGGATAATCAGAGCTTCTTGTCGAGATAGTCTGATGCCTTCTGAGCACCGTCCTTAACAGCGGCCTTTGCTTCGCCGGCGGCCTGCTGGCCTTCACCCTTGATCTCCTGCAGCTTGCCTTCAGCCTGGAGCTTTTCGCTGCCAACCAGCTTGCCGACGCCCTGCTTGATGTTGCCGATCGCTTCGTTTGCGAGACCGGATGCCTTGTCTGTGGTGCTGCTCATGAGACGCCTCATTTCGTTGACTTTACAGGGCGCAAAACGCAAGCGTCGACATCTTGTTCCGCTAATGTAGAAAATTATATCGAGGATAAGTGAGGGCCGGAATTTGGTGATGTAGACGTCGTCAACCAGCGAGGGAGTTTAGCCTGCGGTTAAGCGCGCCCCTCAGTATCTGCGCAGCAACGCAACAGCCGGTACATCGCCGAGAGTCTGAATTTTACTGCAGCAGGATTGCGGATTTTGGCGAGGGCGTTGGGGTCGGCATGTCAACGGTGCTCATGGGAGCCATTATGCAGTCCTGCGCCTATGTGGTTGCAAATCAAAAGATGGATTTGGTGCAGAGCGACTGACTTAATCAGTTAAAGAAATTGGGGCATCCACTCACCTGAAACGCGTCCGCGTAAGTGGCGATGCGATACGCTGAAAGCACGCAGCGTATCGGATTGCATTTCCGTTAAGTGCAGAAGCTATCGCGAGAGACGCAAGTATCTTCCAAATCTGAGCCGTTTTGCCTTACGCAAATGCCGCCATGTGCGGATCGGCAACAACCAGCGCGCTGCGAAGCTTTTCGATGGCGCGGCTTTCGATCTGGCGAACACGCTCTTTGGAAATGCCGAGATCGGCACCGAGTTCTTCGAGAGTTGCGCCATCCTCAGCCAGGCGACGGGCGCTGATGATCTTCATCTCGCGTTCGTTCAGATGGGTGAGGGCTGCGGCAAGCCATTTGCGCCGGCGCTCGCCGTCGATCATCGATGTCACCTGCTCGTCCGGCAGCGGCTCGTTACTGACCAGAAAATCCATCCGCTCGGCACTATCGGCATCGCCGGAGATCGACGGGGCCTGCAGAGAGGCATCGTTGCCGGAGAGACGGGCATCCATCACCTGCACATCGTTCAGACTGACGCCGAGAGCAGCTGCAATTTCCTGATGGATGGACTGGACAGTCAGCTGCGTATCGCCCTTGGCGAGCTTGGCGCGCAGCCGGCGGAGGTTGAAAAACAGCGCTTTCTGGGCCGAACTCGTGCCGCCACGAACGATCGACCAGTTGCGCAGGATATAGTCTTGGATGGAAGCGCGGATCCACCAGCTTGCATAGGTCGAGAAGCGCACTTCCCGCTCGGGCTCGAAGCGGGCAGCGGCTTCCAGCAGGCCCACGTACCCTTCCTGAACGAGGTCGCTCATCGGCAGGCCGAAGTTGCGGAACTTGCCGGCCATGGAGATGACAAGGCGCATATGGGCGGTCGCAATCTTGTTGCGGGCGCCGCGGTCATCGTTTTCCTTCCAGCGAAGTGCAAGATCGTGCTCTTCGCTTCGCTCGAGATAGGGAGCCGCCATTGCGATTTTGATCATGCGTCGATCTGCAGACATGGTCGTCATATCATTCTCCCTAATGTCGGCATCGCGCCGGAAGCAGAAAAAGCAGTGCCTGATCCGCGCAGACGCTGCGCAGATGACCTTTGGTGTCGGCGATCGGGGTTTTAAATAGGCCCCTGATCTTTAATGTGTTTTCGTCAGGGCTTGTCGGATCGGTGCGGTGGACTATGTATTGTCTGAGAGACATAAAGCCTTGGAATTGAACGCATGATCCGGCCCCAAGTTGGTGGACGCGGCAGGTCCTCTGCCGGAATTACATGCGATTAACGCAACGAAAAAATAAAAGTTCCAAAGAAAAACCCGGCACAAGGGCCGGGTTTTTGAAGAATGCTGCCTATATGATTATGCCGCTTCGTCTTGCGACTCTTCCTCTTCCAGAACCTTGCCTCGCTTCGGTCCCTTGTTGAGGTTGGTCTCGACGACACGAACGGCTTCCGTTTCCGACAGGCGGTTGACGGCAGCAATTTCGCGAGCCATCCGGTCCAGCGCTGCTTCATAAAGCTGGCGCTCGGAGTAGGACTGCTCCGGCTGGTTCTCGGCGCGATAAAGATCGCGGACGACTTCAGCAATCGAGATCAGGTCGCCGGAATTGATCTTCGCATCATATTCCTGCGCCCGACGCGACCACATGGTACGCTTGACGCGGGCTTTACCCTGCACGACCTTCAATGCACGTTCGACGAAATCGCTTTCCGACAGCTTGCGCATGCCGATACTCATGGCTTTCGCCACCGGAACCTTCAAACGCATCTTGTCCTTTTCGAAATCAATCACGAAAAGTTCAAGCGTCATGCCAGCCACTTCTTGATCTTCAATCGCGGTGATCGTACCCACACCGTGGGCGGGATAAACGATCGATTCGCCGGTTTTGAAGCCGTGGCGCACTGAAGGTTTCTTCTGTTGGGTCGTCATTCTTATCAAAAACTCCCTGTTATGCACCCGGCGAGCGCCGAGGCCGGGTCAGTCAGGCCCGGATGAGACGGATAACCGTCGGGGTGACTACATGCTGGTCCACCAAAGGCGCAGAAAAACAATCCATTCATCGCGATCCTTGACCCGACAACTCATAATGTTGATATGTCAAGGAAACCGCGTGCGGGATTGTTTGTTTGCTTTCGTGGTGAAAAGAAGCATCAAGATGCCTCAATGGATCAGTAGTGCGACCCTAGCACAAAAATCTGAGGAAATCAATAATTTGCTTTGCAGTGCCGTATTTGCACGCCAATTCGGACGCGCGCCATGATTCGGCGCAACGTTCGTTTGGAGGCAAGGATCAGTCGCCAGAACCGGGGTTGGCAGAGAAGTATTTCTCGAACTTGCCGGTCTCGCCATCCATCTGCTTTGCTTCGGCCATCGGCTCCCGCTTGACCGTGATGTTTGGCCACTGGGTCGCGTAATCGGCATTGATTTTCAACCACTTGTCGAGGCCCGGTTCGGTATCGGGCTTAATGGCTTCAGCCGGACATTCCGGTTCGCAGACGCCGCAATCGATGCACTCGTCGGGATGGATGACGAGAAAATTCTCGCCTTCGTAAAAGCAGTCTACCGGGCAGACTTCAACGCAATCGGTGTATTTGCAACGTACGCAATTGTCGGTCACGACGTAGGTCATGATGAACTCCAGGATTTTTCAAGTTTTCCGGGGACGCACGACCTGGAACGTCGCGCCTTTCCATCGGGTACCGGCAACCTGCCTCGTCCCGGAGGCAAGTAAACCGGCTGTCTCAGCGGGTTGCTCGTCAGGTATCGGCTTTGTCGGCAGATTTCAAGATTAAACAGTCTCTAAATCTCAAGCCTGCCGGCATCGTATTCTACTCGTCGTCCGCCATCAGCCGGTCGATCTCGCGGCGCTGGCGCTTCGTCGGGCGTCCGGCGCCGGGGTCGCGCAGCGCTTGTTCGAACAGGGTCAGCTTCTTCGTTTCATCCGGTGGCGGCGTGATGTCCTCATACAGCAGCTTGGCTTCCTCGAAAGGACCTCGCCTCTCCCCGGGCAGTCTGACAACGAGAACTATGTCCCGTCGTTCCAGCGACAGTTCGATCTTGTCGCCGGGCCTGACGCCATGGCTCGGCTGGATGATGCGCTCGCCATTGATCCGTACGTTGCCCTTAAGCACGTAGGTCTGCGCCAGCGAGCGGGATTTTATCATGCGGGCGAAAAACAGCCACTTGTCGATGCGCTGTCGCGAACCGCTTGAGACCTGTCTTTCGTCCACCATGGCTTACTTCTTCATCTGCTCCTTGAGCGCGGCCAGCTTTGCGAAGGGCGAATCCGGATCCATCGGCTTTTCCTTGCGAGGTGGCTTCGCCTCGAAGCGTGTCGGCTGAGCCGCCGGGCGATTGTTTCGATCGTTGCGCTCTCCACCACGGTCATTGCGCTCATTGCGCTCGCCGCCGCGATGATCGGGACGCTTGCCCTGCTGCTGCGGCGGACGACCGCCGCCGCCGTCCTTGCCACCGCGCGGCCCGCCGCGATTGTCGCGTGCTTCGCGATTGCCTTCGCCCTGCGGCTGGTCGCCGGATGGGCGACGATTGGTGTTTGGCTGCGCATTGGCCTGATCCTGGCCAGCGCGTGGACCCTGTTGACCACGGCGCTCGCCCTGGCGCGGAGCCGGACGCTGGTTGTCGTTGCGGCCACCCAGCCGCCACAGCAATACCGGCTTCGGCGGCTCGGCAGCGACCGCGTCGACTGGAGCGCCTTCGGCCGCAGCTTTTGACGGAGCCACATCGGTAACGGCAGCCTCTGCTGCGCTTTCAGGCGCAACGTCTTTGGCGGCTTCCGGCTCGGCAACAGGAGCATCTTCCGAAACCGCTGCGGACACTTCCGCGACTGTTTCCGCGACGGCCTCTGACTGGGTCGCCACGGCAGCTTCGGCTTCAGCTGTCTCTGGGTGCGGCGTAGAGGATCCGTCGACTGGTGCCAATACGTTTGTCGCAGCGACTGGCGTAGCGTCCTGCTTGCTGAGGTGAATTGCAGCTTCTTCGGCCGGCACGGCATCGGCGCGATAGCCGAGGCCCTTCAGGATCTCTTCCATATCGTCGAGCGTAGCACCAAGAATGGACAGCATCGCCGTCGTCGTTGTGAAGCGCCGGCCATCATAGGCACCGTCCGGACGGGAAGGCTGGCCGGGCTTCCACTGCAGCAGCGGCCGGATAAGATCGGCAAGGCGCTCGAGAATGTCGATGCGCACGGCACGCTTGCCAAGGAAACGGAAGCCGGCGAGCTTGTAGAAGGTGCGCTCATAGGTCGAATCCGTGACCACGGATGTGCGGCCGGCAGCCAGGACCGGGATGAGATCGCCATAGCCCGGCTTGTCGATGCCGTCGTTTTTCAGCGCCCAGAGCAGGGTGATGAGCTCAGCCGGAGCCGGCTTCAGCAATGCTGGAACGAAAATATGATAGGCGCCGAAGCGGATGCCATAGCGGCGCATCGAGGCGCGCGCATCCTGGTCCAGCGACTTCACTTCTTCCGTGACATCGCGGCGGAACAGCACGCCGAGGTTCTCGACGACCTGGAAAGCCAGACCCTTGGCAAGGCCTTGCAGGTCTTCAGCGCGAGAGAGGTCGTCGAGCGGCTTCAGCACCGTCGAAATGTGATGATTGACGAAGCGCTCGATGCGGGCGGCAACATGTTCGCGCGCATGGCCGGTCAGCTGCTCGTCGGCAAGCAGGATGACGCGTGGGCGCATGATATGGTCGCTGCCGGTAAGCCGCGCCACGGGGTCGCCGAGCCAGCGCACCGAACCATCGGAGCCGATCGCCAGATCGCCGTTGCCTGCCGCATGAATGCGGGCAGCGCGCGCCTCGAATTCCAGACCCAGCGCTTTGAGCGACGCGTTCTGCACGGCTTTGGCGTCGGGACCGTCAGTCCCGCCGATAGGAGAGAACCGGAACCCGGTCAACTGCCCGACATGATGCCCTTCGACGAAGACATCTCCATTTACACTGATTTCAGCTTCCAGCATTGCATTCTCTCTCAGGCGCTTCATGAGCACAGATGTCCTGCGATCAACAAAGCGGTTCGTCAACCTTTCATGTAACGCGTCGGACAATCGATCTTCGATTTCCCGCGTCTTTTCTTGCCAGTGTGTCGGATCGGCAAGCCAACCGGGCCGATTCGAAACATAGGTCCAAGTTCTTATCTGCGCGATTCGCGCCGAAAGCGTGTCTATCTCGCCATCGGTCCGGTCGGCGCGCCGGACTTGCTCGGCCATGAAATCCTCGTTCACCGTGCCATGTTGCACGAGATCGGAAAACAGGGACGAAATCAAATCGGCATGTTGGGCCGGTGTGATACGCCGATAATCCGGCAATGCACAGGCTTCCCATAATTTTTCTACATTCGCCCGGCCGACGGCGAGGCGCGCAACCTCCGGATAACCGGTCAGTTGCTCCAAAGCCTGCTGGTCGACGGAAGGCAACGAACGTGTCAGCCCATGGATGCGCGGCGGCGCATCGAGGCTGAGCTTCAGCGCGGCGACGGAGGAAAAGTCGAGATCCTTCGTGCGCCATTGCAACACTTTGACGTTGTCGAACTGGTGGCTCTCGATGCGGCGAACGAGATCGGCATCGAAGGGATCGACCTGGCCGGTAACACCGAACGTCCCGTCGCGCAGATGGCGACCGGCACGGCCGGCAATCTGCCCGAGTTCACCAGGATTGAGATGACGGAACTGGTAGCCATCGAATTTCCTGTCCTGGGCAAACGCGACGTGATCGACATCAAGATTGAGGCCCATGCCGATGGCATCGGTAGCGACGAGGTATTCGACATCGCCGTTCTGGTAAAGCTCGACCTGGGCATTGCGCGTGCGTGGGCTTAGGGCACCGAGGACCACGGCCGCCCCGCCGCGCTGGCGACGGATCAGTTCGGCAATGGCGTAGACCTCATCCGCTGAAAACGCGACGATGGCGCTACGCTGCGGCAGCCGGGTAATCTTCTTCTGGCCGGCATAGGCAAGATGGGAAAGCCTTGGCCGCTCGACAACGGTAATTCCCGGCAACAGATGCTCCAGGATCGGCCGCATGGTGCCCGCGCCGAGAAGCAATGTCTCGTCGCGGCCGCGCAGATGCAGGATACGATCAGTGAAGATATGACCGCGCTCGAGATCGCCGGCGAGTTGCACCTCGTCGATGGCAACGAAAGAGGCCCGCGTCTCGCGCGGCATCGCCTCGACAGTGCAGACGGAGTAACAGGCGTTAGGCGGGGCGATCTTTTCTTCGCCGGTAAACAGCGCAACGTTCTTGATACCGACTTTCTCGACAAGCCGCGTGTAGACCTCGCGCGCCAGAAGCCGCAGCGGAAGGCCGATCATGCCATTGCCGTGCGCGACCATGCGCTCGATGGCGTAATGGGTCTTGCCGGTATTTGTCGGTCCGAGCACCGCGGTTACACCGCGACCGCTCAAAATCATGGGCTGCGAAGTCAGGGTCATTGGTCCATGCGAAGATGAGGCGCAGCAGCCTTCAGGGTCAGGAACGCTTGTTGTAAGCTTCCCCACAGATGACCAGCCTAGGTGGCAAAGGCAAGGCCCGGAAGGCAAAACAATTTTTTAGACACCCGGATAATACTGGTCATTTGCCACAGACGGGAAGCAAAGTGGCCTCGGACGACCTGCGGGAGCGGTTTGGAACGCCCCCGGAACAAAGAGGCTACGAATCGCTGACTCGCCCGGATTCATGATCCGTTCACGCCTAGATATCGTCACTACGCCGGCCAAAAGCACCAGATGATGAATCGTCGTCGGCGCCGACGTGACAGCATCTTCAGGGCGAGAGCAGCATCCAGCCATGAAAAACCGCTGAGCCGGCTATAAAATCTCCCCAATAAGCCATTGTCCCAAATAATCGAGATAGTTGGCGGGAACAACTTTATGTGAGCCGCGTTTATGGCATCAGCAAACAAATGCTTTCGAAGTGAAGGGAACTGACCATGCTCGGCACGATACTGCTCGTCGTACTCGTATTGCTCCTGGTGGGCGCACTGCCAAACTGGGGCTACAGCAGCAGCTGGGGTTATGGTCCTTCTGGTGGACTTGGTCTCATCGTCGTCATCATTCTGGTGCTCGTCCTGATGGGGCGGATTTAATTCGTAATTTGTGCTAGACCAATATGGTCTATTATCTAGGGAGCAAGACATGAAAAAACTGATTATCGCAGTTGCACTCATCGGCACACTCGCATCGTGCACGCCGGAAGAGCGCGGCACAGCCATTGGTGCAGGCACCGGTGCCGTCATCGGTGGTGCCGTCACCAATAGCTGGGGCGGTGCTGCTGTCGGCGCCGTTGCAGGCGGCCTCGTCGGTAACCTGATCGGCCACTCGGAACGTCGTGGCTACTGCATCTATCGCGACCGTTATGGCCAGCGCTACGAAGCACGTTGCCGCTAAGCTTCGGCATGAAGTTGGAATTGGGCGCTTCGGCGCCCTTTTTCATGCCGTCAACACACTGTTGACGATGACGTGAACTTCAACCCCTTTCAATTCGGTGTTGCTGTACCGATATTGATGGAACGCGAGCAATATTGTTTGAGCCGGGCTACCGGGTGCTCGCCGAAAGGATCGACTTTTCCATGGTTGAACTCGTCACATATATCGCTGCTTTGGGTGTCATCGCTGCCGCTGCCGTTACCTCGACCGTTGCCGTGCGGGCGGCCCAGCGCAAGGAGCAAAGCCGGGTGCTCGTGCCTGTTCGCTCGCGCCCGCGGAATGCACGCCGCTAGCTCGCCACTTCATAGACGAAGATAAATCCGTCAGACGAAAAGCTGGCCGCCATTTGCCGTGATCGTGGAGCCGGTGATGAACCCGGCGTCATCGGCAACGAGGAATACGACGCAACGGGCAACTTCTTCCGGCTCCCCCAGCCTGCCAACCGGAATTTGCGGCAGGATATAACCGTTCATTACCTTTTCCGGCACCGACAGCACCATCTCCGTGCCGATATAGCCAGGGCAGATCGCATTGACGGTAATGTTCTTGGCAGCGCCTTCTTGCGCCAGCGCCTTGGTAAAGCCGATATCCCCCGCCTTTGCGGCCGAATAGTTGGCTTGGCCCATCTGGCCTTTCTGGCCATTGATCGACGAGATATTGACGACCCGCCCAAAATTTCTCTCCCGCATGCCCGCCCACACATGGTGCGTCATGTTGAAAAGACCGTTCAGGTTCGTATTCACCACCTCATGCCACTGCTGCGGCGTCATCTTGTGGAACATCGCATCGCGGGTGATGCCGGCGTTGTTGACCAGGATCTCCACCGGGCCGACGTCAGCCTCGACCTGGGCAATGCCCTTGCCGCAAGCCTCGTAGTCCGTGACGTCCCAGCGATAGACGGCAATGCCCGTCACGCTGTTAAAGGCTTCGGCTCTTTCATCGTTGCCGGCATAGGTCGCGACGACCCGATAGCCGGCATTGTGCAACGCCATGGAAATGGCGGCGCCGATGCCGCGGGTGCCCCCGGTGATGAGTGCTACTCTGCTCATAGTCCGTTCCCCAGTGCCGCTGCCTACCACGCAGCCCGCAGACCCCATGGCAGACTGTTTAAAACGCCTCGATACACATGGCTACCCCCATGCCGCCGCCAATACACAGGGTCGCAAGACCCTTACGTGCACCGCGCCGCTTCATCTCGAACAACAAAGTGGTCAGAATACGGGCGCCCGATGCGCCAATCGGGTGACCGATGGCAATCGCCCCGCCGTTGACATTGACGATGGCGGGATCGAAGCCCAGTTCGCGGCTGATCGCGCAGGCCTGTGCCGCGAAGGCCTCGTTGGCCTCCACGAGGTCGAGGTCGCCAACCGTCCAGCCAGCTTTTTCCAGCGCCTTCCGCGAGGCCGGAATGGGGCCGGTGCCCATGATTTGCGGATCCACGCCCGCGGTTGCCCAGGAAACGATCCGGCCCAGTGGACGGATTCCACGACGTTCGGCTTCCCCCTCGCTCATCAGCACCGTTGCGGCAGCACCGTCGTTTAGCCCGGATGCGTTGCCGGCGGTAACCGTCCCCTCTTTGTCGAACACAGGACGGAGCCGCGCCATGCCCTCCAGCGTCGATCCGTGGCGGATGTACTCGTCGCTATCGACGGTCACGTCGCCCTTACGGCCGGCGATTGTGAAGGCCACGATCTCATCCCTGAAACGTCCGGCCTGCTGGGCTGCCTCGGCCTTGTTCTGGGAAGCGACGGCAAAGGTATCCTGGTCATCGCGGGACAGCTCAAACTGCTTGGCGACGTTTTCGGCGGTGATACCCATGTGATAGCCGTAGAATGCGTCGGTCAGGCCATCCTTGATCATCGTATCGACCATGGTCATGTCGCCCATCTTGGTGCCCGCGCGCAGGTGGGCCGCGTGCGGCGCCATCGACATGGACTCCTGGCCGCCGGCCACGATAATTTTCGCATCGCCAAGCGCAATCTGCTGCATGCCAAGCGCCACGGCCCGCAGGCCCGAGCCGCAAAGCTGGTTCACGCTCCAGGCCGTCGCCTCCTGCGGCACGCCCGCCTTCATCGCAGCCTGGCGCGCCGGGTTCTGGCCCTGCGCTGCCTGCAGCACCTGGCCGAGGATAACCTCGTCCACCTCGGCAGCCTCGATGCCGGCGCGCTGCAGCGCACCCCGGATTGCCGTTGCTCCCAGTTCGTGGGCCGGGACCGCTGCAAAAGCACCGTTAAAGGCGCCGACTGCGGTGCGCGCGGCACTGGCGATGACGATGGATGGTTGGCTCATGAAATCCTCCTCGAGAGCTGGCTCGGCCGGCGAAAACTGTCAAAGCCGGGCTCCCGAGTCAAACACGAAGATTTCAACCCTGCATGTTTTGTTTCAACATGCTGATGGACCGAAAAACCAACCTGCGGAAAGGGATTGCCGCAGCGCACAAACTGATTGTCACCGGCCTTCCTTTCCGTCTACACTCTTTGGTGGAGGAGTATCCATACAATCAGACGGGGTTAGGAGACTGATAATGGCAAAAAACGAGGGCCAGGTCGTAATAAAGAAATACGCCAATCGCCGCCTCTACAACACAGGCACCAGCACTTACGTTACACTGGAAGACCTGGCGGAGATGGTAAAACGGGGGGAGGAGTTTACAGTTCAGGATGCCAAAAGCGGCGATGACATCACGCATGCGGTATTGACGCAAATCATCTTCGAGCAGGAATCGAAGACAAACAATACCCTGATGCCAATTTCCTTCCTGCGACAGCTGATCGGCTTTTACGGCGATCAGATGCAGATGGTCGTACCAAGCTTTCTCGAGCATTCGATGAAGTCCTTCACCGAGCAGCAAGTCCAGATGCGAGAGCAGATGAGCAGCGCTTTTGGCGAAACGCCGCTCGCCAAGAACTTCTCGCTGCCGATCAAGATGGTCGAGGAACAGGTGCGCCGCAACACGGACATGTTTCAGCAGGCCATGGAGATGTTTGCGCCCTTCATGAAGTCACCGCCGAAGGAAACCCGCAAGGCCGAAGCCCGCGACATCGACGAGTTGAAGGAGCAGATGAAGGCGCTGCAGGCCAAGCTCGACAGCCTGTAACCGCGATCAGGCCGCAGCCACGGCTGCGGTCGCCCTCAGAGACCGATCGATACGTCGCGTCCCGCCGTGCGGATCGAGACCGCGAAACCGCCGATCACATCGATGAAGGCGGTGGTCATCAGGATGAAAAATATCTGCGTCGCTGCGTCGCGCACCAGCAGGAATTCCACCAGGAAAGCGATGAAAACCAGCATCGACAGCATGTGATTGGCGAGCGAGCCGACATTGCGGGTGGATTTAAGGATCTCGAAGAACAGCAGCGCCAGCGCGATGACGATGAAAAGATCGCCGAGCGCCATCTTCCAGGTTGCTCCCGACAGCATCGACAACATGATTACGTCGTTGCCGAGCGCCGCAATGCCGCCACCGCCCATCAGCCCGACCATGGCGAGATTGTAGAGCACGAACGGGATAACCATCAGCGGGAAAGCGGCAATCATGATCGACTAACTCCATCGTGGACGAACGGCCGCACAACCATAGCGCAAGTCGCATCGCTTTTAAACCTAGGCGAGAAAAGCAAAAAGGCCGGCCAAAGGCCAGCCTCAATACCGATATTGCAATCGCAAGAAATTATGCAGATTCTTTTGGCGTCAGAACCTGGCGACCGCGGTACATACCGGTCTTCAGGTCGATATGATGCGGACGGCGCAGTTCGCCGGAGTTCTTGTCTTCGACGTAGGTCGAAGTCTTGAGCGCATCAGCCGAGCGGCGCATGCCGCGCTTGGACGGGCTTGTTTTTCTCTTCGGTACAGCCATTTTCGTTACTCCACTGTGCGGGATAGACATGACAACGGCCAGCCAGGCGGCCGAAACGACATGCAATCGATTTCGGAATTTTGGCGCGCTTATACATCGGGGTTGGGCCTTTGACCAGTCCCTAGCCGCATTTTTTGCGGCAACGGCTAATTCAGGCATCAAGCCTCGTCTTCAGCGACGATCCAGGTTTCTTCCAGCGCCGCCGTCTGCCACTTCTGCCAGGCCGGATGGGCTTTCATGACCGCCATATAGCTCAATGTATCCTCAGCGACAACCAGGTCATAGGCTTCGAAGCGATTGACGACCGGCGCGAACATCGCATCGGCGGCCGAAAAGGCGCCAAACAGGAACGGTCCGCCCGACAGCGCCCGCATCTCGCGCCAGATCGTTTCGATCCGCGCCACGTCGACTGCCACGTCATGGGGCTGGTCGAGCAACCGGCGCCTGGGCCGGCGGAAGTTCATCGGGCAGGCGTTGCGGAGGCCCCGAAAGCCGGAAATCATCTCCATGGAAATCGAACGCGCCTGCGCCCTGAGAGCGGGGTCCGTCGGCCAGAGACCCGCTTGCGGAAACAATTCGGCGACGTATTCGATGATCGCCAGCGATTCCCAGACCCTGAGGCTCCCGTGATGCAGCACCGGAACCCGCGCCGTCGGCGAGATCTCGCGGAAGCGCGGATTGCCAGCCGGAAAATCGAAGGGAACGAGCACCTCCTCGAAAGGCACGCCGCACCCCTGCATCGCCAACCATGGCCGGAAGGACCAGGACGAATAGTTCTTGTTGGCGATGTAGAGGGTGAGCTTGTCCATGGTGTCATCCTGTTTCAGGGCTTGAAGTTGAAGACCATCAATTCTTCGAAATGGTTCATGTCGTCGAACGCGCAGAATGCCGGCGGCCTCAACTCGAGGATCGGGCAGCGTTCGCGAACGTCGCTGCCGATCTCGTCGAGCAACTGCTGCCAGCGCGGCAGGGCTTCGTCGGACAGGCGTTCGATGACGTAGGCGAAGGTGATGTGAAATGCGTAGGTGTCGTGGTCCGGATGGCGATAGCCAAGGAGGTCGGCAAAAGCATCGCGCCACGCCCGCATGATGCGCCGATCCTCCGCCGTCGCGCCGTCGACCAGCAGCCCGGACGGCCGGGCTCGAGTGACGCTGACCTTGAAGGGATCGCGCATCGAAAATGCCTTCAGCCGCTCACCCATGACCTCGGTCATCTCGTCGATCGGCATGTCGGTCGGCAGGTCCGCCGGCCAGAATTGCCGGTCACGGCGATACTCGATAATGCCCTGGAAGAGCGTCATGTGCAGGCTGGACATCGCCGTGAAAGTGAATTGCCCGGCTTCCGGCATGGCGAGATATTTGGCGCGCGCGTCGATCAGCGCCTGCTGGGTCTCGGATCCGTCGACCACATGGCAGACGATCGTGTTGCCCGGCTCATACTGGAATGTCCCGGAGAGATCGAAACGCCGCCCCAGATGCACGGAAGGCTCGGGATGGCGGCTCTTGGAATAAAACAGCAGGTCGGGCGACAGGTTTGCGGCGTTCATCGGGGCATCCGTATGTTGATGGAGACAATCCGCCCCTTAAGTCACTCGCAAGAATGGCAGATGACAACAGTGTGTCGAGCCACAAGTTCTGATGTCAGTCATAAAGGCATTTGATGTAATCGCCGGCGCCCTGGGCCCGCCGCTGGATCAGTGCTGCCAGCTGCCGGAGGCCACGGCCCGGCTTGCTGGCAACCCTCTCGATCGGATTCGGCAACGACACAGCCAGCAGCGCCGCCTGCCTGGCAGTCAGTCTTGAGGCCGGCACCTTGAAATGGTGCTGGGCAGCGGCCTCGATACCATAGATGCCGGGACCCCATTCGGCGACGTTCAGGTAATTCTCCATCATCCGCCGCTTCGACCAGACGATGGAAGCCGTGACAGCCAGCGGCAGCTCCAGGGTCTTGCGCACGAACGATCGACCGTTCCAGAGAAACAGGTTCTTCACCGTCTGCATCGGAATGGTGCTGCCGCCACGGGTTGATTGGCCGTGCAGCGTATCTGCCACCAGCATCCCCATTTCGCTCCAGTCGACGCCCCCATGGGAGCAGAACTGCCCATCTTCCGAGACCATCACCGATTTAACCAGCACCGGCGAGATCTGCTCGAAAGACACCCAACGGCGATCGTAGCCGCGCAACAGCACGACATCGCGCAGCATCAGGTTCGAGACAGGATGGATGAAAGGCAGGACGTAAAAGAAGATCAGCACATAGGGCAGCAGCAGAAGACCGAGGAGGCCGATGACGACGCGCTGCCAGATGGGACGGCCGAAAAACCAGGCCAGCCTGTCCCGTTCCTCAGGCACCTCGTCCTGCTCGTCGTTCTGCGTCGATATGTCCAATTCCGAACGCCCGTCCTCGCCTCTACCTCAACGTCATACCGCCTGCTTCCGGCAATGGCCAGAGTGGGGCTGGCAGGCAAAAGATCTCTCCCGACAATTTCGTTGCGAGTATCCGGCACTCATGGCAAACAGCGGCAATGGATAGCACGACCACCCTCTTCGAACAGCGTCTCAAGGCCAGCGCCCTCAAGGTGGAGGCGATGCTGGCAGCGCTCATCGACGATACGCCTCTTGCAGACGAGATCGACCGGCCATCAGGGCTGATGGCCGCAATGCGCCACGGCGTGCTCAACGGCGGCAAGCGCCTTCGTCCATTCCTGGTGCTCGAGACGACGGCGCTGCTTGGCGGCGATCCGGACGCGGCACTGCGCATCGGCGCCGCCCTTGAAGCCGTCCATTGCTACTCGCTGGTACACGACGACTTGCCGGCGATGGATAATGACGACGTCAGGCGCGGCAAACCGACCGTGCATATCGCCTTCGACGAAGCGACAGCCATTCTCGCCGGTGACAGTCTGCTGACCTACGCCTTCGATATCGTCGCCGCACCCGAGACGACGTTACCTGCGACCCGGAAGATCGACCTCGTCCTTTCCCTGTCGCGGGCTGCCGGCATCGGCGGCATGGCCGGTGGACAGGCGCTGGACCTTGCCGCAGAAAAACAGGCGCCCGGCGAACAGGGCGTCAAGACACTGCAGGCCATGAAGACCGGCGCCCTCATCCGCTTTGCCTGCGAAGCCGGCGCCATCATTTCCGGTGCCTCGACAGACGACAGGCAGCGGTTGCGGACTTTCGGTGAAAAGATCGGCCTCGCCTTCCAGCTGGCCGACGATCTGCTCGACCTCACCGCCGATGCAGAAACCATGGGCAAGGCCACCGGCAAGGACGCCGGCCGTGGCAAGGGAACGCTGGTGGCGTTGCATGGCATCGCCTGGGGCGAGGAATATCTGGCACGTCAGGTCCAGGAAGCTGCAGGCTTGCTGGAACCCTACGGAGACAAGGCCGCCGTCCTCGCCGAAGCCGCCCGTTTTATTGCCAGCCGCAAGAGCTGAACATCAAGACGCCTGACTTTCGAAACCGGGAGCATGACCGCATGCATGAAGCATTTGCCTACCTTCCCCAGATCCTGCCTGCCTACGCGGCCTATCTGGTGGCCGCCGCGAGCCCGGGGCCGGCAATCATGGCCATCATTTCCATCTCGATGACTCAAGGCCGCAAGGCCGGCATGATGATCGCCCTCGGTATCTTCGGTGGTTCGATGACCTGGGCGTGCGCCGCCGCCCTTGGTCTTGCCACCCTGCTCCAGACCTACGCCACGGCGCTGGAGATGCTGAAGATCCTGGGCGGTCTGTATTTGCTGTATCTTGCCTATAAGGCATTTCGCGCCATGCGCTCCTCAATCGAAATGCCGCCCGCCGGCACGGTCAGGCGAGACAGCGCCCGATCACTGCTGCTCCGCGGTTACGGCATCCACGTCACCAATCCTAAGGCGATCTTCGCTTGGCTGGCCATTATCACCCTGGGCATGCCGCAGGGAGCGCCGACCTCGGTGGCGGCGCTGATTATCGGCGGCTGCATGATCATGGGGTTCACGACCTTCATGAGCTATGCAGCGATATTCTCAACGCCGCATGCTCTGAAAGTCTACAAAAGTCTTCGACGCTGGATCGAAGGCGCGATGGCGACCTTCTATTGCCTTGCCGGGCTGAAGCTGCTGGCCAGCCGTATTTGAGGCTGGCGCCGCTGGCGCTATTCGGCGGCCAGGGTTTTCTGGCCAAAACGCTTTTCGATGTATTCCGCAACCAGCGCCTCGAAATCGGATGCGATGTTCGGGCCACGCAGCGTCATCGCCTTCTGTCCATCGATGAAGACGGGAGCGGCAGGACTTTCGCCGGTGCCGGGAAGCGAGATACCGATATCGGCATGCTTGCTTTCGCCGGGACCGTTGACGATGCAGCCCATGACCGCGACGTTGAGTGCTTCGACGCCCGGATATTTCTCGCGCCAGACCGGCATGTTCTTGCGCAGGTCGTTTTGAATGTTCTGCGCCAGCTCCTGGAAAACCGTCGACGTCGTGCGACCGCAGCCCGGACAGGCGGCAACAACGGGCACGAACTGGCGGAAACCCATGACCTGCAGCAGTTCCTGCGCCACCTGGACTTCGCGCGTCCGGTCGCCATTCGGCTCCGGCGTCAGTGACACGCGGATGGTGTCGCCGATGCCGTGCTGCAGGACGTAGCCCATGGCAGCCGACGAGGCGACGATGCCCTTGCTGCCCATGCCGGCTTCTGTGAGACCGAGATGCAGTGCGTGGTCGGAGCGCTCGGAGAGCATGGAATAGACAGCAATCAGATCCTGAACCTGGCTGACCTTGGCCGAAAGAATAATCCGATTGCGCGGCAGGCCGATCTCCTCGGCAAGCTGCGCCGAAATCAGCGCCGACTGCACGATCGCTTCGCGCGTCACCTGCCGTGCCGATAGCGGGAAGCCCTCGGCCTGGTTCTTGTCCATCAGCGCGGTGAGAAGATCCTGATCCAGCGATCCCCAGTTGACGCCGATACGGACAGGCTTGGAATAGCGAATCGCCATCTCGACGATCTCGGCGAACTGCTTGTCCTTCTTGTCCTTGAAGCCGACATTGCCCGGATTGATCCGGTACTTGGCCAGCGCCTCGGCGCAGTAAGGATGATCGGCCAGCAATTTGTGGCCGATATAGTGAAAATCGCCGATCAGCGGCACATCGAGCCCGAGGCGCACCAGACGGTCGCGAATGCGCGGCACTGCGGCCGCACTTTCGTCGCGGTCGACGGTGATCCGCACCATCTCCGAACCCGCCTTGAAAAGCGCCGCCACCTGCGCCACCGTGCCGTCGATATCAGCGGTATCGGTGTTGGTCATCGACTGCACGACGACGGGCGCGCCGCCGCCGACAATGACGCCGCCGACATCGACGGCAACGCTGGCGCGGCGGGGTTTCGGATCGAATTCGCTCGGTGAAGACATGAAAAGCTCGTGTTGGCTCAAGGATAATAGGGCTTTCAGGTGGCGTACCGCGTCCGCCTTGTCAACCATATCAGGTATCACATTTCCCGGCTTGGGCCTCAATGGCCGGACTGCTCTCCGTTGTCGGCATAGCGGGCAAGGCCGGAAAACGCGAGCACGATGAGCAGCAGCAGCGGCAACATCATGAAGACCGCCGAAAAGCCGATATGCTCGGCGGCAAAGCCGATTGCCGACGGCGCCACCAGCATGCCGGAATAGCCGAGTGTCGTGACCACCGAAATGCCGATGCCGGGCTGCAATCCCGGAATGTTGCCGCCAGCCGAAAAAGCGATCGGCACCATGTTGGAAATGCCGACGCCGCAAAGCGCGAAGCCGAGGATAGCCAGTCCGGCATTCGGCGACAGGGCGGCCATCAGCATGCCGACGATGGCAATCACCGTGCTTACCCTTAACGTATTGACGGCACCAAACTTGTCGCGCACCGCGTCGCCGGCAAAGCGCATGATGGACATAGTCAGCGAGAATGCGGCGAAGGCAAAGCCGGACAGGGTGGGCGTGGCAGCGAATTCCTGGCGAAGATAAAGCGCCCCCCAATCCAGAACGGCGCCCTCGGGAACCATGCAGAAGAGCGCGATCACCCCCAGCAGCCACGGCAGCGGCGTCATCGGCAGCTTTGCCTTTTGCTTGACTTCGCCTGGATGCGGCTGATCGCTGAAGATGATCGGCCAGGCTGCCACCAGGAAGAGGATGGCGAGACCAGTCGCCACCTCCGCATGCGCAATCACACCCCAATGGCCGATGAGATAGCCACCGATGCCTGAACCGATGAGGCCGCCAAGGCTCCAGAAGGCATGGCAGGACGACATGATGGCACGGCGCATGGATTTTTCCACCACGACAGCATTCGCATTCATCGCCACGTCCATGGCGCCAACGAACCCGCCGAACAGAAAGAGAGCGATGGCGCCCGTCCAGACATCGGGAACCAGCGACAGGATGATTAGCATCGGCAGGAGCAGGACCGCCGTGACCTTGGCGACGAACTTCGAACCGCGTCCGGCTATCTGCGCACCGGCCACCGGCATCATCACCAGAGACCCGATGCCGAAGAACAGGATCATCAGTCCGAGTTCGAACTTGCTCAGTTGCAGGCGTTCGGCAAATTCCGGAATTTTCGGCGCCCAGCATCCGACGACAAAGCCGTTCAGCAGGAACAACAACGATACAGCCACGCGCGTCCGTGTCAGCCAAGGCGTCTTTGCGCCGCTCAAAATTTCAGTCGTCTCCACCGATTCTCTCCCCAGCAAATCAGCCCCCACCCTATTTAAATCGATTGAATTCGCAAGCGCTGATCGCCTGCGGCAAATTCACGTTTGATCTCGCGGCGTAACCGGAAGCAACTTGCTCGTTTTGATCCAGACTTAGTCGCCTATGAAAAAAGGCGACCCCTGCAGGCCGCCTTTGTATCGATTGCAATGCATCTATCCGGATCAGGCCTTGTAGACGACCAGCAGGTCCTTGGCGTCGATCTGGTCGCCGGCATTGACCAGCACTTCGGCAATGGTGCCATCGGCTTCGGCGTGCAGCGCCGTCTCCATCTTCATCGCCTCGATCGAAACGAGGACGTCACCAGCCTTGATCGCCTGTCCCGCCGTCACGAAGACGCGCGAGATGACGCCCGGCATCGGCGCGCCGACCTGAGTGGCATTGCCTGTTTCGGCCTTGCGGCGCACCGCTCCACCGGCGACGCCATGCACGCGGTCAGGCACCTTGATATGGCGTGGCTGACCGTTGAGCTCGAAGAATACCGTGACCATGCCCTTCTCGTCGGTACCGGTCATCGCCTGGTTGAGAATAACAAGGGTCTTGCCCTTCTCGATCTCGGCAAACAGCTCTTCGCCTTCGGGAAGGCCATAGAAATAAGCGGGCGTCGGCAGGGCCGAAACCGGACCGTAAGTGTCATGCGCCAGCGCAAAATCGGTGAAGACCTTCGGATACATCAGGTACGAGGCAAACTCGAAATCATTGACCTTGCGCTCGATCTTGGTCTCGATCGCCGCACGCTCGGCATCGAGGTCGGCCGCTTCCAGCAGCGAACCGGGGCGAACTGTGTAGGGCTTTTCGCCCTTCAGCGCCTTCCTCTGCAACGCCTCCGGCCAGCCGCCGGGCGGCTGTCCGAGATCGCCCTTCAGCATCGAGACGACCGATTCCGGAAACGAAACATCCTTGGCCGGGTTGATCACGTCGGCAACGGTCAGGTCTTGGCTGACCATCAGCAGCGCCATGTCACCAACCACCTTGGAGGATGGTGTCACCTTGACGATATCGCCGAACATCTGGTTGACGTCGGCATAGGTCTGGGCGACCTCGTGCCAGCGGCTTTCCAGACCTAGCGAGCGCGCCTGTTCCTTGAGATTGGTGAACTGGCCGCCCGGCATCTCGTGCAGGTAGACCTCCGAGGCCGGCCCCTTCAGGTCGCTCTCGAATGCCGAGTACTGATGGCGCACCGCCTCCCAATAGAAAGATATACGGCGGATCCATTCGGGATCGAGACCCGGATCGCGCTCGGAACCGCGCAGCGCTTCGACGATGGAGCCAAGGCACGGCTGCGAGGTATTGCCCGACAACGCATCCATGGCCGCATCGACAGCATCGACCCCCGCATCGACGGCCGCCAGCACCGTTGCAGCGGCGATACCCGACGTGTCGTGCGTATGGAAATGGATCGGCAGGCTGGTGGCCTCGCGCAACGCCCTGAACAGCACCGTGGCCGCCGCAGGCTTCAAGAGGCCTGCCATGTCCTTCAGTGCGATGATATGAGCGCCGGCCTTTTCCAGCTCGACGGCTAGATCCGCGTAATATCTCAGATCGTATTTCGGCCGTGCGGAATTCAGGATATCACCGGTGTAGCAGATCGCCGCTTCGCAGAGCTTGTTCTCTTCAATGACCGCGTCCATGGAGACGCGCATGTTCTCCACCCAGTTCAGGCAGTCGAAAACGCGGAACAGGTCGATGCCGCCCTTGGCCGCTTGGCGGACGAAGTATTTGACGACATTGTCCGGATAGTTCTTGTAGCCGACCCCGTTGGCGCCGCGCAGAAGCATCTGCAGCAGCAGGTTCGGCGCGCGCTCGCGGATCGAAGCCAACCGTTCCCAGGGATCCTCGGTCAGGAAGCGCATCGACACGTCGAATGTGGCGCCGCCCCAGCATTCGAGCGACAGCAGTTCCGGCAGCGCCCGGGCGTAGGTCCCGGCCACCTGCGCGATGTCGAAGGTCCGCATGCGGGTCGCGAGCAGCGACTGGTGACCGTCGCGCATCGTGGTGTCGGTGACCAGCACGCGCTTTTCGTTGCGCATCCATTCGCCGAACTTCTTCGGACCGAGCTGGTCCAGCCTCTGCTTGGTGCCGTCAGGGATCTTGGCGTCGATATAGGGGAGGACAGGCTTGGCGATATTGTCGGACGGCGCGGGACGGCCACGCGCTTCGGGGTGTCCGTTGACGGTGACATCAGCCAGATAAGTAAGAAGCTTGGTGGCGCGGTCCTGACGCTTGACCTGCTGGAACAACTCCGGCGTCGTGTCGATGAAACGCGTCGTGTACGTATTGTCGCGGAATTTAGGGTGGGTGATGATGGCTTCGAGGAAGGTCAGGTTGGTGGCAACGCCGCGAATACGGAATTCGCGAAGAGCGCGATCCATGCGCGCGATGGCCTCATCCGGCGAGGGCGCCCAGGCGGTGACCTTTTCCAGCAGCGGATCATAGAAGCGGGTCACGACGCCGCCGGCATAGGCCGTGCCGCCGTCGAGACGAATACCGAAGCCGGATGCCTGCCGGTAGGCAGTGATCCGGCCATAATCCGGAATGAAGTTATGCTCCGGATCTTCCGTCGTGATGCGGCACTGCAGGGCATGGCCGTTCAGCCGGATGTCCTTTTGCGCCGGAACGCCCGAGCCCGGCGTGCCGATGGCAAAGCCGTCGAGGATGTGGATCTGCGCCTTGACGATATCGATGCCGGTGACGACTTCGGTGACGGTATGCTCGACCTGAATGCGCGGATTGACTTCGATGAAGTAGAATTTGCCGGTGTCCATATCCATCAGATATTCGACCGTGCCGGCGCCGACATAGCCGGTGGCGTTGGCAATCTTCAGCGAATAGGTAGCCAGCTCCTGGCGCTGCTCCTCGGTAAGATAAGGCGCCGGAGCACGTTCGACGACTTTCTGGTTGCGCCGCTGCACCGAGCAGTCGCGCTCGAACAGATGCACCGCATTGCCATGGGTATCGCCAAGGATCTGGCTTTCGACATGGCGGGCGCGCTCGACCAGCTTTTCGAGATAGACCTCGTCCTTGCCGAATGCGGCCATCGCCTCGCGCTTGGCCTCGGTGACTTCCTTGGCGAGATCCTTCGGGTCGCGAATGGTGCGCATGCCACGCCCGCCGCCGCCCCAGGAGGCCTTAAGCATGATCGGATAACCGATGCTATCGGCCATCCGGGCGACTTCGGCCATGTCTTCGGGCAGCGGCGCGGTCGCCGGCACGACGGGCACGCCGATCTCGATGGCGAGGTTGCGGGCGGCGACCTTGTTGCCGAGGCGCCGCATGGTATCGCCTGTCGGGCCGATGAAGATGATCCCGGCCTCTTTACAGGCATCGACGAATTCCGGGCTTTCCGACAGCAGGCCGTAGCCTGGATGGATGGCATCAGCACCGGACATCTTGGCGACGCGAATGATTTCCTCGATCGACAGATAGCTTTCGATGGGGCCTAGATCACGGGCAAGATGCGGGCCGCGGCCGACCTGGTAGCTCTCGTCGGCCTTGAAGCGGTGCAGCGCGAGCTTGTCCTCCTCGGCCCAGATGGCCACCGTCTTAATGCCTAGTTCGTTGGCGGCGCGGAATACGCGGATCGCGATCTCGGAACGGTTGGCAACCAGGATTTTGGAAATGGGCAAGGCGATCTCCTCAGGGTCGAAACGAGCATGTTGCACCCGCGAAGAAAATTCTTAGCGCCTTGTCACAAGAAGTTCAATTTCCCCGCGAGCCTGCAAATCAAATTTCTTGATTAGACGATTAAGCCATATCGGAAAGCTAAAGCGACGATGTTCTGGCGGTTTTTGGCCTTCATCTTGTCCTGGATGCCGTTCATGTACCAGTCGACAGTATGATTGGAGATCTTGAGCAGCTTGCTGATCTCCATCGAGGTCAGACCTTCTGCGAGATAGTTGAGAATTTCCATTTCTCGCCGCGTCATCTGGATATCGACCTCCAGGCCTCGCTCGAGCGCTTCGGCTTCGTTCCGCAACTCGAGGATTTTCCAGAAGGCATTGGAGGCGACGGCATTGAAAAGGCTGATCTCGATCGGCGAAAGATCAATAACGTCGCCACCGAGGGTCATCGTGCCGAGCAAGCCGTTGCGCCCGTGGATGGGAAAGATGTAGCCGTCCAGCATTCCGTGGTTCCGGGCATCCATCATCATCTGCTCCATCCGCCGGCGATGCGGATCGGCACGAAATACGGCAATGGTATCTCGCCAGCGAAATGGGCGCTGGGCGCGCGCCAGATAGCGGACGGTTGGGTCGATCAGCACGTATTTCTTGGCGATGTAGAGCGGCGCCCATTTATCGGGCCACTTGCCGGCCAGCACGAGACTCATGGGATCGGCGCTTGGTTTCGGCTGCTTAAGCAAACCATAATAGGCAAATTTGTAAGAATGAACCACGCGTTCCAGTTCGGTAACGACGGCTTCGACAGTGCGGCACTCCTCGAAAATAACCAGCAGTTGAAGTAGGCAATTAATATTCACAAATACCCCCTGGCGCCCGGGTGCGGCAGCCGCGCCGCCATCGTCAGGCGCGGTAACAACACTTAGCCCATGCAATTAACCCCCTCATTTTTGCAGGAAATGCGGGAGGCGTCACCCGCGAATTTTCGCGTATCGATCAAAGGTAAGTCATGCCGGGCGAGAGGGCCTGCAAAACAGCAAGACTGACCGAATGGAGGGACCTCGGAGAACCGGTTTATCGCTGGTCGCGGAGTGGTCCAAAGCGACGAAAATGGTGCCGATAACGCCTTGTCAGGATTCGTTAATCGCCGGTTCAGGTAGCAAATCGTAAAGCTCACAACATCGGAATTCGCAGATGCACAAGAGGTATCGACGTGTCGCTTTTAAGAGTTTACGCAAGAGCTTTGCAATATCTTGCCGCCTACCGGCTCCGCGTTTCTTTTGTCGTGCTCGCAAACATCGTGCTTGCCGCAATCACCATCGTTGAGCCAATCCTGTTCGGCAAGATCATCGATGCAATGTCTTCCAAGGCACCGGTTCAGCCGATCCTCATCATGTGGGGCGCCTTCGCCGTATTCAACACGATCGCCTTCGTGGTGGTCGCGCGTGAAGCCGACCGCCTGGCGCACGGCCGCCGCGCCACGCTGCTGACCGAAGCTTTTGGTCGCATCATTTCCATGCCGCTGTCGTGGCACAGCAAGCACGGCACGTCCGCTGCCCTGCACACCCTGCTGCGTGCCTGCGAAACGCTGTTCGGCCTGTGGCTGGAATTCATGCGCAACCACCTGTCGACGGTCGTCGCACTGGCTCTGCTCATCCCGACCGCGATCTCGATGGACATCCGTCTTTCTGCAGTGCTCGGCGTGCTCGGCGTTGCATATTGGCTGATCGGCCGTGTCGTCATGAGCCGCACCAAGGATGGTCAGGCTTCTGTCGAAGATCACTATCACACGGTATTTTCGCATGTCAGCGACTCGATCAGCAACGTCTCCGTGCTGCACAGCTACAACCGCATCGAAGCTGAAACCCGTTCGCTGAAGGCATTTGCCGACCGTCTGCTGGCTGCCCAGTATCCTGTTCTCGACTGGTGGGCACTTGCCAGCGCCCTGAACCGCATGGCCTCGACCATTGCCATGATGATCATCCTGATCATCGGCACCACCCTGGTCCAGGCCGGTAGCCTGCGCGTCGGCGACGTCATTGCCTTCATCGGCTTTGCCAACCTCTTGATCGGCCGTCTCGACCAGATGCGCATGTTCGCCACGCAGATCTTCGAAGCCCGTGCCAAGCTGGTCGACTTCTACGCCCTGGAAGACTCCGTCCGTGAGCGTGAAGAAGCAGCAGGCCTGGCCGAGATCAAGGACGTCAAGGGTGATGTCGAGTTCCGCAACGTCTCGTTCGGCTTCGGTGGCGAAAGCTCGCAGGGCCTGCACGACGTCAACTTCACGGTAAAGGCTGGCCAGACGGTTGCAATCGTCGGCCCAACCGGCGCCGGCAAGACGACGCTCGTCAACCTGCTCCAGCGCGTCTTCGACCCACAGGTCGGCCAGATCCTCGTCGACGGCACGGATATCTCCAAGGTCACCCGCAAGTCGCTGCGCCGCAGCATTGCGACGGTCTTCCAGGATGCCGGTCTGCTGAACCGCTCGATCAGCGACAACATTCGCCTGGGCCGTGAAGATGCGACGATCGAGCAAGTCATGGAAGCCGCCAATGCTGCTGCTGCCGCCGACTTCATCGAGACACGCGACGACGGCTACGACACCCGGGTGGGCGAACGCGGCAACAAGCTCTCCGGCGGCGAACGCCAGCGGATTGCCATCGCCCGCGCCATCCTCAAGGACGCACCTATCCTGGTCCTCGACGAAGCCACCAGCGCGCTGGATGTTGAAACAGAAAACCGCGTCAAGGCGGCCATCGACAACCTGCGCCAGAACCGCACGACGTTCATCATCGCCCACCGCCTTTCGACGGTCCGCGAAGCCGATATCGTCCTCTTCCTGGAAAATGGCCGGGTCGTGGAAAATGGCAGCTTCGACGATCTGAGCAAGAGCAACGGCCGCTTCGCAGCCCTGCTGCGGGCCAGCGGCATCCTCACGGACGAAGAAGTCCGCAAGGCACACACTACCCACGAAGCCGCCTAAGGGCTTAACATCATACAAAATCGAAAAGGCCGGAAGGATGATCTCCTTCCGGCCTTTTTTGTATATCGGTTTGCTGATTACAGGCTTCGAAAAGACGCCCCCGCGTGCCGCGATGGAAGGCGGTTGCCCTCGCCGAACAGCCTGTTTCGCAACGATCCTTCTGCGTATTCCGTCTTGTAGATGCCGCGATCCTGCAGCGCCGGCACCACGTATTCGATGAAATCTTCGTAGCTCTCCGGCATCACCGTCCGCGTCAGGTTGAAGCCGTCGATCTCACCCTCGACGATCCAGTCCTGGAGTTCGTCGGCAACCTCCGAGCCATCACCGACGATGGTCGGATAGCGTCCGCCAATTGTCATTTCAGCGAGCAACTGCCGTCTCGTCCAGCCGCGTTGCTGGGCAACCTGCGCCGCAGATTGGCTGGCATTGGACGGGCCGCCATAGGCAATGGTTTCATCCAGCCCATAGCGGGAAAAATCGATGCCGGTGCTTGCCGAAAAATGCGCCAGACCGGCCTCCGGGTTGGCATAGCGCAGATAGTCCGCATATTTTTCCTGAGCCGCCTTCGATGTGCGGTCGGCAACCACCGTGATGCCGACAAGGATCTTGATGTCGTTGGCGCGTCGCCCGGCTGCCACCAGTTCCTCTCGCAGCAGGCGCGACGTCTTGCGTGCTGCCGCCTTGTCGGTCGCGGTGATGAAAACGCATTCGGCATGACGGATCGCAAATTGCCGCCCTCGCCCCGAAGTCCCTGCCTGATAAATGACAGGCGTCCGCTGGATCGACGGCTCGCTGAGATGATAGCCGCTCATCTGGTAAAAAGGCCCGGCGTGGCTGACGGCATGCACTTTTGACGGGTCGGCGTAGATGCGGGCTTCGCGGTCTGCCCGGACGGCGTCGTCGGCCCAGCTGCCTTCCCAGAGCTTGTAGAGCACCTCGAGGTAGTCGTCCGCGCTGTCGTAGCGCGAGTCGTGAGCGGCTTGAGCGTCCTGGCCGAGCGCCCGGGCGGCGCTGTCGAGATAGCCGGTGACGATATTCCAGCCGATCCGCCCGCCGGTGAGATGGTCGAGCGTCGACATACGGCGCGCGAAGAGATAGGGCGCCTCGGCATTGACGTTGACCGTCACCCCGAATCCCAGATGCCTGGTGACCGCCGCCATACCGGATATCAGCAGCGAAGGATCGTTGAGCGGCAACTGGATCGCTTCGCGCAGCGTCAGGTCCACGGAGCTATCGTAGACGTCATAGACGCCAAGGATATCGGCCAGGAAGACCCCATCGAACAGGCCGCGCTCCAGGGTCTTGGCGAGCGATGTCCAATGGTCCAGCGTCTTATACTCGACGGACCGGTCGCGCGGATGGGTCCACAGGCCGTGGTTGATATGGCCCACCGAGTTCATAGTGAAGGCATTGAGGACGATATGCTTCTTTCCAGTCGTCATCGATAAGCCACCAGTCCCTTTTTCTGAACAATCTCAGACCCCATGACATCCCTCCGCGCAACCAACACGGCTGCCGTATGGCGCCGCTGCGCGATCATAGGGTCGATGACAGCCCCGACAAAGGGGGGCGTTCTCTCCAACATGCTTCCTATGAAAAATTCGACCCAGTTTGCGCGCAACCGAGAAATTCTCGAAGTGCCGATTGCCACGCCGCAGCAAGTAACGAAATCACGCATGATCAGTGGACGGAATTGGCATTGCAATCAGTTGCCCGCTATATGTCCCTCCAGACCCTGAACATAAAATCGAGGCCTTGATGGCAAAGACCGAGACAGACGACAGCGAGGAAACGACGCGCGTGCGCGGTTCCGGCACGCAGAGCGTCTATGCTGCGCTGCGCGGTGAAATTCTAGCCATGGTGCTGGCTCCCGGCAGTCCGCTTGATGAGGTACGATTGTCCGAGCGTTTCAAGATGTCGCGCACACCCATCCGCGAAGCGCTTCTGCGCCTGGCAGCCGATGGCTTTGTCACGACGCTGCCGAACCGTAACACCATCGTCGCCACCATAGATTTTGCAACGCTGCCGACCTATTTCGAAGCGCTGGCGCTGATGTACCGCGTCACCACCCGTGGGGCTGCGCTGCGTGGCAAACCTGCAGGCATGGCGAAAATCCGGGCCCACCAGCAGCAGTTCGCCGCTGCCGTCGAGGCGCGCGATGCCTTTGCGATGATCGAGGCCAATCGGGAATTTCACGTGGCGATCGCCGAACTCGGCGGGAATGCCTACTATACCAATTTCTTTGCCCGGCTGCTCGACGAGGGCCGGCGCATCCTCAGGCTCTATTATTCCACCTTCGACGATCGTCTGCCCCGCCAGTATGTCGATGAACACGAGGAAATGATTGCCGCTATCGAGACGGGCGATGTCGAGCGCGCCGACAGGCTGGCCATCGACCACGCCGCCCAGATCGTCCGCCAGATCCAGGATTATGTCGCGCGACACCTCCAGGAGCCGATCGATCTCAAGATCGGCTGATGCGGCAAACTTTTGAATTGGGGGAGCTTTTAGGGACGGCCACGTCGTTTCGCAGCAGCAGGAGAGACGTCAATCTACCCGCCCGATCCTATCCTAAAGCTGATAGCGATCGCGCCCTGCCCTTTCGGACGGGTGGCTTTTGGCAGATTTTTCGCGGTAGCGATATGGCAAATCGCAGCTCTGCTAAAATGTGGAGTTTTTTTCAAAAGCATATACAAACCGAACAGAGGTGACGCCGCTTGCGTTCGATAGCGGCACGAGCATCGGTCGCGCACGGCGATCGCTGCACTGCGGACCGGGGATTGTATTGAAGTCCATCCATCAGAGCATTTACGACGACATCGAAACCAAGATCATGGACGGCACCTGGCAGCCGGGCCAGCGCATCCCGTTCGAACACGAGCTGGAACGGGAGTACGGTTGCTCGCGGATGACCGTCAACAAGGCGCTTACGGCGCTTGCCGACCGCGGCATGATCCTGCGCAAGCGCCGCGCCGGCTCGTTCGTCGCACCGCCGCAGATCGACCGGACCGTCATGGAAATCCAGGATATCGGCGCGGACGCCCGGACTGCCGGGCACGACTACACATTTCGGATCCTGTCGAGCAAGATCGAGCGCCTTGGCCCGTCCGAGGCCCTGAAACTCGGCGAGGAGGCCGGCAAGGAACTGTTGCGCCTCACCTGCCTTCACATCGTTGATCACAAGCCGCATGCTATCGAGCATCGGGTCATCATGCTGGACACTGTGCCGCGCGCGCGCTTCGAAACCTTCGAGACCAAACCGCCCGGCAGCTGGCTGCTTGAACAGGTTCCATGGTCGGAGGCCCGGCACGTCATCCGGGCAGTTGCCGCCGACAGCAGCACGGCAAAAACCCTCGATATGCAGAAGGGAGAGCCCTGCCTAGTGCTATCCCGCCAGACATGGCAGAGCGGCCGCACCGTGACGTTTGCTGAAATCATTCATCCCGGCGACCGCTATCAGTTCGCAGGTGTCTTCCGCCCCTTGAGTGCGACGGCATGAGCACCCTAAAATCTTATAGACATTAGCCGATATACCGAACCATGAGACCAGCATGATCGTCCTTCGTCTCAGCGACTACAAGCGGATGCCCTGGAAAAACGGCGGCGGGGAAACGCTGGAAATCGCTGTCATGGCATCTGCTGTGCCGAACGCCGATTTCGACTGGCGGATCAGCATGGCAACCGTCGCCTCCGACGGTCCTTTCTCACGCTTTCCGGGGATAGACCGCATCCTCACGGTTATCGGCGGCGATGCCATTGAGCTATCGGTCGAGGGCCGCGCGCCGGCGATGCTCGACCAAAACACCGCACCCTATGGTTTTCCGGGCGACACTGTGACCTCCGGGCGCCTGCGGGATGGCCCGATCGCCGATCTGAATGTGATGGCGAGACGCGGTATTGCGCATTCTGTCAAAAGGATCGAGGCCTCCGACCTGCCGCAATCGGAAGCTATGTCGCAGACCTCGTTTCTGTTTGCGCTGGCGCCGATGGCATTCCGCATCGGTCCGCGAGAGATCGCGCTGCAGCGACACGACACAGTGGATCTCTCGGGCGCAAGGATTACGGATATTGTCGTCGAGACATCCGGTAAAGGCCTGCTCATCGCCATAGGCTAGGGGAATTCGAGCGCATCAGATGCCGCTCTCCTTGATCGCCTGCATCACCACGAAGGTCGATGTACTCGCGACATGCGGCAGACTTGAAATCTTCTCGCCGAGCACCTGCCGGTATTTCCTGACGTCCGATGTACGGACCTTCAGCAGATAGTCGAACTGGCCGGCAATCATATGGCACTCCTCGACTTCCTTGATCTTCGCGACCCGGCTGTTGAATTCCTCCAGCGCCTTCTCGCGCGTATCGGACAGCTTCACCTCGGCGAAGGCGATGTGATCGAGGCCGAGTTTTTGCGGATCGAGCCTGGCATGGAAGCCAAGAATATAGCCGTCTTCCATCAGCCGTTTCAGTCGCACCTGGCAGGGTGTTTTCGAAAGACCCACCCTTTTCGACAGGTCGGTGATCGTCATCCGCCCGTCTTCGACAAGCGCATCCATGATTTTTCGATCGAAATGATCGATTTCACCGCTATTAGTGTCGCCAGGCATCAATTTCACCATAAAAGCATAAATAATCGGAGAAACTGCAACATCGATGCCAACTATAAGGGCAGATCGACTTCAGCCACAATGCTATAAACGATTCACGTGAAATTACGCATTTGGCAGGGATGACCGCGATGCAGACAGCCGTTCCCGAGAAGACCGTCGAAACCGCTGGCACCATGCCGATCTTTGCGGCTTTCGCCCCACCCATTTCTCCACCCACACCCCTACGCCGGGCGATCACAGCGGCCTATCGCATTCCGGAAATGGAATGTGTACCGCGGCTGGTGGAAGCGGCAACTCTGCCCGAAGATATCCGCACTGCCGCTAGACAGACCGCTACTAAGCTGATCGTCGCCCTGCGCGCCAAGCATAAAGGCTCCGGCGTCGAGGGCCTGGTGCATGAATATTCGCTCTCCAGCCAGGAGGGCGTGGCGCTGATGTGCCTCGCCGAGGCGCTGCTGCGTATTCCGGATACTGCCACGCGTGACGCGCTGATCCGTGACAAGATCGCCAATGGCGACTGGCGCTCGCATATCGGCGGTGGTCGCTCGCTCTTCGTCAATGCCGCCACCTGGGGCCTCGTCGTCACCGGGAAGCTGACGTCCACCGTCAACGATCCCGGCCTGTCAGCGGCGCTGACGCGGCTGATCGCCCGGGCCGGCGAACCGGTGATCCGCCGTGGCGTCGACATGGCAATGCGGATGATGGGCGAGCAGTTCGTCACCGGCGAAACCATCGACGAGGCGCTGCGCCGCTCGCGTGCGCTGGAAGCCAGAGGTTTCGGCTATTCCTACGACATGCTGGGAGAAGCCGCGACCACGGCAGCGGATGCGAAACGCTATTTTGCCGACTACGAGAATGCCATCCATGCCATCGGCAAGGCATCCGCCGGCCGCGGCATTTATAGCGGCCCGGGCATCTCCATAAAGCTGTCAGCCCTGCACCCGCGCTATTCGCGCGCCCAGAGCACCCGCGTCATGACTGAACTGCTGCCGGCCGTCAAAAAGCTGGCTCTCATTGCGAAAGGCTACGATATCGGCCTCAACATCGACGCGGAGGAGGCTGATCGCCTCGAACTGTCGCTCGACCTGCTCGAAGCCCTGCGCCTCGATCCCGATCTATCCGGTTGGAACGGCATGGGCTTCGTCGTCCAGGCCTATGGCAAACGCTGCCCCGCTGTGCTCGATTTCATCATCGATCTCGCAGAGCGGGCCAAGCACCGCATCATGGTTCGTCTCGTCAAGGGTGCCTACTGGGATGCCGAAATCAAGCGCGCGCAGGTCGACGGTCTTGCTGATTTCCCGGTCTATACCCGCAAGATCTACACGGACGTCTCCTATATCGCCTGCGCGAAAAAGCTGCTGGCATCGAAGGACCGCGTGTTTCCACAGTTCGCGACCCATAACGCCCAGACGCTGGCAACGATCCACGCCATGGCCGGATCCGCCTTCAAGGTCGGCGACTATGAGTTCCAGTGCCTGCATGGCATGGGAGAGCCGCTCTATGACGAGGTCGTCGGCAGCAGCAATCTCGACCGGCCGTGCCGCATCTACGCTCCTGTCGGCACTCATGAAACGCTGCTCGCTTACCTCGTCCGGCGGCTGCTCGAAAACGGCGCCAATTCCTCCTTCGTCAACCGAATCGCCGATCCGGCCATTTCCATCGACGAACTGACGGCCGATCCCGTCGAAATCGTCCGCGCAATGCCAACAGTCGGCGCCCGTCATGAGCAGATCAAGCGCCCTGCCGATCTCTACGGCGAACGTCGCAACTCCGCCGGGCTCGATCTCTCAGACGAAACCACGTTGTCAGAATTGTCGAGCGTGCTGCGCGAAGGCACGAAAGTCGAATGGACCGCAGTTCCGCCGCGCGACAACGGCAATCCCGCTTTGCCGGTCCGCAACCCTGCCGACATCAACGACATCGTCGGCACCGTCACAGAGGCGACCGACGCGGACGTAAAGCAGGCCGTCGCTCTCGCCACTGCCGCCACCGCATCCTGGAGCGCCACGCCAACGGCCGAACGTGCAGCGTGCCTGTTACGCGCCGCCGACCTGCTGCAGCAGCGGATGCCGGACCTTTTGGGACTGATCATGCGCGAGGCCGGCAAATCCCTGCCGAACGCCATCGGTGAAGTGCGGGAAGCGATCGATTTCCTGCGGTATTACGCCGAGCAGGCCAACCGCACCCTTGGCCTTGCGCACCACGCGCTGGGCCCCATTGTCTGCATCAGCCCGTGGAATTTTCCATTGGCGATTTTTGCCGGTCAGATTGCAGCGGCCCTGGTCGCAGGCAATCCGGTGCTGGCAAAACCTGCCGAAGAGACGCCGCTCATTGCTGCTGAAGCGGTGCGTATCCTACATCAGGCAGGCATTCCGGCAGACGCCCTGCAATTGCTGCCCGGCGATGGCCGGATCGGTGCCGCATTGGTTGAAAACGACGCCATTGCCGGCGTCATGTTCACCGGCTCGACAGATGTCGCCCGGCTGATCCAGGCGCAGCTTGCAAGCCGCCTCTCGGAGAACGGCAAGCCAATTCCTTTTATCGCCGAAACAGGCGGTCAGAACGCCATGATCGTCGACAGTTCGGCCCTTGCCGAACAGGTGGTCGCCGACGTCATCGCTTCAGCCTTCGACAGCGCCGGCCAGCGCTGCTCGGCGTTGCGCGTCCTTTGCCTGCAGGATGAGGTGGCTGACCGTGTGCTCGACATGCTGAAGGGCGCCCTCAACGAACTTGTCATCGGCCGCACCGACAGCCTAGCTGTCGACATCGGCCCGGTCATCACGGCTGAAGCAAAAAACAATATCGAAAAGCATATCGACGCCATGCGCGGCATCGGCGCCAAAGTCGAGCAGCTCGCCCTGACAGCAGAAACCGCAAACGGCACGTTCGTTCCGCCAACGATCATCGAACTCCGCCAGCTGTCGGACCTGAAGCAGGAAGTCTTCGGCCCCGTATTGCACGTGCTGCGCTATCGGCGCGACGATCTCGACCGGCTGATCGACGATATCAACGCCACAGGCTACGGCCTGACTTTTGGCCTGCACACGCGACTGGACGAAACCATCGCCCATGTGACAAGCCGCGTCAAAGCTGGCAATCTCTATGTCAACCGCAACATCATCGGCGCTGTCGTCGGCGTGCAGCCGTTTGGCGGCAGAGGGCTATCCGGCACCGGCCCCAAGGCCGGCGGTCCGCTCTATCTCGGCCGCCTTGTGTCGACACCTCCAGTGCCCCCGCAGCACAGCTCTGTCCACACCGATCCGGCGCTGCTCGATTTTGCCAAATGGCTGGATGGAAAAGACGCCAAGGCGATCGGCAGCGCTGCCCGCGAGAGCGGCCTTTGGTCCGCGCTCGGCCTGATATCGGAACTTGCCGGCCCGGTTGGCGAGCGTAACCTCTACGCCCTGCACCCGCGCGGAACGATCCTGCTGATGCCGGAGACGGTGGATGGGCTCTATGGGCAGCTATCCGCTGTGCTCGCCACCGGTAACAGCGCCATCATCGACGCATCGACCGGGTTGGAAGCAGCACTGGAGAGCTTGCCAGCCAGCGTTTCGTCCAGATTTTCCTTCAGTCCGGACTGGACAGCATCGGGGCCGTTTGCAGGTGCGCTGATCGAAGGCGAGGCGGAGCGTATCCGGGCTACCAATACCGCGATCGCCCAGCTGCCGGGGCCTCTGATCATTGTCCAGGCCGCATCGAGCCTGGAGCTGTCAGACAAACCCGAGAGCTATTGCTTGCACTGGCTGCTGGAAGAGGTCTCGACCAGCATCAACACGACAGCCGCCGGCGGCAATGCCAGCCTGATGTCGATCGGCTAACCGGCCGGACACCGATTTGAAAAGTGGCCGCTTGAGGCGGCCACCGATATCTGTCCTGCAGGATAGGTGGGAATTACTCAGGCGCCTTCTGGGTCTGCATGCACTCGGTCAGGCCCATGAACGCCTTCTCGACACCCTCGAGCGGAAACTCGACGCTATTGGTGTTGGCCTTGACCGCGAGCGTCTTGCCCGTCGTCAACGCCGTGACCGCCTCGGTCGTGTTCGGCACGTCAATGGTGGCGGTGGCGTCGGTATCGGCGGTCGAGGAGAAGTCCGTCGGAGCCCCGCCATCCACAGACCACGTACCTTTCACCGCATCGCCTTTGGCAATGGTGAACTTGGGCGAATTGGCAAACAGCACGACCTTGTCGCCGACGGCAAGCAGCCCAACTCCGGCATCTATGTTCTGCGCCAGGCAGCCGGTGAAACTATCGCCGTCCTTCAACGGCATGACCGCAAAATCAGCGGCATCGGCAGCACCGGAAAGCAACAGGGCGACGAGCGCCATGCTGGAGAATTTGAACCTGTTCACGGATGTTTCCTTTGTGGGAGAGGTTTGGGAATTCGGCACGACAAGTCATCCACGAGGCAAGACAGCCTGTGCGGATGAAAGTTAGACAGCGATGGCTACCCGCTGCAGGCTTAGTGATTATCCCGCGGAATTCCCTTCGTCTGGGCGATACGCTGGTAGTTGACCGCCGGCTCGAGCACCGCGCCGGTTTCCAGCTGGCCGACATAGGCGCGCTGTATTTCCTGCCACGGTGTCTGGCTGTCGGGATAGGCATAGCCACCGGCAGCCTCGAGCGCCCGGCGCCTTGATGCCAGTTCCTCGTCGTCGACAAGGATATTGGCCGATCCCTTGTTGAGATCGATACGCACGATGTCGCCGGTGCGCAGCAGGGCCAGCGTACCGCCGGCTGCGGCTTCCGGTGACGCATTGAGGATCGACGGCGAGCCTGACGTGCCGGACTGGCGTCCATCACCGATACAGGGTAATGAGTTTATACCCTGCTTCAGCAGATAATCGGGCGCCCGCATGTTTACGACCTCGGCGGCGCCGGGATAGCCGATGGGACCGGCACCGCGCATGAAAAGGATGCTCTTGAGGTCGATCGCGAGCGCCGGATCGTCGATCCGCGCATGATAATCCTCAGGCCCGTCGAAGACGATCGCCCGGCCGGTAAACGCATCCGGATCTTCGGGATTGGAGAGATAGTGCGCCCGGAATTCCGGCGAGATGACGCTGGTTTTCATGATCGCCGACGAGAACAGATTGCCTCGCAGCACTCGGAAACCAGCCCGCTCCTTCAAGGGACGCTCGAACGGGCGGATGACCTTTTCGTCTTCTGTCCTGGAGTTCGAATAGTTCTCGCCGACAGTGCGGCCATTCACGGTCATCGCATGGGTGTCGAGCAGGCCATGCTTGATAAGCTCGCCCATGACGGCCGGCACGCCGCCGGCATGGTAATAGTCCTCGCCCAGATATTCGCCGGCTGGCTGCAGGTTGACCAGCAGGGGAACATCCTCGCCGTGGGTCTGCCAGTCGTCGATATCGAGCGCGACGCCGATATGCCGGGCGAGCGCGTTCAGATGGATCGGCGCATTGGTCGAGCCGCCGATGGCAGAATTCACCTTGATCGCATTGACGAAGGCTTCACGGGTGAGGATATCCGACGGTTTCAAGTCTTCGCGAACCATCTCAACGATCCTGAGGCCCGTCTCGTAGGAGATCTCCTGGCGATCGCGGTAGGGGGCCGGGATCGCGGCTGCACCGGGCAACTGCATGCCTAGCGCTTCGGCCAGCGAATTCATCGTCGTCGCCGTGCCCATGGTGTTGCAATAGCCGGTCGACGGCGCCGAGGAAGCAACGAGCTTCAGGAACCCCTTCTGGTCGATTTCACCCTTGGCCAGAAGCTCGCGTGCCTTCCAGATGATGGTGCCGGAGCCCGTGCGCTCGCCGCGAAACCAGCCGTTCAGCATCGGGCCGACGGAGAGCGCGATGGCCGGAATATTGACCGTGGCCGCCGCCATCAGACAGGCCGGCGTCGTCTTGTCGCAACCGATTGTCAGCACCACGCCGTCCAGCGGGTAGCCATAGAGCACTTCGACGAGCCCGAGGTAGGACAGGTTGCGATCAAGTCCGGCCGTCGGCCGCTTGCCGGTCTCCTGGATCGGATGGACCGGAAATTCGATGGCGATGCCGCCGGCGTCGCGGATGCCCTCGCGGACGCGCTTGGCGAGCTCCAGATGGTGGCGGTTGCAGGGCGACAGGTCCGAGCCAGTCTGCGCGATACCGATAATCGGCCGCCCCGACTGCAGCTCGTCGAGGCTGAGGCCGAAGTTCATGTAGCGCTCGAGATAGAGGGCCGTCATGTCCGGATTTTGCGGATTGTCGAACCAGGCGCGCGAGCGCAGCGGCACGTCGTCCGGCAACGGGGTCGGAACGGAACGGGGTGTTTTCTTGTCCATTGACGGTATCCACGATTGGCGATGAATCAACCACCAGATTACTGGATCGTGGTGGATTGTATAAGCCAATTCGTATGGCTATGCGGAGTGCAGATCGCCGATTGCACCAATCTTGAGCCACCCGCTTTCGTGAACGACATCGGGGCGTTGACCGGCCTTAAACGGCACCGCCCGTCGGGCAAGCGGTGCCGTCGCCGGTCTCTCTATCAGGCCACGGGGGACGGTGCGCCCTGCAATTGGTCGACCGCTGCAATCACGCCTCGAAGCTCCGCCAGCCCCTTCAGCCGTCCGATGCAGGAATAGCCCGGATTGACGATTTTCTCCTGGTCGTCGATCAGTAGATGCCCATGGTCGGGACGCATCGGAATGACGCAGTCGCTGCGCCCGGTGGCCAGACGCCGACGCTCCTCGCCGCGCAGCACGGAAATCAGCGACACCATGTTGACGTCGCCACCGAGATGTTCGGATTCGACGAAGGACCCGTCGGCTTCCTTGCTGACGTTTCGCAAGTGGGCGAAATGAATATGCTCGGCGAAACGGGATGCGAGGCCGACCACATCGTTGCCGGCGCGCGAGCCGTAGGAGCCGGCGCATAGCGTGATGCCGTTGGCGGGTTCATCGACGGCATCGAGAAGGGTCTGGATATCCTCGGCCTGTGAGACAACGCGCGGCAGGCCGAACAGTGAAAACGGCGGGTCGTCGGGATGGATCGCGAGCCTGACGCCATTTTCTGCCGCGACCGGCACGACCTCGCGCAGGAATTCGACCAGATTGGCGCGCATATCATCCGAGGAAAGGTCGTCATAGGACGCGATCTGGCCGCGAATGGTTTCGCGGGTATGGCTGTCCTCCCCACCCGGCAGGCCGGCAATGATGTTCTTCTCGAGCGTCAGGATGTCAGTATCCGTCATCGCCTCATGACGGAGGCGGGCAGCCTCGACGATATCGACTGCATAGCTGTCTTCTGCCCCGCGCCGCTTCAGCACGAACAGGTCATAAGCGGCAAAATCCACCATGTCGAAGCGTAGCGCAAAGCCTCCCGCCTCGGTCGGAAAGAGCAAGTTCGTGCGCGTCCAGTCGACGACCGGCATGAAATTGTAGCAGACGACGGGAACGCCACCTTTGCCGAGATTGGCCAGGCTCTCTTTCCAGGCGTCGACATAACGCCGCCAGTTCTGATTGCGCAGCTTGATGGCGGAGTTGACCGGAATGGATTCGCAGACAGACCAGACCATTCCGGCCTTTTTCACCAGCGCCATCCGCTCCGCGATATCGTCCGGCGTCCAGACGCGACCGTCATAGATGTGATGTAAAGCCGTCACGACGCCATGGGCGCCCGCCTGCCGTGCGTGAGATAGGGTCACGGGATCTTCCGGCCCGAACCAGCGCCAACTTTGCAGCATGTCTTCCTCCACGTAATGTTGGGCAATTAAAGCAAGAATATTTCAAATGACAAGTCGAGATCGCATATTGCGACTTTAAGCCCAACATAATAATCTTGGTAACGGTGAGGAGTGAGGGACAAGCATGGAGGACGGTAGCAGGGCTTCGGCCGTCGACGACGTGGTCCGCCAGATCCGCGAGATGATCCGCGAACGCGGCATGGGCGTCGGCGACATCTTGCCGGGAGAAGCGGAACTGGCCGTGCAGTTCGCCTCCAGCCGCAATACCGTACGCGAAGCATTCCGGACGCTGAAAGCCTATGGCGTCGCCGAATCGCGACAGAAGATCGGCGCCGTTCTGACCGACCAGCACCAGCACGCCATGCAGCGGCTGTTCGCATTCGCGATGGATGTGTCAGTCGATGCCTTTCGCGATATTCAGGGCTATCGCCGGCTGACCGAAATGAACCTGTTCGACCCGCTCATGCAACGCCTGACGCCCGGAATGCTGGATGAAATGGACGCGCTCAACCAGACCATCCTTACATCCGAAAACGCCGAGCAGGCCTCCGAGTGCGATTTCCAGTTTCACACCCTGTTGGTCGATGCCGCCGGCAACCGCACTCTGTCGGAAACCTACGGCATGTTGCGGCCGGTCATCCAGCGCCTGATGATGGCCGGCAAATCGCAGCGGCTGACGCTGGAAGCCGTGGTCAGCGAGCATGCGGACATTGTTGCCGCCCTGCGCCATCGCAACCGTATCGCCTTTTCCTACCATATGGACCGACATCTCGACGCCGGTCTCCAATTCATTCCCGAGGCGCCGCGAGCGACGCCGACCGCCAATCGCAGCATGCCGCGTAAAGGACGCCGATAATGCCAGAGTTTACTAACAAGGTAGCGCTCGTCACAGGAACCACCGGCATTGGCCGCGCCGTGGCCCTGCATCTCGCCCGCGAGGGGGCAGCGGTCGCAGCCGTCGGGATCGACGCGGCGGCAAATATCGAGCTGCAAGGCTTGGCAGACGCCGAACAGCTGTCGCTTATCGTCCTCACCGCAGATGCCTCTATCCCAGAGATGGTAGGCACCGCCGTGACGGAAACCGTATCCCGCTTCGGTGGCCTCGATATCATCGTCAACGCGGCAGCCGTTCACCCCTATGGCGATGCGACGGAGACATCCTTCCAGATCTTCATGCGCTGCATGGCGGTGAATGTCGGCTCGATCCACCTCACCGCGCAGTTTGGCGTGCCGGAAATGCGCAAACGCGGTGGCGGGGCGATTGTAAACCTGTCCAGCGTCCAGGGTCACGCCTGCCAGCAGGGCGTCTCCGCCTATGTCGCGTCCAAGGGTGCAATCCACGCCATGACGCGCGCCATGGCACTGGACTTTGCCGCTGACCGGATCCGCGTTGTCTCCATCAGTCCCGGTTCGGTGCGTACGCCCATTCTCGAACTCGCAGCCCGGACTTTCGGCGGACCGGATGCCGATATCGACGATGCGTTCCGTCGCTTCGGCGAAGCCCATCCGCTCGGTCGTATCGGCGAACCGGAAGAGGTGGCGGCCCTGGCGGCCTTCCTCGCCTCCGACAAGGCGGCGTTCATCACCGGCTCCGACCACCGCATCGACGGCGGCCTGACGGCCGGCATCGGCGTCAAGTAATCATCAGGCAGGCGGAGACACACTATGACAGCATCGATGAAACGCAGCGAAATCAACAGGATCATCCGCGATGCCGAGGCGTTCATGCGCTCGTTCGGCTACATCCTGCCGCCTTTTGCCAGGTGGTCGCCAAGCGAGATGCAGGCGCGCAAGGCCGAAATCGGCAATATCGTCGATGCCAACCTCGGCTGGGATATCACCGACTTCGGGCTTGGGGATTTCTCCAGATCCGGTCTCTTCCTGTTCACTGCCCGCAATGGCAGGTTTGCGGATCTGCAAAAGGGACGCGGGATGCTCTACGCCGAGAAGGCTATGATTTCCCGCAACGGCCAGGTGACGCCGAGCCACACCCATGTGCTAAAGGCCGAGGACATCATCAATCGCGGTGGCGGCACCCTGGTGATCGAACTGTTCGGCGATACCGACGGGCACTGCGACCGCACCAAGGGCACGCAGGTTTTCTGCGATGGCCTGTTACGGACGCTTGCCGCCGGCGAAAAGCTGAGGCTTGCGCCCGGCGAGAGCGTGACGCTGATGCCGGGCGACTGGCATGCCTTCTGGGCCGAAGACGGCGATGTCTTCGTCGCCGAAGTCTCGACTGTCAACGACGATGCCACGGACAACATCTTCGACGATCCCGCCGTGTCGCGCTTTTCCGGGATAGAAGAGGACGAGGCGCCGCTCCATCTGCTTGTTTCGGACTATGCGACCTGGCTGCGCTGAACGACAAAATTGATTTCTACGATGGCTGACGCTATCGATCGTTGAAGTCTAAGCTTAGGATGGAGGCGCTACATGTCCGAGAATTTACAAAACTGGCAGCCGCGCCCGCGTCCGGAGCGAAAGATCCTCCAGGGCCGCTACGTCCGCCTGGAGCCCCTCAATGCCGCGCAGCATGGCGATGGCCTGTACGAGGCCTCAGCGGTATCGGACATCGACAGTCGATTTGCATGGTTGCCGGATTATCCTCCGGAAAACCGGGCAGCATTCCAGCCGTGGCTCGACAATGCCGAAACAAACAACGATCCGCTCTTTTTCACATTGATCGACGAGGCAAGCGGCAAGGTCGCCGGGCGCCAGGCCTTGATGCGGATCGAACCGGCACCCGGTGTGATCGAGATCGGCAATATCTACTGGGGGCCGCTCGTTTCGCGCAAGCCGGCAGCCACCGAGGCGTTCTTCCTGTTTGCCAGCTATATCTTCGACGAGCTCGGCTACCGCCGCTACGAGTGGAAATGCAACAACCGCAACGATCCTTCAAAGCGGGCCGCCGAGCGATTTGGCTTTCAGTTCGAGGGCATTTTTCGCCAGCATCTGGTGGTGAAGGGCGAGAACCGCGACACGGCTTGGTATTCAATCATCGATAAGGAATGGCCGGCATTGCGCAAGGCCTACATAGCCTGGCTCGACCCGGATAATTTCGACGCTGCTGGAAAACAAAAACGCCGGCTCGAGGAGTTTCGAGCCGGCTGATTATCAGCGCGGATCGCGCCTCGCCGGAAGAGCCATCGCTACAGCGGGAGTAATGCCCCTCGACCGATCCCGCTCTGCGAGACGCTTGGTCTCCAGATGGTCGGCATAATAAAACTGTACCACGATGCCGAACACGACGAACAGCGGGCCGACGACATGGTCGTTGTTGGTAACATAAAGCAGCACCTGACCCGTCATCGCCAGGATGGTGCCGGCCGCGAAGATGTTCAGCGAGTGGCGGCCAAGCACTGTCAAAGGATTGTCTGAAGACAAACGCAGCCAGCGCGAGATGGCGGGGATGTTGATCACCAGATAAGCCAAGGCCAGCACATGCAGCAGTCGCGGCAGCGACAGGAATGTCTTGTCGAAGCCGATGATGACCGGCGGTAGTCTTGTCGAGGCCAGGAACTCGCCCAAAACCCAGAGCTTGAAGGTCACCCAGACGAAGGACAGCGCGACATAGCCGGCGGCGAGGCCAAACAGCGCCGGATGCTGCGGCAGCTTTCCGCCGCGACGAACGTGCATCATGCAGACAATGCCGATGACGAACAGGAACTGCCAGGACAGGGGATTAAGGAACCAGAAGCCTGGAAGCAGGAAGTTGTGAGGCGCGATCTGGTAGACGCCGGCTGCCATCCAGACGGTTGCCGAAATCAGCAACAACAGCTTCGGGCTGAGCGCCTCGAGCCAGAGGATCGCAGGCACCATCAACAGCAATGCGCCGTACATGGGCAGGATGTTGTTATATCCGATCTGGTGACCCAGCAGCAGCAGCGATGGAATACCTGCCGTGAGGTTGGTCAGCACAGGCAGGATGTTGATCTCGCACAGAAGGCCCGGGCGGCTGAACAGCCAGGCTCCGGTGATGAACAGGCCGATGGTCATGAACGTTGTGATCATGTGGGCCATGTATAGCGTTCCAGCGCGCCTAATAGCCTTATAGGAAGCCGCCAGCCTGTTGCCCACGACGAAGCGCCCGCCGTAGGCAAGCGCTATGGAGATACCCGAAATCAGAACAAAAGCCTCAGCCGAATCAGAGAAACCAAAATTCTTGGTCGTCAGATTTTCGAAGATCTGTCCTGGTACGTGATTGATGAAGATTGCGATCAACGCCAGCGCTCGCAGCACGTCGAGTCTGGTATCGCGCCCTCCGGCAACCGCTTGTGGGCCTGTTTTTCCCGTCGACAACGGATTTGTCCTGAGATTGGGAGCCATCAGGTTCTCTCCTGTTCGGGCTTGAAACGCGAAGGCGGCCAAAGGGTTCCCCCTTTTGGCCGCCTTCGTCAATTCGAGTCGGTTCAAAAAAGAGTGACTATTGGCCGATCGCGAATCCTGCGTCGGGATTGGCGATCTCCGTGCCGTTGATAGTGACAAGGTAGCCTTCCGCATTGGACGGTTTTGAGACCGAAATGCGATATTTTGTGTCTGAAAGATCAAGTTCAGCCGTAAAGCCGTCCCATGCCGAGGGCAAGGCGGGCTTCACGTGAAGGTGACCATTGGCGACACGGATCCCCAACAAACCTTCGATGGCGACACGGTACATCCAGCCCGCAGAGCCGGTGTACCAGCTCCAGCCGCCACGTCCGGCCAACTGTCCTTCGCCGTAGATATCGGCAGCAACCACGTAGGGTTCGACCCGGTATTGGTCGCTCGCAGCCTTGTCCAGAGCGTGGTTGACGGGATTGAGCAGGTTGAAGCAACGCCACGCATCGTCACCACGACCCATCTCAGCCAGCGCCAGGACAACCCACGTCGCGGCATGGGTATACTGCCCGCCGTTTTCGCGAACGCCCGGCGGATAGGACCGGATGTAGCCGGGATCGCGTGGCGACTTGGCGAATGCCGGTGTAAACAGCCGGATAATGCCCTTGTCGTCATCCACCAGCCGCTCGAGAACGGCATCCATGGCTTTTTCACCACGAGCCCGGTCGCCTTCGCCGGACAGGATGTTCCAGGATTGGGCAATCGAATCGATCTGGCATTCGAAGTTCTCGTTCGAACCGAGCGGTGTGCCGTCATCGAAATAGCCACGACGATAGTAACCGCCATCCCAGCCTGCCGTTTCCAACGCCTTCTTCAGTTCCGGCAGATGGGCCGACCAGCGTGCAACCCGCTCGCTGTCGCCACGGGCTTCGGCGTAAGGGATGAAGGATGTCAGCGTACCCGCCAGGAACCAACCGAGCCACGTGCTTTCACCACGGCCGAGCATGCCGACGCGGTTCATGCCGTCGTTCCAGTCGCCACCGAGGATCAGCGGCAAGCCGTTTCCGCCCTTGCGACGGATAGCAAGGTCGAGGGCCAGCGCCGCATGTTCGTAGAGGCTGACCTTGTCCGAAGAAACCTCCGGCTTGTAGAAGGCATCGTGCATCCCCGATGTCAGGGAAGCGCCCTCTACGAAGGCAAGTTCTTCGTCGAGCAGTGCCCGGTCGCCGGTCACGGTGCAGTACTGGTTGATCGCGTAGGCGAGCCAGACCACGTCGTCCGAGATATGGGTCCGGACGCCGGCGCCTGTTCCCGGCAGCCACCAATGCTGGACATCGCCTTCGTGAAACTGGCGCGAGGCAGCATTGAGGATCTGCTTACGGGCAAGCTCCGGCGAATGCGTCAGGAACGCCAGCGTATCCTGCAACTGGTCGCGGAAGCCGAAGGCGCCGCTCGCCTGATAGAAAGCGGTGCGTGCCATGATGCGGCAACCGAGGCTCTGATAGGGGAGCCAGGCATTGACCATGTTGTTCATCGCCTTGTCAGGCGTCGAGATCTGCAGCCGACCTGTGAATCCGTTCCAGAAGGTCTTGCTGGCCTCGAGCAGGTCGTCGAAGCTCTCCGACCGGATTGCCGCCACGAGAGCGCGAGCCTCCTCAGTGGATGCAGTATCGCCCATGTAGAAGCAGATATCCCGCTGTTCGCCAGCCTCCAGCGTCACATCGATGGCCATCGCGGCGCACGGGTCGCCCTCGAGATCGAGTGAGCCGGATAGGACGGCACCAGAGACGACAGCCTGCGGCAGCTGGATCGAACCGGCCCGACCGATGAACTCACGGCGGCTGGAGGAGATGCTACCGGCCGTTTCGCTGGAAGCCATGAAGGCGACATGACGCGAATAGTCGATGCTGTAGGGGTTGCTCGCAAACAGCGCTCCGGTCTCGGCATCCTGCGAAGACAGGATGAACGGCCCCGTCTTGCGCGGATTGTTGCCGAGAACCCATTCTGCATAATTGTAGAGACGCAGGCGGCGAACCGCCGTGCCCTCGTTGCGCAGCCGCAGGCGTGTCATCTTGACAGGACGCGTCCGGTCGACCGTCTGGGTGACTTCAAGCGAGATTTCGTCCTGCACGCTGGTGAAGACCGAATAGCCAAGGCCGTGACGGGCTTCGAATGCAGCGGATGGACGGCGCGACAGGGCCGCATAGGGCGTCATGACAGCACCGCTGACGAGATCGGCGACATAGAGCGCCTCGCCCGGACGGTTGATGACCATGTCGTTGGACCAGGAGGTCAGCTGGTAGTCGCGAGAGTTCGCGCTCCATGTGAAGGCAGCACCTTCGGCTGCGACGTGGAAGCCGAAATTCTCGTTGGATATGACGTTGATCCACGGCTGCGGCGTCGACTGGCCACCGAACAGGCGCACGACATATTCGCGGCCGTCGCTGGAGAAGCCACCATAGCCGTTCCAGAAGTCCAGATCGCCCTTGTCTACCATCGAAGCCGGCGCCGAAACTGGCTGCGTCGTCGTGGCAACCACGGTAGTACGCCGCATTTCAGGTTCACTTGTATGCGTCGAGGTCGCAAGCGAAGGCGCACGGGTGATCTGGTCGACGATCGTCCCGTTGCGGGCATGGAAGACGACGCGCGATGCCGCCAGCACTGCCTGGTAGGTTTCAGGCTCCATCAGGTCCTTGCGCGCTGCAAAGATATGCGGGCGCAAGCCTTCGCCCTGGCTCGAATGGCGGACGGATTCGCAAAGCGCATCCAGATCGTGCTGCATGTCCTGCGCATAGGACGCAGCCCGCTCGTTCATGATCACCAGATCGGCGATGATGCCGCGCGAACGTAGATATTCCTGGGCACTCAGCGCTTCCTTGGCGATTTCGAGATCGATATCGTCGTTGATGCGCAGCGTGAAGATCGGGTGATCGCCGGAGATCGCCAGCGGCCACAGCGCCGACTGCGGCTGCAGCCCTGCGTGGACCACGGCTGCCTCGGCCCTCAGGTGCATATCCGGATAAACCAGATAACGGGCCAGATGCTGGAATATCTTCGCATGTTGCGAAGTCACGCCGATCTGGCGCATCTGAACCTGTGTCCGGGTCCAGGCATGAACCATTTCCTGACCGAATGCATCGGGATTGCGGAAGCGCTCGACAGCCCTGTCGATATCTTCGCGGTTCGGGGCAGCGATCGTCCAGAAGATGACGCTGACCTTCTTGCCGGCCGGAACGCGGATGACACGGCGCAGCGAAAGGCAGGCGTCGAGCGTAAATCCATCGGTGCCGGAGAGGCTTGTGCCAGGGTCGAAGGCGGCGGCTTCCCCGAGGCTGCGGCCGCGTCCGATGAAGCGACGACGATCGGTTTCGAATTCGGTCGGTCGTTCGGAGCCAGCATTGTCGACGACCATGTGGGCCATCGTCATATCCGGTTCGTTTGGATCGCGCTTGTTGCGCTCGACGCGGATGACATCGCCAAGTTCGCCGATTTCGGTCTTGACGAACATCCGGGCAAAGACCGGATGGGCTGCGTCGACATCCTCGTTGGCGATGACGGGCTCGAGATAGGACGTCACTTCGATGAAGCGATCTTCGGAACCAGCATTGTGCAGAGTGACGCGCCGACCTTCGGCATCGTGGTCGGTGGCGATGATGCACTCGACGTCGGAGGTCAGCTCCCCAACCGTCTTGCTGTACTCGGCCTTGTCGTCGCTGAAGATGACGCTGGCCTTCTCGCCCTCGATGCTGCGCGGCTCAGATGTCGCCGACCACCACTGGTGGGAGACCGTATCGCGCAGGAATATGAAAGTGCCCCAGCGATCCTCCGTCGGATCGGGCTTCCAGCGAGAAACGGCAAGACCGTTCCAGCGCGAGTAGCCTGAACCTGTCGCGGTCAGCATGACGGAATAATGGCCGTTCGACAGAAGGGCGATTTCACGGTCCTGGCGCGCAGGATTGCTGATCTTACGGACTTCCGCCTTCAGCAGGTCTTCCTGGATGTTGGCCGGAGCATCGGTCTCGTGCTTGGCGGCCATGACCGGGATGTCGCGCGGTGCCTTTTCCTGAAGCAGCAGTTCGGCGGCCTCGATGACAGGATCGGCGTGGAACAGCTCGCGAAGCCTGCCGTTGAATGCAACGTTGGCGACGGCTGCGATCGACATGCCATGATGGTGGGCATAATAATTGTAGACGATCGCGAACTTCTTGCCGTCCGGGACGCGGGTCGGCGTGAAATCGACGGCATCGTGGAAGCCGTACATGCCGAGAGCGCCGACCTTGCGCAGTCGGTTGAGGTTTTCGAGCGCTGCCTCCGGATCGTACATGGCGGCCAGCAACGAGGCATAGGGCGCGATGACGGCATTCTGTCCGAGACCACGCTTCAGGCCAAGCGAGGGCACGCCGAAGTTGGTGTACTGATAGTTCATCTGATGGTCGCGGGCGTTGAAAGCCGCTTCCGAGATACCCCACGGCACGCCGAGGCGACGGCCGTAGTTCATCTGCTCGATGACGATCAGGTTGTTCGTCTGGTTGAGAATACCCCCTTGGCGCTCCTGCATGACCAGCGGCGGCATCAGGTATTCGAACATCGAGCCCGACCACGACACCAGCGCACCACGCGAGCCGACCGGCACGACCTGACGGCCGAGACGATACCAGTGCTCCGTCGGCAGGTCGCCCTTGGCGATGGCAAAGAGGCTGGTAAGGCGAGCTTCCGAAGCCAGCAGATCGTAGCAGGCAGCATCGAGCTCGCCGCTTTCGACACGGTAGCCAATCGACAGCAGGCGCCGTTCCGGGCGGAAAAGGAAGGCAAAATCCATCGAGAAGGCGATATCGCGGGTGCGATCGCGCAGGTTGATCAGCCGCTGGCGCAGTGCCTCGACATTGGAGAGGTCGAAGACGCTGTCGGCAATATGGGCTTCGCAGACCTGGATCAGCGATTCCGACCAGCGAATGACTTCAGCACTCTGCGGCGACTTGACCTCATGATCGAGATTGGCCGCGAGCTTCTTGATGTCGCGCGCGAGCACGGCAAGGTTGATGACGCGGATCGAGGCGAACTCATGTTCGCGCTTGACCGCCGCCAGCGCATTCTGGAAGCCGATGATGCGCTCTTCGAGACGGCGGCGGAGCGGCCGCACGGTCTTGCGGTCGTCGGGAAGATCGGCGAGGATTTCCTGGAGGACGCCGGAGACATCACCGACGCCATCGAGATTGCCCTGCATATGCGCCGACGGTGCTTCTGCCCAGATACGGCATGCCGAGGAAACCGCGATCAGGTGTCCGGCAAGGTTACCACTGTCCACGGCCGAGACATAGCGCGGCCCAAGCGTCTTCAGCGTATCCGTATGATACCAGTTGAGCAGGTGACCGCGGTATTTTTCCATCCGATCGACGGTGGCGATCGTCTGCTCGAGACGGGTGATTGTCTCCTCGAACGACAGCCAGCCGAAATGACGGGCTGACACGACCGACAGGAGATAGACGCCGATATTGGTAGGCGAGGTACGCGGGGCAACCACGGCGTGCGGCGTCTGCTGGACGTTGTCCGGCGGCAGGAAGTTCTGCTGCTCGACGACGAAGGCCTCGAAATAGCGCCAGGTGCGGCGCGCAATCTTGCGCAACTCAGTCGACACATGCTCGGAGACATGCAGCTGGTCTTCGGTTTCCGCCGACTGGCTGACATAGTAGGCGACGGCCGGCGACAGGACCCAGAGGACGACAAAGGGGATGCCGACCAGATAGGCGTTGCTGCCGCTGAGTGCGGCAAGCCCGAGGGCGAGCACCGCCAGAACTGGCGCCTGCCACATGACCTTGTAGTGGCCAAGAATGGTCGTCTGGGCCGCAGCTTGGGCGCTTGCAGCCGTACGCCACTGCAGCATGAGCTTGCGGCTGACGAAGGTGCGGTAGATGGACCGGCCAATGGCGTCTGCCATGCCGCAGGCAGAATCCGCCAGGAACACGATGCGCAGCGCCACCTGGGCATTGGCATCGCGGATATCAGTCCAGACGGTATAGAGGTGAGCGCGGGCGACGATATCGCTGGTGCGAGGGATGATGCCGTTGATAAGGCCGAGCGTCGGGGCGACGAAGAGGCAGAAGATCAGCACGATCTGCCAGATCAGCGCCGAGAACGGCGCCATCAGATACCAGCCGAGCACGGACGCGAAGAACCATGCGATCGGCGTCAGCGAGCGGCGCAGGTTGTCGAACATCTTCCAGCGTCCGAGGCCGGTAATGCCGCGCGAGGGATTGAAGATGTACGGCAGCAGCTGCCAGTCGCCACGCGCCCAGCGGTGCTGACGCGAAACCTCGACCTCATAGCGGATCGGGTAGTCTTCGACGAGTTCGCAGTCGGTGACGAGAGCGCAGCGCGCCATCGAGCCTTCAAGCAGATCGTGGCTGAGAACGGAGTTTTCATCGATCTTGCCACGCAGGGCATTTTCGAAGGCGTCGACGTGATAGAGGCCCTTGCCCGTGAACGTGCCCTCGCCAGCCAGATCCTGGTAGACGTCGGAAACGGTGAAGACGTAAGGGTCGAGGCCGCGATTGATCGAAAAGACGCGCTGGAAGACGGACGCGTCCTTGCCCGTCGTCAGTGACGGCGTGACGCGCGGCTGGAGAACACCGTAGCCGCTGATGACGCGCTTGGTTTCCGGATCGACCACAGGCCGGTTGATCGGATGGTAGAGCTTGCCGACGAGCTTTGTCACGGTATCGCGCATCAGGCGCGTGTCGGAATCCAGCGTCATGACATACTGGATGTCCTTCGGAATGACATTGGCGCCGGGAAGGAATGTCGTGTCGCGGTCACCCCGCAGCAGCAGGTTCAACTCGTGCAGCTTGCCACGCTTGCGCTCCCAGCCCATCCAGACGTCTTCGGCAGGATTGTAGAGGCGACGACGGTGCAGCAGGTAGAACCGAGTCTTGCCGTCGAAATTGTAGCGCTGTGACAGGTTGCCGATTTCGCGGCGCGCATAATCCAGCACTTCCAGATCGGCCGGCGTCTCCTCGACCTTGCTGTCCGGCCAGTCGCTGAGCAGCGCGAAGTAGATTTCGCCGCGCGGGTTGGCGAGATAGTGGACCTCGAGATTGCGCACCAGTTCGTCGACGCTGTCGCGATTGGAGATCAGCGTCGGGACGACGACCAGGGTGCGGGCGTCTTCGGGGATGCCCTCCTTGAATTCGTATCCGACAAGCCGCACCGGCGTTACGAAAAGGGTGATGAGGGTGTTGAAGAGCCCCGTGGCGCCTTCGGAGGCAGGCAGCGAGAACATTAGCAGCAGGACGATGGTCTCGGCCGCACCCATGCCGGCGCGTACCATGAAGGTGCCGACAATAGCCATGGCAAGAATGGTCAACAGCACGACCGGGCCGGCGATTGCAAACCAGCGAAGTCTGCGGACTTGGCGGACAAAATGCTGCACCGGCAGTGGCTTGTAGTGGATAGCCTCTTCCAGCTTCATGCGCTGTGTACCGACGAGGAAGCCGCCGACGTTCGGCTCGTGAGACTGGGGCTCGGCCGACGCCTTGGCCGCAGCCGTCATGTCGATGGCAATCTGGGCGATTTCGATTTCGGTCTTGTCAGACCGGCGCGCGAGCTTTTCGATCTGCTTGCGATATTTGTTGCGCGACCCGGCATCGAGGGCGCCATAGTCGGTCTCTGTCCAGAGCAGCTTGTCGACCTGACTGACCTCCTCGACCCAGACAGACCATTCTGTGTCATCGATTTCGCGCAGGCTGCGGATGATATGCCCCATGGTGGCATTGCCGGCGGCAAGCCGCGTGTGCTCGGCCATCATGACTTCTTCGGAATCGGTACCGGCTGCCGCCATCCGCTGCTCGAGCCAGTCGATAGCGAGGCTCGATGTCTGCGATCCGTCGCGCAGGCGGTAGAGGAACTGCGTCGCAAAGGTATTATCCTTCGTCAACGGCTCCAGCGATTTCAGATATTCTGCGCATTTTGCAGGCTCGGCGAGCCGGATCAGTTCGTCAGCTGCCTCGTTCGCCTTGCCGCGCATGCGGCGGCTGTGCTCGACCCGGATCGAGATGCGACGCAGGTTGTCGACCAGCGCGTAACGCACCAGCGACGGCAGCGCCCAGAGCTCGCCGATCTTGAAGATCTCGTGCTCCTGGAAACCATCGACGATGGCCATCAGGCCCTTGTAGGAGATCTGGCTATGGGTATGGGCGACATAGAGCCAGGCCACGGCGAGCGCGCGTGGCATGACCATGCCCTGAATGGTCATAGTCGGCAGCTGGCGATAGAATTTCTTCGGAAAATCCCGTCGAACTTCCTGGATTGCTTCTTCGACGATGTAGTGATTGTCCAGGAGCCATTCGGCCGCCGGCGTGATGGACTGGCCTGCCTCGACATCCGCCGCAGCCGCGCGATAGACGCGCAGGATTTCCGTTTCGTTCTCACGATGGCGGGCGAAGAATTCGAAGGGCTTGAAATTCGGCAGCGTATCGGCGCCGTCACGTGCGAAGGCCTCGCCGCACTCCCTCAGCTGGTCGTTGGACAGGAAGCTTGCGCGTATCGAATCGTTGAGATCGACAAGCTTTGCTTCAGGAGCGCGCGGCGAAGGGGTCGGGGAAATTTCAGCTGACATGGGGCGGTCTGGATCCAAACGGAGTAAAGAGCATTCGCCGACAGAGCCATAAGCGCGATCACCATTCTGAGTTCAAATCCCGAAGCCCACCAGGCGCCAGGTATTTGCAAATGGCAACTTTACCGCTGCATGACCAAATTCGGCGGAGATTTTCACGGACCTCATGAGCCGACGGCATCGCGCCGTGGTTCACCCGCTCCATGAAACCTTGGAAGCACTCAATATAAATCAAGTGAGCGCGGCGGCAAGATTACATCAAGGCGATCAAATTCATCATACATTCCCCAAATTGCACCGCGAATCTCGCCGGCTGGAAGCCAGCGTGAGACGTGCCTACTCCCATAGGCCGGCAAAGATGAACTTAAACTGAACTGACGCCCGAGATTGTTCAGGACAGCCGCCGGGCCTATACACCGTTCCTCTCGGGATAGGAAATAATTGACAGGAAGCGGATCGGCAGGGTGATCAGAACCTCCGGACCGTGCGGCGCGTCGGCATCGAAGAAAAGGCTGTCGCCCGGCAGCATCGTATAGAGCTTGTCGCCATGGCGGTACTTCACCTCACCCTCGAGCATGTAGATAAGTTCCAGGCCGTCGTGCTGGAAGGCCGGAAAGACATCTGAATCAGCGGTCAAGGTGATGAGGTACGGCTCGACCTGCAGGCCGCTGGCACTGTTGCCGATATGGCCGAGCAGGTTGTACTGGTGCCCGGCACGCGTGCCGCGCCGCTCGATCTCCAGCCCCTCCCCCGCCTTGACGAAAACCGCATTGCGCACCTCTTCAAACCGGCGGAAAAAGGCGGTGACGGGAACGCCCAGTGCGGCAGCCAGCGACTGGAGCGTCGTCAGTGACGGCGAGGTGTTGCCGTTTTCGATCTTCGACAGCATGCCGAGCGAGATGCCGGTGGCGGAAGCCAGATCGGCGCCGGTAATGCCGAGGGTTTTGCGGAAAGCACGGACCTCGCGGCCGATGGCCACTTCGAGATTATTTTCCTTGGGGTCGCGCAGGGAATGCGGATCCTGCTTCAGGATCGGCTTGGCTGGGATTGTTTTACTCGACGTTACGGTCGCCTCGACGCTCTTGCGCGTCGCTTTGTTGTTTTCCATCCGAATATCCCATGCTGCTCGACATCCAAGCTTACTTGTTTCGGCAAATGCTTGCTATCGGGCATAGTCAGAATTTCTGAGTCGGCATGGACTTAACAACAAAACGGCGGCCGATGTGGCCGCCGTTTTCAATCGTATTGAATGTCGAAATCAAATCCGTCTTGCATAGACGACAGGACCGCAATCCGCGTGGAAAACGATCAGGTCCCGACGCCGCACACCATGGCAGCAACAAACGCGAACGCGGCAGCAAAAAGCACCACATGCAGGACTGTCTCCCACCGGCGCCGTTTGGAGATACCGGCCGTGACCGCAAGCCGGCGTCGCTCGGAAGACGGACCAAGCTCGTCTACAGACGCATTCGACAGGCCTATATTTGCCATATGCTGCCTCCGTTAGAAAGTTGCGCTCAAGCGCGAGCAGCTGTTATCGGGGATTGATCGTCGCATTGGGAGAGATGGATTTCCGCCCTCTGCCCCGGAGTGAAAAAATTAATCTTCACGAGGGTCAAAACAGAGAATTAGCAAAGAATGCGACGAGCCCAGAGCAGGGTCCGCTCAATGGCTCCGTCGACGACTGTCGGCGCCAACTGCTGGCGCTGTGTGACAGCGGTTTCCTCGTCAGCCACGGAAGCACCGGCTTCGATGCGCTTTGCCCGGACGGGCGGGTGAAGGTAACCAAGGGTCATGCCACCCATGAAAAACATACTGCACCTCCAGACCTTGGCGATCACGAAAGTTAACCGCCGTTAACGAGATCATGACAGAAATGCGGCAGCTGTCAATAGTCTATGGCGTTGGTCGTGTTTAAACCATCCATTAACCATAATCAAAAAATATACACATAAAAACAGAGACTTAAGCCCGGGCGAAACCCTTGCTGGCAACCATGAGATTGCGTGTGTACTCTTCCGAGACGCGGCCTGCAGCAAGATCGACCGAGGCAAGCCGCTCGACCACGAAGCCGTTCTGCATGACGGCAAGCCGGTCGCACATGTGGGTGACGACGCCGAGATCATGGCTCACCATCACGAAGGTCAGATTGCGATCGCGACGGATCTGCTCGAGAAGATTGAGCACCTCCGCCTGCACGGAAGCATCGAGTGCGGAGGTAGGCTCATCCAGCAGCAAAATCGACGGCTCGACGATCAGGGCCCTGGCAATCGCCACCCGCTGGCGTTGACCGCCCGAGAGCTGGTGTGGATAGCGGAAGCGAAATCCGGCACCGAGGCCGACTTCGTCGAGCGCCCGTGTAATGCGCCGTTCGCCATCGTCTATCCCATGGATCAGCAAGGGTTCGAGAAGCAGCCGGTCGATCGTCTGGCGCGGATGCAGCGACCCGTAAGGGTCCTGAAACACCATCTGCACCTCGCGGTAGAAGCTCTTGCTACGCTTTGCGCCCTTTAGGGTTTCGCCGTCGATGCGGATCGTGCCTTCGCTGACCGGTGCCAGGCCCGCGACGGCACGCAGAAGCGTCGATTTTCCGGAGCCCGATTCGCCCACCAGCCCGAAAGACTGGCCTTTGTCGACGGAGATGCTGACGGCGTTCAGTGCGTAGTAACCGTCATAGATGACGCTGAGATCGTTGATAGACAGAGTGGTGGTCATAGCGCCCACTCCGGCTTGCGCTCGAGCACCGGCAGCGGATGGCGATCCTCGCCGATGACGGGCATGCAGTTCAGCAGGCCCCGCGTGTAAGGATGCTGGGCATTGCGCAGTTCGGACGCCGGCAATTCCTCGACGATTTTGCCGGCGTACATGACGATGACGCGATCACAGAACGAAGACACCAGCCGCAGGTCGTGCGATACGAAAATCAGCCCCATGCCGCGCTCGGATACCAGCTTGTCCATGATGCGAAGGACATCGAGTTGCACTGTGACGTCGAGCGCCGAGGTCGGTTCATCGGCGATCAGCAATTCCGGGCCGGCAATCAGCATCATGGCGATCATCACCCGCTGCCCCATGCCGCCGGAGACCTCGTGCGGATGAAGGTCGAAAACCCGTTGCGGCTCCCGGATTTGCACTGCTTCCAGCATGGCGAGCGCCCGGTCGCGGGCCTCCGCCTTGCTGACGCGCTCATGCGTGCGCAAGGTCTCGCAAACCTGCCTGCCGATCGTCATGACGGGATCGAGCGAATACTTCGGGTCCTGCAACACCATGGCGATCCGCTTGCCGCGCAACGCACGTCGCTCCTTGAGCGAGGCTTTCAACAAGTCTATACCGTTGAAATTCAAAGTATCGGCGGTGACGATCCCGTGCGACTGGGTGAGGCCCATGATGGCGCGGCCGGTCTGCGACTTGCCGGAGCCGCTTTCGCCGACAATGCCGAGCCGCTCGCGGCCGAGAGTGAAGGAAACACCGCGCACGGCCTCGATCACGCCGGTGCGGGTCGGATAGCTGACCTTCAGATTGTCGACTGTCAGCATGGTCATCGGCCACTCTCCTGCGGATCGAGGGCATCGCGCAAACCGTCGCCGAGCAGATTGAAGCCGAGACTGACGATCAGGATGGCAAAGCCAGGCATTGCCGCCACCCACCACTGGTCGAGGATGAAGCGGCGGCCGGAAGCGATCATCGCGCCCCATTCAGGCAGCGGCGGTTGAGCGCCGAGACCGAGGAAGCCTAGGCCGGCTGCGGTGAGGATGATGCCAGCCATATCGAGCGTCACCCGCACGATCAGCGACGAGATGCAGAGCGGCATGACATGGCGAAAAATAATCCGCAGCGGCGAGGCGCCCATCAGCCGGACGGCTGAAATATAGTCGGAGCGCCGCACCGTCATCGTCTCGGCCCGGGCAATACGGGCATAGGGTGGCCAGGAGGTGATGGCGATGGCGATGATGGCGTTCTGGATACCGGGGCCGAGGGCCGCGACAAAGGCGAGCGCCAGCACAAGCTTCGGAAAGGCGAGGAAAATATCGGTGATACGCATCAGCACCGCATCCAGCCAGCCGCCGACATAACCGGACACCGTACCGATCAGCAGCCCGATTGGTGCCGAAATGATGGCGACAAGCACAATCACCAGCAACGTCAGACGCGAGCCGTGCATGATCCGCGAAAAGATATCGCGTCCCTGGTCGTCAGTGCCGAGCAGATAGCCCTGGGCACCGGGCGGCAGCAGCCGGGCATTGGCGAGATCGCCGATAACAGGCGACTTGGTGGCGATCACATCGGCAAAGACGGCAATGAACAACAGGCCAAGGATAATTACCAGGCCGAGCACCGCCAGATGGTTGGCGGAAAACTGCCGCCAGGTGATATAGGCGCGGCCAAGCCTCGCCTGCAGCCGCGATTGCGGCCGGTCGGAGAGCAGCCATTGGCGGCGGGTGAGTGGCGCTGTTGGTGAGGTTGGACCCGTCATTGGCGTCGTGTCCTTGGGTCTAGTGTTCGGTAGAGAATGTCGGACAAAAGATTGATACCGATGAACACCGTGCCGATGACGATGGTGCCGCCAAGCACGGCGTTCATGTCGGCGTTCTGCAGCGAGTTTGTGATGTAGAAGCCGATGCCCGGCCAGGAGAACACGGTTTCGGTCAGCACCGACCCCTCGAGCAGGCCGGCATAGGAGAGCGCGATGACTGTCACCAGCGGGACCGCTGCGTTTCGCAGCGCGTGCGCCCAGATGACCCGGGTTTCGGAGAGGCCCTTGGCCCGCACTGCGACGATATATTCCTGGCCGAGCTCGTTCAGCATGAAGCTGCGCGTCATGCGGCTGATATAGGCCAGCGAGAAATAGCCGAGCAGGGATGCCGGCAGGATGATGTGGCGGAAGACATCAGCGAAGACGTCCCATTCGCCCTGCAAGGCGGAATCGAGCAGGAACAGGCCTGTGATCGGCGTGAACGTATATTCGTAGGTGATATCGATGCGGCCGGGAAAGGCTACCCATTTCAGCTTGGCGTAGAAGATCACCAGCGAAATCAGCGCCATCCAGAAGATCGGCACGGAATAACCGACGAGCCCGATGACGCGCACCAGCTGGTCGATCAGGCTGCCACGGCGCACAGCGGCCAGCACGCCGAGCGGCACGCCGATCACCGAACCGATGATCGTGCCGAGCGTCGCCAATTCGAGCGTGGCCGGAAAGGCGCGACGGATATCGGTCATGACGGGATTGGTCGTCAGCACCGAGGTGCCGAAATCGCCGGACAGCACACCCTTCAGATAGATGTAGAACTGCTCGTAGAGCGGCAGGTCGAGGCCGAGCTCACGCCGCACCCGCTCGATGACATGCGCCGGCGCCCGGTCGCCGAGGATAGCGAGAACCGGGTCGATCGGCACCACGCGGCCGATGAAGAAGGTTACGGCCAGAAGACCGAGATAGGTGGTGATGGCGATGCCGACGAAGCGTAGCACGGCCTTTACGATGGACATGGTGCGGCCAGTCGCGGGCCGCACCTCCATCCTGCGTTCAACTGTACTCAAGGGACCAATCCTTCCAGACTACTCCTTCGATATCGGCCAGACGAAGTTGGTGTCGAAGCTCGGACCAAGCGCAAAGCCCTTCAGGTCCTTCTTGTAGGCGGCGACTTCGATCTGCTGGAAGAGGATCGCAAACGGGCTGTTGTGCAGGAATTTCTTCTGCACGTCCTGGTACATCGCAGCGCGCTTGGTGGCATCTGGCTCGAACAGGGCAGCCCGGGTGATCTTGTCGAGCTCGGGAGTAACGAACGTGTTGCGCCAGGCTAGCGTCTTGGTCTTGCCGTCGTCGGAATTGTCCGGATTGGTGGTGAAGGTTTCCGCGTTGGAATTCGGATCCCAGTAATCCATGCCCCAGTTGCCGATGTAGATATCGTGGTTGCGGGCACGATATTTGGTCAGGGTCTGCTTGCCGTCGCCGGGAATGATCTCGAGCTTGATGCCGGCCTGTCCCAGCGTCTGCTGGATCGACTGGGCAACGCCGGTGATCGGCTCGATGTTGCGCACGTCCATGGTGACCGTGAAGCCATCCTTGAGGCCTGCCTTGGCCAGCAGTTCCTTGGCCTTGGCAACATCCAGCGTGAACGGCTTTTCCTCGAGCGCGCCGAGCACGCCCTTCGGCTCGAACGTCTGGCGGATTTCGCCGACACCTTTAATCAGCGTCTTGCCGATGGCATCATAGTCGATCAGGTAGCGGAATGCTTCCTGGACTTCTGGCTTGGCAAGGTTCGGGTTCTTTTGGTTGAGGCTGATGTAATAGACCGTGCCCTTCGGAGCATTGGTCACGGATACCTTGCCTTCCTTGGTCAGTTGATCGAGATCGCCCGGCTCGAGGTTGCGGGCAACATCGATGTCGCCGTTCTCGAGTGCCAGCCGCTGGCCGGAGCTTTCTTTCATGAATCGATAGATGACGCGGGCAAGCTTCGGCTTTTCACCGTAGTAATTATCGTTGCGTTCCAGCACGATCGCTTCGTTGGCGCGCCATTCACGCAGCTTGAAGGGGCCGGAGCCCGCATAGCCGGTCTTCAGCCACTCGTTGCCGAAATCATTGTCGTACTTGTAGTCGGCCGACGGGGTGACGGCCTTGACGTGGTCGAGCACGAGCTTCTTGTCGACGACATTGGCGACGGTAGACGTCAGGCAATTGAGAACGAAGGACGGCGCATAGGCCTTGTCGACCGTGAAGGTAAACGTGGTCGCGTCTACAGCCTTCGCCTTGGTAGCGACGTTATCGCCGGTCAGGCCGAACTGTGTGAGGATGAAGGCGGGGCTCTTATCGAGCTTAACTGCGCGCTCGAACGACCATGCGACGTCGTCGGCAGTGATCGGATTGCCTGAGGCGAATTTCAGACCCGGCTTCAGCTTGAATGTGTAGGTCAGGTGGTCGTCGGACACTGTCCAGCTCTCGGCCAGGTCACCCTTGACCTTGGTGGTGTCGGCTGTGTCGAGCCGGACCAGAAGGCTATAGGTATTCCCGGTGATTTCGGCGGTCGAAAGCTCGTAAGCTTCGCCTGGGTCCATGCTGATAATATCGTCGAAAGCAAAGCCCTCGACCAGCGTATCCTTCGGTGTTGCCGCAAAGGAAGCGACCGGCGCCGATGCGATGACGAGTGAAAACGCAGCGCTTGCCGCAAGGAGGCGGAAGTTGCGGTGGATAGTGCTGATGGTCATTTTCTATTCCCCTGTTTTTTAAAGTCTTATTTCTGCGAAACCTCAGTGACCGCTCGTCTCCCCCCAGGCGGACGCCAGGACCCGAAGCCAGTTTTCCCGGCATAATTTCACCAGATCGTCCTCACCATAACCAACGTTCCGGAGCGCAGCAATCAGCTTCTGGTTGCCGGCAGCATCGCCTATCTCGTCGGGAATGGTTGCCCCATCGAAGTCCGAGCCGAGGCCAACACAGTCGATCCCCATGCGCTGCACGAGATGATCGATATGGCGCACCATATCCTCGAGCGGCGTATCCGCCTCGGAGCGTCCGTCGGCGCGCAGCATGGCAGTTGCGTAGTTCAATCCGACGATGCCGCGGCTTTCCTTGATGGCGTCGAGTTGACGGTCGGTTAGGTTGCGCGCTACCGGCGTCAGTGCGTGTGAATTGGAATGGCTGGCGACCAGCGGCTGGTCGGTGGTCTTTGCCACATCCCAGAAACCCTTTTCGGTTATGTGCGCGAGATCGATCAAAATTCCGAGCTCGTTGCAGCGCCGGACCAGAGCGAAACCTGCCTGCGTCAGGCCGGGCCCGCTATCCGGCGACATGGGGAAGGCGAAAGGAACGCCGTGGGCAAAGACATTGTTGCGGCTCCAGACCGGACCGAGAGAGCGCAGGCCGGCGGCATGGAATGTTTCCAGCGCGACCAGATCCGCATCGATCGCCTCGCAGCCCTCCATGTGAAGCACCGCGGCAAAGATGCCTTTCGCCATGCACTCGCGGATATCGCCGATCGACCTGCAAAGCTTCCACGCGCCATCACGATCTAGGCGCAGCGCGATCGCAGCCATCTCATGGGCGATGTCCAGCGACGGAGAGCGCTCGAGCGGAGCTGCCATCGGCGTCACGTAATGACCGTTGCGGTCGGGTTCGGCGAAGACGAGATCGCCGGAGGGAATGTAGATGGCGCAAAGTCCACCGGCGAGGCCACCAGCTTTTGCACGAGCTGCATCGATATGGCCGCTCGTCGTTCCGTCCCGGAATTCGGCGACCGGATCGCTCCCCTTTTTCTGGTGCGACCATAGTCGCAGGAGAACATCATTATGGCCGTCGAACACGAGTTGCATATGCTATCCTGGGCAGGCTGCCGATCCATCGGAAGTGGCCAGCATAAAAAGGCTGACAGGATTCGCCATCCCCCGGAGAAAATAAAAATAGCGGTGGCATCCTGCGTCGAACGCACCACCTAAGGGCGGCAACGACGGCGACCCATCGCCCGCTGCATTATAAGGGAGATTTCCATGGCGCTTTCGATGTACCGCATGAGCATTCCGGTGTTTCAGCGTGGCTTGGCCACACTCACGACCTATCTCGACAAAGCAGATTCCTACGCGACGGAAACAGGCAAGGATCCCGCGACATTGGTCGAGGCCCGCCTGGCACCCGACATGCTGACGCTGTCAGGCCAGATCCAACGCGCTTCCGACACGGCCAAGCTGACCGTGTCGCGCCTCTCCGGCATCGAGGCGCCACGCTTCGAAGACACCGAAACGACCATCGCCGAACTGCGCGCCCGTGTGGAAAAGACGACAGCATTCCTGTCCTCGGTTGCTGCCGACGCGCTCGAAGGCAGCGAGACCCGCGAGGTGACGATATCGCCTGGTGGTGTCGCTACGACGTTCCGGGGCGACGACTATCTCGCAAGCTTCGCATTGCCAAATTTCTATTTCCACGTCGCCATGGCCCACGCCATCCTGCGAAACCAGGGCCTCACCATCGGCAAGAGGGACTATCTCGGCCCGCAAGGCTGACGTCCCGATTCGCCAATTGCTGATCAGGGCCGGTATGTCACCGGCCCGTCCTCGGTCAGCTCCGTATAGGCCAGCGTCTGGTCGAGATGCCGGGCCCGGACGGACAGCAGCCGCTCGGCATAGCGCAGCCGGGTGGCAAGGTAGGCTGGCTCTTCCGCCAGATTGCGAAGCTCACCCGGATCGGCCTGCAGGTCGAACAGCAGCGGCGGTAGGCCGGCGAAATGGACATATTTGAAGGCCGCATCGCGGATGACCGACAGATTGCATTCGTTGGGCCGCAGACCGAAATGCTGTTCCGGCAGAGAGTGGCGGATATCGCGGAAATCAAACTCCCAGAATGCCGCATCCCTCCAGCCGGCGGGTGCCGCGCCGTTCAGGAAAGGCACCAGCGTCTCGCCATCGAGGTGATTGTCCGCATCGAGGCCCAGCCTGTCGCAGAGCGTCGGAAAGATATCCACCGAGCTGGTGAACTGCTCGATGACGGTGCCGTTGCCGGTGGCCTTGGGATCGCGGACCACCAGCGGGATATGATAGCTGCCGTCGAAGAAGCCACCCTTGCCCAGCGTCCAGTGGTCTCCGGCCATTTCCGCATGGTCGGAGGTGAAAATGATGACGGTCTTGTCCCAGACGCCGGCATCCTTCAGTGCCTGACAAGCCCGTCCGATCTGCGCGTCAACCTCGGCAATCATGCCGTAATAGATGGCCCGGATGGCGCGAAAATCCTCTGACGACCAATCGCTGAGCGGACCGTCGCCACCATGGATATAGTAGCCCTGGTTGTTTTGCGGCATCGCATAGGCGAGATAGGGATGCAGAGCATGCTCGGCTGCAACCGTCTCGGCACGCGCAAACTCGGGGCCGTCCTCGGGCGCAAACATCGTGTTGTAGGGCGCAGGCACGGAAAACGGCGGATGTGGCCGCAGCAGCGACACATGCGCAAACCAAGGTGCGTCCTGTTCGCCCAGCCAGCGCTCGAACTCGCCGATCAGAAAGGCCGTCTGGGTCTCGTCCTTGGAATAGGACGGCGCACCGTTCGTGATTTCGCCGGGGTTGGCGCCGACCGGAATGTGGATGTGGCGACTGGTCGCCTCCTCATGGCCGCGCGCCCTCAGCCAGGACAGCCACTGCTTTTCGTGCTCCGGCAGCAGTTGGCGGGCAGTAAAGCCTGGCAGGACGCCTTCATAGGTCGTCATATGCGGATCGGCACCTTGGAGGCTGCGCGGGTCGGGCGCCGTATCGGTATAGCCGAAAAGGGTCGGCTCGTAGCCGCCGCGCCGGGCGGCCAGCGCCAGGTTGTCGAAGCGTGCATCCAATGGCGACCCATTGCGGCAGACACGGGTGTTCATCTGGTAGAGACCGGTGTAGAGCGTCGCCCTCGCCGGCGAACAGGGTGCGGTGCCTGCAAAATGGCGTTTGAACAGAACGCCTTCCGCCGCAAGCGCATCGATATTCGGCGTCCGCACGGCGGGATGGCCGACAGCCGAAAGACAATCGCCGCGCCATTGATCGGCGGTGATCAGCAGCACATTTGGCCGTTCCGAGATGTCCATGTCAGTGATGATTGGATTTTGCATGCCAGTTCCAAGCCGATTGAATGATCTGCGACAGGTCGTATTGCGGTACCCAGCCGAGAACGGCTTTGGCATGATCGTTGTTGGCGACGAGCGTCGTGGAATCACCCTCGCGGCGGCCTGCATACTCTACCGGAAACGGCTTGCCGGTGACGTCCTCGATGGCCGACAGCAGTTCCTTGACCGTCGTTCCCGTTCCCGTACCAAGGTTGAGCGCCACGGAATCACCGCCATCGAGCAGGTACTGGACCGCTCGCACATGGGCATCGGCGAGATCGAGCACATGGATATAGTCGCGCACGCAGGTGCCGTCGCGCGTCTCGTAATCGCTGCCGAACACCTTGAAGCCGGCCCGGCGACCGAGCGCCGCATCGATTGCCAGCGGAATTGCGTGAGTTTCCGGTTTGTGCCATTCGCCGACGCGGCCCTCGAAATCGGCACCGGCGGCATTGAAATAGCGCAGGATCACCGAGCGGAAGCCGGTATAGCGGTCATAGTCGGCGAGCGCCTGTTCGACGATGTATTTGGTCTGGCCGTAGGGATTGATCGGCACCTGCCGATGGGTCTCGTCGAGCGGCACGCTCTGCGGCAGGCCGTAGGTGGCGCAGGTTGAAGAGAAAACGAAAGCTTTTATGCCTGCCGCTTGCGCCGCAGAGAGAAGAGTGAGAGTGCCCACCACGTTGTTTTCATAAAACGCGACAGGATCCTTCACGGATTCGCCCACTTCGATCAGCGCTGCAAAATGCAGGATGGCTGCCGGCTTGTGCCGGGCGATCACCTCGTCGAGGCGGGCGCGGTCACGAATATCGCCTTCCTCGACCGGCCCCCATCTGACGAACTCGCGATGACCATTCGAGAAATTATCGTAGACGACGGGCACGAAACCCTTGTTTGCGAGATCGAGGCAAGTGTGCGAGCCGATATAGCCGGCACCCCCCACAACGAGAATTGTTTCCCCGGCCATGCAACGCTCTCCTCTATCTAAGCTGCGAAAGACTTAGACGAGTTGGGAGACAAGAAAAAGGCATCGGCGGTCGAAAATCAAAGTCTGACCGTCGCGCATCGCTGCGTGACGGATATGGGCGGAAAACCGATCTTACTTGTGCCCATCCCGCTGCGATATGAGCGAAAGCGGCTCGACGCTCTTTCCGAGGAGCGCTATCCGAGCCGATTGCATGCAGAAGCGATAGACCGGCCATTCCAGCCGGACACAGCAAAGCTGCCCATGCCGGCGACATGACCTCTCTCGATTTGAAAATACCGCGTGCTGACAAGGCGAGGCTTTTAGGCCCGGCGGGATGCCTACTTGTTGCGCATCAGCCAGATCTTACCAGCCATGGTGATTTCATGGCAGTCCAGTTCGGGCGATTCTTCCTGGTTGCAGCGCTCGATGAGGCCCATTTCGCGCAGTTCTTCCAGGGTGGTATTGGTGAGGAATTTAACCTTCTGCGGCCGCTCCTTGAAGCGGTCGGTCTTGGCATAGGTCACCACGGCGTTCAGGTGAGTCCACTTCTTCGGTGGCAGCGGAAAAAGCTTCCCGTCCTTGGCAAGCTTCAACCCTCTGATCTGAGTCGGTGTGAGCGTAATCATCGTGTGTCCTTGGATGCTAAAAGTTGTGCCTGACGGCCAAAAAGAGGGCTTGATCGACCCTCTTGTTTTTCTCTTGAAGCTCTCCCTAGCAGATCAATCGGCAAAAAGATAAGGATCTGTGCACGCCGATAGCGTTTCAGCGCGATCAAGGCTAACGCAACCCCACAAAATGCGGGCACTGACGTAACTGTGACGCTTGTTGCGCGTGTTCTTGGGAGGAACCAATACCTGGCTATACCACCGGCAAGGGTTCACCCCATGTCAAAGTCCACAATGGCTCGCCGGCCGGCATATGCGTATAGGTAAAGCGCTCGGTCACATCAGTGCCAATCACATCGACGATCCATTCCGTCGGTGAGCGGCGACAAAGCGCCTTCTGTTTTAACCAGGAACTGAATTGCTGTTTGCTCCCGCAGGCAGTTTCCGTTTGTCCGTTCGGCAGCTCAAAAGCCCAGTGTATCATCGCCATGCTCTAACTTTAAAAAAGTCGGATAGCAGGCAATACTTACGGCTGCCTGAAGGCAGACCGTCCAATAGCACAGACTTTTCGATTGGATTCCTGCAGTGCGCCAAGCGAAATTGGCAGGACAGGCATAGAAACGCGGCAACCTTTGAAGGCTGCCGCGTCTATGACACTACTCGGCTGCGTCGGCCGAATCGGCATTGAGCTGCCCGTATTTCTCGGCGCCGATCTTGGCGAAAAGTTCGAGTTGGGTTTCGAGGAAGTCGATATGCCCCTCCTCATCGGCAAGCAGCGTTTCGAAAAGCTTCATCGAAACATAGTCGCCGGCATCATGACAGATATCGCGCGAAATCTTGTAGGCGGCACGCGCGTCGTATTCGCCAGCGAGATCTGCCTCCAGCACTTCCTTGACGGTCTGGCCAATACGCAAGGGTGCGAGCGTCTGCAGGTTGGGATGGCCTTCGAGGAAAATGATGCGGGCGACGAGCTTGTCGGCATGCTGCATCTCTTCGATCGATTCGGCGCGCTCTTTCTTGGCAAGCTTGGTGTAGCCCCAGTCTTCGAGCAGCCGATAATGCACCCAGTACTGGTTTACGGCACCGAGCTCGAGGAACAATGCCTCGTTAAGCCGCTCGATGACTCTTATGTCGCCTTTCAATGTCCGCTCTCCTTTGGTCTTCGTGGAACTTTTTGAGACGGGACATGAAATCAACTATTTCGACATCCGTCGAGTGGCGACGGGCGTGATAGTCTTCGGTTGTCTGTATGATCAGGTCGACCACGCCGGGAAAACAGCCGCAGCAGCGTCCGCGCTTCGACATCGCATGATAGACCTTCGACGGCACGATCAGCTGCCAACAGTCTTCGTCGAGCAGCTCGTTGATGACTGCCCGGATATCGTGATCGGTTATGTAATTACAGCTGCAGACCAGCATGGTTCTTCAGTCCGTCAAACATGACACTTGCTATCCTGTTTTTGATAAAGAAGAGACTGGATGTCAAGAAAGATTCTGATGCTGGCTTCCACAGGATGTCGTGAATGTGTCACATCGCCGTGAATGGCGAGTGTTTTCAATGGAAGTTCCGACCCCTGGGCATGACACTGGCAGTCCCGGAGACATCGGCAAGATCTGGGACATCCCTTTTCACCGCCTTTTCCCGCGCTAGGCGCTCGAGTTGCAGGGCCAGTTTCTTCTGCCGATGGTCGGCTGTCGGACGCAGCGCCTCGTCAGCTCTCTCGCTCGCGCCGAAACGCCGTGCTTCACGCTGCAGGATACCGAGTGCCGGGGTCAGGTCCTCGAGGTGATCGGCAACCACGTGAATGACGCCATTGGCACTCTGCAATCGTCCATGGATCTTGACCAGCCTCGCGCCCATCGCAATCGATCGGTATTTTTCAAAGATTTTCGGCCAGACAATAGCGTTTGAGACACCTGTCTCGTCCTCGAGCGTCATGAAAACGACCCCCTTTGCAGACCCCGGCCTCTGGCGCACCAGCACCAGCCCGGCAATGATCAGCTTGCGGCCGGATGGAACGGTAAGCAGATCGACGTTGCGAACAATGCCCATCGCGGTGAACTCGGTCCGCAGGAATTCTACCGGATGCGCCTTCAGCGATAGCGACAGGGCACGATAATCCTCGATCACCTCTTCGCCCGGCAGCATGGCCGGGAGGGTAACCTCCGGCTCGACCTGCAGATCGGCCCTGTCGGCAAGATCGAATAGCGGCAGGTTCTCCGCCGCATTTTTCGCATCCAGCGCCCGCACCGCCCAGAGAGCCTCCCGCCTGTTGAGACCGATGGACCGGAAGCAATCGGCATCGGCCAGCTTCTCGATGTCGATTCTCGCCAGCCCGGAGCGCAGCCAGAAATCGCGCACGGAAACATAGCCGGCGCCGCGCCGGGCCACGAGGAGGTCCCGCATGTCCCCCTCCGACACTCCACGCACCTGGCGAAAGCCCAGCCGGACAGCCTTCCTGGTCCGGATCACCCCCTGCATCGATGCATGCCGGGGGTCGATAGCGATCGGAGAAGGTGCATTTTCCAGGATCGAATCCCATTCCGACAGATTGATATCGACCGGGCGAATGTCGACGCCGTGCTCGCGCGCATCGCGAACCAGCTGCGCTGGCGCGTAAAAACCCATCGGTTGCGAATTCAGCAGCGCCGCACAGAAGACGTCCGGATAATAGGTCTTGAACCAGCAGGATGCATAGACCAGCAAGGCGAAGGAGGCCGCATGGCTTTCCGGAAACCCGTATTCGGCAAAGCCTTCGATCTGGCTGAAGCAGCGCTCGGCAAACTCCTGCGAATAGTTGTTGGCCAGCATGCCCGCGATCATGTCGTCTCTGAATTCATTGACCTTTCCGGATCGCTTGAATGTGGCCATCGAGCGTCGCAGCCGATCGGCCTTGGCGGGAGGGAAGCCCGCAGCCGTGATGGCGATCTGCATCGCCTGCTCCTGGAACAACGGCACGCCGAGGGTGCGCTTCAGCACCGCCTCCAGCGCCGGGCTCGGATACTCGATCTCCCGGCCGCAGCGCTTGTCTTCCCTGCGCTTCAGGTAGGGGTGCACCATGTCGCCCTGGATCGGCCCTGGCCGGACGATCGCCACCTCGATCACCAGATCGTAGAACTCCCGTGGCCTTAGGCGCGGCAGCATGCTCATCTGCGCCCGGCTTTCGATCTGGAAGACGCCGATCGTATCCGCCCGGCAGATCATGTCGTAGACGGGCTCGCCGTCCTGGTGATCGTCGTTACCGAGATCGGCGAGCGTCTTCTTCACCTCGTAGTGCAGCGCCAGCATGTCGAAGGCCTTGGCAAGGCAGGTCAGCATGCCAAGCGCCAGGATATCGACCTTCAGGATGTCGAGGACATCGAGATCGGTCTTGTCCCACTCGATCATGTAGCGATCGGGCATGGCGGTGTTCATGATCGGCACGATCTCGTCGAGCCGGTCGCGGGTGATGACGAAGCCGCCGACATGCTGCGTGAGATGGCGGGGAAATCCCATCAGTTCGGAGGCATAGGAGAGCACACGCTGCGTCGTTCGATCCGAAAGATCGAGCCCTGCGGCCCGCGCCTCGCGCTCCGACAGATCGTCGGACGACCATCCCCAGACGGTGCTTGCAAGTGCCGACTGTACGTCCTCGGAAAGCCCGAATGCCTTGGCCACCTCACGGCCGGCGGATCGAGCGCGATAACTGGTCACCGCCGCCGTCAGGCCGGCATGGGCAATGCCGTAGGTCCTGTAGATGTACTGGATGACTTCCTCGCGGCGGGCATGCTCGAAGTCGACATCGATATCAGGCGGTTCGTCACGGTCCATGGAGATGAAGCGCTCGAACAGCAGCGTGCTCCTCTCCGGATTGACCTCCGTAATCTCGAGGCAATAGCAGAGCGTCGAATTCGCCGCCGAGCCCCGCCCTTGGCAAAGGATATTCAGTTCGTAACGGGCGTGCTGGATGATTTTGTGGACTGTGAGAAAATAGGATTCGTAGGCCTTCTGCCGGATGAGATCGAGTTCATAGGCGATCTGCGTGGAGATTTTCTCCGGTACGCCTCCGGGATAACGGCGCGATGCGCCAAGCCATGTCAGACGTTCCAGGGTTTGCGCCGGCGTTTCGCCCGGTGCACTTTCATCCGGATAATTATGCTTCAGTTCGTCCAGCGAAAACTGCAGGCGGGCAAAAAAGGCCTGCGTATTCTCGACCGCCTTGGGATAGGCCTCGAAAAGCCGTGCCATTTCACGCGGCGGCTTGAGATGGCGCTCTGCGTTAGGCGCCAAAAGAAATCCGGCATCGGCGATCGTCACATGCTCGCGGATTGTCGTGACGATATCAGCAAGCGGGCGCCTCTGAGCGCCATGATAGAGAGGCTGGTTGGTGGCAATCAACGGCAACCGCGTCTTTGCAGCCAGCATTGCAAAGGCTTCGAAGACGAAGCGGTCTCGGCCGTCATAGGATGGCGAAAGGGCCAGATGCAGCTGCCGGGGAAAGCGACCGCGCAACCGATCGAGACAGGTCGTCAGCGCTTCCCAGCCAGAAGCATCGGAAACGAGGGCAGGGTCGGGGACAACGGCCAGCATCATGGCGTCCCCCCAGGCACACAGATCCTCTTCATGCAGGATACAGCCGCCCTTTTCCGTTCTGAGGTTACCCGCACTGAGCAGCCGGCAAAGATGGCCCCATCCGGCCCTGTTCTCCGGGTACGCCAGAACATCCGGCGTTCCGTCGGCAAACACCAGCCGCGCACCGGGCTGGAATCGATAGCCGTTCTGCCGGGCGATCGCATGGGCGCGCACCACCCCCGAAACGCTGTTGCGATCGGCAATGCCAAGGCCGGTCAGGCCGCAGGATTCGGCCGCCACGACCATTTCCTCCGGACTTGAGGCGCCTTCGAGAAACGAGAAATTCGTTCTCGCCCCGATCTCGAAGAACATAGGCGCCGGGCGCTGGCTCATGCGAAAACCCCGTGCATCAGCCAGCGCGGCGGGGCGCCTTGCCCATAGAGCCCCTCGCGAAACATCCAGAAGCGGTGTCCGCTTTGTACTTCCAGCCTGAAATAGTCGCGGGGCGGGGCCGCCTCGCCATCGAGCCACCATTCGCGTGCCAGCCTCTCCGGCCCCTCGGCGCGCAACACCTCGTGCATCGTTCGCCGCCAGCGAAATCTCTGTGGCGGCCCTTCCGGCACCTCGGCCATGAACGTCTCGACCGGCTCCGGCGTCCGGAACAGCCGCAGCGGTCGCTCGGACCGGCCGGCCCCAACCGTCGGGCCAGTCGTCTGCCGAGGCTGGTCGGACAGCACGTCCGATGCGGGCACGAACAGGGCCGCCCGCTCCGGCACATGACTTTCCGCCAGTTCCAGTGCCTGCAGACAGGCCCGCCCGAGCCGGGCTGCGACCTGATCGACAAAGGCGGAAAGCGACTGCTCCGATGGTCCATCGACAGTAAAATCCGCCTGAAGCGCATCGAAAACTTCGTGCTGCAGCACGTTCAGCCGGACAATCTCGTAACCGAAGCCGGCATCGAGATCGTCATGCACGGCCTTGATACGCTCTGAAAACAGCGCGGCAATGCGTTTCGGCTCGCGCAGCGGCTTCGACGCACCGGCCGAAATCCGAAACACGGCACCGTCGACCCTGAACAGCAGCAGTTCGAACAGCCGACCGCCGATACCACGGGCTTCCAACCCCGGCTTCAGGGCAGCCCCAAGCTGGCCTGCCAGCAGCAGGATATCTTCCTCGGCCTGAACCGGCTCGATGAGGCGCCGTTCGGCAGAAAGGCTGGCCACCGGACGTCGCGGCGAAATCGGCTCCTCGTCAAGGCCCAGCGCCTGATCAAGGCGCAAAAGCAGATGCGCACCGAACCGTCGTGCCAGTGGCGCCCGGGCGGCAGCGATGATATCGCCGACCTGCTTCAGGCCGAGCTTCTGCAGGGCGGCGACGGTCGGTCCGTCGAGCCTGAGCGACGCCACGGGCAATGGCGCGAGCACAGTCTCCATCTCATCCGCTTCGACAATGCCGCTGCGGCCAAAGCGTGCGACGGCCCAGGAGAGGCCCGGGGAAGATGAAATGGCGCCCCGCACCTCCAGACCGAGATGAAACAGCCGGTGCAGCACATCCTTCAGCAGTGCCCGCTCACCCCCGAAAAGATGGGCGCAGCCGGTAATATCGAGGAACAGGCCGTCACGACCATCCAGCGAGACCAGCGGTGTATAGCGGTCGCACCAGTCTGCCATCGCCTCCAGCAGTCGCCGGTCGGCCGCATCATCGTCCTCGACCACATCGAGGTCGGGACAGATTGCCCGTGCTTCGGCGACGCCCTGGCCAGCCTTCAGACCGATGCCCTCGGCCGCTGCTTCCAGGGCTGTCAGCCGCATGGCATTTTTCACCCGTCCGGCGCAAACCAGCGGCGGCGTCTCAGGACGCCCGGTGGTACGCCACGACAGACCCCAGCGCTTGCGGGCGATCCGATCTGTCGACAGCCGGGGAAACGTGAGGGCCAGAATGCGCTGCTGGCCGTTCGACAGCGGTAGGCTGCCGGTTGACAGGGAAAAATTGGCGGTCATGGGCATTCCATTCGAGGACAAATGACAGGGGAGCCGGGTTGCGGCTCTTTTCCAGGGTGAGACGGAAGGACGGGTTTCCGATGCTGCCGCCCAGCATCGATCCGTCCGGCAAAGGCCGCGCCGACGCCGGCGCGGGTTCGATATGAAGGCGCAGAAGGGCGCTGCTGGCCTCTTCCAGCCCGGCTTGCCTGAGGACAAACAACGGTCGCCCGGCAGCCTTGGCCCGCAGGCTCAGCCGGCGACTTTCCGTCAGGCCGAAATGGGCGGGATTGCCGCGCACCTCGAGCACGACGAGGGTAAAGACGGCACTGGCAAGCGCCTCCTCCGCCAGCCACAGCGCCTCTTCGAGTTTTCGCGGCGCCGCGTGCAGGAAGCCGCGTGGCATGACGCCGAAATCCTGAAGGCCCAGGGCATAGGGCAGGCCTGCTTCCAGCATTACCATCGTCTCGCCGATCCAGAGGACCGGCGAGACACCGGCATGGTTGTCGCGCGCCCTGAGCCTTGCGGCTAAAGCCAGCACGAAGCCGGTCGCAGCCCCTGCATCGCGAAGGCTGGAAGAGCGTATTTCGGTCAACGCATTGAGGGGAAAGCCCCCCTTGAGCGCCGCATCGAGATCCGCAACACCGCTCGAGAGCAGCGTCTTCCCCCCGGAAGGGACCCTGCCCGAGACAGCACTTTCGTTGCCCAGGCGATCGTGCTCGGCCGCCGAAAGGGCTGGCACGGGCTTGCCTTCCAGACGGGCGATGGTTTCGCGCAGGGCAAAAAGCGTCTCCCGCGCCACGGCATTGCTAGCCATGGACGTTAGCTCCTGAGTGTATTGTTCCTGTTATGTTCTTATAGATTCCAGAGCGCTAAAGAAGAGTCAACAGGGATTCTCTGTGAATTTATTCCTGCCTTGAATTGGCTCTCGAAAAATTTCCCCAAAGCCTCTATATGGGCCGAAAGAAGGGAATGAGATCATGGCCCGCATTGACCAGAGCGACGATTGGCGTGACCGCCACGCGCCGACAATCAGCGCATTCGAGTCGCTCGCTGCCGAAGCCTACGGCCATCTGCCGGAGGAATTCCGTGCTCTAACCGGCAACCTGTCGATCGAGGTCGAGGATTTCCCGGATGACGAGATCTTCGATGACATGGCCCTGGAAACGCCCTTCGACCTGCTCGGCCTGTTCGAAGGCCGCGGCATTTCCGAGCGCTTTACGGTCGAGACCGGCGAGATGCCCAATCGCATCCGCCTCTATCGCAGGCCTATCATCGATTACTGGGCCGAGAACGACGAGACGCTGGGCGATATCATTACCCACGTCCTGATCCACGAAATCGGCCACCATTTCGGCCTCAGCGATGACGATATGGAACGCATCGAGGCCAGCGCCGAAGAAGCCACGGATCGCTGACGCCCGCTCTACTGCTCCGAGAGCTTCATCTCTGGATCGTAATCCTTGCCCGGAACGTCCTTTACGACGGCCTGGCCGCACTGCATGACGCCGGTTGCGGCATTGAAGGCATAGGTCGGCGAACCCAACAGCACCCAGCCCTTGGAAAGGGCCGCCGATACCTTGTGACAGAAGGCGGAATCGTCCGGGCCGGTGAGAAAGCGATAGAGTTTCATGACGACGTCTTTCGGTCTGCAATGAGATCGGCTTTATGGACCAGTCCCTCCGCCTCGACAAGATGCAGCCGCTCGACCATCTGCCCCTCGAGATCGATGACGTTGAGCCCGGCGGCGGCCGGCTCGGCGAAGGCAGCAATGATTTTCCGCGCCTGCGCGACAGCGGCCTCGTTGGGGCCGAAGTGACGGTTGGCGCCATCGATCTGGGCCGGGTGGATCAGCATCTTGCCGCCAAACCCCATGGCCCGACCTTGGGCGCATTCATCGGCGAATGCGGACAAATTCTTGAAATCGTTGAAAACGCTATCGATCGCGTCGAGCCCGTAGGCGCGCACGGCCAGCACCACCTGCATCAGCCAAGGCACCAGGTAAGTCCGTCCTGGCAGTGCCGGAACGCCGGTTTCCTTGCGCAGATCGTTCAGTCCGACGACGAAGCAATCGAGCCTGGAACCGCCTGTCCGGCCGAATTCGGCAAGGGCGGCAACATTGAGAATGCCCCTTGGCGTCTCGATCATTGCCCAGATGCGCAGCTCCTCCGGCGCGTCGGCATCGGCCAGCCGGTCGCCGACCGCCATGATGTCCTGCGGTTCGTCGACCTTGGGCAGCAACACCGCATCGGGCTGTAGCGCCAGTACGAGGTCCAGGTCGGCCTTGCCGAACACGGAATCGAGCCCGTTGATCCGGATGATCAGTTCCTTGCCGGGAGGTTTAGGCCCGGCGAAGAAGGCACGCAGATTGTCCCGCGCTTCTGCTTTACGCTCCGGGGCAACGGAATCTTCCAGATCGAAGATCACCGCATCGCAATCGAGATCGTGGATTTTCTCGAGCGCCCGGCGGTTGATCGCCGGCACGCTGAGGACGGAACGGCGAAGGCGCGCGGAACGGGTGTGCGGAGAACGGCTCATAGACGACTTCTGCCAATCTTTGTCGCAGCAGGCAAGACAACAAAAAGCCACTCTCCTCTTGCATAGCAGCGGGTCTGGGGCCACATTGGCTGCAGAGAAAGGGTCCCAAAGCCATGAAGAATATCCGTTCGCTGTTTCTTGCCCTCACAGGCGTCGCAATCTTTGCAGGCCTGGCCCTACTCACAGTTTCCCTGACGCTGGTCTTTGCTGCTATTCTGACCGTCTTCCTCGCTGTTCGCGTGCTATCGACCCGCGCCAAGCCGGTGCCTGTTCGCGCCACCGCAAATGGCGCAAAGCCGATGCGTATATGGAACGACGGCCGCGGCACAATTATCGATCTCTGATCGCTGACGCTCCCTCGTCCACTCTCGCCATCACCCTCTCGTCATAGCGTGGCGAAATCTTCACGATATTTTTCTTCATTTCCTGCCCAATTTGCTCTATTGGCTGGAAAATTCGTTGATGCGGCGAAATCGTAGGCAGGAATTTCCATGGACAAGTTCGTGAAGCTGACGGGTGTCGCGGCACCTCTCCCGGTCGTAAATGTCGATACCGACATGATCATCCCGAAGGATTATCTGAAGACTATCAAACGCACCGGCCTCGGCGTCGGCCTGTTTGCCGAGGCTCGCTACCGGGATGACGGTACGCCGAATCCGGATTTCGTGCTGAACAAGCCAGCCTATCAGAACGCCAAGATCCTGGTTGCCGGCGATAACTTCGGCTGCGGCTCGTCGCGCGAGCATGCTCCCTGGGCCCTGCTCGATTTCGGTATTCGATGCGTCATTTCCACTAGCTTTGCCGACATCTTCTACAACAACTGTTTCAAGAACGGCATTCTACCGATCACGGTTTCGCCGGAAGACTTGGAAAAGCTGATGGACGACGCTTCGCGTGGCTCCAATGCTGTCCTGACGGTCGATCTCGAAAACATGGCAATCACCGGTCCTGACGGCGGCTCGATCACCTTCGATCTTGACCCCTTCAAGCGCCATTGCCTGCTGAACGGCCTCGACGACATCGGCCTGACGCTGGAAAAGGGAGCGGCTATCGACCGCTTCGAAAAGTCCAACGCCGTCGCCCATCCCTGGGCCTGATCGTTTAGAAGCAGATATATCCAAGCCGGGCCAGTTGCCCGGCTTTTTTGTGCCTTTTCCGGGCACCACCCGCTCCCTTCACCGGCACCCGAGAGTGGATCTTTCTGGCACAAGTGGCGCGGACCAGCCGGTTGGCGGCTTAACGGTTTCTTTGCTCGAATCTCTTACCGCTCGCTCCGCTGCGGATAGCTGTGTGTTATCGGGAATAAAAAATGAATAGTTCCAAGAACTTTACCGGCTGGGCACTCGATCGGGCCGAAGCAATCGTTGCCGACCAGGGATTCGATATTATCGAATCGACCTGCGACCACCCTCGGTGGACGAAGGAGCAGAAGGTTGTCCGACTGACCCTGGCGATCATTGAAGCTCTTGTCGATGCTCACAATTTCGGCCGCGAAGACGAGAAACCGAACCGCGGGCTTCATTCCTGAAAACGCCAAAACCATAACAAAGGCAGTGAACAAGCGGCCAGGATGGTGATCCCGCCGCATAATCTGGCAAAGCACTCTCACAGCACCCCGCCCATAGAGATAAGCTCATTGCTGTCTATAGCCATCACGTGTATTTTAGCTATGCCTTAAGGCTTTCAAAATAGGGTCGCCGCATCCACGAAAATCCCGGGGCTGGCCATGGACAAGGACGAAATAATTCCACCAGACGTGCTGGCTTCGATGCTGGTGCGGATGTTTGAATTGGCTCCCATCGCAATGGCGATTACCACCAGTGACACACGAACTTCCAGCTATGCTAAGGTCAATGACGCCTATCTTCGGCTAACGGGTCTCAACTGGGACAAGATCCGGGGAAAGAAGCTCATTTCCGAAGGATCGGCAATCGATAGCCCTGCGCGCGACCGTCGTCATCGGTTGCTGGCGGAAGAAGGCAGCTATGTGCTCGAAGAGGTCGATATCGTTCATGTCGACGGCACGACGATACCGACGCTGATCTCGGCCCAGCGCACTGTCGTCAACGGCGTCTCCTTCGATGTCGAGGTCATTGTCGATGTCTCATCGCGCGTCCGGCAGCAACGCGAAATCGAGAACGCCCTGAAGGCGTCGGCCTTGACGGATGCTCTCTCGGGACTTCCGAACAGGGCCAGCTTCGACGCTGTGATCGCCGACCATCTCAATGAAAACAGGCCGACCAGGAATATCCTGGCTCTTGCCTTCATTGATCTGAACGGTTTCAAGGCAGTCAACGACAGGCTGGGCCACGGCGCCGGCGACGAGGTCTTGCGAATTATAGCTGCCCGTCTGCGAGAGCACTCACGCGCCAACGACTTTATCGCCAGGATCGGCGGCGACGAGTTCGCAATACTGATCGAGGCCGATCCGGCCACCGCATCGACATTGCCGCAGACAATCCGCGAAACCATGGAGCGCGTCTTCAAGCCTATCGCCATTGAAGGGCATGTCACCGATACCGGCGCTGCGGTCGGCGTCGCATTTCTCGGCGCCGACGACGATCCCGCCTCCTTCGTCAAGCGGGCAGATGAGTTCATGTACCTTGCCAAGACGACGGAGCAACGCGTTGCGGTCGTTTGCTCCGGTCAGATCCTGACGCCGGTGTCACCAATCGCGCGCGCGCGATAAGCGGCACCAACCCCTCGATAATCAATGGCCGCCGGCAGGCGCCCCGCCGGTCAGGTCGATCTTGCGCAGGATCAGTGCCAGCGGAATGACACAGAGTGAAATCACCATCAACGTATGGAAAACGTCGATATAGGCGAGATAACTCGCCTGGTTCTGAACCTGCGTGCTGATCCAGGCCAGCGCCCGCGATTGCGCATCCACCATGCTGGAGCCCCGGTCGACAAAATACTGGGTGACCGACTGCAGCGTGCTGGTATAGCCGGGATCCGAGGGGACCACCCCCTCGATCAGCCGGCTCTGATGGAATTGCTCCCGATGCGCAAGAACATTGGAGGCGATCGATACGCCGATGGAACCACCGGTATTGCGGGCTGCATTGATCAGCGCAGACGCCTGGTCCGTCTGGTCTGGTCGCAACCCGTCGTATGAGGCCGATGTGATCGGGATGAAGATCAGTGGCAAACCGAGCCCGAGATACATACGCGACCAGACGAAAAAACCGAAGTTGAGATCGGCGTAGAGCCTTGTCATGTACCACATGGCAAAAGCGATGATGCCGCCGCCGATGGCGATCAGGTATCGCGGCTGGACCTTTGTCGCCAGACGGCCGCAGACGAACATCATCATCATCGTAACCACGCCGCCGGGCGACAGGGCAAGCCCGGCCCAGGTGGCGGTATAGCCGAAGTTCTCCTGCAGCACCTGCGGAATGAACTGGGTCGTGGCAATGAGGATGGCGCCGGTCGCCAACATAACGATGAAGCAGGAGCCGAATTGCCGGCTGGCCAGCAGTCCGACGTCGATCACCGGATTTCGCTTTGTCAGCAGCCAGGGAATGGCCGCCAGAAGCGCGATTGCGCAAAGAGACGTGGTGACGACGATGAAGTTCGAATCGAACCAGTCTTCCGTCTGGCCGCGGTCGAGCACCATTTCGAGAGCGCCGAGGAAGGTAGCCACGAGAAGGAAGCCGATAATATCGAAGCGGATACCCTTCTTTCGCATCTCGGCCCGCTCCTTGCGGAGCTTTTCGGGCTCCTTCACCAGCATATAGACCAAGGCGAGAGCCAGCACGCCGACGGGACCGTTGATCAGGAAGCACCAGTGCCAGGAAAAATTGTCAGACAGGTATCCGCCCAGCGTCGGGCCAACGACCGGGGCAACGACGACAGCCACGCCGAACAGCGCAAAGGCCTGCCCGCGCTTGGCCGGCGGAAAGGAGTCGGCCAGGATCGACTGCGAAATCGGCACCATGCCGCCTCCTGCAAAACCCTGGATCATGCGGAAGAGCAGCAGCGATTCGAGATTCCACGCCAGTCCGCACAGAATGGAGGAGATCGTAAAGACGGCGAGGCAGGCGAGATAGAAACGCCGGCGTCCGTAGCGCTTGGCGATAAAGCTGCTGGCCACCAGCACAATGGCATTCGACACCAGATAGGTCGTCACCACCCACGATGCCTCATCGGAACTGACCGCAAGGCCGCCCGAGATGTAGCGCAGCGCTACGTTGGCGATCGTCGTGTCCAGCACCTCCATGAAGGTGGCGAGCGACACTACCATCGCAATCAGCCACGGATTGACGACCGGTGACGACTTCTCAGCCGCTCCGCCGGCGGTAGTAGCGGCGCTCACCGTCAGTGCCTCGGCCGAACGGTGACGACCGGAATGACCGACATTCCGGGCCCGATCGAGACATCGGCAGGCCAGCTGTCGACGAGGATCTTGACCGGTACGCGCTGCGTCACCTTGACGTAGTTTCCGGTGGCGTTTTCAGCCGGCAGCAACGAGAAGGCTGTGCCCGAGCCGGGCTGTACGGAGGCTACCTTGCCTTTGAGCACGTGATCCGGATAGGCATCGATCGTGACATCCACCGGCTGGCCCGGACGCATGTCGGTAAGCTGCGTCTCCTTGAAATTGGCCGTGACCCAGATTTCGTCCGGCACGAACATGGCGACGGCCTGTGCCGCCTGGACATATTGGCCTTTTGAGCCGCTGAGACGGACGACGCGGCCGGGCTGGGCAGCCGAGATCGTCGTATATTTGAGGTTTTGCTCGGCTGTCTCGACCTGAGCCTCGGCCTGATGGAGGTCGGCGACGGCGCTGGCGCGCTGTGCCCCGGATGCGACCTTGTTCTTGACCGCAGAGGTGACGCTTGCCTGCGCCTGGGCAAGGTTGGCCTCGTTCTGGCGCAGGGTCGACGTTGCCTGCTGCTGGGTCTGCTGCGAGCCGGCGCCTGATTTCAGCAGTTGGTCCTGCCGGCTGGCCTCGTCCCTGGCAAATTGCAGTGCTGCCGCTGCCGACGCCAGTTGTGCCTTCTGCTGGTCGATCGATGCCGCGCTGGCGGCAATCTGCGCATCGGCGCTGGCAATCGCAGCATTCGACACGTCGATCTGGCTTTTCGCCTGATCGAGAGCAATCTGGTAGTCTCGCGGGTCGATCTTCAGGATGACATCGCCGGCGTTGACGTGCTGGTTATCGGTGACCGGCACTTCGGAGACATAGCCCGAGACCTTGGCGGCGACTGAAAAGCTGCGCGCGTCGACGAAGGCGTCGTCCGTCGTCTCGTAGGGATGCACGTAGATGAGCCAATAAACGTAGCTGCCGATAGCCAAAAGGATGATGGCGACGATCACCAGCAGCACGATGAACGGATGGCGGCGGAGGACAGAGGGTTTCTTCTCCTCATCCTCCTGCTCTGTGTCGTCTGCGGCCTTCGTGTCTGCGTCGTCCTCGACTGCGTCTTCAGGCCTCGCGGCGCGGCTGGTCGGAGCGTGCGGGTTGTTGTCCAACGTAACATTCCTGAGATTGTGAAGAATGGGCTTCAAACGTCGACGAAATCATTAGGTTCCCAATCGAATCCGCGGACCCGCCTTACTCGGTTTCGAAAAACACGAAGGACCGGTCCGCAGCTTCCAGGAGGGTATCGGCAATTGCGCCGTAGGAAAGCCGCTCCCCTGCCCTACGGCTGACACCGAGCACGATGAGGTTGTAATCGCCCTTGCGCGCATGGCGAAGGATCGACAGCTCGGGCGCGGCCCCTTCCTGAACGATCTTGCGGACCTTGACCCCGTTGTAGAGAGCGATCTCGTCGATCTTCTTGAACGCGGCCACATGGGCATTGCTGGCGTCACTGACGCGCGGCAGCGAGCGGATCTGCTGCGGTTCGCGGATATAAAGCACCGAAATCTGGCACTCCGTCGCCTTTGCAATGACGAAAGCAAGCTCGGCGGCGCGCGTCGAACGTTCCGTGCCGCTGATCGGCACCAGGATGCGCAAATTCTTGTCGACCGGCAGTTCGCCCCGCGAGGACACGATCGCCGTCGTTCCCCTGAAGGCCGATGTCATGACCGACAGTTGCTCGTGGAAGCCACCGGCAGTATCGACCGTCGGCTCGACTCCGATGAACAACAGGTCGTGGCCCTTCTCCGCACCCTCGCCGAGGATCTTGCGCAGGTTGGCATCCTTGATTTTCGTGGTGATATGGATGTCGGTTGTTTCCGGCTGGTGCGGATCGGTGGTCGTTGCCACCGCGTCATCGGCCGCAGCCTTGACGCGCTCTGCCCCCTCCTCGGCCCGGGCGACGGCTGCCTTCGGATCGCTATCGCCGGCAGCTTCCGGCTTTGCCGCCGGAGCCTCCTCGCCGATGATGTCGAGCACCGTCACCGGTGTCTTGCGCACCGCAGCGAAATGGCCGGCAATGCGCGCGGCCAGATGGCTGCTCGCGGAAACGTCGATCGCCAGCAGGATCCGTTCGAATTTCTGCAAGAAGCTGCGCTCCTCGAATTCCTCCTGTTTCAGCCGCTCGCGCTCCTCGTCGCGCATCGGTAGACGCGCCAGTGCCCAGCGCAGCGTCGGCGGCATTGCCATGGTCGTCACCACGGCCATGGCGACGATGACCGAGAACAGCCGCTCGTCGAGGACGCCGACGGAGAGACCGATAGTGGCGACGATCACTTCCGTCGAGCCGCGCGCGTTCATGCCGCAGCCGAGTGCCAGCGCTTCGGCATTCGAAAACTTGCCGATCTTGGCGCCGGCAAAGGCACCACCGAACTTGCCAAGACTGGCAATGACGATCAGTCCGACGGCGAGCATCAGCGTCGAGGGATCGCCAAGCACGCTGAGGTCGGTATGCAGGCCGGTAAGACCGAAAAACACAGGCATGAACAACGCCGTCGTCAGCGCCCGCAACTGCTCGTCGATCTGGCGCGTCAGGATCGGCGATTCGCCAACCAGGATGCCGGCCACGAAAGCGCCAAGTACCGTGTGGACGCCGATAGCATTGGTGATGATCGCCATGCCGCCCATGATGGCAATGATCGCACTCAGCACAGGCAGGTCGCTGCGGAACCGGTCATTGGTGAAGCGGATGATCTCGAACACCAGTTTTCGGCCGATGGTAAAGCTGAAGGCCATGAAGGCCAGCGTGCCGATGACCGCCTTGGCGAGCGTCGGCAGGTCGACGGCACCCTTTTCCGCCAGGCTGAAGGTCACGGCAATGATCACCCAGCCGACAGTATCGTCAATGATCGCCGAGGCGACGATCAGTTGACCGATGTTCCGGCGCATGAAGTCCATCTCGCGAACGACGGAGGCGACGATCTTTACCGACGAGATCGATAGCGCAGTACCGAGAAACAGCGACGTCACCAGCCGCTTGCTGGCATCCGGGAGGAACTCTGCGGGGATAAGCTGCCCCAGCGCAAAACCGGCTGCAAACGGCACGGCAATACCGGTCAGAGACACGCCGATGGCTGCCCGTCGCAAGCGTTTGGCGAGCCCGAGATCGGTTTCCATACCGGCCAGCAGCAGAAGGAACAGGATCCCGAGCTGTGCCACCGCATCCGTCATGCTCTTCTGCTCGGGAGACGTCGGAAAGATATGCGCCTGGGCATCTGGCCATATCTGGCCGAGGATCGAAGGGCCGAGAATGATGCCACCGATGATCTGCCCCATGATCGATGGCTGGCCGATCCTCACCATCGCCTCGCCGAGCAGGCGGCCGACGACCACGAGGATGACGATCTGGATCAGGAACAGACTTTCCGACGCGCCCCCCTTGGCGCCCTCTTCAGCAAATGCATTTGCAGGCGCCATGAAAAAGCAGGCCGCTGCCGCTGTCTGTAGAATATGATTTCGGGAGAGGTCGGATAATCTGGGGAAACGTATCAATAAGAATGCCTCGCTATGTCTGCCAGCAACGTCGGATGGGACGCCGCGTTCCCTGGCATTAGCCTTGCAGATGGGTCGTATCCAGAAAAATCAATCCAATAATCTTCCGCTGGCATAGATGACTGCCGTCCCCGGCCCGCCGACCGGAACCGCTCATCAAAGCCGCAGCCGCGAGAGATACCCTTGCATAGAGGCTGCCCGAAGCCTAAATCGGCGCTTGAACAGACAGGATCGGAGACCAGATGAACCCGCTCGCCAAGCCGCAACGCGAAGGAAAATATCGCGACAGGGATATCGACTGCCAGGAGGCTTTGGAAAAGGCATTTATGGAAATCGCCGGCGTCCAGTCCAACACGGTGGTCGCCGCTGCCGGCGGCACCATGTCTCCGGCATTGGCGGCCCTGGCAAAACGCGCCGAGGCTGTCGGCTGGTCGCTGGAAGAGGCCGAAGTCGCCATCAGCGAACTGGCGCAGAACCTGCTGGATGAAGACGCTGCCGGCGCCGGCGAAGAGGAATAAGCAGATGTCCGAAGCGACGCCGTCAGCCTGCCAGGATGGCGTCGGCTTCGTCTGCACTCATCTCGAAGACCGCATTGCCGATCGTGAAGCCGAACCCGTTACGGGCGAACGCCGATAGCTCCTTGGCCTTGCGCTTGTCGTCGGCCTCTCCCCGCCGGTACGGGCCGAAGGCGCGCTTTCTGGCAAAGACCACGGCCGCATAGAGATCGTCGGTATCCTTGAGTGCCGAAGCAGCGACGTCCGTATCCACACCCTTTGCCGAGAGCGTCTGCGCAATAAATCGCTTCGACTTGCCGTTGCGCACGGCAGCATCCGTCTTCTGGCGGGCATAGGCGCCGTCATCCAGTGCCTTCTGTTCATAGGCCAACGCGACTGCCGCAGCGGAAATTGCACGCAGTTGGTCGCCTGTGATGTCTTCGAATTTCGCCTTGGCTTTTTTGACGATCGCTTCGGAAAGCTCTTTTTCCGTCATCATCCGCCGTTCGAGACGGGAGAGCGTTGCATTGCGCGTCCAGGCCAGCATCCGGGGCGTGGGGACTGAACCCTGGTCCTCTTCGGGGACTTCCGGTGGACGCGCCCTGGCCTTCGGAAATTCGATCAGAATCGCCGCAGACCCCATTCGCGCTCGAATTCGGCGTCGGCATCGATTTCCTGAACAACAACAGGGGTAGGGCTGCGTTTCTGCTGCACGGGAGCCTCGACCTTGGCAACAGGAGCAGGCGGCGCGATCATCACCAGGTTCTCGGCGAAGACCTTGCCGTTCTTGTCGCCCAATGTGTATTCCAGGGATGTGCCGGGTTCGAGGGGCGGCAACTTGGCTTCCTCGATTTTCCGCAAATGCAGGAAGACATCAGCGCTGCCATCGTCCGGCGTGATAAAACCATAGCCCTTGGTTACGTTGAACCATTTCACCTTGCCCGTGGCCAAATCCGGCTTTCCTCATTCGCTGCAAATCATTTAACCCATAGTGGCACTACGGCCGGCAAAATTCAACGCCATGACCGTTTGAAGCCCCGAGTAACCGCGATTATTGTTACTATCCGGCACAAGAAATACGTCGGTTGCGGGTGCGCGGTCGCCGCTTCGTGACTGGTCCTTCGTCAGAGCTCAACTATAATGCTTCGAATACGGCGGAGATCGCCTGTAGAACCATCGACGAGGAAGAGGAAGCACCGTGAGCAAGAAGCGTCCCGAAGGCATCGAAACCTACGACGCGCCGGCCGGCGGCTGGGGCGCATTACGCGCCGTCGCCAAGACGCTCTCCCAACAGCAGGTTGTGGCGCAAGGCACGACGACGCTGCTGAAAGCCAATCAGCCCGATGGCTTCGATTGTCCAGGTTGCGCCTGGCCGGACCCGAAACACACCTCCTCGTTCGAATTCTGCGAAAACGGCGCCAAGGCCATCACTTGGGAATCGACGGCAAAACGCGTCGGTCCCAGCTTCTTTGCCGACAACAGCGTAAGCGATCTCTGGCACTGGACGGACCACAAGCTGGAAGATGCCGGCCGACTGACCCATCCGCTGGTCTACGACCGCGACAGCGACCGCTATGTGCCGATCGAATGGGACGAAGCCTACCGCTTGATCGGCACCGAACTGAACAAGCTGCCTGATCCGCACATGGCCGAATTCTACACCTCGGGCCGCGCCTCGAACGAGGCTGCCTTCCTGTTCCAGCTCTTTGTGCGCGCCTACGGCACCAACAATTTCCCCGACTGCTCGAACATGTGCCACGAGGCGACCAGCGTCGGACTGCCGAAATCGATTGGCGTCGGCAAGGGCACGGTGACGCTGGAGGATTTCGACCACTGCGACGCGATCTTCAGTTTTGGCCACAATCCCGGTACCAACCACCCCCGCATGATGGGAACGCTGCATGAAGCAGCCCGTCGCGGCGTACCGATCATCGTCTTCAATCCGCTGAAGGAGCGGGCACTGGAGAAATTCGCATCGCCGCAAAGCCCAGTGGAGATGGCGACCTTCTCCTCGACGCCGATCGCTTCAGCCTATCACCAGGTCCGTACCGGCGGCGATCTGGCTGCCCTGAAGGGCCTGATGAAATCGATCTTCGAGCGCGATGCCGCAGATCTCGCTACCGGCGGGACGGGCGTGCTGGATCGCGAATTCATCGAAACCCACACCGTCGGCCTGGAAGCTCTGAAGGCCGATATCGACGCCACCAGCTGGGACGCCATCATCGAGAGCTCCGGCCTAACGCGGGCAGCGCTCGAGAGCGCCGTCGACGTCTACGTCAATGCCAAAAAGGTCATCCTCTGCTACGGCATGGGCATAACCCAGCACGCCAACGGCACCGCTAACGTCCAGCAACTCGCCAACTTCCTGATGCTGCGCGGCAATATCGGCAAGGAGGGTGCCGGCATCTGTCCGCTGCGCGGCCATTCCAACGTCCAGGGCGACCGCACCGTCGGTATTACCGAGATCCCGACCAAGCCGCTGATCGACGGCATCGAGCGTGCCTTCGGCTTCCGCCCGACCATGGACAAGGGGCACAATGCCGTCGAAGCTGTCGAGGCGATCCGCGACGGCCGGTCGAAGGCGCTGATCTGCCTCGGCGGCAACTTGGCCGTCGCCATGCCCGACCCCGATGCCACCTTCGCTGCCATGCGCAAGCTGGATCTGGCGGTCCACATCACCACCAAGCTCAACCGCTCGCATCTGCTCCTTGCAAAGACCTCGATCCTGCTGCCGGTCTTCGGCCGTACCGACCTCGACACCCAGAAATCCGGGCCGCAATCGGTGACCGTCGAGGACTCGATGTCCATGGTGCACGCCTCACGGGGCTTTCTCAATCCACCAAGCGAGCACCTGCGCTCCGAACCCTCGGTCGTTGCCGGCATGGCAAAGGCGACCCTCGGAGATCGCTACGGCATAGACTGGGACGGCATGATCGAGAATTACGACCGCATCCGCGACAAGATTGCGATTGTCTTCCCGGACTTCCACGACTTCAACGCCCGCGTCCGCGTCAAGGGCGGCTTCCGCCTCGACATTCCGGCAAGCTATCGCCAATGGAAGACCGAAAGCGGCAAGGCAACCTTCCTCGTTGCCCCCGGCGTCGATGAGGATCCGCGCCTCTCCGACGACAATATCCTGGTGCTGACGACGCTGCGCAGCCACGACCAGTACAACACCACCATCTACGGCATGAATGACCGCTATCGCGGCGTATTCGGCAGGCGGGATGTCGTCTTCATGAACAAGGACGACCTTTCCGCACGTGGCCTCACGGAAGGCGACAAGATCGATATTATCGCGGCCCTCTATCCGAACGAAAGCCCGTCGGCCAGCAAGACGGTGCGTGGCTTTACCGTCGTTACCTACGATATCCCCAAGGGCTCGGTGGCCGGCTATTACCCGGAAATGAACAGCGTCATCGCGCTTGGCCATTACGACCGGAAGTCCGGTACTCCGGCCTATAAGGGGGTGCCGGTCGAGGTGCGCCGCGCCGTCTGACCACACGGGCAAGGCTTTCCATCCCGATTGGCCCGCAGCAGGGGACAGTGGGGATGGAAGTCACGAAAAGATCCCCGCAAGGAGAATCGCCGGGAGAGCTTAAAACTGTGATCTGCAGTCCCTATATGAGGAACGTCACAGTTCAGTGCCTCATAGGAGAAGCAATGCCCGCTGCCTCGCGTTTCGCCAAATTCGCTCTTATCGCCGTCGTTTCAGCGGCCAGCGTCTTTGCTACCATCGGTGATGCGGATGCCCGGCGCGCCGGCGGCGGCATGAGCTTCGGAAGCAGAGGCACCCGCACCTATACGGCGCCGCCAGCCACCAGCACGGCCCCGACCACTGCCGCGCCGATCGAGCGCTCGATGACACCCCAGACCTCGCCGCAATTTCAGCCGCAGCCTGGCGTCAACGCGCCCCGCACCGGCGGAATGTTCGGTGGCTTCGGCCGCTCGCTGCTCGGCGGCCTTGCCATCGGCGGCCTGCTCGGCATGTTCCTCGGCCACGGCTTTGGCGGTGCGGCCGGCTTCCTCGGCATGCTCCTGCAGATCGCCATCGTCGGCGGCCTGATCATGCTCGCCATGCGCTTCTTCGCCAATCGCCGGCAGGGTGCAGCCTCACCATCGGCAGGCAACGCCTATGCCGGCCCGTCGCCAATGACGCCGTCCTTCCGCATTCCGACCTTGGGCGGCTCAGGCTCAGGCTCAGGCTACGGTTCCGGCAATGCGCCGAAGACATCGGCCAAGCCGAGCGACGAAATCGGCCTGTCGCCAACCGACTACAGCCGCTTCGAAGCACTGCTCACCAAAATCCAGACCGCCTACGGCGCCGAAGATTATAGTGCCATCCGCGCCCTGACGACGCCTGAAGCCATGTCCTATCTGGCCGAAGAACTCGGCGAAAACGCCACCAATGGCGTCCGCAACACCGTATCGCAGGTGAAATTGCTGCAGGGCGACGTATCCGAAGCATGGCGCGAAAACGGTGTCGACTACGCGACCCTCGCCATGCGCTACTCCAGCATCGATGCCATGGTCGATCGCAACAGCGGCAAGCTCGTCGACGGCGACGACCGCAACCCGAGCGAATCCACCGAACTCTGGACCTTCACCCGCAAACCCGGCACCGAATGGCTCCTCTCCGCCATCCAGGGCACTGAGCCTGCAAGGCACTAAGGCGAACTGCGATCGCGGCCGGGGATCAATCCCGGCCGCATGAGCATCGGCAGAAAATTGCGATAACGTGCAATGGCCTGTGAGTGACACACGCCAATCTCTTTAGTGAGCACATCAGCAAAAAAACTGGAAAATAATGCGAGCTACCGCAGATAGCCGCTAAAGATGGCGGAATCCAAATCAGGAATTGGCGGAGAGGGTGTCCGACTAACTAATCCTATATCTACTTGTTTATATTAGATATAAGTTTAAGGTGCAAATCCATCCCCATTTCCATCCCCATTTCGCTCATCCGGTCGGCAGAGAACACTTGCGATCAAAGGTGATGTCTTGCGCCACCACGTGATGATTGTCTACTTGGTTCGACAGATAGGTGATTGGCTGTGCCGCCCCGTCATGATGCGACCTTTTTAACTTTCCTACGTTACAGAGCATACGAAAAGACCAGAAGCGTGCGTGATGCCAACAATTGGCTTGACCTGCGGGTCTTGCACTGATTCTTGTGAGACTACTGAAGTTGTCGTCAGGTTCACGCAAACGTCGGCACGTAGAAGTCAGGCGAGCAATTATTTGCTCGATGGAGAGCACCATGAATATCTATGAATCCTTGGCCATGGCAGACATTTCCGACATCACACGTCCGAAATCTTCCGGACGCATGGTGGATACAAGGGTTGTTCACGCTCCTGCTGAACCGCGGCCGGACTATGATAAGATGCGTCGCATGGTTCATGGCGATGCGGCCGATTTGAAGGTTCCAGCACAGCATGACCAAGGACGTGACTAAGACCGTCGCCGAAGAGGCTAAATTTCCGAGAGGAAAGGCGCTTCCATCCCAGTCGCCCTTGTTTTGGGTTCAGCAGAAAGATCGATACCTCCGCCAGCTCCTCATCTCAGATATCGAAGAGATGACCGGTCGACGTCTGGTCGTGTATTTTGCGAACCGCTTCAAACAAGAGTCGATCATCAATGCAGGCGATATCCCGTATGTCGCGGAGCTGCTGGGGGATTTGAACGGCGCGCCGACTGATCTCCTTCTCGAAACGAATGGTGGTGAGACGGATGCGACGGAGGCAATCGTCTCCCTGCTTCAAAGTACGGTAACCGACCTTCGCGTGATTGTGGTCAACGCTGCCAAGAGTAACGGCACGATGATATGTCTGGCGGCGCGTGAAATCATCATGGGTCCCACGTCAGAACTGGGACCTATCGATCCTGCCCTGAATGGCGTGCCGGCCTCGATTTTGATCGAGCCTCCAATTGCGCAGCAGAATTATCCGCTACACCGCCTCGCGGCATACGCGATTATGCAAACCACGAAATTGGCCACAACGCTTCTTCAGAATGGAATGCTCGCCGGAAAAACGCCCCATGAGGTAAGCGCCGTCGTAGAGGCTCTTTCCACGAAGAACGTTTTTCATTCTCATGGCTCAGTTGTCGATCATCGTGAAGCCAAGGCGCTCGGTCTGGCGGTAAATTACCTTCCCGAGGCTGATGAGCTATGGAAGCGCCTTTGGTTACTCCACTGCATGTACGCGCAAGATATCACCACATCGAATTACCTAAAAATATTTGAAGGCCGTGCCAGAAGCACATCGGTCGCGGCCACGTAGGGCGCATTCAGAATGCAGTTCGGCTTTGTTCGGCGTCTCGACGATCGACTGGCGGAGTTATGGAAGACAGCAACCCGCTTGATCAAGCGATGACACCGGCCGCCGTGGTGGCGGTCTTGCAGTCCAATGGCATCATCCTTTCCGAACGAACGTTGCGAGAGCACGCGAGGCGGATCGGCGCGTGCCGGATCATTGGAAAGACGATGTTTCTCATGCCATCCGACGTTGTGCAGATCATCGAGGCGGCGAAACCCAAGCCAAAGCATCTGCCGGCAGCTGGCGCTGCCGTTTCCCGGTGGACGGAAAACGATACCGACGAGCTGCTGAAGAGGGTTGAGGGCGGCCCTCGCCGAAGGGGGCCATCAAAAAGCGCTGAGGGGCCTTGGACTGATGCAGACGCCGCGGCCCTTCGCCAACGACTGGTCGATGATTTGCGGAGAAAACCAGCTTGGAAGGGTCCGGCGAAGCGCGGCCGGCCGCCGAAGACATAGTCTTAGCGGCCGATTCAAACTTCCACATTTGTGATTCTTAAATACGAAGTAATGGGGGGAGTGGTCGACCACCTTCATGCTGAGCGGGCAATGATCGACGAAAATCTGATGCGGGCGGAACTGTCCGCGTCGGAGCGGGCCGTTCAGACGGCTCGTCGCAAAGCGATATATCTTGAGCTGCATCCTGAAACGGCGGCAGGCGTGGCGGGCGCTATTGCGAAGCATTTTGCAACGGACAATTTGTCCACTGCATCCTTTGCATCCGAGACAGCCAATGCCACTGGCAAGGATGAACGGACCGTTCGTCGCGATGCCGAGCGCGGCGAAAAAGTAATCCCTGAAGTTATGACCATGATCACCACTCGCGCGTAGGGGGTGCGAACCTGGGTGCGAACCTGGGTGCGTACCTACGGACCGATCCCGTGTTTTGGAATGCTTTACTTTTGCTTTACTGATTTGATCACAAGCCAGCGCCTCCGAGCACCTTGCCAAGCGGCGGCTCGCGCTCGTCGATGTCCTCTAAGTCGTCGTCTTCGAGATCGGCGTCACCGTCCATCGTGTCCAGCAAGGCTATGGCCTGGTCGATCCACCGTTCCAGTTCGCGCCTACGGAAGGCGAAGACAGCCGGGGAACGTGCGGCGGGGCAGGCCGTAGTGCCTGCGGTGTCCATTTTAGACGTCCTCCCCAAGGTCGGACCAAACGGCCTTCGCGAGCCACATACTGGCAGTGAAGCGTTCTTCGGCCCCGAGAGCGGCATACGCAGCTGTCGCCCGTACTTTCAGAGCGACGCCGGCCAGCGTAGCGGCTCGGCACTCCGCAATCTGATGGACGATCCGGCGCAGCTCGGCTTCCGCCGATTGATATTCGTTCATCGCGCCTGCTAAGCCGGAAGCGTGCTCGGCTGCCTTCTGCTGCTCTTCGAACTTGACGACTTTGGCCCGAATGAACTTTACGTTGTGGGGATCGGCAAATCCCTTCTCTACGTGCCCGTCGATTTGAAGCCTGCATACCTTCATCATCCGGAAGCCGCGTTCTGACTTCATTGCGCGTGATGTCGGGCTGGTCGGGTCGTGGTATAGTTCCAGGTACCGCCGCCAAGGCCCATCGCGATACTCCTCGAACAGGACGCCATTCCCGTCGGGGGCGATTGCGCGGTACGCATCCTTGAATGCCGGTAGCCGTTCGTTCGCATCTTGAAACTGGGCATGAGCGGTATCAAAGTGCTTGCCGAGGGCGAGTAACGCCGCATCCTGCGAGGTCTCGGCGGCCACATGGGCGATTGAAGTGGATGTGAGGGCAGAGGCAACGGCCAAGCCGCCGAGGAACGAACGGCGAGTGGTATTCATGATGCGCCTCCCTGGGCATGGCGAAGGATGGATTTGGCAATGCTGGCGTGCCAGTCCGCGCCCCCACCGAGAATTTGACCGTAGATCTTTTCGTTTTTGTCGAGCCGGCTCCACTCCATGAGCGTTTCGGCTTTGATAAGGAGCCCTTCCATGGTCCAGTCGTCTTCAGCCATGACTGCGGAAACGTGGTCAGCGAATGCTGCGAGCGCCTGTTCTCGAGCGGGATAGAGAAGTTCATGATCTGCCAGGGCGGCGGCGCAAGCATGCTCGCGCTTTACCTCATATGCGGTGACCGTTTCGAGTTGTGACTTGAGCCGCTGGGCTTCTGCTTCTGCATCGAGGAACTCGGCGGCCACCCTGTTCTTCTTTGCCAACCGCTTGGCCTTGAGCGCGCGGCCTATCTGCGTCTCGATTTGCCAAGACGTTGTCATAATGCGGCGAGGCCACTGTTCGCCCTGACGGAATAGGTAACTCCCGGTAGCGTATCTCTCGGTGTCGCCCGCCTGCGGCTCGGTCCAAGGATTGCTATTGCCGATTTCAGTTATTTCATCGGGTGCAAGGGGCGTTGACGCTTTCCGGCGTTCGCTCATCTCGTGGTACGCGTCATAGGCTTTGTGATATGCCCCGGCGACGGCCGGCAGCCGAGTGGCAAAGTCGAGCAGCTTCGGGTTCTCCGAACCGATGGCGGCGACAGGCGCAGAAGCTGTGGCTGCAGCTGCAGCAGATGCGGCAGCAAGACCGAGAAGGAAGCGGCGGCGGTTCGTGGTGATAGATGGCATAGCTTCGCCAGCTGCCAGGACTGTATTCGGCATTGATATCTCCTATGGTCGGTTGAAGCTGGGCGAGTGAGGCCGTCTATTCCGGCGGCGGGGCGGCGCTGGACACCAATATCTGCGTGTGCGGCGTGCCGTCGAATTCGCCGGAGAGCAGGCGGGCTACAGACATTGCGTATTCGTTGACCGCACCCATGAAGCCAACGACAAGCCCCCGGCTCACGTCGGACCTGATCATATCGAGCACGATGGGGCCGAGCAGGCTCGCATTGCCGTTCGTCGGGTGCCGGCCAAGATATTCGAGGTATTCCGCCGCAAGCTCCCGGCCACGCGCACAGTCGCTCGAATAACTGCCGGTCGGTTCGGCGGTCCAATACTGATAGCCCCGACCCTTGCCGATCCTGGCCATGAACGAGAGAGCGTCGGCAGCGCAGACGTCAGCCACAGTGGTTTCGCTGGTCTTCATTGGATCACCCCTCCAAGCATTTTGATTTCCGCGAGCACTGCCTGGCGGTCGCCGGCTATGCGCATCTTCCATGGTCGGGCATCGACCCGCATGAGTTCGATGGTCAGTTCCTGCACCCGCTCGGCGGCGCGCTCCTGCATTGTTTTCTTGCCGTCGGCAATCCGCTGCTTTGCCCAAGTCCAGGCGGTGCGGAGACACTGAGCGAACAGCTTGCGGCGGCCCTCAACGTGGCTGGGCCGGCTGGAGCGGGTTTCGCGGCGGTAGATGGCCCAGGCCTCGGTCATAATGTTGCGAATGTGGAACATTGAAGCAAATCCCGTTGTATTTTGATCCGTTAGGGATTATTTAAACCTTATAGGATCATATTTCAATACCATACGGATCATTTTCTTTCCCAAAAGGATCAAATAACGTGGACGCTGAACAATTGCGTGCTGCCCGAGCTCTCTTGCGGTGGTCGCAGCAGGATTTATCTGATCGTTGCCAGGTATCGGTCCCGACCATAAAAAGGCTTGAAGCGATGGAGGGGGAACTGTCCGGTCACTCGAACACGATCAAGGCTATCGAGACCGCGCTGATAGAAGCAGGTGTGAAATTCATACCTGAGAACGGCGGCGGCGCTGGTGTCCGGCTGGCAAGGCCGAAGAAGGGAGAGTGAGTTCAATGCCGATATGGGTTGCTGCGCTTCAAGCCCTTCTGACGCCAGCCATCGCCGTGGCCGTTGGCGTAATAGCGTTCATGCAATGGCGAACGGCTCATCAGAAAGTCGTGCTCGAGATGTTCGAGCGTCGATTGGCTGTTTATGAATTGGTGAAATCCGCAGTGAGGTCAGTAAACACTAGCGGCACCGTTGCGGACGAGGCTCAGTTCAACCTGCTGACCGCTATAAATCGCGCCGAGTTCCTATTTGGGAACGATGTCCGCGAGTACCTGGAAAAGCTGTGGGAGGACTATGTCCACCTTCAATCCGCAACCTATGAGATGGCGGATTTGCAGCCCGGGCCTGAAAGATTGGCGGCAATAAAGCGAAGAACCGAACATTTCAGGGGCATAACCGCCTTCTACAAAGATAGTGTTCCAATTTTTGCGCGGTACCTGCGAATGGACCAAAAGCTGATCCGGACGCCAAGCCAATGGTTCAGCGATCGAAACAACATTCGACTGTCCTACGCCGATGAGAAACAAAGCTAACCTACTTCCAGTCCGCCCTGAGGTCGCCGAATAGGGCGTTGATCGCTCGCCCTATATCGCGATGGTGGATGTGTCCATTGGACCAGTTTGCGTTGCCGAAATAGCCTCGACTTCTGATCATTTTGTCCAGGTCAGGCATCGTGTAGTTAAGCTCTCGACATCTAGCTCTGATTTGATCAAGAACCGTGATGCCAGTTGGGAGGAAGGGCTTCGGCAAACGATATATTCCATTTCGCGTGGCAAGCTTTGCGATCTGGTCCCACGTCCTGCCCGGCATAAGCGGCATCAGGACTTCTCGCACCGCCGTTGGGTAAAGACGTCTTACGAGGGAAAGCTCTCTCGCTGTGAAAGGCGGGCGTCTAGTAACCAGATTTAGGGTTCGGGCTCGAGTGCGGCATGCGCGAAGGGTACGATGAGGGAGCGCCCCTACGATGTCAGGGTAGCTCGGAAAGAGGAACCGGACAATCTCATCCTCTTCCGTCGTCCAAATCTTGTCGCCTCTAATGGTAAAGCCCTCACGTTTGATCCTCTGCCGGTTCCGTTCGGCCGAATTTGCATTCCTGGTCAAATAAGCAATCGACATGGCAAATCTCCTCCTGCCACTCGACGCCAGCTTGCCGGCGATGACGAATCCATTTCGGCCCAATCCCCAGAATCCACCGACTGCCTGTGGAAAGGATGTGCGTTTCCGAAAGTGATTTGCTCATGCCAGCAAGTTTGAAACGCCCTACCCTGTAGAAAACGAGGCCGGTGCCGGTTGCGGTGGCAGCCGATAGGATATTGACTATGCTGCGCCCTTATCTCGCCAAGGCGACACGGGCGTGCGTGGAGGTTGAAACTAGGAGGAAGCAATTGTGTTGACTTATAAAGAGTACGTCGAAAAGGAGCGAGCCAGCCGTTCACCTGTGGTGCTATGGTACCTGACGAATGACGCTGAGGCGCATAATGCTGCTCAAGGCCTAATTGAAGAAGGACGGACATATAAGCTCGACAACCGATACTCTGCACGGTTTGATATCGCCCACCAGCCGAACCAAAAAAATCACACGCACGTATATTTGAAGGGCAATGAAGTTTGTGTGGTCAACGATAACGGTACGCCCAGCCACAAGTCGCCGCCGTTTTCAACTCTGCCGTCAAACATTCAATCCAAGATCAGAAGCCTCAAGCTTGTGGAAGCAAGTAGTTATTTGTCGGAGACTGCCTCTGGTGCGCCGAGCGTCCTCATAACTCGGTCAGCACTTGCGATGCTGTGGCTTCGCCTTCTTGCTCCCGAATAGAACGAGTGCTCGCGATGGCTTAAATTCGCAGACCAATGACTCGACTTAGGCGAGAATCTCTGCATGATTACGCTCAACCTTATGGGAGCATCGTCATGAAATTCGCCGCCATTCTTCTTTTCACAGCAGCCACCGTGTTTGCTACTGCGGTCGAAGCACGGCGCGACACGCGGTCCTACAGCGGCTTCTCTACCGGCACATGCAAGCGCGCGAGCTGTTTCGCCAAGCACCCGGGCGGGCACTATGTCTATCCGCACCACTCCGGCCGTCGACATTAATGGCCGATATGGCATCTTTTGATACCCGAACAGAGGAGCGCTCATTTTGCGTTATCGAGCGATCTGATCTGCAGCTCTTCGCTGAGGTGGCATGGAGCCGATTGAATCAGGTTTTCAAAACTGCGCCAATTGCCGCCCTTTATAAGGAGAGACTTCTCTTATTGGCCCTGGGTCAGGGGGGTGCTTTGCACTATGCAAGCGGCGCGAATGGGCTCAAAGATATCGACGTATGGGCATTCTTTTCAGGCGGCCAAAGCAAACCTTTTCCGCATCGGTCACGATGGACAGCGGACTATGGGCCATCAAAGTTTGGGCGTGGCATTGACATCCCAGCCTTCGGAGGCCGCCGGATAGACATCATGGGCAGATCGATAGACGTCAACCGTGGAGAACCTCCAGAGCAAAGCGTTAAGCGATGGTTGAATGGTAGATCGTCCTCTGCGATCGAATTGAGCAAAAAACCAATGTACATAATCGACCCCGGTGAAAAGCTCGGACTGCGATTGTAGGCTCAGGCCAAGGGATTAAAAAACTATGCGACCGCAATCGGCAGCCCGGGAACAGTGGCAAACCTGGTGGATGGTAACTGGACCAAAGCTCCCATCTAGTTTGTTAAGACTCACAAACCAGATTGCACTTGCACCGTTGTCTCAAGAAGAATTTGACGATAACAAAAAGAGGCGAGCACCGGTCCTGACGATGGATGCTTCCTTGGATTCCCAGGTCATAGCTTACCCTCCAAGAGACGAAGTGCAGAGCCGACACCGCCTCCAAATCGATGTTGAAGCGGCGAATGCTGACGATGCATGCGATTTTGCTCAGCGTATAGCGGACAGACTGCTTCTCTCGCTGAGCCTCTCGATACCGGGAAGGCGTTACCACGCTGAGCTTCGGAGGCTTCGTCGGGCAGGCGAGCAGCAAGAGCTTTCCGCTTGGTCGCAAACAGCCAGTATTGCGATGTTCCACGAGCCAGACCCTTTAATCGAAACTGATTTACCGGATGTCAGGGTGCTTTTCGCCACCACCGAAAAGGATACTGTTGCCGAAAACGCTTACATCCACCTCCTGACAGCATGGCAGCTACAAGTCACTGCCGGCGCGAAGCCGCTGCAGCGCTCAATCCTTCAGCACTATGTCCTCTGCGTGGAAGCGATAGTCAGCGGCGTCATGACCTCGATACGCCGGGAGCGTGGAGACAGCATACGGCAGGATGAGCGAAAATTTGCGTCAGAGTTTGCCGAGACACTTTCTAGGCGGGCGAACAAACCGGAAGCTATTCGTGATGCATCTACCGAACTCCGGAATATCGGTCTGATCAACATGCTGCCTTCGATCGCCACGGTGGCATCTGTCCTACAAATACCCGATGACGCAAAGGATCAGGCCATAAATCTATATCGTTTTCGATCAAGCAATCTCAGTCACCCAGGTAGGGATAAGCCGGAAGCATTAAAAAAGTGGCTCACCGGTGGTCCTACCGTGGACCAGTTCTGCTTAGCCGATATGGTCGCGCGCAGCTTCCTCGCAGCGTACTGCAGACATATCGCTGAAACGTCGTAATGGGCTCCCCTGACAGCGTTCTGGTCTTCTATTTCAGTCAGTTTTGGAAAGCTCGATGACAACTAGCAACCTGACGAAGCGACAAGTCCTCACGATCCAAGCTGCTTTGGAATATATCTGCGCCGAGATCGAAGATGATTTAGTCTTCGAGGATCGGTTCGGATGCCCGCGGTGGGTGGTGGAGGAGCTTCTTGCGAAAATGATAACGCAAGATTCGCGAATTCCCGGGCGTTGAGCGAATGAAACTGCCGGAAGCTTGAAGTTGCTCGCACGTCTGTAGCACACGCATCCTTTCGGCCCACTCTTTACCTCCCAAGCAAACGAGACATTCTAAGGGGTCGATCTTGGCTGCGTACTCCGATCGACAACAAAGACCAAGGCTAGGACCACGATCCAACCGGTGGCGAGTTCCCAACTGCTAACTGAACTGGCGGCCGCGTCGCTGGGGACATCGGTCGCCTTAAAGAAAACTTCGAGAAGATATCCCAAAACAGGCATGGCCAAAATGCCACATACGGATGAGAGCGCTATACTTTGGGGCGTACCTCTCGGGCTGTTCCATACATACCCCCACAGCACAAGACCTAGCGTTACTGCAACTAAAGCGCCTGTCAACTCGAACGGACCAGGCGTAACGAATATGGTGACCGAGACTGCCACAACCCCGGCCGTCAACGCTGCAACATCTGTCTGATTGCTCAATTATTTCTCCAAAATTCAAAATCACTTGTCTCGTCCAAATCTAGGTATCGAGAACAACGGATCGCACAGTCACCACCACCCTTGTCGGGACGTCGGCATCCTCGAAAAATGGCCCACCGCGAGTGTGATCGCTAGCATCAAGTTAGATGCGGTGAAGCATAAATGATGCCGACATCTGACGCAGCGCGTCGAACGTGTCGAGGCAAGGAACGCCAAAGTTTACGCAGACGTTTGGGATCATAACTCTATTTTTTGCGCTCGGCTGAGCGACCGTTTCGTGCGTAACGATTGTGGCACCCAACGTAATCGCTTTGGCGATGAGCCAGGGATCGGCTTTCGACAGGAATTTTGCGACCGCGGATGCGGTATAACCGGCATTCGAAACGTGGTCCGCGACCTCAACGAAGTTACTCTGGGTAGCGTCGTCGTCGACGCGAAGGAACCACGCGACCTCGTTTCGTGCAGTTATCCAATCAGCCAGATCATCTCGACCGTCAATTAACTCGTCCCTGACTTCCACAATCGATGCAACGTCATTGGCGCAAACGTGGTCGATCCAATCCCAAAAGCCGGGGCAAATGTCGAACCCATAATACCGGTTCTTCGCTTCAATGAAGATGTTGCTGTCCAGGAGAAATTTCATCAGGCAGCCTGCCTTTTACGATGAAACTTCATGATAGCCGCCGGCTGAGTATTCAGCAGCGCAGCCGCTTGACGCAATAACATTCGGCCAGATACAGCTTCGCCTACGACAGAGTTCGTGAAACGAGAACCGTTTCGGATTGGTAGGACCTTATAAAAATCTCCGCCACCACCAGCTTCATCGTCACGTACCCAACGCTGAGCCTCCGACGCGAAGAACCGCCCGTATTGATCATCGGTGCACTGGCCAAGATCAAATGCTCGACGAGCAATTACGACACGACTGACTTTGAAAAATCGAGAATTGCTGTCGACGTTATCGATGAAAGACCGATCAGCGTGCCACCTTTCAAGGAAACGCGCTTCCGGAACCAGGAATTCCGCTGCAATTGCGTTACACTTTCGTTCAAGAGCCCGATGCGTGCCATAATCGGTCTGGCCGATCTTGACGTTGGAGATGCCGCTTTGTCCCAACCAGATATGCGCCAGCTCATGTGCAAGCGTGAATATTTGCGCAGCCTTTGCGTCTCGGCCATTGATAAATACCAATGGTACAGTTTGATCGCTTATCGCGAATCCTCGGAATTGGTCAACGGAAAGCGGGCGATGGGTATTGCTGCCGACAATACCGTTTCTCATCACCCAGATACCTGCACGTTCGGCCGATTTCATGAGGGTGGAGAGGTAAGCCTCCCAAGACGCTGCAGCTGGCGGCTCACTTTCCGGACCGAATAGAACCAATTTCATGCTCTCAGAAACCTGAATAGCGTCTGCAGAGACGTCGAAGCTTCCGACGAAGGGAAGCTCAGTTCCATCAATCTCGGAAAGATAGTCTCGGTACCAGTCCCGCTTGAACAGGACATCGCGGAGAAGGTCACGGAAATTCAAGTCGAGATTTCGAGCGGGGTCACCGCCAACGGTTCGAAGGTCGGGCAGACCCATCTCTTCATCCGGGGCGCGTCGCAAGAACAGAAATCCAAAAGGGACGTGTAGTGCCGACGCGGCTTGCTGCGCTTGCCGGAATGTTGGCTTGTCTGCTCCGTCGAGCCAGCTTTGGGCGCGATCCGGCGTGACCTTGAGGCGTTCGCCGATAGCTTCAGCGTCTAGACCCGCGCGTTCGCTGGCCCACGCGAGCATGGCTGGATTGATCTGCGCCTTCGCCATTTTTTAAACGTTCACCCCTTTGAGCGGCATTATGCACAAACAGTATGTAGGAGAAACCTTGCGAGAGGATTTCCAACAAAGCTTTCTGTATTGCGAGACTTGATATAGGCGACCGGGGCGCTGGGTATAGGTCGATGTCGCATGCTTTCATCTATTTCACGGGTAATGCAGCGCCTCCAGGCGGTCCAAATGCTCGATCGTCTTCGCCGGCTGTCACGATCGAGACAGGGCACCTACTGCGAACGTCCGCCCTTCTGCCCGGCGATGATGATAGCCGTCAGCTCATCGTCTGTTAGGTCGCGCATCGGCCGCGTGATGAGCGGGTTTTCAGGATCACCACCGATCTGCAGCGGCAGCACCTTGCCCAGCAGCGTCATGAACGGGCCGGGGTTCAGGATGGCTTCCTTCAAAGCGGCCGTGGTCTTGTTCAAGGCCCCTTGCGGCCGGCCCATCCCGGCGCGCGGCGGCTTGTTTCCAGTATCGGTCACTATTTTACTGCCTCCATTTGGGCATGGTGTCGGGACCAGCGGCGACGCTGAGCTTCGACGATCCGGCCAATTCCCTCGGGTGTTCGGGCTCCGGTACTCATCCCGCCGTGGAACTTGCATCGAGCTTTGCCTGGCTCACTCATATTCCGGCAAGCGGTGGCCTTCCTCGTCTTTGCGCCGCATGCCACCCGCCGGCGGGCTTGTCTGCGCGCCTCGCGTTCGTCATGGCGTCGTTTCCAGTCCTCGAGCTTCACAAGGCGACGAGCTTCCTCGGCTTCGAGCATTGCCGCCATGCGGCTAACACCCCATCCCCCTGCGCGCGCGTTACTGGTGGCTTTTACCTTCAGGTCGAGCGACAGCACCGATGCCATACGCGTCACCGCCCATCCGCGAGAATTGAGCCGTTCCTTCCGCTCCCAGTACGAGACCGCGTCCCGACTGACGCCGGCCTTTGCTGCAAGGCCACTCTGGCTTAATCCGGCGGCCTTCCTTGCTGCCTGCAGGTCCGCTCCGCTCAATGCCATGATTGCCTCACTGCACCATTGCTGGCGCGGCTTCATCGAAATACAAACGATCTGCCAACGGCGAGCCGTTCAACGCCTCCAGGACCGATCCTGCTGACAGCAACACTGGAATGAGATGGGAACACATGTCCCTCACCTTGGCTGGGTCATCGGCGCTGTCCTTGATTGCCCTTGCGAGCGAGACGGCGAAGGCCTGCAGGGACAACGCATCGTTGGCGGTCACGCTGTGGGTGTGAAGGTTGAAGACCAACCCGTTCAGTGTGCTCGACGCGCCGTCTCTTGCTTCCTGATCGCCCGTCCGCGCTTGGAAAGCCAAATAGGCCAGCAGGCCGTCGATCGAATCCAGTTTCATTTCATCCATCTTTTCACCTCGATCAAAATGCGGCATGGTGGGGTATGAGTGCTCCGATCATCAACCATGACCCAGACGAGCGGCCGCGACGAAAGCCATTCGGCTGGATATGGTGGCCGGCACTGGCAATGCTGGCCTTCCTTTGGTTTGGCCAATGGTATCTCGATGGGTTCCATTGGGGAGAGGTCGGGCTCGGCTTCATGAGCGGCGCGTTCCTTGCCCTATGGTGCGTTGACATGACCGTCTCTGCGGGGCGTCACCGTAACCTCTAGCGGCGGCCGTGGGTCTTGACCCAGGATGCGCGGGATAGCGTTGGCGTCGATCTGGCTTATCGCACTGATGAGGCTTGCTCTGGTCTCTGCCGACAGGTTTCCGGTGAGTAGCTGGTTCCGGAGGTACGCCTGTCCGCCCTCTGACATCATCATGCGTCCGACGATTTTCGGGATTGCTGCTCCAGCGACAGCACCGCCTACCCCCATGGCCGCCCCGCCGGCTGTCGTCCCGGCAATACCGCCCAAAGCTCCGAGAAAGGTGGCTCCAAGGTTCTGGGCGTTGAGCCGGCCTGCGGTGCCGGAGTTCGGCAGGGGCTTCATCACGCCCTCGCCGGCTCGCGCCAATTCTGCGAATTCGCCTTGGCCGCGCGCATACTGCCGACGGCCCTGGCTGGCTATCGTGGCGTTTCGCAATGACGATGGAGATATGAGCCCCTGTGCGGCGTTCTCACCGGCACCGGTGGCTGCCTTTTTTACAACGAGCAAATTTCGGTAGGTGTTTCGAGCGTCACGGAACACGCCCAAGTCATTGGGGTTCGTTGCCGCGATGCTACGCTCCATTCCATCGTCGAGTGCATCGCGCATGCCGTTCAATGCTTGGCCGAGCTGCGGGTCGGCTGTGCCGCGGGCCGCGCGGGCTAAGCGGGAGCGAAGCGCCTGGTATGTCGCCCCGTCGAGCGTTCCGCCGTTGGTCAGGGCATTGTTGATATCGCGCATGGTGTTCGCGACGATTGGAGCACGCTGGCTGGGTGGGGTGAGCTGCATATACTCCCGCCAATTATCGACGAAGTCCGTAGAAAGCTGGCGGTCGGGCACAAGGGTGTTCGCCGCGGTGACCTGGTTGAATTGGTTGCTGTTCTGGGTGAAGGCGTGATCAACGACGTCGGGGGTCGCCCGATCGGCATTGACGCCAACGCGACGGAGAATGGCAGAGGTGAATTGCTCACCCTGATTGTTCATGGCGTCTTCGGCTTGCTGGCCGCCGATCTCGCTTTCTGCATATCGAAGGCCGCGACTGCCGGTCGCCTGTCCCGCGGTGACGCGAACACCCTCGTTGCCAAGCTGGTCAACGAGCGCCTGGCGCTCCGGGTTGATCGTGAAGGGGGAGACGGCCCGCCGAACGGAATTGACCACTCCTGAAACGGCCAATGGCAGCGCCGTTCCCAGAGCCCCGCCAATTTCAGCCCCGGTCATAGCTCCGTGTAGACGGTTTTCGGTGCCTTCACCTTGCCCGAAACCTTGGACGCCGCCTGCGATACCCCCGTCAATGGCAGATGCCAGCGTCGTCCTGCCGATCCCAGCTCCAGCTTCTGCAGCTCTCGCTGTGAGGCTCAGACCCGCTCGAGCCATTCCGGTTCCGGCACCGACGGCACCGGCCACGTTGCCAGCAATATTCGAGACAGGGTGCGCGGCCGCTACGGCCTTATCGCTGGTTCGACCATCCGCAAGAGCTTGGTCATATGTCTTTGGATCACGCCAGGGCAGATGACTGCCGGCCGCGTCAACAGCAGCGCCGATTTCATCACCAAATCCGAATGTGACCGCGTTGACAATGCCACGCCCAAAGGCGTCGATCGATCCTGCGATACCGGGCTCTCCTGCGGCTGACGGCGGCGACGCTGGCGACGGCTGCGATGAGAAGCCGATCTTCTCGTTGAACTGTTCCGCCGGCATGTCGGAATAGAACTTCTGGTGAAGGGCGTTCGCGAGGTCGCCGTCCGACATGTCGTTGTACTGCGGGTATTGCTGGCGGATATCTTCAATGGTTGGCATCAACGTATTCCCAATGGGTCTGGAGCAGCAGGGGCGTCGGAGGCTGCGGGCGTTGAGGCATGACCGGCACCGGCCGCCTTCTGACGGGCTCGTGCAAGGCCTTGAGTGACGATGCCCCGGAGTTCCTGCAGAGCATCCTTGTAATCCTTTTCGCTCTGCGCCGTATTCAACCGGCCCATAGCCTTCGTTGCCTTGTCGCCCTCGACCTCCGTTATCGAGCCGCCGCCTTTGAGGGAGTTGAAGGCTTGCAAGAACTGCTGGCCACCGATCTGGTCCATCTTCGCCTGAACCCGAGCGGCGTCTGCGCTGAAACTGGGGAGACGACTGTTTATGGGACCCACCATGCTCGGCAGATATTTGTCGTTCGCCAAGCTGTCGATAGTCGATAGCATCTGGCTTGCTGCACCTTCCGCCTGCGGCAGCGACGCGGCGGCATCACCGCTAGCCTTGCCAAGTTCAGTGCCGAGAGCCTTGTCGCGGGATTCTTGCTGGTTCTGCTTCGGAACGCGCGAAATCTCCTGTCCACCGGGGCCGACGGTAACGAGTTCGGTGCCCGTGTCGATCGTGCGCGTCGGAGGCGCGGCAGTCGCACCAGGGCCGAAATCCAGATCCTTTGCATTCCCGTCCTTGGCAAGCTGGCGATAGTGAAGCTGACCCTGAGCATCGTAGTAGGGGACTGTCGTACCGAAGAACTCTTTTCCGTCGCCACCAGCACCGGCGGGCGGCAAAATCCATTGCCCAGAGTCTGTGTCGTAGAACGCGCCCTTGCCGTTGCTCTGGAGTTCCTTTTTGCGGCTCTGGAAGTTGCCTAGTGTCTCGACCTGGCCGTTCTGCTTATTCGCCCGAGCGAGGGTGCCGTCGTCAAGCTTGACGAAATCCCAAGGGGAGTCGCCGGCTTTGCCCAGAACTTGCTGCCAGAGCTGAAGGCCGAAAGCGCGGGTGTTGGGGTCGCGAACCATCGCTGCAATCTGATCGTTGCTGATGTTCTGGCGGCTTACAGGCTGTGCTGCGGCAAGGATGTTGGAAGATGATCGGCGGTCTTGAGCCACCTGCTGCGGCGCTTGGACGGCTCCCGCAGGCATGGGTGCATTCCCATCACCAATAGGAGGCTGCGCCGTCTCAGGCTGGGCGTTTGGCTGCTGATAGGCGGTCGTGATGGCCGGATCCTGATAGCCTCGCAATCCGGGTGTGCCGATAGTGGCCTCTGATGTTGGATATGGGGTAGCCGCCGGCGCTGGACCTCGCATATGATCAAGGCGAGCCTGATCTTCTGGTGCGAGCGATCCTTCCGGTGCAAGCGTATTCCCTCTTCCAAGGGCAGTCCCTTGGCTTGGGGCCTGCTGCTGAATAGCCTGAGCGGCGGGAGATGGCGACGATCCGCCGTAATATCCCATGATCTTCTGAGCCGCCGCTTCGGGGCTGCTGTTCGGGTCAACTCCGTTCACAGCCAAATTTTGAGCGGAGACGCCCTTGCCAGAGAGAAGGTTGATTGCGCCTTGCGCGCCCTGCTGATGAGCAAGCGCTAGCTCGCCATCGGTCGGAGGGCGACCGAGAGCCTGCGTCAGCGTGTTGCGGTTGTCGTTGGTCAGAGCAACGAGCGCCTTGATATTAGCGACAGGATCGCCTCGCATATCGCCCTGATCGCTGATCAGTCCATACTTGGCACCGGTACCCTTTGTGAACTGAGCAAGCCCCTTCGCTCCTGTCGGCGATACAGCCGATGGATTGAACGAACTTTCCTTGCCGATCAGGTTCGTTGCGTATGCCTGCATCTCTGGTGGCACATTCGACGCAATAAGCGCCTGAATACCGCCAGGTGCAGTCGATGCCATCTGCTGCTGTGCGGCCGGCGCTGGTATGGCGGCAGCCGGCGACGCAGCCTGTTGCCCCAACAGGCGGCCAAGGAAGCCCGGCTGAGGCGGCGGCGTAGGCCGACCGGTGATGGCTGGAATAACGTTTTGCTCGATTGATTTGTTCTGGGAGGCCTGATCGATAGCGTCGCCAGCGGCCTTGGTGAGGTTGTCGAGCCAGGATGTGTTTACCTGCGGAAGCGGATCGAGCGGGATGACAAGGCTTTTGAGATTGGCGACCATTTGGTTCAGCCTCCAAGGCGGGGGGTTGCGGCGGATAGCATGGGATTAGTGGCGAGCTGGTTCGTCGGCACTTGGCCTATCAACCGCTGGAGGAACCCGGCCGGGGCTGCCGGAGCCGGCGGAAATCCGCTGGAACTGGGAGCCGGTGGAAATGCCCCGTTTGATTGCGTCGACTGCGCGAGCCCATTGGTAAGCTGACCGAGCCAGGACGTATCGACCTGGGGGATGGAAAGAGCGGGTGCCGCCGCAGCGGTGAATTTTGCCACCATCAGAACAATCCTCCGGTGGCGGGCTTGAGCGCGAGACTGCCGACGCCACCGATCAGCTTGCCCAGGAAGCTGCTCTTGTTTGCGTCCTGCTGATCTTGAATGCCGGCGGTCTGGGTGTTGATTCCGATCTGACCCTGCGTCACGGTGTTTTCGAGGTTCAGCCGATTGTCGGCTCCGTTCGAATACGTGGTGGCGAGTTGCGCGTCCCCCGCCTGCTGGCCGCCGGCAGCGGTAAGGCCTTCGCCCTGCAGACTGCTGAGCCGATCGAGCCAAGAGCCGTATTCCTGATCGGCCGTCCCTTGCCCGAACTTCGTCAAGGCGGTGAGAGTGTTGCCGCTGTTCAGCATGCCGGCCGCCGACGCACCTCGGAGCGCCGCCGTCGTCCCTTGGTCCATAGCGAAGTCATAGCCCGGAGAAGTGTGGAAAGCCGCCGTCGCCGCTGCGTTGCCGGCGTCGCCGTTAAGGCCAAGGGCATCGGTGTACGTCCCGAGCGCCTTTGTGCCGGCGTCGGCATATGGCTGATAGCCGGCGATGCCTGCGTTTATGGCATCAGTTGATTTTTGCTCGCCGGTATCGATGATCGAGTTGCCGGTTGCGTCGAAGCCGTTCAAAAGCCCGGTGTTGGTCTTCAAGGCTTTGAGTGTGTTCGAGCCGACGTCGCCACCGGTTAGGCTGCTGAGAAATCCCATCAGTGCGCTCCCATCGAAATATCGCCTGGGCGGAAAAGGCCGGAGAACTGCCGGCCGGATGCCTTCAGCTTCTCGGCGGCGGCCTGAAGAACGTATTCGTTTGCTGTCATGCCGGCCCTGTTGGCGGCATCGAACAGATTATCCCTGAACGTTTCGGTCACGTTCGCGCCACGGAGAGCGACGGGAACGCGACGCTCGCGGGCTGTCGTTGAGGTTGCGGCTTGTGCGGTCATCGCTCTGCTCCTTAATTTGGTGCCCAGTATCGCACCGTGTGCTGCCTTGATCACCCCGGCACGTTAGGCACTGGTTCGCATCCGTTGACAAAATCAGGGCTCAAACCCTGTGAAATCAAAGATGCGGGTCACTTGAGGACAGGCGCGGTCTCCTGCTCTCAAAAGTTCCAGCGCGTCAAAATCACCGTGGCGGATCATGACTAAGGCAGGGCCGGAGATTTCCCACGGGGCGTTGGGAGTGGACTGGTGTCCAATTCGATAGTCCAGGCACCAGCGCTTCACTGTTCGAGCGTCTCGTCCAGACAGCTGTTCTGCTCGTTTCATTCCAACGATATCCGTTGGCTTCATGAGGATAGGCCATGGCTTGTCGCTCATACTGCCCCCTCGTATTTTTCTTTCCTCCTAAGCCCCTCTTTGCTCGTCGAGTCGTTTCGGCTTTTGATCGATGACGGTCTAAAAGTCTCTTTTTCTGTTTCTGTTTCTGTTTGTGTCTCCATCTCGGTCTCTGTCTCAGGTCTCTGTCTCTGTGTATCAATACCGGTATCCTGAGGGGTTCCTATACGGGTCAGTTGGTCAGCTTCCAAAAGCTCGCCCTCCGACGCTTGAGTTGCGTACGAGGGCAGTGTCGCCCAGTCTGCTGACAGTTCCGCCGGCTCTGGATGTCCTTGTGGCGAATGCCTCCTCGAACGCCTCTTTTGATTTTGAAAAGTCCTCATAGGCGGCGTTTTGGATCAACTCACTGCTGATCAGGAGGATGAGCCGCTCGGTCCCGGCGGCGTGCTTCGGGTTGCATATCGGGTTTTCATTGTACCAACCGGACACGTAGACTTCGGCCGTTTCTTCATCGAAGAGGATCAAGCCGGTATCCGCAACTGCCTTCCTGGCAGCTTCATATTCGGAAGGGTCACATTTCAAGTCGGTTGCCGCGTAGCCGTCAGGAATACGATAGCAACCGGCAGACGTCTGGTGTTTCCCGCCCATCAAATAGAGGTAAACGCATCTACTTTCCCACCCGAGAGACAGGAAGCGGGCATCGTCGAAGATGGCCGGGTTGAGCTTTGTGAAGTCACGCATCAGCCGAAGGCCCTCCGCGCCGTCCGGTATTTCTGCGCCAGCGCGCAGGCGTCACACGCTTCCTTGCTCGAAAGCGAAAATCGCTCACGAATGGTGGGAACCGCCATTGCTGGCGGCTCCTTCTGATCGGCAAGCCATTGAGCGGCTTCCACAGTGCGGGGGGTTGCTTCCTCCGACGTCATGCGGCAGCACTCCGACGGTCGCTGTCATCGAGTAGCTGGACCTGAGAACGAAGCACATATCGGGCATGCGAGCCGGCGAAGGGGCCGCCGTGCTTTTCGTCGATGGTTTCGATAACAAAACCGGCTCTCCGCAACTTCCATGTGTAGTGTGACCACCTTGGCGCGGGGTTATCGATCGGGGTGCAGCCATTGGAGCCGGCGTTCACGAGATTGCGCAGTGCCCAAGCGTCCCGGCCTATCACCTTGACTGTTGCGCCGTCGGGAAGGATGCGGGCGGTGATGGTGAGTTTCTGCGTCATGCTACACCTCCAAGACCGGAGGCGCGGCAGATGATCTGAGCATGCCAGATCGAAACCGAGAACCGTCTCATCACGGTACGGATAGCAAGCGTTTCCGATTGAACTTCGTTGTGATTTTCGATAGGCTTCTGAACATCAAGTCCGCCAAGACCTGTGACATTCAAAGCCCTGCCACATCCAGCTGTGGCGGGGTTTTTCTTTTCCATGATTGTCACCCCCCATCAAGCCGCGGTTCTAAGAACTGGGAGCGACAGCACGTAGTCGTCGATCGAAGCGGTAAGCAGGAGTGTTTTCCGTCCGAGTTTCCGGCCTGAAATCTTGTCCGTCTTGACGAGTTCGTAGAGCTTGGTCTTGCCAATGCCGCAGTAGGCAGTGGCTTCGTCGACAGTCATCGATAGCTTGGTCATTGATGGGTCCAAACCGGAAGACCGTCCGGTGGCGCAAACCTCAGCAAGTCCGCTGGAGTTCGCCGCCCATTATTCACATAAACGGCTATCCGTCTTGGTGCGTATGTGACTGCAATATCTGCAATATTTAGGTTTGAATCGCTCCCCCTCTGAACCGATCTTTTGGTTCAGAGGCCATTGCGTCTGAACCTTTTAGGAACGACTTTCGGGTTCGTCTCGGTTCACTCCTGCTCTCGTCGGCTAGCTTGGTAGCGCTCGGCGGACGCATGCATCTCTTTGTCACCATAGCGTTCGTGTTGTATCAGCATTGAAAGAGCGCGCGATCGATCCTTTGTTTTGACTTCCGCGACATGCGAGGCTGCAGCGTCCGCAAAAGCTTGGTGTCGAGAGACGGTAATGTCCATCAGGGTCGCCTTCCGACTCTCTTAGCCGCTTCTCCCATGTCCTCAACGTTTCGAGGCTCACTCCAAACGCTTTCGCGACCTCATTCCATGCATCACCGGCGCTCATAAGGCCAGTTTTTCGGCGAAACCTCGCAAAAGTCACAGCTCTCAACTGCTCACGCTGTTCTGTAAAGCTAACCTTTCGACCGGAACGCTTTGGTTCGAGGATCGGCATCACCTCGCCATATTCAAGGGCGCGCAATGCATCCGCAAGCTCTTCGGCGATATCACCGGGGAATGAGTTATTCATCACACTCAGAATGTTGGCCATAGCACGCCGCTTGTCCTCGACGCTGACTGTTCTCTCGTGTCGATGGTATTCGACTGCAGCTATTTCATGCCTATGATCATCAACCTCGCGCTTTGCTTCCTGATAAGCGGGGAGACTGCGGCTTGTTGGGTTGCCACGTGGAAGAAATTGTTTGCGATGGATTGCTAGGCCAAGCTGGTGATCGATGGCCCAGCTAGCAAGTTCTTTGATTACTCCGCCCAATTTATAAAGCGCATCGAATGCAAAATTATCCTTCCCGGCGGCGTTTGCGTCTGAATCGGGGTTGGTCAGATCACGTAATTTGACAAGTTGACCGATCATATTTTGAGCGTGCTCACTGATCTCGCCGACCTCGTGCCGGTAGTTTCGTTTCTTGGTCAAATAAGGGTCGTTAGAATTGTCAGAAGACATCGCGCACCTTTGCGAAGCACCATATGACCGCAGGGAAACCGGTGGTGCAAACCGGCTTGTCGGGTGCCCCCTATCCCCGCAGATACTGATATCTATGCTGCCGGAAAGCTGAGGACGTTCCCGGCCTTCTTCGTTGCCGTCAGATATTTGTCCCAAGCGTCCATCAGCTTACGGCGCTTGGCCAGTGCATCACTTCGACGGTAAGCCCGCTCTGTCTCGTCCCCGACGGCGTGAGCTAGGGCCGCCTCGGCAATCTCGCGGGGGAAGGTCGTCGCATCTCCGCACCAATCTCGAAAGCCTGATCGGAAGCCGTGGACGGTGAATGCATCGAACTTCATACGGCGCATCAGCATCGTCATGGCAAGATTGGAAAGCGAGCTGTCTTTCTTTTGGCCCGGAAAAACATAGCCGTTGCGGCGGCATTCAAGCATCAAATTGAGAATATCCATCGCCCGGGGGGAGAGCGGAACCCGGTGCTCGACGCCCATCTTCATACGCTCGGCAGGGACAGTCCAGACCTTCGCGGCCAGGTCGATCTCATCCCACTTGGCTCCTATGACTTCACCCGTTCGCGAAGCCGTCAGGATCAGGAATTCCAGGGCATGCGCGGAGCAGGCGTCCGACGCTCGAAGAGAAGCGGAGAAGGCCGGCAATCCCTCATACCCCATTGCGGCATGATGGCCACGTTGAAGTTTTTGCCTTGGCGGCAGGATACTGCTCAGGTGCCCGCGCCACAACGCCGGGTTTTCTCCAAAACGCCATCCCTTGGCTTTGGCAAAGTCCAGAACGCGTTCGACCCGACCCCGAACGCGAGAGGCGGTTTCGTTCTTGGTCGCCCAAATCGGCTGAAGGGATTTCAGGACATCATCAGCGCCTACGGTGGAAACCTTCTTGCCGCTCATTCCCTTGCAGTAGGTTTCAAGCGTGTTCCGCCACTGCTGTCGGTGCTTCTCATTTTTCCAATGGCCCTCATTCGAGGCGAGAAACTGTTCCACGCATTCGGCAAACGTCGGCTCTGCCTCTTTTGCCTTCTCGGCAATAGGATCTCTGCCTTCGGCAACGGCCTGCCGCGCGTCGATGGCTTTACCGCGAGCTTTGGAGAGGGAAATTTCTGGATAAGCGCCCATGCCCATTTCACGGCGTTTGGCATCCTTGGTCCACATAAATACCCAAGATTTTGTCCCGGTCGGCCCCACGTTGAGGTAAAGCCCGCCGCCGTCACTAAGTCGCCCCGGGCTGAGCTTGCCGGATTTGATCTGAGTGTCAGAAAGCTTTTGAGTTACCCGAGCCATTCGTCCCTACTTCCATCCCCACTTGAAGACGCGGTTAACCGCGAACAACTGCGAACGACAATATCACGTAGAGGGGCGAAAGGCTATATTCCGCGGGGGATTTGCGAACGGTGGCGAACGCACCAGATATGGGAGTATGGCGGAGAGGGTGGGATTTGAACCCACGGTGCCCTTGCAGGCACGCCGCATTTCGAGTGCGGTACATTCAACCACTCTGCCACCTCTCCGCGGAACCGGTTGACGCTGTGAAGCGCGCCGTCCTCATACCGATAGAAAGTCCGGATGGCAAGGGTGAAAGTCGAAGCTTTTCACCCTTTTGCCTTGACACAATTTGACCCCTCGCGTATGTGCCCGATCCAATAGGTGCGGAGAAGTCCGCTCCCTTTGCGCTTCCGCGTTCCGCGCAAGCATCACCGGCAGGCCGGTTCGGGCACAAGGCCCGCCTCGCCTGCTCAATGTCGACTGATAAAAAGACGGCCCCCAAAGCGGGAGAGCCGGAACGAACATGAAAGGATAACCAATGTTCGCAGTCATCAAGACCGGCGGTAAGCAGTACCGTGTGGCAGCAAACGACGTGCTGACCATCGAGAAGCTCGACGTCATCGCCGGCGATATCGTAGAATTTAACGAAGTCCTGATGATCGGCGTCGGCGCCGACGCTTCTATTGGCGCACCCTTCGTTGTCGGCGCAACCGTCAAGGCTGAGGTTGTCGAACACAACCGCGCCCGGAAGGTCATCGCCTTCAAGAAGCGTCGTCGTCAGAATTCCAAGCGTTCGCGCGGTCATCGTCAGCACCACACGGTTGTCCGCATCACCGACATCGTCGCTGCCGTTTAAGATCACGGACAGGTTTAAAGGAGAAATCCCATGGCACATAAAAAAGCAGGCGGTTCGTCGCGCAACGGTCGTGATTCCGAATCCAAGCGTCTCGGCGTGAAGAAGTTCGGCGGCGAAGCTGTGATTGCAGGCAACATCATTCTGCGCCAGCGTGGCACGCAGTGGCATCCGGGCGCCAATGTCGGCCTCGGCAAGGACCACACGATCTTCGCGCTCACTCCCGGTAACGTCGCCTATCGCACCAAGGCCAATGGCCGCGTGTACGTATCCGTAATGCCGAAAGCCGAAGCAGCAGAATAAAGCCGGAAGCGTTTAAGCAGCCGGCGTCTCATCGACCCGGCTGACCGCATCAGGTTCAGTCTTTGAAAACGGGGAGATGGGGCGCCATCTCCCTTTTTTCTTTTCCCCCAAGGAGGACTGAACGATGCAAAGCGAATTGTTAAGGGAGGACCAATCGCGGTCGCCCGAAGACCGGTTGAGGCCGGAGAGGTTAAGACCCGATTGCCCCGTCTTGTTATCGGAGCGGCTCGTTCTGCGCGCCCCCCACAAAGACGACATCGAAGCTCTTGCCCATCTCGCCAATAACGCCAATGTCGCCACCATGGTCTCGCGCATGCCGCACCCGTATACGACCCGGGACGCCGCCGATTTTGTGCGCCGCACGACGTCTGGCGAGATTGGCAAGTGCCTCTATGCGATTACCAAAATGGAAAACGGCGCCTTTCTCGGCTGCTGCGGCATAGAACCGGGCCAGGATCCGACGACTGTCGAAATCGGCTACTGGCTGGGCGAGCCCTACTGGAACCAGGGCTTCATGACGGAGGCGGCTCACGCGCTGATCGACATGGTGTTCCGCACGCGGCCTGAGGTCGACCAGATCGATGCCCGCTGCCGGGTCACCAACGTCGCCTCGCGCCGGGTGATCCACAAGTGCGGGTTCCAGTTCCAGGGCGCCGGGCTGGCAGCGTCCCTGGCGCTTGGCAGCACGGTCTCCGTCGAATGGTTCCGACTGGATCGCCGCACCTGGATGTCGTTGCGCAGCTGGGGGGCACTGAGATGAACGCCGCTGTCCTCTCGCGCCGGTCGCGGCAGATCGCGGCACCCGGCCCGGAACCGGTTATCCGCACCGCCCGGCTGACACTGCGTCCGCATCGCCTTGGCGACGCGGACGCGATCACGGGATCCCTGTCGGATTTCGCGGTCACCCGCATGCTGGCGCGCGTGCCGGTTCCCTACCACCGGCAGGACGCGCTCGACTGGCTGGTGCCGCGGGCCTCCGGCCTGCTTGGCGACTGGGCGCTCGCCATCACCGAGGGCGATGACGATGTCCATATCGGCACCGTCGGCATCGAACTGCGCCACGACCGCTGGCACGTCGGCTACTGGCTGAACCGCTACTACTGGCGGCGTGGGTTCATGGGCGAAGCGGTGGCAGCGGCGCTGGAACGCTTCAGCCGGCGGATGCCAGGCGAAAACATCCATTCCGGTGTTTTCGTCGACAATCCGGCGTCGCTGAAGCTGCAGGAGAAACTCGGCTTCCGCATTACCGGTTGCGCGGAAGTCTTCAGCTTTGCCCGCAGCACCATGGTTCCGCATGTCGAAACCCTGCTGTTGCCGGGCGATCTGCGCACCAGCGCCAGTGCCAGTGCCTGAGGCAGACAAAGCTGACATAGACAAAACCGTCGCCGGTTCGCCGGCGGCGGCTTCTTATAGACCAGACAGCAAGACCCCCGCAGGCGACTATGCTATAGCTGCTGCAGATGACGATAATCTTTGACCTCCGGCAGAACCGCCTATATCGAAGGCGGCATGACGGGCGCAAACTGACCGAATAGCGAAGAATACGATGAAATTTCTTGACGAAGCAAAAGTCTACATCCGCTCCGGCGACGGCGGTGGCGGCAGCGTCTCATTCCGCCGGGAAAAATTCATCGAGTTCGGCGGCCCCGACGGCGGCGACGGCGGACGCGGTGGCGACGTCTGGGTCGAGGCGGTCAACGGCTTGAATACGCTGATCGATTTTCGTTTCCAGCAGCATTTCAAGGCGCAGATCGGTACCCATGGCATGGGCCGCAACCGCACCGGCGCAAACGGCGAACACGTCACGCTGAAGGTGCCTGTCGGCACCCAGGTCTTCGAGGAAGACGCCGAGACGATGATCTGCGACCTGACCTTCGAAGGCCAGCGCTTCCGCATTGCCGCCGGCGGTAACGGCGGCTTCGGCAATGCCCATTTCAAATCCTCTACCAACCAGTCGCCGGATTGGGCCAATCCTGGTCTCGAGGGCGAGGAAAAGACCATCTGGCTGCGGCTGAAGCTGATCGCCGATGCAGGCCTCGTCGGCATGCCGAATGCCGGCAAGTCGACCTTCCTCGGCGCAGTTACGCGTGCCCGCCCGAAGATTGCCAATTACCCCTTCACCACGCTGCATCCCAACCTCGGTGTCGCAACCGTCGATGGCACGGAATTCATTCTGGCCGACATTCCGGGCCTGATCGAAGGTGCCCATGAGGGCGTCGGTATCGGCGACCGTTTCCTCGGCCATGTCGAGCGCACCCGAGTGCTGCTGCATCTGGTTTCCGCCCAGGAAGAAAAGGTCGGCAAGGCCTACAAGACCGTCCGCCACGAGCTCGAAGCCTATGATGAGGCGCTGGGCGAAAAGCTGGAAATCGTCGCCCTGTCGCAGGTCGACATTCTCGACGATGCGGAACTAAAGAGAAAAACGAAGGAGCTCGCCCGCGCCTGCGGTCACACGCCATACCAGATTTCGGCGATCACCGGCAAAGGCATGACGGACCTTTTGCGCGCGCTGCGCGACATCATCGCTATCGGCGAAACAGAAGACAAGCCGATGAAGGCGCTGAAAAACCGCCACAGGGATACAGTCGACCTGGTCGCGGATGAAGCCAACGAAAGCGGGGACGAGGAGCGCGAGGGATGACAGCCCGACAGCCGCTCGACCGCTACCGGCGCATCGTCATCAAGATCGGCTCGGCGCTGCTGGTCGACCGCGGCACCGGGTTGAAGAAGGCTTGGCTCGATGCGATCTGCGCCGATATCGCCGCGCTGAAAGCAAAGGGCGTCGATGTCCTTGTTGTCTCCTCGGGAGCCATCGCGCTCGGCCGCTCCGTGCTCGACCTTGCCAGCGGCGCCCTGAAGCTCGAGGAGAGCCAGGCGGCTGCGGCGGTCGGCCAGATTGCGCTCGCCCGCGCCTGGTCGGAAAGCCTTTCCCGTGACGACATCGTTGCCGGCCAGATCCTGCTGACGCTTGGCGACACCGAGGAGCGACGCCGCTATCTCAACGCCCGCGCCACCATCAGCCAGCTCCTGAAACTCGGCGCGGTACCGATCATCAATGAGAACGACACGGTCGCCACCAGCGAAATCCGCTATGGCGACAACGACCGGCTGGCAGCGCGCGTTGCCACCATGACCGGCGCAGACCTGCTGATCCTGTTGTCAGATATCGACGGCCTCTACACCGCCCCGCCGCACCTCGACCCAAATGCCCGGTTCCTCCACACGATTGCTGAAATCACGCCCGAAATCGAGGCGATGGCTGGCGGCGCTGCCTCGGAACTGTCACGCGGCGGCATGCGCACCAAGATCGATGCCGGCAAGATCGCCACCGGTGCCGGCTGCGCCATGATCATTGCATCCGGCAAGACGGACCGGCCTCTTTCCGCCATCGACCAAGGTGCCCGCTCCTCCTGGTTTGCGCCCTCTGGCACACCGGTCACGGCGCGCAAGACCTGGATTGCCGGGCAGCTGCAGCCGGCAGGCGAACTGCACGTCGATGCCGGCGCCGTCACCGCGCTCGGTGCAGGCAAGAGCTTGCTGCCTGCTGGCGTGCGCTCCGTGATCGGTCACTTCGGGCGCGGCGATACAGTCGCCGTCATCGGTCCCGCCGGCCGCGAGATCGGCCGTGGCCTTGCCGGCTACGATGCCGAAGAGGCACGGCAGATTACCGGCCGCAAGTCGGCGGAGATCGAGGCCATTCTCGGCTATGCCGGCCGCGCCGCCATGGTTCACCGCGACGATCTGGTAATGACGGCGTCGGGAACGCAAGGCACAGCAAGCCGAAAGGACGAGGCGCATGCTTGATCACGTAGCAGCCAGCCCTGATATCGACCGGCTGATGGATGAAATCGGTCGCCGGGCCCGCGCTGCGGCACGTCCGCTGTCGTTTGCCTCTGCTCAATCGAAAACCCGCGCCCTCAATGCCATGGCGGATGCCATTCTTTCAAAGCGGGACCACATATTGGCTGAGAATGCCAGGGATCTTGGCGACGTGGAAGGCACCGGCATGCTCGCATCGTCGATCGACAGGTTGACGCTGACCGAGGCACGCATCGACGCCATGGCCGACGGCATCCGCACGATTGCCGCACTGGCCGATCCGGTCGGCGAAGTCATTGCCGCCTGGGAACGCCCGAACGGGCTGCAGATCGAGCGCGTCCGCACGCCGCTCGGCGTCATCGGCGTCATCTTCGAAAGCCGCCCCAACGTTACCGCCGATGCTGGTGCACTCTGCCTGAAGGCCGGCAATGTCGCCATTCTGCGCTGCGGCAGCGATTCGCGCCGTTCCTCGCAGGCAATCCATGCCTGCCTCGTCGAGGGATTGAAGGCGGCAGGCTTGCCGCAATACGCGATCCAGCTTGTCCCGGTTACCGATCGGGCAGCCGTCGGCGCAATGCTGTCCGGGCTCGATGGAAATATCGACGTCATCGTCCCGCGCGGCGGCAAAAGCCTCGTGGCGCGGGTGCAAAGCGAGGCCCGCGTTCCGGTCTTTGCCCACCTCGAGGGTATCTGCCACATCTACATCGATGCGTCTGCGAAACTGGAAATGGCAAAGCAGATTGTCGTCAACGCCAAGATGCGCCGTACTGGCGTGTGTGGCGCGGCCGAGACACTGCTTGTCGACCGGGCGGCAGCGGCAACCCACCTCAAGCCGCTCGTCGACGCTCTTGCGGCGGCCGGCTGCGAAGTTCGCGGATCGGCCGACGTGCTTCATGCTATCCCCGCATTGAAGGCTGCCACCAAGGAGGATTGGTCGACGGAGTATCTCGATGCCATTATATCGATTGCTATGGTTGATGGCATCTCGGGCGCTATCGAACATATAGCCCGCTATTCATCCAATCACACCGAGGCTGTCATTGCTGAAGACCCCGAAGTGGTGGGGCGCTTCTTCACGGAGGTGGATTCAGCAATCCTGCTGCACAACGCATCGACGCAATTTGCCGATGGCGGTGAGTTCGGCATGGGCGCGGAAATCGGCATTGCCACCGGAAAGATGCATGCGCGCGGACCTGTCGGCGTCGAACAACTGACGTCTTTCAAATACCGGGTGCGCGGCAGCGGACAGATACGGCCCTGATGTGACAGCAGACCGGATCGACGCGCCCTATCTGCGAATGCCCCATGCCGAGCGTGGAATGGTCGTCGGCCTTTTCGGCGGATCCTTCAATCCGCCGCACCCGGGACATGTGCTCGTTGCCGAGATTGCCATCCGTCGGCTTGGCCTTGATCAGCTGTGGTGGATGGTGACGCCGGGCAACCCGCTTAAAAACACCAACCACCTCGCCCCCTTGGCAGAACGCATTGCCCTCAGCGAGAAGATCGCCGTCGATCCGCGCATCAAGGTGACCGGCTTCGAGCAGGCGCTCAACATGCGCTATACGGCGGATACGCTGGCCCGCGTCAAGGCACTGAACAGCCACGTGCATTTCATCTGGATCATGGGCGCCGATAGCCTGAACACGTTCCACAAATGGCAGAAGTGGCAGACCATCGCCAAAACCTTCCCGATTGCCGTGATCGATCGTCCGGGTTCGACGCTGTCGCACCTGTCGGCCAAGATGGCGAAGACGTTTCACTACGCCCGCGTCGATGAAGACGACGCAAGGGTGCTGTGGAAGAAGCGTGCACCGGCCTGGACATTCATCCACGGTCCGCGTTCGACGCTGAGCTCGACCGCACTGCGCGAAGAGCAGCAGAAAACCTGAATTTCCGAAATTTGAAATCCTCCAAAATGAAAAGCCCGACGGGGGAGGAGATCCGTCGGGCCTATCAAAACTGATCGACAACCGGGAGGAGGAGTGTCATCGATCCAAAATCGAATGGCGCTGGGAGGAGGAGTGCGCTGTTCGATGAGTTAAATCTAGCACAGCTGTCGAGAAGTAAAATCGTTGATATCGCAACGCAGCCATGCATTTTACACATGACAGAAAAGTGCAAATGCACAAAATTAAATCTTTCGTAAGCTTTCGCGCGAGATCACACCGACCACCTACGCTGTTGACGACGCCCTGCCCCCAAAAGACGCTGGGGCGCCATGTTGCAGCCCGATGGATGTCACAGGGGCCTACAGAGCCATGCGAAATCGACCAAGTCAGTAGGGAATAGCAATCGGCGAAATCTCTGAAATCATTGTCGATTAATCGTGTTGACGAAACCGACGCTGGTCAAATCGCGCGAAGCGATATATTCCTGAAAATACTTCGCCAATTTGGAGATTGCCATGCCGACCCGCCGTTCCTGGATGAAACTTGCCGCTGTAGCCATTGTCGCCGGCTGGCTCGGATTGACCACCGGCGTCTCTCCCTCGGCAGCGGCGGAAAAAATAACCGTGTTCGCTGCCGCCAGCATGAAGAACGCCCTCGACAGCGCAAACGCCGCTTACACCGCCCAGAGCGGCAAGCAGATCACCGTGTCCTATGCCGCGAGTTCGGCGCTGGCAAAGCAGATCGAGAGCGGCGCACCTGCAGATATCTTCATTTCGGCCGACACCGACTGGATGGCATACCTCGGCAACAAGAACCTGCTGAAGCCGGATACGCAGGTAAACCTATTGGGCAACCAGATCGTGCTCGTTGCCCCCCGCGACAAAGCGAAGCCGGTTGATATCAAGGCCGGCATGGATTTCTCCGCCCTCCTCGGCGACGGTCGCCTGGCGATGGGCCAGGTCGATTCCGTGCCAGCCGGTAAATACGGCAAGGCAGCCCTCGAAAAACTGGGGATCTGGCCGTCGGTCGAAAGCAAGGTTGCCGGTGCCGAAAGCGTGCGCGCTGCGCTGGCGCTGGTATCGCGCGGCGAAGCCCCCTACGGAATTGTCTATCAGACGGATGCCGCCTCCGACCCGGGCGTCGCCATCGTCGGCACTTTTCCAGCAGACAGCCACCCGCCCATCATCTATCCGCTCGCCATCACTGCCAGCAGCAGGAACAAGGATGTCGATGCCTATTACGACTTCCTCAAGTCGTCCAAGGCGGAGCCTTTCTTCGAGCACGAAGGTTTCACCATCCTGAACTGAACATCGCCTGCCTGCTGCATGACCGGCGGACCAACAGGGAAAGAGAGCGGTTTTGGAGGGATGGCATTTAAGCAGTGACGAGTGGACGGCGATTCTGCTTAGCCTGCGCGTCGCTAGCGTGGCCATGCTGGTGAGCCTGCCATTCGGGGTCGCCGCAGCGCTGCTTCTCGCTCGCGGCCGGTTCTTTGGAAAATCGCTGCTGAACGGCATCATCCATATGCCGCTGATCCTGCCGCCGGTCGTCACCGGTTTTCTGCTGCTGATCCTGTTCGGTCGCCGCGGCGTCATCGGCGCCTTCCTCGACAACCATTTCGGCATCGTCTTTTCTTTTAGATGGACCGGTGCCGCGCTCGCCTGCGGAATCATGGGGTTCCCCCTGATGGTACGCAGCATCCGGCTGTCGCTGGAAGCCGTCGACCGCAAGCTGGAGGAGGCTGCAGGAACGCTGGGTGCCAGTCCTGTGTGGATATTCCTCACCGTCACCTTGCCGCTCACGCTCCCCGGTATCATTGCCGGCATGATCCTCTCATTTGCCAAGGCGATGGGGGAATTCGGCGCCACCATCACCTTCGTCTCCAACATTCCTGGCGAAACCCAGACGCTTTCGTCGGCAATCTATACCTTCACTCAGCTCCCCGGCGGCGATGCGGGCGCGCTGAGGCTCACCGTCGTCGCGGTGCTGATTTCCATGACCGCACTGCTGGCGTCCGAGTTTCTTGCCCGTTGGGTCGGCCGCAGGGTGGACGTCTGATGACGCTGACGGTGAACATCCGCCACAGGCTCGGCGCTTTTGCGCTGGACGCTGCCTTTACCGCAGAGGGCGGGGTTACGGCCCTGTTCGGCCGCTCCGGCTCTGGGAAGACCTCGCTCATCCGCAGCATTGCCGGGCTGATCCACCCCGACCACGGCCACGTTGCGCTCGATGGCAGGGTGCTGACGGACACGGACCAAAATATCTTCGTGCCCCGCCATCGCCGCCGTTTCGGCTACGTCTTTCAGGAGGCACGGCTGTTTCCGCATCTGTCGGTTCGCCACAACCTCGGCTATGGCCGCTGGTTCGCGCCGAAAACGACCGACCGCGACGATTTCGACAGCGTCGTCGATCTACTCGGGCTCGGCCCGCTTCTGGAGCGCCGACCCGGCAAGCTGTCGGGCGGCGAAAAGCAGCGGGTGGCAATCGGCCGTGCCCTGCTCTCCAACCCGCGCCTGTTGCTGATGGACGAGCCGCTGGCGGCACTCGACGAGGAGCGCAAGGCAGAGATCCTGCCCTATCTTGAACGGCTGCGCGACGAGACGAAAATCCCGATCGTCTATGTCAGCCACGCGATTGCAGAGGTCGCGAGGCTCGCAAGTCGCGTCGTCCTTTTGCGCGACGGCCATGTGGAAGCGGTCGGCAGCGCCGTCGAGGTTTTGAGCCTGCCATCGACGGCGGAGGGCGCCGAGCGCCGCGAGGCCGGCGTGCTGCTGGAAGGCCGCATCGACAGCATCTCGCAGACCCATCTCCTATCGACCGTCGCCCTGAAGACCGCGAAACTGCAGGTGCCGGGGACAGGATTTCCGGTCGGCAGGATGGTGCGGATCCACGTCCCCGCCCGCGATGTGATGCTGGCGACCGTGCGCCCGGAAGGCCTCAGCGCGCTCAATATTCTCGAAGGAACGATCACCTGGATCGGCGTGGTCGCCAACGGTGCGCTCGAAGTCCGCCTCAACTGTGGCGGCGACCCGATCCTGTCGCGGATTACCCAGCTGTCAGGCGAAAGACTGCGCTTGGCAGTGGGCATGACCGTTTTTGCAGTCATCAAGACAGTCGCCCTGCAAAACGGATGACCGGTGTTATCACGCTTCCGGCAACCCCTGCGGACGGTAGTGCTCCTGCAGCCACAGCAGATCGTCGGCGAGAACGAGGGCGACCGCCCGCTCCATCGCCCGGAACCGCTCGAGCAGCGCCTCGCCGAAGGGTGTCAGCACCGCACCGCCACCCTTCTGGCCGCCCCGCTGCGATTCGACCGAGGGCACGTCGAACATGCGGTTGAGGTCGCTGACCAGAAGCCATGCGCGGCGGTAGGACATATCCATGGCTCGCCCCGCCGCCGAAATCGAGCCCGTCCTGCGGATGTGCTCAAGCAGCTCCACCTTGCCCCGGCCAAGCCGATCCTGTCCCGTGAAACGGATGCGCAGGATGGCGTCTATCGTGTCGTTGGAATGTCTGGTCATGGCCCGCAGCTTTTGAGCGTTGTTTCCCTATACGCGCAGCACTCTTGGCTGTATACGGCCGTACCCGAGGCATCGATATGGGCCAATGGGAAGGCCGACGGGCAAAAATTCGCAGATCGGTGCCGAAAACGCATCGCTGGCCGAGAAACTGAGCCCCGACCGCCGATGCCGAGCTGCACGCGTCTTGAAACCTTAGTGCTTTGATGCCTATCTTGAGAACTGATTTGAACGACAGTTCGAATCAATCGCGTGCATGTTCTGTTACTCCTGAAAGGAAAAGCACTGACAACAGTACACGCCAAGGGACGAACGCTAGCCGTTGCCCCGAAGAGCCCGGAACGTGGCGTTGATGCCGCCGCCCGCGCCCTGCAAGCCGTCCTCAACAGCCTTGAGGACTCCAAAGCTGAAGACATCGTCACCATCAACATTGCGGGCAAATCCGCGCTGGGCGACTACATGGTTGTGGTCTCCGGGCGCTCAAACCGCCATGTCCTGGCGATCTCCGATCACCTCACGTCCGATATCAAGGGCGAAGGTCTCGGCAACCCGCGCGTCGAAGGTCTCGACGCAGGCGACTGGGTTCTGATCGACACTGGTGACATCATCGTCCACGTCTTCCGTCCGGAAATCCGCGAGTTCTACAACATCGAAAAGATGTGGGCCGCGCCGGATCTCGACGAGGGCACGATACACTAGCAGATCCGGTTTCCCCGGCTGCTGCGCAGGTTTGACTGGCCGCAACGGCATCTGTCGCGCGGCTAAGAAATATGTGCGGCCGTGCTGGCCATCGTCTCTGGAGTGAACATGCGGATTGGATTGTTTGCCGTTGGCCGGCTGAAGACCGGCCCGGAGAAGGATCTCGCGGCCCGCTATTTCGACCGGTTCGCCAAGACGGGCCCAGCCATCGGGCTGGATTTCTCGCGCGTCACCGAAGTCGCGGAAAGTCGTGCCTCGAACGGCGAAACGCGCAAGCGCGAGGAGGCGGCCATGCTGCTGAAATCGCTGCCGGACGCCAGTATCCTCATGCTGCTCGACGAGCGCGGCAAAGCGATGGACAGCGAGGCATTTGCTGCGCTCCTTGGCCAGTACCGGGACCAGGGCAAGCGCGACCTGACGATCGCCATCGGCGGCGCGGATGGCCTCGATCCTTCGCTCTACGACAGGGCAGACAGCACGATCTGTCTCGGCAAGATGACCTGGCCACACCAGCTTGTGCGGATTCTTATTGCCGAACAGCTCTACAGGGCGGTCACCATTCTCTCCGGCCACCCCTACCATCGCGTCTGAAAGTGGCGGATCGCTCACACAGCCGTGTTTTGATTTCGTCACCGAACTGGCGATATGTCTTGGCCATCGGCGGCAAATCAGCTTACGCCTTGCGCGATAGAGAAATCCTAAGCCATCCGCGATGAAACGATCCGCCGCCCCTCTGCCGCGTCTGCTCCCGCCGCCTCTCGCGGCAGGTACCCGTGCGGCCTTTTTGTGTGCAGCCGTAATGCTCGCGGCAGCTCCGGTGATCCAGGGATATCAGGCGCGCGCCGAGGATGGCGCTGCCGATCCGACGTCGTCGCGGTTGCCACCGGACCAGCAAACCGCCCCCGATACAGCCACCGCAAACCCGCCGGCGCCCGATCCGGCAGCCGACCTTGCCGAAAAACGCGACCAGACACGAGCCGAACTCGATAGCCTGTCGAAGACGATCACCCTCTCTGCCGAAAAGCAGAAGCAGCTTCAGGAAAGTGTAGCGGCGCTCGACAAGAGCAATGCCAGCCTGCGCCAGGCGCTGATCGATTCGGCATCGCGCCGCAAGACGATGGATCGCAAGATCGAAGACAGCGAAAGGGCGCTGACCGATCTGAAGGTCAAGGAGGGCGGCGTCCGTCGCTCGCTTCACGAACGGCGCGGTCTCCTGGCCGAGGTTTTGGCAGCGCTGGAGCGCATGGGCCGCGACCCGCCTCCGGCCCTGCTCGTCAGCCCCGACGACGCCCTCAATTCGGTGCGAAGCGCCATCCTGCTCGGCGCCGTGGTGCCCGGCATGCGCAAAGCGACTGAAAAGCTGCTTGCAGACCTCGGCGAACTGTCGACGCTGGAAGCCTCCACGGCCAAGGAAAAGGCAAACCTTTCCGCAACGCTCACGTCCAGTCTGGAGGAAGAGCGGCGTATGGATCTGCTGATCGCCGAGAACGACCGGCAGAGCAGGGAAAGCGCCGCTCAGATAGAGGACGAGCGCAAGCGTGCCGAGCAACTGGCAGGTAAGGCAACCAGCCTGGAAGGCCTTGTAGCCTCTCTCGAAAGCCAGATCGGCTCGGTGCGCAGCGCGGCAACGGCTGCCCGCGAGGAAGAACAACGCCGGCAAATGATGACCGACGAGCAGCGTGCCGAAGCCAAGGCCCTGGCCGAAAGCGGGGTGCCCGATAAAAACCGCATTGCCCCCGCATATCGATTTTCAGACCTAAAGCAGAAGCTCGAGCTGCCTGTGGCCGGTGATATTCTTCGGCACTTTGGAGACGACGACGGAACGGGACACACGGCCGCTGGCATGACGCTCGCAACCGGCCCCGGCGCGCTCGTCACGGCGCCCGCCGATGGCCTGGTGGTGTATGCCGGCGCTTTCCGCAGCTACGGCCAGATGATCATCCTCGATACCGGCGACGGCTTCCACATGGTTCTGTCCGGAATGGACGCCATCAAGACGCGCCAGGGAAAATTTGTTTTCGCCGGAGAACCGGTTGCGGTGATGGGCGAGAAAAGAGTGGCAAGTGCGACAGCATTGGCGCTGGAAACAAACAAGCCAACGCTTTACATTGAATTGAGAAAAGACGGAAAACCGGTTGATTCCCAACCCTGGTGGACCGCAAAGGATACTGGAAAGGCACGCAATGATTCGTAGGGCTTCTCTTGTCGTCATCGGCGCATTGATGGGTGCGACCGCCATGGGCGTCATTTACTCAGCGGGAGTCCCGGCGGAAGCTGCGAGCGGTTCCACGTATAAGGAATTGTCGGTATTCGGCGATGTCTTCGAGAGGGTTCGGGCGCAATACGTTACGCCTCCCCAGGAAGACAAGCTCATCGAGGCGGCCATCAATGGCATGCTTGCCTCGCTCGATCCGCATTCGAGCTACATGAATGCCAAGGATGCCCAGGACATGCGCACCCAGACCAAGGGTGAGTTTGGCGGTCTCGGCATCGAGGTAACGATGGAGAAGGACCAGATCAAGGTCGGCTCCACGATCGAGAATACCCCCGCCGACAAGGCCGGCGTCAAGGCTGGCGACTTCATCACCGCAATCGACGGATCGCCTGTAAAGGGCCTGAAACTCGAAGATGCCGTGCTGAAGATGCGCGGCGAGGTCAAGACGCCGATCAAGCTGACACTGCAGCGCGTCGGTGTCGATAAGCCGATCGAACTGACGATTGTCCGCGACATCATCCCGGTCGCCGCCGTCCGCTCGCATGTCGAAAACGATGTCGGCTACATCCGGATCCTGCAGTTTACCGAGAAGACCACACCGGATCTCGAAGCTGCCATCCAGAAGATCAAGCAGACCGTGCCAGCCGACAAGCTCAAGGGCTATGTCCTCGACCTGCGCCTCAACCCGGGCGGCTTGCTCGACCAGGCGATCAACGTCTGCGACGACGTCCTGGAGCGTGGCGAAGTGGTCTCGACCCGCGGCCGTAACCCGGACGAAACCCGCCGCTACAACGCCGGTCCGGGCGATCTGACAGACGGCAAGCCGATCATCGTGCTGATCAATGGCGGCTCCGCCTCCGCATCGGAAATCGTTGCAGGCGCCCTGCAAGACCTGCGCCGTGCCACGATCCTCGGCACGCGCTCCTTCGGCAAGGGGTCGGTCCAGACGATCATCCCGCTCGGTGAGAACGGTGCCTTGCGCCTGACCACGGCGCTCTATTACACGCCATCGGGCCGCTCGATCCAGGGCACCGGCATCACGCCTGACATCAAGGTCGACGAGCCGCTGCCGGACGATCTCAAGGGCAAGATGGTCTCCGAAGGCGAATCCACCCTGCGCGGTCACATCAAGGGCCAGTCTGAAACCGACGAAGGATCGGGCTCGGAAGCCTATGTGCCACCGGAGGTCAAGGACGACGTTCAGCTGAACTACGCGCTCGACCTGCTACGTGGCGTCAAGAAAGACCCCGCCTTCCCGCCAAATCCGGACAAGGCTGTAGTCGCCAAGTAAGACGTCGTATAGTAGGACGTCGCCAAGACAGAAAATGGCGCCGGGCTGGAAACAGACCCGGCGCCTTCACGACGCGGAACGACGATTTCCGATGTGGGGCGGACAAGGAAATTGGGAACGGACCTACACGCACCGCTGGGACAGAACCGCCCGCCTCGCCGCAATAGGCGCCTGCCGCCGGTGGGCCGTATGCTGGCAGCCCTCTGCCTGATCGCAATCGCCGGCTTCTCCCTCTACACCGCGCTGATCCGCGATCCCTTCCAAAAATCTCCCCCCGTCGAAACCGCCGCCAAGGCACCGCCACCGGCTGAAACCGGGGATACGCCGTCGGAGGATGCGGCAGCCGTGTCGACGGGCATGCCGCAGGCAGACCCGCAATCCGGCGCCAACGTCGAGCGCAACCTCACCGGCGACGGTTCTGTTGTGACAACCTACACGCCAAAGCCGCGGGACGGCTCAGGGCCGGTCCTCGTCAGGGCCAACCAGATCGGCCAGGATCCCCGCATGGCGGCAACGCCCAATGATGCGTTGCTGGAAAACTCACCGTTCGGCCGGCTCCCCATCACCTCTCCCGCCGGCCTGCGGCCGATGGATCAATATGCGCGGCCCTGGTCCGGCGCCCACGGCACGCGCATCGCCATCGTCGTTGGCGGCCTCGGCCTCAGCCAGACCGGTACGCAGCGGGCCATAAAGCAGCTGCCGGAGGAAGTAACCCTTGCCTTTGCGGCCAGCGGCAACAGCCTGCAGCGCTGGATGCAGGACGCCCGTCGCAGCGGCCACGAAATCCTGCTGCAGGTACCGCTGGAGCCCTTCGATTATCCGGCCAACAACCCCGGTGCCGATACGTTGTTGACATCGCAGCCAGCGGCGAAAAACGTCGAAAACCTGCACAAGGCGATGGCTGAAATCACCAATTACACCGGCATCATGAATTATCTCGGCGGCCGCTTTCTGTCGAACCCGACCGCTTTGGAACCGGTTCTGCGCGATGTCGGCAAACGCGGCCTGCTATTCCTTGACGATGGCTCATCTGCGCAATCGAAATCCGGCACGATCGCCAAGGCGCTCGCCGTGCCGCATGCCTTTGCCGACGTACAGCTGGACAGCGAACTGAATGGCGACGCGATCACCCGGAAACTGGACGAGCTTGAGCGTATCGCCCGCCGCAACGGCTCGGCAATCGGCGTCGCATCCGCATTCGACGAAAGTGTCGACGCAATTTCCGCCTGGAGCGAGAATGCCGCAACGCGTGGCATCGAGATCGTCTCCGTCTCGGCGCTCGCCAACGATCCTAAACATCCCTGACCGGAGGATATGATGAGCAAGAACCCCAATCCCGTAAAAGCCGAGGACCTGCCTTATCGCCCCTGCGTCGGGGTGATGATCCTCAGCGCCGAGGGCCTCGTCTGGGCCGGCCGGCGCATTCCCATCGGCAATTCCGAATATGATGGCTCGGAAAATCTCTGGCAGATGCCGCAAGGCGGCATCGACGAGGGCGAGGATCCGCTGGAAGCGGCCTATCGCGAACTCTACGAGGAGACAGGGATGAAAACCGTCACCCTGCTTGCCGAAGCCAGCGACTGGATCAACTACGATCTGCCACCCGAACTGATCGGCATCGGCCTGAGGGGGAAGTTTCGCGGCCAGACACAGCGCTGGTTTGCCTTTCGCTTCGATGGCGACGAAAGCGAGATCGCCATCAACCCGCCACCCGGCGGCCACGAGCCGGAATTCGACCAGTGGGAATGGAAGCCTATGGAGGAATTGCCGGAACTGATCGTCACCTTCAAGCGCGGCGTCTACGAGCGCGTCGTTGCCGAATTCCGCCATCTGGCCACCCTTGGCAAGAGCAGCGACTGATCGTCGTTGCCAGAAGCGCAATCGGGATAGCTCTGTCCCTAAACGTCAAACCCCGGCAAAAGCCGGGGTCTGGTAGATGCAAAAGTTAATAAGACCTCAGTACTGGTCTTCGTCCTCGTCCTTCGGGGCGCGCAGCGACTTGAGCTTGGCAAAGACGGCATCGGCGTCGATGGTCTTTTCTTTTTCTTCGCGCTCGTAGGAGAATGGCAGCTTTTCGGTTTCCTGCGACGGCTGCAGGGTTGCGCCGAGTTCGGCAGCTGTCGGCAGCGGACGGCCCTTGGCAGCCTTCTCGACTTCCATGTCGAGGTCGATCTGGCTGCAGAGACCGAGCGTCACCGGATCCATTGGCGCAAGGTTGGTCGAATTCCAGTGGGTGCGGTCACGGATCTGCTCGATCGTCGACTTGGTGGTGCCGACCAGGCGCGAGATCTGCGCGTCCTTCAGTTCCGGATGATTGCGCACCAGCCAGAGGATCGCATTGGGGCGGTCCTGGCGCTTCGACACCGGCGTATAACGCGGGCCGCGACGCTTGGATTCCGGAACGCGCACTTTCGGTTCGGAAAGCTTCAGCTTGTAATCCGGCTTGCCTTCGGCGCGGGCGATTTCCTCGCGCGACAGCTGGCCGGTGGAAATCGGGTCGAGGCCCTTGATGCCCTGCGAGGCTTCGCCATCGGCAATGGCTTTGACTTCCAGCGGGTGAAGCTTGCAAAACTGCGCGATCTGTTCGAACGACAAGGCGGTGTTGTCGACAAGCCAGATGGCCGTAGCTTTCGGCATAAGCAGTTGTTGAGCCATGGGTATAGTCCTTCTGTCCGTCCGCGCCGGGGTCGCGGTCCGTGGGTGTTTTCACCACTGATGTCCGGGAAATGACGCCCTGTATATCCTCAGTGCCGCATAATTGCAATTCTTTGCGGATGAAATGCTCTTTGTCCAATGGACGCCGTATCTTAAGGTGCTATCTGTGAGGACAAAGACCGCAGTTTTTGTGAAAAAACGCGGGCCTAGCCGGACATTTCGAGGAGGAATCATGTCTGAAAAAATTTATCCGGTCACAAAGCCGGCCAGGCAGAATGCGCTGATCACCAAGGAAAAATACGAAACCTGGTACGCAGACAGCATCGCCGATCCCGACGCCTTCTGGGGCGAGCACGGCAAGCGCATCGATTGGTTCAAGCCCTACACCAAGGTCAAGAACACATCGTTCACCGGCAAGGTGTCGATCAAGTGGTTCGAGGACGGGCTGACCAACGTCGCCTATAACTGCATCGATCGCCATCTCGAAAAGCGCGGCAACCAGGTTGCCTTCATCTGGGAGGGCGACAATCCTTACATCGACAAGAAGATCACCTATAACGAACTCTACGATCGGGTTTGCCGGCTTGCCAACGTGCTGAAGAAGCATGGCGTCAAGAAGGGCGACCGGGTCACCATCTACATGCCGATGATACCGGAAACGGCCTATGCGATGCTCGCCTGCGCCCGCATAGGCGCTGTGCACTCCGTCGTCTTCGGCGGCTTTTCGCCGGACGCGCTGGCAGGCAGAATCGTCGATTGCCAATCGACGTTCATCATCACTTCCGACGAGGGCGTACGCGCCGGCAAGCCAGTGCCGCTGAAGGATAACACCGATACCGCGATTCATATCGCTGCCCGCCAGCAGGTCATGGTCGACAAGGTGCTGGTCGTGCGCCGCACCGGCGGCAAGACCGGCTGGGCGCCCGGTCGCGACCTCTGGTATCACCAGGAAATGGCTACGGTGACGGCGGACTGCCCGCCGGCGAAAATGAAGGCCGAGGACCCGCTGTTCATCCTCTACACCTCCGGCTCGACCGGCAAGCCGAAGGGTGTGCTTCATACCACGGGCGGCTACCTCGTCTATGCGGCCATGACGCACGAATACACCTTCGATTACCATGACGGCGATATTTACTGGTGCACCGCCGATGTTGGCTGGGTCACAGGCCATTCCTATATCGTCTACGGCCCACTCGCCAACGGCGCGACATCTGTCATGTTCGAGGGCGTGCCCAATTTCCCAGACCAGGGCCGTTTCTGGGAGATCGTCGACAAGCACAAGGTCAACATTTTCTACACTGCGCCAACCGCAATCCGCTCGCTGATGGGGGCAGGCGACGAGTTCGTTACTCGCGCCTCACGCGCCAGCCTGAGGCTGCTCGGCACAGTCGGCGAACCCATCAACCCGGAAGCCTGGAACTGGTATTACAATGTCGTCGGCGATGGCAGATGTCCGGTGGTCGACACCTGGTGGCAGACCGAGACCGGCGGACACATGATCACGCCGCTGCCCGGCGCTACGGACCTGAAACCGGGCTCGGCCACCAAGCCGTTCTTCGGCGTCATTCCCGAGCTGGTCGATGCCGAGGGCAGGGTGCTCGAGGGCGCCGCAGACGGCAATCTCTGCATCGCCGACAGCTGGCCCGGCCAGATGCGCACGCTCTACGGCGACCACAAGCGTTTCATCGAGGCCTATTTCTCGACCTACAAAGGCAAATATTTCACCGGCGACGGCTGCCGGCGCGACGCCGATGGCTACTACTGGATCACCGGACGCGTCGACGACGTACTCAACGTCTCCGGCCACCGGCTTGGAACGGCGGAGGTCGAATCGGCGCTGGTGTCGCACAACCTTATCTCGGAAGCCGCTGTCGTCGGTTACCCGCATGCAATCAAGGGGCAGGGGATCTACTGCTACGTGACGCTGATGTCCGGCCACGAAGGCACCGATGCGCTGAGGGCCGAACTCATCAAGCATGTGCGGACCGAGATCGGTCCGATCGCGACGCCAGACAAGATCCAGTTCTCGCCGGGACTTCCGAAAACGCGCTCGGGAAAGATCATGCGCCGTATCCTGCGCAAGATCGCCGAGGACGATTTCGCGGCGCTGGGAGATACCTCCACCCTTGCCGATCCCGCCGTCGTCGACGACCTCATCGCCAACCGCCAGAACAAGGCAGAGGCAGCCTGACGACAGTGGTCTTACCTGTTGCGCTTCCGGACGCTGGCGGAACCAATCCTGTGCCGGTTCGTTAGCTGATTGGAAGTTCAAAGGAGAAGTCACATGGGTAGCACATCAGACAAGGCCTCGGGTCTCGCCAATGAAGCCGTCGGCAACTTCAAGCAGGGCGTTGGCAAGCTTGTCGGCAACGAAAAGCTTCAGGCTGAAGGTAAACTTCAGGAAATCAAGGGCGAAGGCCAGCAGGCACTTGGCGACGCCAAGAACACCGTCAAGGACGGCGCTGCGGCAGCTTCGGACTACGCCAACAAGAAGCTCTGATCTTTTCCGAGACACCGCATTTGAAAGGACGGGGATCGCATCTCCGTCCTTTTTGCATTCGGGGCGGAAGTGGCATGACCGCCGATGCATGAACGAAGCAGGCTTCCTTTTACAAACCTGCATATATGTCAACCTTTGATGCAACCTTTTTTGCACTGGCGCATTGTATAGGCAGGAAAACAAGGAAGATCACAATGACCGATTATGATGTAAACCAGCTCAAGTCCTCTTGCTTCACAGCCATCGTATTCATGAGCGTTGCTGCTGTTGCTCTCGGCCTGATGTTCCACCTCGTCAACGCCTGATTACGGAAGTCGCTATACTCGGCGGCTGACAACGTTTACTTCGCCACCAATACTGGCGATTAGCATTCCATAGGTCGGCGCGGCTCACCGCTGCGATTTGACGATAGAAATGCAAGAAGACACACAATTACATTATTTATGCGACCCGCCGCGATAACGAGTGTGCAACTATTGCACTTCGATGCAGGAAATCCGTTGCGTCAGCATCTCATGCGGCTTGGTGGGCATTGACCCTGGTTCACGGCTGAACTCTTGACTCTTTCGCAAAACATTTTATTACCTGCGACGGAATAGGAAGACGGTCCATGGTTCGTTCAGAACAGATCCGCGACTGCGACCGCCTGGCAGCCCCTGCCGGGTCGCATAGCCGTTTTCCGACATATTCCAACACCAAGGCCAAAACCACGACGAAAACCGTCTGACGTTTCCTGGCCTGCCGCTCTCTCCCCGGCTCGGCTGGGGACAGGGAACCGCGGATCGCGGCTCCCCCTCACCGGATAGCGGAGAGATGAGAAAGAGAGCATAAAATGGGTTTCAAAGTCGCAATCGCAGGCGCTACCGGCAATGTCGGTCGTGAAATGCTCAACATCCTCTCCGAACGCGGCTTTCCCGCCGACGAAGTCGTGGCGCTGGCCTCGGCCCGCAGCCAGGGAACGGAAGTGTCGTTCGGCGACCGGACGCTGAAGGTCCAGAACCTCGAAAACTACAATTTTGCCGATACCGACATCTGCCTGATGTCGGCCGGCGGCGAAATCTCCAAGAAGTGGTCGCCGAAGATCGGTGCGCAGGGCTGCGTCGTCATCGATAACTCGTCGGCCTGGCGCTACGACCAGGACGTGCCGCTGATCGTGCCGGAAGTGAATGCCGACGCTATCGACATGTTCACCCGCCGCAACATCATTGCCAATCCGAATTGCTCGACGGCACAACTGGTCGTCGCCCTGAAGCCGCTGCATGATTTTGCCAAGATCAAGCGCATCGTCGTATCGACCTACCAGTCGGTATCGGGCGCCGGCAAGGATGGCATGGACGAACTGTTCAACCAGACACGCGCTGTCTTCGTTGCCGATCCGATGGCCAACAAGAAGTTTCCCAAGCGCATCGCCTTCAACGTCATCCCGCACATCGATGTGTTCATGGAAGACGGTTATACAAAGGAAGAGTGGAAGGTGCTGGCCGAAACCAAGAAGATCCTCGATCCGAAGATAAGGGTGACCTGCACAGCCGTGCGCGTTCCCGTATTCATCGGCCACTCGGAATCGGTCAATATCGAGTTCGAGAACGAGATCAGTGCCGACCAGGCCCGCGACATCCTGCGCGAAGCGCCCGGCTGCATCGTCATCGACAAGCACGAGGACGGCGGCTACATGACGCCATACGAATCGGCCGGCGAGGACGCGACCTATATCTCGCGCATCCGCGAGGACGCGACAGTCGAGAATGGCCTCAACATCTGGGTTGTCTCCGACAACCTTCGCAAGGGTGCCGCCCTGAACGCTATCCAGATCGCCGAGCTGCTGATCAATCGCGGGCTCATCAAGCCTCGCAAGCAGGCCGCCTGAGAGGACTACTTTTTATAAAGGTCTAGCCTATATAACCCTGCGGTTCGCATGCGAACGGCGGGGTTTTTCACGGATACCGGAGGTCGGGCGGCAGCGTCCACGCCCGAGGGATGGTTTTGGACGGATCAAAAGGACATCGGACGTTGGCGGGGCCGACGCGGATGTCGAAACACAGGGACGAGGAATGCGCATGAAGAAGTCTGGTTGGGCGGCGCTCGCAGCCGTGCTCATGATAACGGCGCCGGTGGCAGCCGAGGCTGCGCAGTGCGGCAACACGGCAGCCGGATTTCCGGCCTGGGTCGGTGAGTTCAAGCAGGAAGCGGCAGCCAAGGGCATCAGCCCCCAGGTTCTCGACCGCGCCTTTGCCGATGTCCACTACAACCAGCCGACGATCCGTGCCGACCGTGGCCAGAAGAGCTTCAAGCTGTCGTTCGAAGAGTTCATGAAGAAGCGCGGCGGCCAGACGGTCATCAATCGTGGCCGCGGCATGAAGCAGGCGAACGCCGCATTGTTTGCCAACATCGAGCGCAAATACGGGGTGCCGGCCGGCCCCCTGATCGCAATCTGGGGCATGGAAACTGGCTTTGGCAGCTATATGGGCAATGAGCACACGATGTCCGCCGTCTCGACGCTGTCCTACGATTGCCGCCGCAGCGACTATTTCACCGATCAGCTTTATGCAGCGCTGAAACTGGTTGGCGAAGGCTATCTCAGCCCGTCGGCACGTGGCGCAGCCCATGGCGAAATCGGCCAGACGCAATTCCTGCCACGCAATGTCGTCAATTTCGGCGTTGACGGCGACGGCAACGGCCGGATCGACATGGTCGGCTCGAAAGCCGATGCACTCGCATCGACTGCCAACTTCCTGCGCGGCCACGGCTGGCGTCCAGGCGAAGGCTACCAGCCAGGCGAACCGAATTTCAATGCCATTGCCGGCTGGAATGCTGCCGTCGTCTATCAGCAGTCGATCGCCTATATCGGCAAGCAGATCGACGGAAAGTAAGTTTCACATTTCGTGTGAATGGTGGGCTCCGGGAAACCGGGGCCCTTTTTCGTTTCGTTTCCGCGCTTTACGGAAATGCAGGGTGTTCCGTCGCTTTGACGGAGTTCGACAAACATGCGCGCGACGGCGTTAGGCCGGGCTGCGGCGGCGTCTCTCGACGATGCCTGAGGTGGCGACGTAGTTCCGGCCGCTGGCCTTGGCTGCGTAGAGCGCCATGTCGGCTTTCTTGATCAGGTCCTCGAAATGATCGCCGTGCGCCGAATAGGTCCGGGCAGCGCAGCCAAAGCTGGCGGTGACATCGACGACGCCGCCGTCGGGCAGCGGGATGCGGGCGTCCTGCACCGCGCGCCGCACCCGCTCGGCAACCGATGCAGCTTCATCCTTGCTGGTGTCGGGCAGCAGGGCTAGAAACTCTTCGCCGCCGTGGCGCACCAGCAGGTCGACGCCGCGAAAATTACGCTTGGCGATGGCCGCTACCTGCCGCAGCACATCGTCTCCCACATCGTGGCCATGCTGGTCGTTGATCTTCTTGAAATGATCGAGATCGAAAAGCACGACAGCAACCGGTCGGGCGCGATCCTTGCCAAGCAAGGCCTCTGCAGCAGCCTCGAAACCACGGCGATTGTAGAGACCTGTCAGCAGGTCCGTCTGCGAGGCGCTGCGCAGTTCGGTCACCAGTTCCTCACGCTCGCGGGTCAGCCGGTCGAGGAGGCGCATCCCCTTGACCGCGAGACCCCCGACGATGGCCGCCAACAGCGACAGGATGATCGCCAGACCTACCACTGCCAGCAGATGATAGTGGGCCCGCCGCGATAGTTCGTCGCCGGTATCCTGGAGATTTTGCGTCACGGAGAGGATGTTCTGCCGCAGGAACGCCAGCCGTCCCTCCTCGGCCACCGTCCAGAGGTTGCGCAGCTCCGGCGTCGGTCGCAGGACGCCGGAGAGGATCGCCTGCGAATAAACATCGGCGCGCTTTTCGCCCGGCTGGTTGAGGAAGTCGATGATGCCGCGAATGACCGGCGAAGAGGTGTGAAAGCGCAACCGGTCCGTACCCAGGCGCCGTGTTACGTCGCCTTGCAGCAGCTGCTCGCGCGACATGGCGGAAAAACCGATCTGCTCGAGGTAATGGCTGCCGATATTGTTGACCACGAGCTCGCCGTGATAGGTCAGAAGGATGCTCATCAGCTCATTCGACTTGCGCAGCAGCAACGGATCGTGAATCAGGGCCGAGAGGCTGTCGCCAAGGCCCAGCTGGCGAAGTGCTGCCTGCCGGTAGATATAGCCGACATTGGCCTGGCGGCCGTAGCGCCCGTCGTCGATAGCCGACCGGAGGCCGACGATCCGGCTGTAACCGAAGCGCAGCCGTGACAGCTGGCCATTGATGCCGCCGGAAAATTTGTCCGCTGACGGCAGTCGCGCAAAGAAGTGCCTGCGAGCGCTATCGACGGCGTCCCTGGTGCTTCGCATTGCTGCAGCGGTATCGGGGTTACGATCGAGCAGGTAGGCCTGCGTTGCCACCATTTCGGCCGGAATTTCCGTCGAGGCAATGGCGCCGCCGTGCGCCAGCATTTCGGCTATCAGCCGGTCTGCCTCCAGCGTCCGGTACTGCTCGAAGGACGACGCGATCAGCAGAAGTCCGGCCGCCATCATGAACGCAAACGGCAGTAGGATCGCAGCAAGGACTGTTTTCTTGATGGTCTGGAATTGCATGGATGCGCCTTTACGGGTCCATCCATTTCCTGCCAGCGGATGCACTCATAGCGATATTAACAGATATCGCTTGAAAAGTGACCACGTAAATAGGGGGGTATCAAGCGCCGGGACGGATGAAGTCGCCGGTTTCGCCGTCCATGACCCACAATTCACCCGTCGAGATGTCGAACCATGCGCCGTGAAGCTGCAACTGGCCCTCTTTTTCGAGTTCGCGGATATCCGGGAAGCTGCGCAGATTAGCGATCGAATTGCGAATGGAAACGCGCTCGAGTGCCGTCTGGCGCTCGCCCTGGGTCATCATGTCGTTGTTCTGGATCTGCTCGGCCGCAGTGGAAACCAGCGACATCCAGCGACCGATGAAGTCGCCGGGAGACAGCGGCTCGGAGCTCGGGTCGAGGGCAGCGCGGATACCGCCGCAGCGACCGTGGCCCATGACGACGATGTTCTTGATCTTCAGCGCCTGTACGGCAAACTCGAGTGCTGCCGATGTCGCATGGAAATTGCCATCCGGCTCATAGGGCGGCACGATGTTGGCGACGTTGCGGATGACGAACATCTCGCCGGGACCGGCATCGAAAATTGTTTCCGGGGCTGCCCGCGAATCGGAACAGGCAATCACCATTGTCGAGGGGCTTTGGCCCTGCTCCGCAAGGCTGCGATAGCGCTCGCGCTCGTCAACGTAGCGCCCGCCCATGAAGCTGTTGTAGCCGTCGATCAGGAAAGAAGGAAAAGTGTGCATGCATCCCGATTAGCGCGGCGAGACGCCGAGATCAACAGTCGAGATGTTAAAAATTTGTGTCGCCGCCGCTAGCGCTTGCGACGGTGGGCCGGATGCATGAGGTGGCGCATCTGCACCATGGCCATCGGTGTCGACAGGCTGGCCGCGTCGGCCGCCAGCGTCAGTTCGTCACTGCCGCGCTTCACGGCACGCGCGAGCACCTCGTAGACGCTGGCTGTTGCCAGCTGGAGCGCCCGCTCCTCGTCCATGCCAGACATCAGACGCGACAGGAACAGCGCCGCCAGCAGGTCTCCAAGACCGTTCGGGGCGTTGTCGATTGCCCGGTGTTCGGCCAGCAGCGCGTTGCGGCCGCTCAGATAGAGATTACCGGTGCCGCCGGCCATCATCGGCACCGCCGAAGTCACCAGCATGCGCGACGGCCCAAGCGCCAGGGCCGCTTCCATCACGGCATTGTTGTCGTCAAGCGGCGCGCCGGAAAGCCAGGCAAGCTCGTAGCGGTTCGGCGTTGCCAGCGAGGCGAGGGGCAAGAGATGGTCTCGGATGGCTTCCGCCGTCGGCTGCGGCACATAGAGCCCGCCGAGATCGCCGATGACGGGATCGCAGGCATAGAACAGGTCCGGCATCTTTTCGCGCATTGCCGCAATCAGCCGGGCGACCGAATGTGCCTGGGCGGCATTGGCGAAGTAGCCGGACAGCACGGCCTTGATCTCCGGAAGCCAGGGTGCCGCCAGCAGGTCGTCGATAGCGAGGTCGAAATCAGCTTCGGGAAATGTCAGCCGCGTCGATCTGCCGTGGCCGGGATGCCAGGGCAAAACAATGGTCGGCAGCGCCCAGACGGGATGCCCCAGCGTCTCCAGCGCAAAGACGGCAGCACGATTACCCACCGAGCCCCGCACCACGTGGCTGGAAATGACAAGGACCGCGCCCTCTGCTGTGTCCGACATGGTGATGACTTTCAGTGATGCTGGCCGTGTTTACGGAATGTTTGATGAGGCGTTCGCGGTTGCCTGTCAACGAAGATCGACGTTGCCTGGCAGACCGCACCAAAATCACGGTCGCGCCGGCCACTTGGGAGGTCCGGGCCTGCGCCGCCTGGAACGTTACAAGTAGCGCGGCACCCTGGCCTCCAAAAGTGCGATGAGCCTTTGGTCCATGAAGGTGTAGTCGTCCGGAATGTCGAGGCAGATGATCCGCTTGCCTTTCAGCACCGATCGGTATCGGCGCTGTATCTTGGATCGATGGATTTTCTCCATCGCGAAGATGATGTCTGCCCATTCGACCAACTCCGTCGACAGAGGATTTTCGGCATCGTTGTTTGTGCCAGCCGACATAACCTCGATGTCACGCCTGGCGGCAAACACCTGCTCGGCCGTCGGACTGCGAAGCTTGTTTTGACTGCAGACGAAGAGGATGTTTCGCATGTCGAGATCTCTGTGCAATTAAATCGAACGCGGTGACCGAAGCGCCGGTGAAGTCAAAACGCGGTTCGATCTTACTACCCCGTCATAATCTTTTGCGGTTGCATCTCTATCGCTTCTGAAGTCTGCTTGGGAGCAGGATGCGTCGGGAGAGTGCAATCATGGCCAGAATGAACCCCAAGCGGGAAAAGCTGATCGAGGCGGCGGTCAAGGCGGCCGAAGCGTCGGGCAAGACCTACCTCGATCCGAAAATCCTGTTCGGGCAGGCCAGCAATGACGACATGGCCCGCTACAGCGCCGAAATGCTGGCACTGACCGCCATTCACACCGCAGACGAACTCGGCCGCTGGTCCGGCGAGGCCCGTATCAGCGTTGCGCCGATAGAGGGAGTCGTACCCGGGGGCGTTGCTGTCTCGGTGCTGTCGATCACCGACCGCAACATGCCGTTTCTCTACGAATCGGTGATGGGCGAAGTCACCAGCACCTACCGCGACGTGGCGATGGCCGTGCACCCGATCCTGTCGCTGCAGCCGGACGGCACGCCCGCTCTAAAGGCGGCGCAGGCCGGCGATCCCGGCCAGCGCGTCAGCCATATCCAGCTACACTTGGCGCCGTTGACGGCGGAGCAGGCAGATGCCCTCATCGTCCGCGTCAGGACGGTGCTGGAGCAGACACATCTCTCGGTGGGCGACTGGCAGCCGATGCTGGCGCGGCTCGACACTGTCATCGACGAACTCAGCGCACATGTCGCTGGGCGCCGTGCGGCAGAGCGAGACGAGGCACTGGCCTTCCTGTCCTGGCTTCGGGACGACAATTTCACCTTCCTCGGCATGCGTGACTACGTCTATTCCGGCAAGGGCAAGCAAGCGACCGTCGAGCGGGACCGTGGCACGGGCCTCGGCATTCTCGCCAATCCGGACGTCCGCGTGCTGCGCCAGGGGAGCGATGCCGTGACCACGACGCCAGAAATCCTGGCGTTCCTCGATGGCCCGGATTTCCTCATCGTCACCAAGGCCAACGTCAAGTCGCTGGTACATCGCCGCGCCTACATGGATTATGTCGGCGTCAAACGTTTCGACGAGAAGGGCAATGTCGTCGGCGAACTGCGCATCGTCGGGTTGTTCACCTCGATTGCCTACACCGCCGAACTGTCGGACATTCCGCTGCTGCGGGCCAAGGCCCAGAAGGTCACGGACCATTTCGGCTTCGATCCGACCAGCCACTCCGGCCGCATGCTGCAGAACACGCTGGAATCCTATCCCCGCGACGATCTCTTCCAGATCGACACGAGCCTGCTCGCCACCTTCTGCGAGCAGATCAACGACCTCGCCGACCGGCCTCGGGTGAGGGTCCTGCCGCGCATCGACCATTTCGACCGCTTCGTGTCCGTCATCGTCTATGTGCCGCGTGAAGAGTACGATTCGGTCGTGCGCGAAAAGATCGGCGCCTATCTGCGGACTGTCTATGACGGCCGCGTTTCGGCCTATTATCCGGCCTTTCCGGAAGGCGGCGTGGCGCGCGTGCATTTCATCATCGGCCGCACCATCGGTCGCACGCCGCATATCGCGCAAGCCGTGCTGGAAGATGCCGTCCGGGCCATCGCTGCCCGCTGGATCGACCGGCTGGAGGCGCTGGCCGGCCCGGCCGCGCCCGACCTCACCGTCAGCCAGGCGTTCCAGGAGGCTTTTTCCCCGGAAGAGACCGTGGCCGACCTGCCGGCCATCATGGCCTGCGCCGGCGATGCGCCGATCCGCATCGGCTTCTACAGGCGCTCCTTCGGCGACACCGACGTGCTGTCGCTAAAAATCTTCCACGGCGAGGGCAACCTTGCCCTGTCGCGTCGCGTACCGCTGCTTGAAAACCTGGGCTTCAATGTGCTCAGCGAACGCACCTTCGACATCCACGTCGAGGGGTCCGGGATCAGCGGCGATGTGGTGTTGCACGACATGGAGCTGGAGGCGCGCGACGGCGTCGCCTTCGATCTCAAGCGCCATGGCGCAGCCCTCGAGGAGGCCTTTCTCGCGGCTTTCGAAGGCAGCATCGACAATGATGTTTTCAACCGGCTTATCGTCTCGGCCGACCTCACCGCGCGGACCGCCAATATCCTGCGCGCCTACGCCCGCTATCTGCGCCAAGCCGGCATCGCCTATTCGCAAGACTATATCGCCACGACACTCGACAAATATCCGGCCATTGCTGCCAGCATCGTCCGCCTGTTCCACGATTCGCTAAACCCGGCGCTGGAGGAAAAGCCGCGCCTGAAACGGCTAGCAACCCTGCATGCGGCGATCGAAACCGACCTCGCCTCCGTGCCGAGCCTCGATGACGACCGCATTTTGCGGCGCTATGTCAACGCCGTCGATGCGACGCTGCGCACCAACTATTTCCAGCGCAATGCCGACGGTTCGCCAAAGGCGATGTTCGCGATCAAGCTTGACCCGAAGCAGCTCGACGGATTGCCGGAACCCCGGCCGTTCCGCGAGATCTTCGTCTACGGCGTCGAGGTGGAGGGCGTGCATCTGCGCTTCGGCAAGGTGGCCCGCGGCGGCCTGCGCTGGTCCGACCGGGCGGAAGACTACCGCACCGAGGTGCTCGGGCTCGTCAAGGCGCAGCAGGTGAAGAACGCCGTTATCGTGCCGGTCGGTGCCAAGGGCGGCTTCTATCCGAAACAACTGCCGGCCGGCGGCAACCGCGATGCCATCTTCAATGCCGGCCGGGAGGCCTACAAGACCTACATCCGTACGCTGCTTTCGATCACCGACAATATCTCCGGCGCCGATATCATTCCGCCTCCGGATACATTGCGGCTGGACGGCGACGATCCCTATTTCGTCGTTGCAGCCGACAAGGGAACCGCGACATTCTCCGATACCGCCAACGGTCTGGCGCAGGAGGCCGGTTTCTGGCTCGACGACGCCTTTGCCTCGGGCGGATCAGCCGGCTACGACCACAAGAAGATGGGGATCACCGCGCGCGGCGCCTGGGAGACCGTCAAGCGGCATTTCCGCGAACTCGATATCGACATCCAGACGACGCCGTTCAGCGTCGTCGGCGTCGGCGACATGTCGGGCGACGTGTTCGGCAACGGCATGCTGCTGTCGCCGAAAATCCGGCTGATCGCCGCCTTCGACCACCGCGATATCGTCATCGACCCCGATCCCGACATGGCCGCGACGCTCGCCGAGCGCCAGCGCCTGTTCGACCTGCCGCGCTCCAGCTGGCAGGATTTCGACAAGAGCCTGCTGTCTGCGGGCGGCATGATCATTCCGCGTTCGGCGAAGTCTGTGACGCTCACCAGGGAAGCCGCGGCTGCCATCGGGCTCGACAGGACGGTTGCCACGCCGTTCGAAATCATTACCGCCATCCTCAAATGCCAGGCCGACCTGCTATGGTTCGGCGGTATCGGCACCTATGTGAAATCGCCGACCGAAACCGACGCCGATGTCGGCGACCGTGCCAACGATCCGATCCGCATCAATGCCGACGAGGTCCGCGCGCGGGTGATCGGCGAGGGCGCCAATCTCGGCGTCACGCAAAAGGGCCGCATTGCCTATTGCCTGAAGGGCGGCCGATGCAATTCCGACGCCATCGACAATTCTGCGGGCGTCAACACGTCCGACGTAGAGGTCAACATCAAAATCGCCCTTGCCTCCGCCATGCAGGACGGTCGCCTGACACGCGCCAGGCGTGACCAACTCCTCGCATCGATGACCTCAGAGGTCGCAGCCCTAGTGTTGCGTAACAACTATCTGCAATCGCTGGCTATTTCGCTGACGGAGCGTAAGGGAACCGGCAACGGCCTGGAGCTCGGCCGCTTCATCAGCGTGCTTGAATCCGCCCGCAAGCTCAGCCGCAAGGTCGAGACGCTGCCGGATGAGGCGACCTTCGCCGAGCGCTACGCCAACGACCGGCCTCTCACCCGACCGGAAATCGGCGTGCTGCTCTCTTACGCCAAGATCGTGCTGTTCGATGCACTGCTCGAGAGCGCCCTGCCGGACGATCCCTATTTTGCCGCAACGCTGACCGGCTATTTCCCGCAGAAAATGCATCGCGGCCATGCAGCCGATATCGCCGGACACCGGCTTCGGCGCGAGATTGTCGCTACCAGTCTTGCCAACGAGGCGATCAATCGCGGCGGTCCGGCTTTTGTCGTGTCGATGATGGATGCAACGGCGGCCGCCGCTTCCGAGGTCGTCAAGGCAGCCGTGCTCGCCCGCGACGGGTTCGATCTCGACCGGCTGTGGGATGGCGTCGACGGGCTCGACGGCAAGATCGGCGGCGAAGTGCAGAACCGGCTCTACGGCGACATCGGGCAGATCTACACCGTACTGACCCGGCTGCTGTTGAAGACAAGCATGGTCAAGTCAGAGATCGGCGAGACCGTTGGCCGGCTGCAGGCGGCAGCGAAAAAGCTGCGGCCCTTACTGTCGAGCCGGATCCCGGCCGAATTTGCCGCCGAGATCGATGCCCGGCGCAACGATTACGCAGCGGCCGGCGTGCCCGAAGGCCTTGCCGGCGAGATTGCCGCACTCGGTACGTTCCTGCTGGTACCCGATGTCATGCAAATTGCCGAACAGACGGGCGAGGCGCTAGCGCGCGCCGCAGAAACCTACTTCGAGGTGTCGCAGACCTTCCGGGTCAGCCGCCTGCTGGTTTCCGGCAGCCGCATTGTCACCGGCGATCACTACGAAAACCTGGCGCTCGCCCGCAGCCTCGACCGCATCGCCACGGCGCGTCGCGACATCGTCATCTCGGCGCTCAATGCCCACCCCCAGGACCGCCAGCCGCTTGCCGCCTGGCACGCCAGCGACCGCATCCGCATCAACCGCATCGCCGAGGAACTGGCGGGCCTTAGCGAAGGCGGCGAGGCAAATCTCGCCCGCATCACCGTCGCCGCCGGCCTGCTCGGCGACCTCGCCCACGATTTGCCGAGGTGATTGCCACGACTTCCCTCATCTCTGTGCTCGTCACAGAGATCCAGTCACGGCGCGGCTGCGCCGTGCGATGACCTTGGCGGCAAGGGAAGTTTGCCCAATGCGCCCATGAATTCGGAGGCGTCGGATTACTCAAACGAGCACGTTTGCGAGCGCCTAAACCGGCCTCAGGTTGCTTGCGCGGGGCCTTTCGGGATGACAAGGTCCGGCGGGAGGCTGGCGGAATAGCAGGGAACAGACTGTGGCGATTGCAGAGCGTGACGATGCCCAGGCGGCGAAAGTTCCGGCGCGCGGTATCTGGGGGTGGATGCTGTTCGACTGGGCGGCGCAGCCTTTTTTCACGGTGGTCATCACCTTCATCTTCGGCCCGTATTTCGTCGCGCGACTGACGACCGATCCGGTCGGCGCCCAGGCGATGTGGAGCAACATGGCCACGATCAGCTCGATCGTCATTGCCGTGCTCTCGCCCATTCTCGGATCGATTGCCGACCAGTCCGGCGCCCGCAAACCATGGATCGCCTTTTTTGCGGTCATCCAGATTATCAGCATGTTCTGCCTGTGGTGGGCAGCACCTGGCTCGCCGATCATCTATCCGTTCATCTTCATCATCCTCGCCTCCATTGCAGCCGAGTTCTCCATCGTCTTCAACGATTCGATGATGCCGCGACTTGTCAGCAAGGACGATGTCGGAAAACTGTCGAACACCGCCTGGGGTCTCGGCTATCTCGGCGGCATGATCGTGCTGATCACAGTCGTCGCACTACTCGCGGGTAATCCGGAGACAGGGCGCACCATCCTCGGGCTGAAGCCGCTGTTCGGCCTCGACGCCGTGCTCGGCCAGGATGCGCGCATCACCGGCCCGATTGCGGCCGTGTGGTACCTGATCTTCATCCTGCCGATGTTCCTGTTCACGCCCGATGCGCCGCGCGGGCTTCCGATGCGCTCCGCCGTCGGACTGGGGATAGGCGAACTGGCAAGGACGCTGAAGTCGCTACGCCATCGGCCGGGCATCAGCCGCTTCCTGATCGCGCGCATGATATACCAGGATGGCGTCAACGGCGTCGTTATCCTCGGCGGGACCTTTGCCGCCGGCATGTTCGGGTGGCCGACCATCGAAATCGGCATTTTCGGCATCATCCTCAACGTCGTCGCCATCTTCGGATGCCTTGTGGCCGGCCGGCTCGATGCGCGGCTGGGGTCGAAGACCATGGTCGTCATCGGGCTGGTCATGCTGCTGATCGCCACTATCGGCTTCATCTCCACCGGCCCCGGCTTTACGCTGTTCGGCCTGCTCAAGCTGTCGACAGTCGATTCGGGCGGGCTGTTCGGCACAGCGGCGGAAAAGGCCTACGTGATGTACGGGCTGCTGATCGGGCTCGCCTTCGGCCCGGTGCAGGCCTCGTCTCGCTCCTACCTGGCGCGCAGTGTCAGCCTCGAGGAATCCGGCCGCTATTTCGGCATCTACGCGCTGTCAGGTCGCGCCACCAGTTTCATGGCGACCCTGATGTTTTCCATCGTCACCAGCTTTTCCGGCTCGGCCCGGCTCGGCATGGCGACGCTGATCCTTTTTCTGGCCGGCGGTCTGCTGTTGCTGCTACCCACCCCATATCCAGCCGACGCACGGGAATAAGAAATCCCGGCGCAGCGAAAGCTGGCCGGGATATACAATTTTGCAGATCGGATATCCGCTACCTGCAGATATCGCTCAATGGCGGAAATGGCGGACGCCGGTGAACACCATCGCGACATCATGAGCGTCGGCAGCAGCGATGACCTCGGCATCCCGCATGGAACCGCCCGGCTGGATGACGGCGGTGGCGCCGGCGGAGATTGCCGACAGCAGGCCGTCTGCGAACGGCAGGAAAGCTTCGGAGGCGACGGCGGAACCACGTGTCATCGGCTCCGCGAGACCCAGTGCCCTTGCCGCGTCCTCGGCCTTGATGCCGGCGATGCGCGCCGAATCGACGCGGCTCATCTGGCCGGCACCGATGCCGGCGGTCTGGCCGTTCTTGGCATAGACGACGGCATTCGACTTGACGTGCTTGGCGACCCGGAAGGCAAAGCGCATGTCTTCGAGTTCCTGCGCAGTCGGCGCCCGCTTGGTCACCACCTTCAGTTCGAGATCGTCGACCATGACGTTGTCGCGGCTCTGCACCAGCAGCCCGCCCGAGACGGTCTTGGCGGTGATGCCACGGGCGCGGGGATCCGGCAGGGCGCCGACCGACAGCAGACGCAGGTTCGGCTTGGCGGCGATGATCGCCCTCGCCTCGTCGCTGACTGCGGGGGCGATGATCACTTCGGTAAAGAGTTTGACGATCTCATGCGCGGTCTCGGCATCGAGAAGGCCGTTGAGCGCGATGATGCCGCCGAACGCCGATGTGCTGTCGCAGGCGAGCGCCCGGCGATAGGCTTCGGCCAGCGTCGGCCCGGTGGCCACCCCGCAAGGATTGGCATGCTTGATGATGGCGCAGGCAGGTCCCTGTTCGGGCGGAAACTCCGCAACAAGCTCGTAGGCGGCATCGGTATCGTTGATGTTATTGTAGGAGAGCTGCTTGCCCTGCAACAGCATCGCGGTCGCAACGCCCGGGCGGTTGTCGCCGGTGACGTAGAAGCCGGCCGTCTGGTGTGGATTTTCACCGTAGCGCATTTCCTCGCGCAGCACGCCGCCGATCGTCCGGTGGTGCGGCGTGGCGATGTTGAGGGCGTCAGCGAACCAGTTGGCAATCATCGTGTCGTAAGCGGCCGTGCGGGCATAGGCCTTGGCGGCCATCTGCTGGCGGAAGGCATAATGGGTATGCCCGGCGTCGGTGGCAAGCTGTTCGAGCAATGCCGGATAGTCGGCCGGGTCGGTGACGATGGTGACATAGGCGTGGTTCTTGGCCGATGCGCGGATCATGGCGGGGCCGCCGATATCGATGTTTTCCACGGTCGTCGGATAGTCGCCGCCGGCAGCGCGGACCTCCTCGAATGGATAGAGGTTGACGATCACCAGATCGATCGCCTCGATGCCGTGCTCCTTCATGGCAGCCTGGTGCTCGGCATCGTCGCGGATGGCGAGCAACCCGCCATGCACGCGCGGATGCAGCGTCTTGACGCGGCCATCCATGATTTCCGGAAATTCTGTGATTTCGGAGACGTCGATGACGGCAATCCCAGCATTGGCGATCGCCTTGTGGGTGCCGCCAGTCGACAGCAGGCGGACGCCCTTGTCGTGCAGCGCCTGGGCCAGCTCGACGATGCCCGCCTTGTCGGAGACCGACAGCAGCGCGGTCTTGACCTTCACCTTGTCGGGAGCTGGAATTTTCTTGGAAACAACGGCCATGACGTTCTCCGGTCCTGTCTTCGCAACGCGTCCGGCTGGGGACGCTCGGGATGATGGCGTCGCGTTAGCACAGGCGGCCGGACGATTAAACCGTCGCCGTCTCAGCGGCGGGATAAAAACCAGCGGATCTCGGTTTTTTCCGCGAGCGAAAACGCGATCTCAAGCAGTTCCGAGGCGCGTACGCCGGAGGAATCGGCGAAAAAGACGTCCTCTCCGATCAGCACTTCGTTGCCGGGCGAGGAGAATGTCCAGCTTTCGCCGTCCGGTGCCGTCAGGGTCACCTGATCCGGCTGCGTTTGGCCGATAGTGATCGACGGGTGGATGTGGAAGCGGGCCGAAGCGTGGTGCTCGGCGCCGGCTTTCTTCCTGGATGCCTTTTTCGTGTCCGGCGCAAAGAAACGGTCGTGCCCGGTGATGATGGTGCCGGCATGGTTTAGCGCCACTTCGCGCTCGTGCATCAGCCCGAATGCGGCAAGATAGCCGTCATGGGCCGCCTTGACGCTATCGCGGCCATCGCCGGTGTCGAGCCGCTCGACCGAGACTTCGCTGACGCCGCCGGTCATGACGGGGCCGAGCACCTTCGAGCGGGAAAACGTCAACGACGATGTGTCGTCCAGCGTCACGGTCGAATGCGCCGCAGTCGCGCGCGCCATCTGGACATATCGGGGCCCGGCAAATTTCGGTGAACCGGCATTGATGATAATCCGGTGCCGCCCGGACGACATCTCGAACGACAGGCAGCCGGCATGGGCAGTGCGCGACAGGTCGACCGAGAGGGGACCGCCGGTATCCATGATCACCAGCGTCTGGCCGGCGGACAGCCGCTGGTAGTGGGCATGGGGCAGCGCCTTGAACGTCTGTCCCGATGTCTCGTCGTAGCGCAGCACCGACATCAGCTCGTTGGCAAAGGTCGAGGTGGCGCCGTTGAACAGCGCGAGATCGCCGTCCTGGTGGCGAAAGAAGCGCAGCGCCGGATACATGCGGTCGATGCCGGCGATCAGTCGCGCGGGGGCGTCATGGCCGAGATTGATGTAGGTCTGGCGCAGCGGCAGGAGGTCCAGCAGCAGTTCCAGCGCAGCGCGCGGATTGCGCGAGATGTGGGAACCGTCGGCGAGGATCTGCCGCTCGATCTCCCGATCCAGCGCCTGGCCCGCCCGCTTGATAGTCGCAGCCCGCGCCGGCATCGTCACGGACGACATGGCAAGCGCAATGCGGACGCGGAAGCGCACCTCGCCATCTGGCGCAGTCGCTGCCACATGGCGGAGATAGCGCACGTGGTGGGTGAGCGAACGCATGAACCGGCGGTAGAAGCTGCTGTCGGTGCCCTGCAGCACCACAGGAGAGTGGGACAGCCAGGCAATCAGCCGCTGGGCGGCGATATCCGGATCCCAGGCAATACCTTCGGTCTTGCGGCCGTGAAGGCCGATCCACTCGTTGACCATTGCGCGGGCCAGTGTGCTGCCCTGGCCGCTCTTGTCGGCGCGCATATGGCGCAGCCAGCTGAAACAGTGCAGCCGGGCGGCAAAGGTTTCGGACGGCAATTCCTGCGAGAACGGCGAGCGACCGTTGGTTTCCAACACGCGTCCGGCCAGCGGAATCCGGCCGTCGATCATTTCTTCCGCCACAAAGGCATCGATGCTGCGCAAGTCGGTCGGCGCGACGATCAGCCGTTCCGGCACACGCACGGTGTGCCGGGTGAGGCGCAGGCGTGTCAACGCTGCGCGACGCGATATTCGCCGCCATGCCTCTCGCGCGTACAAATTCACAAAACGCCCGCCAAAACCTCTAAATTATAGATAACGATTGTCCGCCTCCAGCGTTAAGAGAGCGTTAGCAGGCGCCCTTGCTATCCGGGTAATGATCCAGATTGAAGCAGATAGGGCGCAAAACCCGCATGGCCATCAGCTGCGGCGGCGAAGAACGCTGGCGAAAAATCCATCCAGTCCCGGAAGAAAGCCCTCAGGCAGGGCCAGCATCGCCGGTGTCGTGCGGAAATCGCCATCGGGTGAAATCGCTGTCTCCAGGCCGGGCCAATCCGCAGGCTGGATGGCGATGCGCTCGACATCCGGGCTATCGGCGAGAATGCGGGCGATAATGTCCTCGCCTTCGGACGGATCGAGCGAGCAATTGGAAAACACCACCGTGCCACCGGGTTTCACCAGGGTCAGCGCATGGCGCAGCAGGCGCTCCTGAAGCGCTGCCAGTTTGGCGATATCGTCCCGGCCCTTGGTCCAAAGTACGTCCGGATGACGGCGCGTGGTGCCGGTCGAGGAACACGGCGCGTCGAGAAGTGCCGCATCGAAAAGATCGTCGGGCGCAAATTTCGCCATGTCGGCGACCAGCGTTTCCGCTTCGAGGCCGAGGCGGGCAAGGTTTGCCGACAGGCGCCGCAGCCGGCTCTCCGACTGGTCGAGCGCCGTGACCTTGCCGCCAGCCATGACCAGCTGCGCCGTCTTGCCACCCGGTGCGGCGCAGAGATCGACGACGCGCTTGCCGGCAAGCGAGCCAAACAGCTTTGCCGGAATGCTGGCTGCCGCGTCCTGAACCCACCATTCGCCATCGGCAAAGCCTTCAAGACCCGGAATAGTCCCGTCGAAAGCGGCGAGCCGGACGCTGCCGGTCGGAAGAACCATGCCGTTCAGCCGCTCGGCCCATCCCTCCGGGTCGGATTTGACCGTCAGGTCGATCGCAGCCGGTTGCAACTGCGTGTCCGAAATCGCCAGCGCCTCAGCGCGGCCGTAGGCCTGCTCCAGCCGCGACAGAAACCAGGCGGGCATGGCCGGTATCGATGCCGTGCGGGCGAGAATATCGTCTTTCTCGCGCCCCGTGCGCCTGAGCACGGCATTGACCAGCTTGGCAAAGCGGCGGTTGCGCGGGTCCTGGTTCGCCTGCTCGACCGCAAGGTCCACGGCGGAATGATCGGGAATATCGAGATAGAGCATCTGCGCGGCAGCGACGACCAGCACGTGATGCAGGGCGCGGGCCCCCTCCGGCAGAGGCGCGTCGATCAGCGACGCGATGGCGGCCTCGATGCGCGGCAGGTGGCGAAGAGCCGAGTTCAGGATGGCGCGCACCAGGGCGCGGTCATTATCCTCGAGCACGCGATAGGCCGGATTACCGTGGTCGCCATCGAGCATGCCGTCGAGCGGTGTCTTGCGATCGACGACGGCAGCGAGAATCTTCGAGGCTGCAGCCCGTGCTGCAAGACCCGGTTTCACCGGACCGCTATCGGCAGGCCGGCGAGTACGACGTTCGCCTTCATTGGTGTTGGCTTGCGGGCGGGGAGGCCGGCGGCCAGCGGATTTACTGTCGTCTGACGTCAAGACCAGGGTCCTTTGGGTGGTTGTGGACCACCGCGACTGGACCCCGTATCCGGCACCGAGCGCGATTTGCGCACCGCATTAGCAGGCCGGACCGGCTGCGTCGAGCCGTGCCCATGCAGTGGATTGCCATTGGAGGGCATATCCATGGACATCGCCTGCAGCGCGGCAATGCGGCTTTCGGTGTTCGGATGGGTAGAAAACAGATTGTCCATCGGCCGCCCGGAGAGCGGGTTGATGATGAACATATGTGCCGTTGCCGGATGACGCTCGGCATCCTCGTTGGGAACATGGGCCGCAGCACCGGCGATCTTGCCAAGCGCCGAGGCAAGCCACAGGGGATTGCCGCAGATTTCCGCGCCGCGCCGGTCTGCGGCATATTCGCGCGTCCGGCTGATTGCCATTTGCACCAGCATGGCCGCCAGCGGCGCGACGATCATGGCGACAAGGGCACCGATACCACCGAGCGGACTATTGCTGTCGCGCCGGCCGCCGAAAAAGAAAGCGAAATTGCCGAGCATCGAGATGGCGCCGGCGAGCGTCGCTGTTATCGTCATGGTCAGCGTATCGCGGTTCTGGACGTGCGCCAGTTCATGCGCCATGACGCCGGCCACTTCTTGCGGCGTGAGCGCGTTCAGCAGGCCGGTAGAGGCGGCGACGGCGGCATTCTCGGGATTGCGGCCGGTGGCGAAGGCATTCGGCTGCGGGCTGTCGTAGAGATAGACGCGCGGCATGGGCAGGCCGGCATTGGCGGCGAGATCGCGGATCATGCCGAAAAACTCCGGCGCGCTGCGCTCGTCGACAGCCTGGGCATTATAGGTCGACAGCACCATGTTGCCTGAATTCCAGTAGGAAAAGAAATTCATGCCGGCCGCAACGACGAAGGCGACCATCATGCCCGACCGACCGCCGATCAGAAAGCCGACGCCCATGAACAGCGCCGTCATGAAGGCCAGAAGCATCGCCGTTCGCATCATGTTCATCGTCGTCTCCGCCAATTGACCCGTGTCGCGCTTTTCATTCCGGCAGCGACGCCCTATAATCTGGCTATTCGCCCGCCCAATTCAATATTTGCTGGAGAGCCTCATGCAGGCAGCCGATAACGACAACAGCGAAACCGTCGAGACTTCCGACGAAGTCGCTACACCGCGCAAGCCGCTCTCTCCGGCAGCCAAGCGCGCCCTCGCCGAAGCAGAAGAACGTCGCCGGCTGCAGGCGCAGACCGAACTTCCGCCCGAAATCGGCGGTCGCGGCGGCGCAGAGCCCTCCCGGTTCGGCGACTGGGAGATCAATGGCCGGGCCATAGACTTCTAATCGGTAAATATTCCTATTGACTTCCCCATGATTCAGGAAATAATTCCTCAATCATGGTTCGATCCTGTTTGACTCTGTTGGTCTGTCTCACCCTCTCGCTACCCTCTAGCGCGACGGCCAACACGGTGCATGAGACAATTGCCGGTCCCGTCTCCGCCGAGATCCTGCAGGTCATCGATGGCGACACAATTCTGGTCGATGCATCGCCCTGGCCGCAGCAGACGATCGAGGTCTATGTCAGGCTGCGCGGCATCGATGCGCCGGAACTGCATTCGACATGCGCTTCGGTGCGCGAGGAGGCTGAGCGGGCGCAGGCTGCGCTGGAGGAAATATTGCCGGCCACAGGCGAGATCCAACTGACGCGAATTTCCGGCGACAAATATTTCGGCCGCATCCTCGCCGACGTCACCACCGCCGACGGGCGCAACCCGGCCGACACGCTTCTCTCATCCGGCCACGCCATCCCCTACCACGGCGGCCACAAACCCACCGAGCGATGCCAGCAGTAGACTCCAGGCGGCAAGTCTTTCAGTCCACCCACGCCTGATGGCACGCTGAGCAGGATATTGAAAACTCAAGTCTTTCGAGGTGTCCAACTCCGTGAAGATGGATCAATTGCTGCCACGTATTTTAAGGTCCAACTCGCCTGGGATGCCCCCCAAACCCTCATTCCTGTGCCCGTCACAGGAATCCAGTCACGGCGCGTCTGCGACGTGGGAGGACTCTCTGTTGGTAGAGAAGTGTTTATCGCCCAAAGACTTGGGCGGCTGGATTCCTGTGACAGGCACAGGAATGAGGGACGTCGGGGTGGCTTTTTTGGTTTTGTGATCTTTCTGACCACACACACACACTCTCTCCTCTCTAGCACTCTCTCCTCTCGCTTTACTCCATCGCCCCTGCGCGCAGCACCTCATGGGGATAAACCGTTGGGATTTCCGTTTGGAAACAATGCCGGCATCATAATTTCATCCCCGTCCTTTCATCCCGATCTATAATTACCCCGTTCCGCCATTGGATACACCGGTCTGCGTTGCCGGCGAGGTGGGGTCGGGTCTTGGAGGGGTTGCTGTCTACGCAGGCACGTCTTCAAGGGTCCGCAGAAAGTGGATCCCTTCGGGCCCCTAGGCTCGGCGTGCCTGTGTGGCATAACTCCGGCAGCTTTTCCCCTCAAAGGGACCGGGTCGGAAACAGAGGATCCGGAGTTGCGGATAAAAACTGTCGAACGGGGCACATCGCGTGTCACTTCACTAAAAAATCATCAGGCACACGATGTGCCCCGGCCATCAGAATTTCATGACACGGACCGAACAGGCCGCGTGAACGGGGAGGCGTGTGCGCGACGGACGCCGGATGGGAATACGGGAACACCAAAACATGGAGATCTGCATGTCGACGCCCACCATAGACCACCGTGCCGTCTTTCTCCAGCAACGCGCCGTCAGGCACGAGTTGCTCAGCCGCAGTGCTGCATCCTATTTCTGCAATCGGGCCTCCCCCTGCGTCGTCCACCTTTGCCGCCTCAGGAAATGCCACCGGGACCGCGTTTGCAGCGGGCCGATGCGAACGTCAGCCGTCCTCCTCGACAGACTGAACGAACTCCACAGACTTGGCCTGCCCAGCAGCGCCTGCACCGTTCTCCCCGCCTGTCTTTCAGCTGCCGACAAGGACCTTCTGCAGATATTCGAAGAGTGGCGCGACTGGTGGACGCCAAGGCTCAAGAACTTGCCCGAGATGACTTGGCCGCAACTCTCAAAAGTCCTGCGCTACTCCATGAGGCGGGATTGCGACGAGGGCGATCTGTCCGAAGATGGCGACAACGATCTGTAACATCGCCGACACAGGCGGCAACGGCAGGCTGCAATGGCGTGTTTCACTACGGAGTTTTTTCTGGCACACTCTAAAGATGCGCGTCGTGTTGGAGGACGTCCCGAGATCCGGGAGGCGTGCATGACAGTCAGCATCCCGTGGGAGGAAAGAATTTATGGCTAACGTCGCAATGACCGGTCGGCCGAAGGCGGCCGCCATGACTGCCGAGGAACGGAAGGTTATCTTCGCCTCGTCGCTTGGCACCGTGTTCGAATGGTACGACTTCTACCTCTACGGCTCTCTTGTCGTCTATATTGGCGCGAGCTTCTTCGGCCAGTATCCGGAAACAACCCGCAACATCTTCGCACTGCTGGCCTTTGCCGCCGGCTTCCTGGTGCGCCCCTTCGGCGCGCTGGTGTTCGGCCGGCTCGGCGATCTCGTCGGCCGCAAATATACCTTCCTCATCACCATCCTGATCATGGGCCTGTCGACCTTCTTGGTCGGCCTCTTGCCCGGGGCGGCCTCGATCGGAATTCTGGCACCGATCATCCTGATTGCGCTCCGCCTGCTGCAGGGCCTGGCGCTCGGCGGCGAATATGGCGGCGCTGCTACCTATGTTGCCGAACATGCTCCGCCCGGACGTCGCGGCTTCTACACCGCCTGGATCCAGACGACCGCAACGCTCGGCCTGTTCCTGTCGCTGATCGTAATCCTGTCCGTCCAGGCCTTCCTCGGCAAGGAAGCCTTTGCCGCCTGGGGATGGCGCGTGCCGTTCCTGGTCTCCTTCGTGCTGCTCGGCGTATCCGTCTGGATCCGCCTCAAAATGAACGAATCGCCGGCCTTCCAGAAGATGAAGGCCGAAGGGAAGGGCTCCAAGGCGCCATTGACGGAGGCTTTCGGCACCTGGAAAAACGCCAGGATCGCCTTGATCGCGCTGTTCGGCGCAACCATGGGGCAGGCTGTCGTCTGGTATTGCGGCCAGTTCTACGCGCTGTTCTTCCTGCAGAATGTACTCAAGGTCGAGTTCCAAGCTGCCAATATCATGGTCGCAGTGGCGCTGTTCATCGGCACGGGCTTCTTCCTGCTGTTCGGCTGGCTGTCGGATCGCATCGGCCGCAAGCCGATCATCATGGCCGGGCTACTGCTGGCGATGCTGACCTATTTCCCGCTGTTCAAGGCAATGACCTGGACGGCCAACCCGGCGCTTGCACAAGCCCAGTCGACCGTACGGGCAACCGTTACCGCCGACCCGGCCGATTGCCGCTTCCAGTTCAACCCGACCGGCGTGGCGAAGTTCACCAGTTCCTGCGATGTGGCAACGGCGTTCCTCACCAAGAACTCCGTGCCCTACGATGTCGTCGCAGCCCCTCCGGGCACGCCAGCAACCGTGACGATCGGCAGCCAGACAGTGCCTAGCTATGATGTCGTTACCGCCGGCGACAAGGCCAAGGGCCTGAATGCGGCATTCGAGAAAGGCATCAACACCGCCCTGCACGATGGCGGCTATCCTCTCGTCCGTGGCGCGGCAAAAGTACCGGACAGCAAGCTCGACGCTTTCATCGCCGCCAACCCGGAGGTCGGCATCGATGCTGCAGCAGTACGTGCGGGCGACAAGACGGTCGTGCCGGCGGACAAGCTGGTGGCCGACAAGATGCTCACCAAGGAAGAGGCCGCCGGCGTGACCGAGATGCCGGTCTACACCATCGCCAAGGCAGGCGCCTTCGCCATGGTCGCCGACCCCGCAGCGGTTAACTGGCTCGGAACTATCCTCGTCCTGACGGTGCTGGTGATCTATGTCACCATGGTCTACGGCCCGATAGCCGCCCTGCTGGTTGAGCTTTTCCCGACCCGCATCCGCTACACCGGTATGTCGCTGCCCTATCACATCGGCAACGGCTGGTTCGGCGGCCTGCTGCCGGCCATGGCCTTCGCGATGAGTGCGGCCAAGGGCGATATCTACTATGGCCTCTGGTACCCGATCGTCTTTGCCGGGATCACGCTGGTCATCGGCATAATCTTCCTGCCGGAAACCAAGGACCGCGATATCAACACGATGGATTGAACCGGATCGCAATCCGGCCGGCGTCGGTGGCGTCGGCCGCTATCCGTCGGCAAGCGGCCGACGCCGCATCAAGCGCCGCACACGCGGCACCGGAAAGCCGTTCGGCGAAAGCGCGAACAGCAGGCCGAAGCGAGAAAACATCACCGCCGTCGCAAAGGCGAACCAGGCGCCCAAGGCCAGCCCCGCCGCCACGTCGCTCGGATAGTGCACGCCGAGAATGACCCGCGTCGCCCCGATCCACAGCGCAACCCCCACAAAGACCAGCCTGAACCGTGGAAACAAAAGGGCGAGGGCAACGCAGAACGCACCGATCTGGGTGGAGTGGGCGGAAGGGAAGCTTTGGAACAGGAAATGACCGTCGAACGGCTTGAAGCCGAGAATGCCATACTGGTCGTAGATCAGCGGCCTCGCCCGGCCGATCACAGTCTTCAGCACGTGCACCACCGCGCTTGCCGAGAGTACCGAGATCAGGAGATAGGCTGCCATCCGCGAGAAATAGGCAACGCGGTACCGGCGCCGGAGGTCCGCCAGCCGCCGCGCCAGAAGCACGCCAACGACGAAAATGACGACGATGGCGCCGAGCATCCGCAACATCTGCCCGACATTGGTGATGTCGCCGGCAAAGGCCACCAGTGCCGCCGGCAGATCCCGTGCCGTCTTGCCGAGCGGCGCATCGAGCACAAAGAAGGCAAGGGCGACGATATTGATGACGCTGAGCGTATAGCCGAGCCAGGGGAGGGAGCGATGCTGCGCGCGACGGGCAGCATAGCGAGTCGCCAGCAGACGCCACACTCCGCGACGGGTTTTGTCAGGCAGGGAAGGGGCATTCTCGGTGTCGTGTTGCATCGACCAGACATAGGCATGCCGGAGGGCAGATCAAGGCGATCGCCGCGCCCGGAATTACCGGACGCGGCAAAAATGTTTCACGTGAAATCAGGCACTCAGCGTCTTGAACTCGGCAAGGATCGCATCGCCCATCTCGACAGTGCCGACCGGGGTCATGCCGTCCGAGACGATGTCGCCGGTACGGATGCCGCGCTCAAGCACGTTGGCGATCGATTTCTCAAGCGCATCGGCCTCGGAAATCATCGCAAACGAGTAGCGCATGCACATGGCGAAGGACGCGATCATGGCGATCGGGTTGGCAACGCCCTTGCCAGCGATATCGGGCGCCGAACCGTGGACCGGCTCATAGAGTGCCTTGCGCTTGCCGGTCTTGCCATCGGGCGCACCGAGCGACGCAGACGGCAGCATGCCAAGCGAGCCGGTCAGCATGGCGGCCACGTCGGACAGCATGTCGCCGAACAGGTTGTCGGTGACGATGACATCGAACTGTTTCGGCGCCCGGACCAGCTGCATGCCGCCGGCATCGGCGAGCATATGCTCGAGCTTGACGTCGGAATATTTTTCCTTGTGGGTCGCCGTCACAACCTGGTTCCACAGCACGCCGGACTTCATGACGTTGCGCTTTTCCATCGAGCAGACGCGATTGTTGCGGGTACGGGCCATCTCGAAGGCAACGCCGGCAATACGCTCGATCTCGTAGGTATCGTAGATCTGCGTATCGATACCGCGCTTCTGGCCGTTGCCGAGATCGATGATCTCCTTGGGCTCGCCGAAATAGACGCCACCGGTCAGTTCGCGGATGATCAGGATGTCGAGGCCTTCGACCAGCTCCGGCTTCAGCGACGAGGCGGAGGAGAGTGCCGGATAGCAGATCGCCGGGCGCAGGTTGGCGAACAGCTGCAGGTCTTTGCGCAGCCGCAGCAGGCCGGCCTCGGGACGCGCTTCATAGGGAACGTCGTCCCACTTCGGACCGCCGACCGCGCCGAATAGCACGGCATCGGCCGCCATCGCCTTGGCCATGTCGCCTTCGGAGATCGCCACGCCATGCGCATCGTAGGCACAGCCGCCGACGAGGCCTTCCTCGGTGACGAAACCGGCCTGGTGGGCCTCGTTGAGATAGGCAATGATCTTGCGGACCTCGGCCATGGCTTCCGGTCCGATGCCGTCACCCGGCAGCAGGAAGAGATTGCGCACTGTCATGAAAAGCCCTCTGCTTTGACAATCGGTTGCGGGTTCTTAGACCCGCAGACCCCGCTTTTCAAGCGAGGTAGGGGCCGAAACGGTACGCTTCATGCCACCGTTTCGGCATCTCGTCATGTTTCGCAACAACGCTGCGACCGGCGGCATTTCCGCCTGGGTCGCAGCGGCAGGGTATTTTTACTGGGCGAGACCGAGTTGCTCGAGATGCGTCGCAGAAGCGCGGATATTCGTCTTGTCGCGCAACTCGATGATCAGGCGCGGGTTGCTGGTCAGCTTGGCGAGCGCCGCAAACACCGAATGCCAGCGGATGATGCCCTCGCCGAGACCCCAATGGCGGTCGGCATAGCCATCGACGTCCTGCAGATGCACATGCTTCAGCTGGTTGCCGGCCGCGTGGATGAAATAGTCGACCGGCGGTGCACCGTAGCTCCCATGCGCACACTCGGCATGGCCAGTGTCGATGGACACGGCGACGGCTGGCGAATTGAAGCTTTCGGCAAGGGCGACACGGGTCTGCGGATCGATGTCGTCGCAATTCTCGATAACGAATGTCAGTCCGATGTCTTCGGCCCGCTTGACGGCGGCGGCCATCGTCAGATGGGCATATTCGGTCATCCGCTCCCGCTCGCCTGGGAAGTGAGGGAAATTATTGTGGTGCCAGGCGGTGTAGGGGCTGTGAATGACCATATGGGTCGCACTGAGCGCAGTCGCCACATCGAGCGCCTGGCTCAGCCGTTTGGCAACCACGGCACGGATCTCCTCGTCTTGCGACGAGATGGTGAAGCCGAAGAACGGCCCGTGGATGCCGACCCGGCCTGTATGGCCGTCGAGCAGCCGCTTGGCGCGCTCGACCAGCGGCCTCCAGTCGCCGCCGAGCACCCTGGCGTCGACGAAATTTTGCAGTTCGAGGTCGCGCTGCTTGTCGAGCATCCAGTCGCGGTGGATTTCGAGGTCGTCCAGCGAGAGGGCGGCACCGAGAACGGGAAGGGTCATGGAAGTCTCCTGTTTGAATCCGTGGCGCGAACGATCAGATTGCGGATGGTCACAATGGACCACGCTGTCGTCGGCCGTATTGACAATGCGGGCAATCGGCCGCCCCGCTTTCGGGGCGGGTTGGCTTTTTCAAGGCAACGGGGCAGGCCGGATTTACTGGGCCAGACCGAGCGATTCGAGATAGGCGGCCGAGGCCGGAATCTTCGACTTGTCCTTGATCTCGATGATCAGACGCGGGTTGCTGGTAAGCTTGGCAAGGGCGGCAAAGACGGAATGCCAGCGGATAGTGCCTTCGCCGAGCGACCAGTGGCGGTCGGCATAACCATCGGCATCCTGAAGATGGACATGCTGCAGGCGGTTGCCGGCGGCATGGACGTAATAATCGACCGGAGGACCGCCCGTCGAGCCGTGGGCGTAATGGGCATGGCCGGTATCGATCGACACGGCGACCGCCGGCGAGGCGAAGCTGTCGACCAGCACGTTGCGGATTTCAGGATCGATATCCTCGATGTTCTCCATCACCATGGTGAGGCCGATATCCTCGGCCCGCTTGACGGCATCGCCCATGGTCTTTTGGGTGTACTCAATAATGCTTTCGCGCGCCCCCGGATTGTTGTCGAGATTGTTGTAGTTCCAGGTCGTGTACGGGCTGTGGACAACCATGTGGGTTGCGCCGATCGCCGCAGAGACATCGAGCGCCTGCCGCATGCGCTCTGCGACCACGGCACGTACGCCAGGGTCCTTGGAGGCAATCGTAAAGCCCCAGAACGGCCCGTGTATGCCGACGCGGCCGGTGTGGCCATCCAGCAGCGTCTTGGTGCGCTCGACGAGCGGCTTCCAGTCACCGCCGAGCACTTCAGCGTCGACAAAGCTTTGCAATTCGAGGTCACGCTGCTTTTCGAGGAGCCAGTGTCGGTGGATTTCGAGTTCTTCCAGCGTCATGGCGGCGCCGAGGATGGGAAGGGTCATGGAGGTCTCCGGTTCCAGTCATGTGCGCTGCCGCATGACTGGCAACGCGGCCCCTCTCATGATCCTCATTCTTGTCAGCCATATTACAATTTGCGGGCAGGCTTCGATACGCTATCCGCGGCCAAGGCCGCAAATCGCTGTGCATCAACGCCTGCAGAAAAATTTGACGCGGACCTAACGGGCCCCGAAAATTGCCGAACCGACCCGCACACTGGTGGCACCGAAGGCGACGGCGACCTCGTAGTCGCCGGACATGCCCATAGAAAGCTTCTCGACCCCGCAGGCTGCGGCGAGCTTCGCCAGGAGGGCGAAGTGCGGACCGGGATTTTCATCCGCCGGCGGAATGCACATCAGCCCCTCGACCGTAAGCCCCAGTTCGTCGCGGCAGAGGGACACGAAGGCGCCGGTGTCGTCAGGACTGATCCCCGCCTTTTGCGGCTCAAGCCCGGTGTTGACCTGCACGTAGAAACGCGTCGACTTGCCCTGCTGCTTCATTTCGGCGGCCAGCGCACGGGCAATCTTCTCGCGGTCGACGGTCTCGATGACGTCGAAAAGCGCCACAGCATCGGCCGCCTTGTTCGATTGCAGCGGGCCGATCAGATGCAGCTCGATGTCGGGTGTCTCTGCCTTCATCGCCGGCCACTTGCCCTGGCTTTCCTGCACCCGGTTTTCGCCGAATAGCCGCTGACCGGCGGCGATAACAGGACGGATGACGTCGGCATCGAAGGTCTTGGAGACCACAACCAGCTGCGCCGAACCCTCAGGCCTGCCGGCCTTTTGCTCGGCCTTTGCGATCCTGTTGCGCACATCGTCCAATCGCTCTTGAAGTTCCATCGCTCGACCTCGACATAGGAGTGGAATTGCCCGTCCTGAGTAGACAGCCCGCCCGCCCTTGCCAAGAGCAACCCCTTGAAATTCGGCGCTCTCGAACGCCGGATGACGATGCTGTTGGCCACCAAACTTGACGCTTGGTTGGTTTCATGATGAAGGTCACGCCAACTCCCCATTACATCCGGAAATACAGGTCACATGGCTACCGAACGTTATAATCCGCGCGACTCCGAGCCCCGCTGGCAGCAAAAGTGGAATGACGCCAACGTCTTCCTCACTGACAACAACGATCCGCGCGAAAAGTACTACGTCCTCGAGATGTTCCCCTATCCATCGGGCCGTATCCATATGGGCCACGTGCGCAACTATGCGATGGGCGACGTGGTGGCCCGCTACAAGCGTGCGCGTGGCTATAACGTTCTGCATCCCATGGGCTGGGACGCCTTCGGCATGCCGGCCGAAAATGCTGCCCGCGACAACAAAGTGCATCCGAAGGAGTGGACCTACCAGAACATCGCCTCGATGAAGGCGCAGCTGAAGGCCATGGGGCTGTCGCTGGACTGGAGCCGCGAATTCGCCACCTGCGATGTCGAATACTATCACCGCCAGCAGATGCTGTTCCTCGACATGATGGAAAAGGAGCTAGTCTACCGCAAGAAGTCGAAGGTCAACTGGGACCCGGTCGATAACACCGTGCTGGCCAACGAGCAGGTGATCGACGGCCGCGGATGGCGCTCGGGCGCGCTGGTCGAACAGCGCGAGCTGACGCAATGGTTCTTCAAGATCACCGACTTCAGCCAAGACCTGCTGGACGCGCTCGACACGCTGGATCACTGGCCGGAAAAGGTCCGGTTGATGCAGAAAAACTGGATCGGGCGCTCGGAAGGCCTGACCATCCGCTGGGAGATCGTGCCCGGCGAGGTGCCAACGGAAGAGCGGGAGATCGCCGTCTACACGACACGCCCGGATACCCTGTTCGGCGCCTCGTTCCTCGCAATCGCTGCCGACCATCCGCTGGCGAAGGAAGCCGCAAGCCGGGACGCCGCCGTCGAAGCATTCTGCGAAGAGTGCCGCCGCGCCGGCACCTCCGTTGCAGCACTCGAGACGGCCGAGAAAAAGGGCATGGATACCGGCATTCGAGTCCGGCATCCGCTCGATCCGAGCTGGGAACTGCCGGTCTACATCGCCAATTTCGTGTTAATGGACTATGGCACGGGCGCCATCTTCGGTTGCCCCTCGGGCGATCAGCGCGACCTCGATTTTGCCCGTAAGTATGATTTGCCGGCCATCCCGGTCGTCATGCCGGCAGATGGCGACGCCAAGAGCTTCACCGTCGGCGACGTTGCCTATGACGGCGACGGCGTCATGATCAACTCGCAGTTTCTCGACGGCATGACCACGACCGAAGCTTTCGACGTCGTGGCAAAACGTCTGTCGACGACGAATATCGGCAATGCGCCACAGGCCGAGCGCAAGGTCAATTTCCGCCTCCGCGACTGGGGCATTTCGCGCCAGCGCTATTGGGGTTGCCCCATCCCGGTCATCCATTGCGACGATTGCGGTGTCGTTCCGGTGCCGAAACAAGACCTGCCGGTCAAGCTGCCTGACGACGTTACCTTCGATCTGCCTGGCAACCCGCTGGATCGCCATCCGACCTGGCGGCATGTCGCATGTCCACAGTGCGGCAAGTATGCCCGGCGCGAAACCGACACCATGGACACCTTCGTTGATTCCAGCTGGTATTTCACGCGCTTCACGGCACCTTGGGAAAACGAGCCGACAGACAAGGCTGCCGCCAACCATTGGCTGCCGGTCGATCAGTATATTGGCGGCGTCGAGCACGCGATCCTGCACCTGCTCTATTCGCGCTTCTTCACGCGTGCCATGCAGAAGACCGGCCATGTCGACGTCAAGGAGCCCTTCAAGGGTCTGTTTACACAAGGCATGGTCGTCCACGAGACCTACAGCCGCGGCGAGGGGGCAGCGCGCGAGTGGGTGCCACCGGTGGATCTGCGCTTCGAGGAGATCGACGGCAAGCGGCGCGCCCTGTTGTTGTCCTCTGGCGAAGAGGTGACGATCGGCGCCATCGAGAAGATGTCCAAGTCGAAGAAAAACGTCGTCGATCCCGATGATATCATCGCCTCATACGGAGCCGACACGGCGCGTTTCTTCGTACTCTCGGACTCGCCGCCGGACCGCGACGTCATATGGTCGGAAGCCGGTGTCGAGGGCGCCCATCGCTTTACCCAGCGCGTCTGGCGCCTGGTGTCGGAGGCCGCTGACCGGCTGAAGTCGGTCGAGCCAAAGGCGGCTCATTCCGGCGATGGACTGGCCGTATCTCAGATAGCCCATAAAACGCTGAAAGCTGTCGGTGCCGATTATGACAAGCTCGCCTTCAACAAGGCCGTGGCGCGTATCTACGAATTCGTCAACTCCCTTGCAGCGCCGCTGGCAAAGGTTGCGGCCGGAGAGGGCGACGAAACCTTCTGCAGCGCCGTTCGCGATGCCGTCGAGATCCTGATCGCCATCGTCGCGCCCATCACGCCGCACCTGTCGGAGGAGTGCGCGACCGCCATCGGATGCCCGACCATGGTGGCGACGTCGCCATGGCCCTACTTCGACGCCGTTCTCGTCGTTGAAAACGAGGTGATGATGCCGGTACAGATCAACGGCAAGAAGCGCGCCGAATTGACAATCGCCCGCGATGCGGATCAAAGTGCCGTCGAGGCCGCCGCCCTTGCCTTGGGCGCGGTGCAAAGCGCGTTGAATGGTCAGGCGCCGAAAAAGATCATCGTCGTTCCACAGAGGATCGTAAACATTGTCGTCTGATTTCATGTCCAAGCTCGCCAGGATCGCCTGCGCGGTCACCGTCATTGCGGTCCCGGCCTTGCTGTCCTCCTGCCAGGTTCGGCCTCTCTACGCCGAAAGCACGGGTGCGACGGCTAAGTTGGCGACCGTCGGCTTCACCGATGCCGTCGCAGCCGATGCTGCCCAGCGCCGCGTTGGCCAGGAGGTCAGGAACCAGCTGATCTTCATCGCCAGCCATGGCGCCGGCGAGCCTGCCAACCCGCAATACATGGTCAGCCTGAACGTCAGCTCCGGCACAGGCGGCGTTCTCTACCTTGCCTCGTCCGATACATCGCAGGCCGGCCGCACGACCGTGACTGCCTCCTATGTCATCAAGCGCATCAGCGACGGCAAGGTCATCAAGGCCGGCAACCGCTCGATGGTGGCGCTGGTGGATTTCCCGACGCAGGAATTTGCCAAACAGCGCGCCATCCGCGATGCGGAAGACCGTGCGGCGCGTGAAGTCGCACAGTTCGTCGGTGCCGACATCGCGGCTGCATTGAGCAATTGATCCAGCCATAAGGACGGCCGCATGACGGAGATAAAATCCCACGAATTCGAGGGATTTTTGCAGACGGCCGCCCGTAAGCATCGGCTGTTTGTCATCTATGGCCCTGACCGGGGTCTCGTCTCCGAGCGAGCGAAGCAAATCGCCGAAAAGACGGGGGTCGATCTGTCTGACCCGTTTTCGCTGGTCAAGCTGGATGTCGGCGACCTCCACAACGACCCAGGTCGTCTGATCGACGAGACCAACGCCATCGGCTTGTTCGGCGGTGCCCGCCTTGTCTGGATACGCGGCGCGGCAAATGAAAAATCGGTCGTCGACGGGCTTCAGGCGATCGCTTCCAATCCACCCGACACGGCCTTCCTGATCGTCGAGGCCGGCGATCTGAAAAAGACCGCGGCTCTGCGCAAGCTTGCCGATGGCAACCGCACAATAATGGCTATTCCCTGCTACGCAGATGACGCCCGGGCCTTGAACACGCTTGTCGATCAAGAACTGGCGCACGAAAACCTGCGAATCACGCCCGCTGCCCGCCACATGCTGCTGGAACTGCTTGGTGGAGACCGGATTGCCTCACGAAACGAGGTCCGCAAGCTCGCCCTCTATTGCCGTGGCCTTGGCACGATCGACGAACAGCATGTCGTCGACATCATCGGCGATGCCAGCGCAGTCTCGGCTGACGACGCGGTCGATGCCATCCTCAAGGGCGACTCCGCCGGATTTCTCCACGCAACCCAGAAGATAATCGCCTCGAAGACGTCGATTTTTCTCGTGCTGCAGGGTTGCCTGCGGCAATTTCAGCTGCTGGATTTCATGAGGGCTGAAATGGATGAAAAACGCCTTCCGGCAGCGCAGGTGCTGCAGACGCACGGGCGGCATCTGCATTTCCGGCGCAAACCAACGATCGAACAGGCATTGCGCGTCTGGACGTCGGACGCGATCGGACGCGAAATGAACAGGCTGCAGGCCGCAATTTTCCAGACACGCCAGCGCCAAAGCCTCGAGGACAGCATCGCGATGCAGACATTGCTGGCCACGACGCTGCAATCTGCCCGCAAGGCTTGAATTAACGGCGCTCCAGGAGCCTGCAGATTTCTTCCAGCTGTTCCAGTGACTTGTAGGAAATCCGCACCTGTCCGCCGCTCCCCTTGTGGGCAATCGTCACATCGAGCCCAAGCGTATCGGTGAGCGTCCGCTCCAGCGCGAGGGTATCCGAATCCTTGTCGTCCTTGCGGGCGCCGGCTGGTCGGGGGTCGTTCTGGGCCTTGATGTCATTCTGGGCGAGGCGCTCCGCATCACGAACCGACATGCCCTTGGCAACGATAGTGCGTGCAAGACCGGCGGCATCTGACGTCGACACCAAGGCGCGCGCATGACCCGCCGACAGCGCGCCGCTCGACAGCATGTCCCTGACAGGCTCCGGCAATTTCAGAAGCCGCAGCGAATTGGCGACGTGACTGCGGCTTTTACCGATAATTTCGCCGAGATCGTTCTGCGTATAACCGTGCTCGGCAATCAGCTGGTCGTAGCCGAGCGCCTCTTCGAGAGGGTTAAGATCGGCCCGCTGGACGTTTTCGACAATGGCGATTTCCAGTGCGGTCTTGTCGTCGACATCGCGGACGATCACCGGGATCTCGATCAGGCCCGAAAGCTGAGCCGCACGCCAACGACGTTCGCCCGCAATGATCTCGTACCTGCCACTAGAGACGGTGCGAACGACGACCGGCTGCACGATGCCGTGCTGGCGTATGGAGGAGGCGAGGTCCTGCAGGTCCGCCTCGTTGAATGTCCGGCGCGGGTTCTTTGGATTACGGCTGATAAACTCGATCGGCACAAGACGATCCGGATTGATGGTCGGCTTTGCGTCGCCCACGGGCGCCGACTGATCCATCTCACCGATGAGGGCTGCCAGACCGCGCCCCAGGCGGCGCTTCGATTGATCATCATTCATAGGTAAATACGCTCGCTTATTCTACTGGACGAAACCTTATGCCGCGATCTTGCGCTGCCGCTCCCGCTGGATCACCTCCGAAGCCAGCTGCAGATAAGCCTGGCTGCCGGCGCATTTCAAATCATAAAGAATGGCAGGCTTGCCATAGGAGGGGGCCTCCGAGACCCGGACATTGCGCGGAATCAACGTGTGATAGACCTTGTCGCCAAGATGCGTCCTGACGTCGTTGACGACCTGCTGCGCCAGATTATTACGGGCGTCGAACATGGTTAACACAATGCCCTGGATATCCAACGTGGGATTGACCGTGCGCCTCACCTGGTCGACAGTCTCGAGTAGCTGGCTCAATCCCTCGAGAGCAAAGAATTCGCACTGCAACGGAACCAGCACGGAATCTGCCGCTGCCATGGCGTTCATTGTCAACAAATTAAACGACGGCGGGCAATCGATTAGAATGTAGGAAAACTGCTTGGCATCTGGCTGCGAAAGCGCCCGCTTGAGGCGGAAAACACGATCGGCTTGCTGCGCAATCTCCATCTCCACGCCGAGCAGATCCATCGTCGACGGAACGATATAGAGATCCGGCACCACTGTCTGCACCGCGGCTTCCACAACGGTATGGGAGCCAATCAACAGATCGTAGGAGGACACCTCGCGGCGGCGGCGGTCGATACCAAGACCCGTGCTCGCGTTACCCTGCGGATCCAGATCGATAATCAGGACGCGCTCACCAATCGCAGCGAGAGCGGTGGCAAGATTGATCGCTGTGGTCGTCTTGCCGACCCCGCCCTTTTGATTGGCGACGGTGATGATACGATTTCGCTGAGCTGACATGGCCGCACCTGGGTTCGATTAAGCTCGGCGTCTGAGGTTCGAAATTTCCAGGATAACGGAATCTGCCTCAAGAACGCTCTCATGCTTTACCAGATCGAACTCCCAGCCACCATGGGCGGCGTCGATCTCCCGTTGGTAATCCCGGCCTTTATGAAGAAAAAGTTTAAGGGATTCGGTTTCCCCCGCCCAAGGCGATGCATATTCAAATAAAAGAGACAGATCTCCCAAAGCCCTTGCCGAGATCGCATCGCATCTTGCAATCGTGTTCTGCGCTTCCTCGATACGCATGCAGTGGACGCTGCCTCGACCACCGCACTCACGCAGACAAGTCCGCAGGAAAGCGGCCTTCTTCTGGTTGCTTTCGATGAGATCGACATGTCCGTCACCGAGCTCTGCCAGGAATATCGATGTAATTATTCCCGGAAAGCCCCCGCCACTGCCTAGGTCAAGCCAATGAATCGGCTTCGGATAGAGCTGAAATATCTGTGCGCTATCGGCAATGTGGCGCTGCCAAAGCTCGTTGCGTGTCGATGGCGCTACCAAATTGATTGTCTTCGCCCACTTCTCGAAAAGCGCACTGAAGATGATCAGCCGCTCAGATGTTTCACGTGAAACACGTAAACCGTTCAATTCCATATGAGGACTCTCCAGCCTTGTAAGATCACGCCACTCTGGTCGATGTCGCTGTGGCATACTTCCTCAAAGCAGCAATGAGCAACAAGAGCGCTGCCGGCGTCATGCCGTCGACTTTGGCAGCTTGCGCAAGATTGGCTGGGACAGCCTGTTTTAATTTATGCGTCAATTCATTCGACAGACCGGAAAGCAATGAAAAATCAAAACCAGATGGAATAACCATGGCTTCTTCACGTCGTACCTTTTCTATATCGGACGCTTGTCGCTCCATATACACCGAGTATGTCGCTTCGATCGCAAGCGCCTCAGCGACAGGCGATTCGAGCGCTGCAAGCTCGGGCCAGATGCGCTGCAGCGATGAGCGATCGTGATCCTGGTGTGACAACAGCTCGTAAGCCGAGCGACGTTGTCCATCCTGATTGAGATGAATACTAAAAGCCACAGCAGCGTTCGGGGTAACAGTGAGCTCCTGAAGCAGCTTCCGTCCAGCTTCCAGACGCCCAAGGTAGCTCGTAAAGCGTGCTGATCTCTCGGCACCTACGCAACCGATTGCCATGGCAGTCGGTGTCAACCGCACGTCGGCATTGTCTGCTCGTAGCGAAAGTCTATATTCTGCGCGGGACGTGAACATCCTGTATGGCTCAGCAACACCGCGTGACGTCAGATCATCGATCATCACGCCAATATACGACTGCGTACGACTGAAATGGACCGCATCCATTCCCGCAGAAAGACGCGCCGCGTTAAGACCAGCTACCAAACCTTGCGCCGCCGCTTCTTCATAACCGGTTGTCCCGTTGATTTGACCAGCGAGAAAAAGTCCCGGTAGCTTGCGCAGCTCCAGCGAAGCACTCAGTTCGCGTGGATCGACATGATCGTATTCAATTGCATAACCCGGCTGTAGAATTGAAACTCGTTCCAGACCCGGAATGGTCCTGATAAAGGCTTGCTGCACTGACTCAGGTAAACTTGTGGAAATACCATTTGGGTAAATGGTATCGTCGTCCAAGCCCTCGGGCTCAAGAAAGATCTGGTGACCGTCGCGTTCGCCGAACTTGACAATCTTATCTTCGATGGACGGACAATAGCGCGGACCTATTCCTTCGATCTGACCCGAATACATGGCAGACTGCTGGAGATTATCCAGAACGATCTTGTGCGTGGCGGCCGTTGTCCGCGTCACACCGCAATCGACTTGTCTGTTGACGATCGTGTCCGTCATGAACGAGAAGGGCACCGGATCTTCATCCGCCCCTTGCCTGCCAACTGCTGTCCAATCGATCGTCTTGCCATCGAGCCTGGCTGGGGTACCAGTCTTCAACCTAGCCAACGAAATGCCAAGCCGCTCCAGCGTGCCCGACAGTCCAACCGAGGGCTCCTCGCCCATACGTCCTGCCGGGATCTTCTGGCCGCCGATATGGATTAATCCTCGAAGGAACGTACCTGTCGTGACCACAACGCTGCCGCAGTGAAGTTCAGTACCGTCACGCAGGGAGATTCCGGTAACCCGCCCATCGCGCTGAAGGATATCGAAAACGTCACCCTCAACAACGTCCAAGTTTTCCAGCGATGCGATCTCAGCCTGCATGGCGAGGCGATAAAGCTTGCGGTCTGCCTGGGTGCGAGGACCGCGTACCGCTGGTCCCTTCTTGCGATTGAGCATTCGGAACTGTATTCCGGCAGCATCTGCAACACGGCCCATCAGTCCATCAAACGCATCGATCTCGCGAACGAGATGCCCTTTACCAAGCCCACCGATGGCAGGATTACAGGACATGACGCCGATGGTGTCCCGGCGATGCGTCACAAGCGCGGTGCGTGCACCAAGGCGGGCGGCCGCAGCTGCGGCTTCGCTACCTGCGTGACCGCCACCCACTACAATTACATCATAACGCGTCGTTTGCATCGTAATCTCCAGCTTAGGCTGTTTTCCGGACTAACGACCGGGAGTCAAGAAGTTTCACGTGAAACACGTTTCCAACGCAGTCACCGAATGTTTCACGTGAATCATTTGCCCACGCAGAACTCAGAGAAAATTACACCGAGCAAATCCTCCACATCCACATGCCCGGTTATCCGTCCCAATGAGCGAGCAGCAGCGCGCAAATGCTCGGCTCTGATATCGAGTCCGTCAGACGAATTTAACGCGCAACTGATGTCTGAAATTGTTTGTTCCAGCAGCACACGATGTCTCCGCCTCGCGGGAACTGCCATCGAAAGACCGGTGGAGCGCTTTCCAAGTTCTGCCGAAAGGCGCTCTTTTAATTCCAACAGTCCAGTCCCATTTTGAACAGAAATACAAATATCGAATTGCTCAGACGGCCCGTGGATATCCGCTTTAGTCCCTACCTGGATGACGTCTGAGTGAACCACAATCTCTGTTTCAGGACTGCCTATCTCCCTGAGCATGAGAACGAGGTCTGCCGCCTCAACTGTCTGAAGCGCACGCCTCACACCTTCTGCTTCTACAATATCTTCCGTCTCGCGAAAGCCGGCGGTATCGAACAAGCGGACCCGAAAGCCGTCTATATCAAGATTAACCTCAAGGACATCGCGCGTCGTGCCGGCGATCTCTGTGACGATAGCAATATCTCGACCGGCCAACGCATTCAGCAAGGTGGACTTACCGCTATTGGGCGGTCCAGCTATCGCAACTCGGAACCCATCGCGGACGATTTCTCCGAACTTTGCACCAGCCAAATGCTCTAAAATCGCATCACGGATAAAGAGCATATCAGCCCAAACCTGGTCTGAAACGGATCCGGGCACGTCACCTTCATCCGAGAAATCGAGCTCGGCCTCAATGAAAGCCCTGCCCCGCGTTATGCGGTTCGCCCAGGCGGCATACAGTTCGGAACGTCCGCCGTTACTCTGTTCTATCGCCAGCCGCCGCTGCATTTCGGTTTCGGCCGCCAAGAGATCTGCGAGACCCTCCGCCTCCAGCAGATCCATCCGTCCATTTTCGAACGCTCGTCGTGAAAATTCGCCATTCTCCGCCAGTCTGCATCCGGAAATAGCTGAGAGCTCGTCTAATATCGCAGCCGCAACTGCAAGGCCCCCATGCACTTGAAATTCCGCACAATCTTCTCCGGTGAACGAATTCGGACCAGGGAAAAGCAGAACAATCCCCTTGTCGATCACCAAACCGTTTCGAGACCGAATCGTTCTCAGTGAGGCAGTGCGAGGCGCAGGCAGTTGCCCTGCAATCTGCGAAGCCACCGCAAATGCGCCACTACCACTGACGCGGATGACGGCGACGCCGGCGGGCAAGCCGCCGCTAGACAACGCATAGATCGTATCTGCAAATTGTGACACGTTGCACCGCATTTGGTACGGAACCGAATCGATCCACCCAGCATAAAGGCCGCACATGGCGGCCCTTAAGTAGCAAACGTTCGGCCGACTGAAATCAGGTATTCATCGAGTCGAAGAAATCCGGATTGTTCTTCGTCTGCTTCAGCTTGTCGATAAGGAATTCGATCGCATCCGTCGTACCCATCGGGGCGAGGATACGGCGAAGAACAAAGATCTTCTGCAGATCCTGACGCGGAACGAGCAGGTCTTCCTTACGCGTACCGGACTTAAGGATATCCATCGCCGGGAAGATGCGCTTGTCGGCGACCTTGCGGTCGAGCACGATTTCCGAGTTGCCAGTACCCTTGAATTCTTCGAAAATGACTTCGTCCATGCGGCTGCCAGTATCGATCAGGGCTGTCGCAATAATCGTCAGCGATCCGCCTTCCTCGATATTTCGCGCAGCACCGAAGAAGCGCTTCGGACGCTGCAGCGCGTTGGCGTCGACACCACCCGTCAGGACCTTGCCAGACGATGGCACGACGGTGTTGTAGGCGCGACCGAGACGGGTAATCGAATCGAGCAGGATGACGACGTCACGACCGTGCTCGACGAGACGCTTCGCCTTCTCGATCACCATTTCAGCGACCTGTACGTGGCGAACCGCGGGCTCGTCAAACGTTGATGACACGACTTCACCGCGCACAGAGCGCTGCATGTCCGTCACTTCTTCAGGCCGTTCGTCAATGAGAAGGACAATCAGATAGCATTCGGGATGATTGGCGGTGATCGAGTGCGCAATGTTCTGGAGCAGGACGGTTTTACCGGTGCGCGGCGGGGCAACGATGAGGCCGCGCTGGCCCTTGCCGATCGGCGCCACGAGATCGATGACGCGGGCAGATAGATCCTTGGTCGTCGGCACGTCCAGTTCCATACGGAAGCGGTCGTTCGGATAAAGCGGCGTCAGGTTGTCGAAGTGAACCTTGTGGCGGATTTTCTCAGGATCGTCGAAGTTTATCGTGTTGACCTTGAGGAGAGCAAAATAGCGCTCGCCTTCCTTAGGTCCACGGATCGGGCCTTCGACGGTGTCGCCGGTCTTCAGCGAGAACCGGCGGATCTGCGAGGGCGAAATGTAGATATCGTCGGGCCCGGGCAGATAGTTCGCATTGGCAGAGCGCAGGAATCCAAATCCGTCCTGGAGGACTTCAACCACGCCTTCGCCAATAATTTCCACGTCCTGGCTGGCCAGCACCTTCAGGATGGCAAACATCAATTCCTGTTTGCGCAGCGTGCTGGCGCTTTCGACCTCGAGCGATTCGGCGAAAGCCAGCAAATCGGTCGGGGATTTGCTTTTCAGTTCTTGCAGCTTCATTTCAGCCATGAAGGGACCATTACTCTATTTTTAGAAAGGGAAAGGCGACGTTTTCGTATTCGGGACCGCGAAGGGGACTCGCGGGCGACAGGATGAATACATGCCACGAAGATGAGATGCGCGAAAATAGCGACTTCCGCAGGAAGCCGCAAGGGGCATGTCGCCGATGGCGAAAATTTAAAATGACGCCTTTTCTAGGCGAAAGGTTTGACCACGACGAGGATGACGATGGCAATCATCAGCAACGTCGGCGCCTCGTTAGCAAAACGCCAATAGCGGGCGGAGCGGGTGTTCTGGTCTTTTGCGAAGGCTTTCACGGCACGACTGAAATACACATGGACACCAGTCAGAAGCACGACAAGACCAATCTTTGCATGCAGCCAACCACCCTGGAACGCAAACCCCGACCAGGCAAGGTATAGCCCGAAGATCCAGGTCAGCATCATTGCAGGATTCATGATCACCTTGAGCAGCCGCTGCTCCATGACCTTGAAGGTTTCCGACTGGGCAGAGCCCGGCGCCGCGTCGGTGTGATAGATGAACAGCCGAGGCATGTAGAGCAGCCCGGCCATCCAGGAGATAACTGCGATGACATGCAACGCCTTGATCCACAGATAGAGATTGTCCGGGTTCCAGTAAAACAACGCCACGGCGAGCAGCACGAAAACGAGGATTGCGGACAGCGCGCGGCTATGTGCCGTCCGTCCCGTCTTTTGATCCGTCTGCTTGTCGATCGTCAAAACTTGAAACTCCGCACCCTGTCAACGAGCACAGCAACATTTTCAGGATCTGCCTGGGGCGTGATTCCATGGCCGAGGTTGAATATGAGGGGTCCGTTGCCAAGCCGCTCCAGTATCCGGTCTATCCCATCTGTCAGCGCATCGCCGCCGGCCACCAGGCGCATAGGGTCAAGGTTACCCTGGATAGGCCCGTCCCGCTGCAGTTCGGCCGCGAAGGAGAGGGGAACGGACCAGTCCAGGCCAATGGCATCGGCGCCGGTCTTGCGGCGATAATCCTTCAGCATGTAGCCTGCATTTTTGGCAAAAGCGATGATCCGCGCCTCAGGACGGCGCGCCTTTACCGAAGCGATAATCCGCGCCACGGGAGCCACGGCAAATGCCTCGAATTCCGCTTCCCCGAGGACGCCCGCCCAGGAATCGAAAATCTGCACCGCGTCGGCACCGGCATCGATTTGCGCCACGAGATAATCGGCAGAGAGCTCGGCGAGCATTGCCAGCAGGTGTTCGAAAGCTTTGCGATGGCGATAGCCGAACAAACGGGCCGGCGCCTGATCAGGTGTCCCGTGCCCGGCGATCATGTACGTCGCCACCGTCCACGGCGCCCCGCAGAAACCGAGTAGCGTCGTTTCGCCCGGCAGTTCTGCCCGCAGCCGCCGCACAGTTTCAAACACAGGCTTCAGGTGCTCGAGCACATCCTTCGGTTCAAGAGCCAGAATGCCGGCCTCGTCGATCGGATCCATCTGCGGTCCGTGGCCTTCCGTAAACCTTACATTCCGCTGCAAGGCGTCAGGGATGACGAGGATATCCGAAAACAATATCGCAGCATCGAAGCCATAGCGCCTTATCGGCTGCAGCGTCACCTCAACTGCGTGATCCGGCGAGTAACAGAGGTCCAGAAAGCTCCCCGCCTGAGCCCTCGTTGCCTTATATTCGGGAAGATATCGACCTGCCTGTCGCATCAGCCATATCGGAGGGGGTGTCAGCGTTTCTCCCGCCAACACTCTCATAATTGCCCTGCGTTCTGCCGTCAAATGCCTCTTCCCTCTAAAAATTATAAAGATCTTCTTAAGGTTTCTATTTCTAAGAGTCGGTGACTATCAAGGATTATCACTTATCCAAGCGAAGTCCCCGTGACTGCCATATCCCGGAATAGTCGGGACGAAAATTGCGGCATCTTGACGAGATATGGGGACAGAATGAATTTCATCAATCATCCCTGGCATTTAGCGTGACCGTAGATTTGCGTATCCTGTGGACAAGGTTAGGATGACAATCGGTCGAAGCTTCTTTATCCCCAGTCTTCACAGCCTCTCTTTTCATCAAGCCGCAAAATCGCAATTGTGGACAACTTGGCAGTTATCCCAGCCCCTCTGCCATGACGATGCCCAATTATATTTTCCTCCCCAGTTATCAACAGACGACGGAAAACAACGTGGAGAACAGAATAAATTTCTTTCATCTGCACCTGATATCTGACTCAACCGGAGAGACTCTCATTTCCGCCGGAAGGGCGGCGTCGGTCCAATTCCAGGCGAGCCAGCCAATCGAGCATGTCTATCCGCTGATCCGCAATCGCCGGCAGCTGCTGCCGGTGCTCGAGGCGATCGATGCTTCTCCGGGTATCGTGCTCTATACTATCGTCGATCACGAACTTGCCGATCTCATCGACGAGCGCTGCAAGGCGATGGGTGTCCCGTGTGTCGCTGTGCTCGAACCGGTACTCAACGTCTTCCAGACCTATCTCGGCGCCGTTTCCCGACGCAGGGTGGGCGCCCAGCATGTGATGAATGCGGATTACTTCGCCCGCATCGAAGCTTTGAATTTCACCATGGATCATGATGACGGCCAGATGCCGGATGATTATAATGATGCCGACGTCGTCATCGTCGGCATCAGTCGAACGTCGAAAACTCCGACCAGCATCTATCTCGCCAATCGCGGCATCAAGACCGCCAATATTCCGATCGTCTACGGCGTACCGCTGCCGCCGAGCCTGGCTGCCGCAACCAAGCCTCTCATCGTCGGCTTGATCGCCACCACCGACCGCATTTCGCAGGTTCGCGAAAATCGCATCCTCGGCACCACGCCCGGCTTCGATCGCGGTCATTATACCGATCGCGCCACGATCTCCGAGGAATTGAAATACGCCCGTGCGCTTTGCGCCAGGCACGGCTGGCCTGTCATCGACGTGACCCGGCGCTCGATCGAAGAAACGGCTGCCGCCATCGTTGCCCTCAAACCGAAGCTGCGCTAAGCGCAAGTCTGCCGAATAGCGCAGGGACACTCCATGACATCGCCACTCATCCTCGCGTCCTCCAGCCCCTTTCGTCGCATGCTGATGGAAAATGCCGGTCTGCGGTTCGAATCCATCGCTGCCAGCATCGACGAACGTGCCCTTGAGGCACCGCTTGAAAAAGCCGGCGCCGGCCCGGACGCCATTGCGCTGGTTCTCGCCAAGGCCAAGGCTGTCGCTGTCAGCGAAAGCCACCATGGTTCGCTGGTCATCGGTTCGGACCAGACGATGTCACTCGGCTCTCGCGTGTTTCACAAGCCGAAGGATAGTGCCGAGGCAGAGGCCCATTTGCTGGCCCTCTCGGGAAAAACCCACCGGTTAAACAGTGCCGTCGCGATCGCAAGGGATGGCGACATCCTCTGGGAGCACCTGTCCCATGCCGAATTGACAATGCGGACGCTCACACCCGCTTTTATCCATCGGCATATCGGCAGGGTCGGCGACAAGGCGCTCGGTAGCGTCGGGGCCTATCAGCTGGAAGGCGAGGGGATACAGTTGTTCTCGCGGATAGACGGCGACTACTTTACGATCCTCGGCCTTCCCATGCTGCCGCTGCTCGCCGAATTGCGGGCCCTGGAGGCAATCGATGGATGATTCACGTGAAACAATCGGCCGGCGTGCCTTCGTCACAGGCTATCCCGTCAGCCATTCCCGCTCGCCGCTCATCCATGGACACTGGCTTAAAACACTGGGCATCGCCGGCAACTATCAGGCTCACGCCGTGTCCCCGGCAGATTTTCCCGGCTTCATCGCATCGCTGAAGGATGGCACCGCTGGCTTTGTCGGTGGCAACGTCACGATCCCGCACAAGGAGCAGGCATTCGCGCTGGCTGATCGGCCGGACGAATTGGCGCAAGAGCTCGGCGCCGCCAACACGCTGTGGCTGGAAAACGGCCAGCTCATGGCCACCAATACCGATGGCCACGGCTTCGTCGCCAATCTCGATGCCCGCCACCCCGGGTGGGACAAGGTGGAAACCGCCGTCGTTCTCGGCGCCGGTGGCGCAAGCCGCGCCATCATCCAGGCGGTCCGCAACCGTGGCATCGGTACGATCCATGTGGTCAACCGCACCCTGGATCGCGCCCGCGAACTTGCCGACAGGTTCGGTCCCAGCGTCCATGCCCATCCGGAAAAGGCTTTGCGCGAGGTCATGCAGTCGGCGGGCTTGTTCATCAATACCACCTCCCTTGGCATGGATGGAGGAGGCCCGGTGCCAGCAATCGATTTCACGACGATGGCGAGGGACGCCGTTGCCACAGATATCGTCTACGTGCCGCTGAAGACGGAAATTCTTGTCCAAGCCGAACGGCAGGGAATCGCCACGGTCGATGGTCTCGGCATGCTGCTACACCAGGCGGTGCCGGGATTTGAAAAGTGGTTTGGCCAGCGCCCTGAGGTTGATGACCGTCTGCGGCAGTTGGTTATCGCAGACATGGAAGCGCACAAATGATCCGGCTTGGCCTGACGGGCTCGATCGGCATGGGCAAGACGACAACGGCCAGGCTGTTTGCCGATGCCGGCATTCCGGTCAACGATGCCGACAAGGCGGTGCACGAACTGTACGCGGGCGAGGCGGCACCTTTGATCGAGGGAGCTTTTCCGGGAACCGTTGCAGGCGGTATCGTTGACCGGCAGTTGTTGTCTAGGCAGCTGGCGGCCAACCCGGCTGGCTTCAAGACACTCGAAGCCATAGTCCATCCGCTGGTGCGCCGCCGCGAACTGGCATTCCTGGGTGAGCAGGCCCTGGCCGGCGCCGATATCGTTGTGCTCGACATTCCCCTGTTGTTCGAAACGGCAAGCGCGGATCGCGTCGATCGCATCGTCGTCGTTACTTGTGATCCACAGCTTCAGCGCCAAAGGGTTCTTGCGCGACCGGGCATGACGGAGGAGAAGTTCAATATGATTCTCTCTCGGCAGATGCCGGACGCCGACAAGCGCGCGAGGGCGGATTTCTTGATCGATACCGGAAACGGTATCGAGGCGGCCCGCAGCCAGGTCGCGGCGATCATTGCCGCCTTGAGGGCGGGCACGACGGACAGGGATTTGTGACATGCGCGAAATCATCTTCGATACGGAAACGACAGGCCTCGACAGCCGCACCGACCGCATCATCGAAATCGGTGGCGTCGAACTGTTCAACCATTTTCCGACGGGACGCACCTTTCACATGTACGTCAATCCGGCCGGCCAGAAAGTCCATCCGGACGCGCTGGCGGTGCACGGCATTACCGACGAGTTCCTCGCCGACAAGCCACCCTTTGCCGACGTCGCCGGACCGATGCTCGAATTCTTTGGCGACGCCAAGTGGATCGCCCACAATGCAAACTTCGACATGGGCTTTATCAACGCAGAGCTGGCGCGTCTCGGTATGCCGTCGATCCTGCCTGAGATGGTTATCGACACCCTGTCTCTTGCCCGTCGCAAAAACCCGATGGGTCCGAATTCTCTCGATGCCCTCTGCCGCCGTTATGGCATCGACAATACCCACCGCACCAAGCACGGCGCGCTGCTCGACTCGGAATTGCTGGCCGAAGTCTATATCGAGATGATCGGTGGCCGGCAGACTGCCCTGGGTCTCAGCTCCGATAAAGGCGGCCAGAGCGGTTCAGATAACCGGATGGAAAATGACGACGTGGTTGTCGCGGTGCTTGCGAGACCATCTCCGCTGCCGGACAGGGTAAGCGATCTGGAGCGCGAAGCACATCGGGCGCTGCTCGCCAAGCTCGGAGAAAAGAGCATTTGGCTGAAATACGGTTCTGCCTGATAGATATAAAAAATGCCCGGACAAGCCGGGCACATGTCTCATGATATCGATCGAGGATCAGTTCGGAACGGAGCTGACCTGCGCACGTGTCTGTTCTTCGGCAACGCGCTGGGTGAACATCGTCGCGAAATCGATCGGGTCGATGATAAGCGGCGGGAAGCCGCCGTTGCGGGTGACGTCGGCAATGATCTGGCGCGCGAACGGGAACAGCAGGCGTGGGCATTCGATGAACAGCAGTGGCAGCATATGCTCCTGCGGAAAGCCAACGACCCGGAAAACGCCGCCATAAACCAGCTCGGTGTGGAATACGGTCTTGCCATCATCCTTGGCATCGGCATTCAGCGTCAGCACGACGTCGAAATCGGTGTCAGAGAGCGGGTTGGCATTGACGTTGACGTTGATATTGATTTCCGGCGGCTTGTCGCGGGACTGCAGCGAGCGCGGCGCACCGGGATTTTCGAAGGACAGATCCTTCGTGTACTGGGCAAGAACGGATAGGCTGGGGGCGGTCTCGCCGTTGATTTCGTCGGCCATGGCACTTCCTCGCGGCTCAAAATGGTGTCGCCATCTAACATTTCATGCCGGGGCTTACAACCCTTCGGCAGCCGGCCCAAAACAGGGGCGCTCAGTCCTTCAGACGCTTGTGATCGGACCACGGAGAGCCTGGATTCGGGCCGCGCCGAAAATCATCTGCGTCGAGATCGACCACGGGCCCCGAGCTGTTCGGCTTTTCCGGCGCGCCGCGCGAGCGATTGAACGCCGGCGAAGACCCCAGGATGACGATGCGGCGGCTGAGAAACTTCCAAGCGAGATCGCGCACGCCAGGAATGAAGAGAAGCAGGCCGAGGATGTCCGTGAAAAAGCCGGGTACCAGCAGCAGGAACGCAGCCACCACCACCATCGCACCATGCACGAGATCGCGGGCAGGCGCTGCGCCGTCGCGGCTTGCCATCGAGAGCCGCCTCAGGATGCTCAATCCTTGGGACCGGAGCAGGAAAGCGCCGACAACAACACTGAGGACGACGAGGCCGAGCGTGGCCCAGATACCGATCGCCTTGCCGACCACGACGAAGCCGGCGATCTCCACCAGGGGGAGCAGCAGGACGAAGGCAGGCAGAAGCGAAAGGCGCATGGTCTCTTCCTCGAATGAGTAACTCGGCTGCCGTTCAGCATAGCAGATCACAAAGATGAGGACCTGCTATTTGAATGATGGCATTATGCTGACTATATGGGTGTTGAAACTTCGAATGTGAACAGTGGTGCCGGAGCGATATGGGTTCGAATGACTTTGTGACGATTTTCTTTCTGGTCGCAGCGGTGCTGATCTTCCTTCAGTTGCGCAGCGTGCTTGGTCGCCGCACGGGCACCGAGAAGCCGCCGCGTGATCTGTACACTCCGCGCGATGCTGTCAAAGGTCCCGATGCACCGGATACCGGCAAAGTCGTTACCCTGCCGCGTCGCGACGCCGTCGATGACGAAAATCGCTTTGCAGCCGTCGACGCCTTCGCCAAGCCTGAAACGCCGCTGAACGCGCAGCTGCGCGAAGTGGTGAAGATCGACCCGTCCTTCGATCCGAAGGAGTTCGTCAAGGGCGCCCGCATGGCCTACGAGATGATCGTCATGGCTTTTGCCGATGGCGACCGGAAGGCGCTGAAGGGTCTGCTGTCCAATGAGGTCTACGAGGGCTTCGACGCAGCGATCGCCGATCGAGAAGCACGCGGTGAGAGGGTCAAGTCCAGCTTCGTCGGCATCGACCGGAGCGATATCGTGAGTGCCGAGGTCAAGGAGACCGATGCATTGGTCACCATTCGCATCGTCAGCCAGATGATATCGGCGACATACGACAAGGCCGACGTGCTGGTCGATGGCGATGCAGAGCAGGTGTCGGAAGTCAGCGACCTCTGGACATTCGCACGCGACACGCGCTCGCGCGATCCGAACTGGAAACTTGTGGCGACCGAATCCGAACAATGAGTGTCCGATCCGACGATTTTTTGCTGGAGCCGACAACCTTTGACGATCTGAAAGGCTGGGGGGATGACGATCCCTCCGGCCTTTTCGATGCCATGCGGGCCTGTTATCGGCACGTCACTGAGACAAAGTCCTACCGAGCCGGGTCGCTCGGGCTGACGACGGCGGACCTGCTGCCGCTGCTGGAAGCGGCAAATGACATCGAGCCAGCCGACGCAGCAGAGGCCAGGGCTTTTTTCGAAGCCAATTGCCAGCCGTTTTTCATACGCCGAAGCGGAGACCGGAGCGGGTTCGTCACGGCATTCTTCGAGCCGGAGATAGAAGTGTCCGCAACACCGGATGCCGTCTATTGCTATCCCTTCTACCGCCGCCCGGACGATTTGGTCGATCTCGACGACAGCAACCGACCGGCCGGGCTGGACGCGTCCTACATGTTCGCGCGTCTGAGGTATGGCGAGATCGATGCCTATCCGGACCGCGGCGAGATCACCTCTGGCTATCTTGCGGGCAAAGGCCTTGAGATAGCCTGGGCCAAATCCAGCGTCGATGTGTTCTTCGTGCATGTCCAGGGTGCCGCGCGGCTGCGCTATCCGGATGGAACGCTCTGCCGTATCACTTATGCCGCCAAGGCCGGCCATCCGTTCTCGGCTGTCGGTCGGCTGCTGATCGACCGTGGCGAACTGGACCGCGCGACGATCTCGATGCAGACGATCCGGGACTGGCTCTACGCCCATCCGGGAGAAGTCGACGAGGTTCTCTCACACAATCGCTCCTACATTTTCTTCCGCGAGGCCGATGTCGCCGATCCGCAGGCCGGGCCAATCGCAGCGGCCAAGGTGCCGCTGGTGGCGGGCCGGGCGCTCGCCGTTGACAGGCTGATCCATACCTTCGGCTTCCCCTTCTTCATCCGCTCGGAAAGCCTCACCCACCTGGACAACGGCGGACCGTTCCAGCGGCTGATGCTGGCGCTCGACACCGGTTCGGCAATTGTCGGCCCCGCACGTGGCGACATCTTCACCGGCTCGGGCTATGAAGCCGGAGAACTGGCGGGCACCGTCCGTCATGACGCCGATTTCTACATTCTCGTGCCCAGGGCGGCTGCCGCGAGGTTCAGCTGATGGCGAAGGACCGCAAGCTCAGCCCGGAGGAACGCATTCTCTGGAGCAAGGTCGCCAAGAGTACCCGGCCGCTGCCGCAGCATATGGCCGAGATGCAGGCGCTCGATATCTTTCTGACCGAGCAGCAGGCCGCCGAAGCGCAGCGCGATGTATCATCACCTCCGCCTCCGAAGATGCCGATTTCGCAACAACCCCTGCCGATGCCGCAAAAGCCGCAGCCGTCCGCCAGCAAGCACCATCCGCTCGAGCGGCCGGTGAAGCGCAAGATCGCCAAGGGCCGGCTTCCGCTGGAAGCAAGGATCGACCTGCACGGCCTCTACCAGGACGAGGCGCATGATCTGCTGCTCGATTTCCTGGTTCGGGCCCATATGCGCGGTCTGCGCCATGTGCTGGTCATAACAGGCAAGGGAAGCTCGATGGGCAGCGAAGGCGCTCTGAAGCGGGCAGCACCCTTGTGGTTCTCCAAGCCCGACTTCCGCTATCTCATCTCGTCCTATGAAACGGCGGCCCAGCATCACGGCGGCGAAGGCGCCCTCTATATCCGCCTGGCAAGGCGTCCGGGAGATGCGCCATGACGCCATTCGGCGAAGCGGTGCGCAAGCTCCGCGAACGCAAGGGCGTGACGCAGAAGGAAATGGCGGCCGCGCTCGACGTGACGCCCGCCTACCTCTCGGCGCTGGAACACGGCAAACGGGGTCTCCCGACCTTCGTCATGCTGCAAAGGATTGCCGGCTATTTCAATATCATCTGGGACGAGGCCGAGGAGCTGTTCATGCTGGCGCGCGGTTCCGACCCGCGTGTCGTGATCGACACGGCGGGGATGGCGCCGCAATATACGGCGCTCGCCAATCGCCTTGCCGGACAATTTCGCTTTCTCGACCAGGATGCTGTAGAAGCACTGGAGGCCATCCTCGAAAAGGCTCGGAAAACTGGCTGAAATCAGCCTTAATCCCCTGCTTTATAGGTATTTTCGGGGCCATGTATTTGGCATTGACTATGAAATACCCCTATAGTTCGGGGAGGAAAAACGATGATTCGCAAGGATCGTCGCGACCTGCGATAACACGAAAGACTTCAAGCCATGACCGATATTCCCGCGACCGAAAATGCCGCCAATCCTGAATATGGCGCTGACTCCATCAAGGTCCTGAAGGGCCTCGATGCCGTGCGCAAGCGGCCCGGCATGTATATCGGCGACACGGATGACGGCTCCGGCCTGCATCACATGGTCTACGAAGTTGTCGACAACGCCATCGACGAAGCGCTCGGTGGTCACGCCGACCTGGTAACCGTAACGCTCAACCCCGACGGCTCGGTGACGGTGACCGACAATGGTCGTGGTATCCCGACGGATATCCACACCGGCGAGGGCATATCCGCTGCCGAAGTGATCATGACCCAGCTGCACGCCGGCGGCAAATTCGACCAGAACTCCTACAAGGTGTCCGGCGGTCTGCATGGCGTCGGCGTCTCCGTCGTCAACGCGCTGTCGGTCTGGCTCAAGTTGCGCATCAAGCGCCAGGGCAAGATCCACGAGATCAGCTTCACCCACGGCGTCGCCGACGCACCTCTGGTGACGCTTGGCGACAGCGGCGGCGAAACCGGGACGGAAGTCACCTTCCAGCCCAGCACCGAAACCTTCACGATGATCGAGTTCGACTTCGCGACGCTCGAGCACCGGCTGCGCGAACTCGCCTTCCTCAATTCCGGCGTCCGCATCCTGCTCACCGACAAACGTCATTCAGACGTCAAACAGGTGGAAATGCTTTATGACGGCGGCCTCGAAGCCTTCGTCGTCTATCTCGATCGCGCCAAGAAGCCGCTGGTCGACAAGCCCGTTGCCATCCGTGGCGAAAAGGACGGCATCGTCGTCGAAGTGGCGATGTGGTGGAACGACAGCTACCACGAGAACGTACTCTGCTTCACCAACAACATCCCGCAGCGCGACGGCGGCACCCATATGGCCGGTTTCCGTGGCGCCCTGACCCGTCAGATCACCTCCTACGGCGAGACCTCCGGCATCAGCAAGCGCGAGAAGGTGACCCTGACGGCAGACGACTGCCGCGAAGGCCTGACAGCCGTGCTCTCGGTTAAGGTCCCGGATCCGAAGTTCTCCTCCCAGACCAAGGACAAGCTGGTTTCCTCGGAAGTTCGCCCGGTCGTCGAAAGCCTGGTCAACGAGGCGCTCGGTACCTGGCTCGAAGAACATCCGACCGAGGCCAAGATCCTGATTGGCAAGGTCGCGGAAGCCGCCATGGCCCGCGAAGCCGCCAAGAAGGCCCGCGAACTCACGCGCCGCAAGGGCGCCCTCGACATCGCCTCGCTGCCGGGCAAGCTCGCCGACTGCTCAGAGCGTGACCCTACCAAGTCCGAAGTCTTCCTCGTTGAAGGGGATTCCGCCGGCGGCTCGGCCAAGCAGGGTCGTTCGCGCGAAAACCAGGCGATCCTGCCGCTGCGAGGCAAGATCCTCAATGTCGAGCGTGCACGCTTCGACAAGATGCTCGGCAGCCAGGAAATCGGTACGCTGATCATCGCGCTCGGCACCGGCATCGGCAAGGACGAGTTCAACGCCGACAAGCTGCGCTACCACAAGATCATCATCATGACGGACGCCGACGTCGACGGCGCCCATATTCGCACGCTGCTGCTGACCTTCTTCTTCCGCCAGATGCCGGAGCTGATCGAGCGCGGCCACATCTACATCGCCCAGCCGCCGCTCTACAAAGTGTCGCGCGGCAAATCGATCCAGTATCTGAAGGACGAGAAGGCGCTGGAAGAATATCTGATCGGCCAGGGCCTCGACGACGCCAGCCTGCGGCTCGGCAGCGGCGAAGTCCGCTCCGGCCAGGATCTGCGCGAAGTCATTCAGGACGCGCTGCGTCTGAGAGCCCTGCTCGAAAACCTGCATTCCCGTTATAACCGCGCCGTCGTAGAGCAGGCGGCAATTGCCGGCGCGCTCAATGCAGACGTGGTCAGCGATCCCGCCCGGGCCGCGACGATCGTTGCCGAAGTTGCCCGTCGTCTGGACATTATTGCCGAAGAAACGGAACGTGGCTGGATCGGCGACATGACCGACGAGGGCGGCTTGCGTCTGGAACGCACCGTGCGCGGGGTCAAGGAAGTCATCACCCTCGACATGGCGCTGATCGGCTCGTCCGATGCCCGCCATATCGACCAGCTCGGCCCACGCCTGAAGGAAATCTACGACGTGCCGCCGAAATTGGTGCGGAGAGACGGCGAAACGGAAATCTCGGGCGCCCGTGCGCTGCTGGAAGCCGTCTTTGCCAGCGGCCGCAAGGGTCTGTCGATGCAACGCTACAAGGGCCTCGGTGAAATGAATGCCGAGCAGCTCTGGGAAACGACGCTCGATCCGAACGTGCGCTCGCTGCTGCAGGTTCGCGTCAACGACGCCGTCGATGCCGACAGCCTGTTTGCCCGGCTTATGGGCGATGAAGTCGAGCCGCGCCGCGAGTTCATCCAGGACAATGCGCTCAACGTCGCCAACCTCGACATCTAATCTACCAGCGACCAGACATGGAAAAGCCCGCGCCGCAAATCTGCAGCGCGGGCTTCGTTTTGTCGGGATCAGGGATTACTTGGCGATGAACTTGCCGTTGAAGGCGACCTCGGCCAGCGGCTTGCGCGGGCTCGGGACTTCGCGTTCGCGCAGGCCTTCAGGCAGCTGGTTCTTGTCGCCGATCTTGCCGATGGCGACGGCGCATTCGACGCGGAAACCGTCCGGAATGCCGAGTACGCCCGGTACCTTGTCGAAGTGAACGCCGGTCATGCCGTGCGCTTCATAGCCGGAGAGATGGGCCTGCAGGGCAATGTAGCCCGATGCGGTGCCGGCGTCGAAGGAGTGGCTGTAGATCGGCTTCTGGTCGTCGGCACCGAGTTCGCCGGAATGCGTGCGGGAAACGATGAACAGCAGCGCGGATGCAGACTTAACCCAGCTCTGGTTGAAGTCGATCAGCAGGCTGAGGAACGTGTCCCACTGCTCCGAGCCGCGCAGCGCGTAGACGAAACGCCAGGGCTGGTGGTTGTAGGAGGAGGCTGCCCAGTGGCCGGCTTCGAGGATCGTCAGCAGATCTGCTTCCGGCATGGTCTCGTTGTTGAATGCACGGGGCGACCAGCGATCCAGGAAAAGGGCGTCGATCGGATGGTTGGATTCGCGGCTGTTGCTGCTTGTCATGGTTTTTCTCTCTGAAACGGTCTGCGCTGGGAGCAGCGCTTGTGTTTGGATGGAGTGCCCGACGATGTATAGCGTGCCGCCCGCCATAGTCCAGATCGCCAGCGCTTCTGCGGATGGCGCAAGGGTGACGGTCTGTTTCAACAATGTGTGATGTGGCCTTCGCAGGGACCGGGTAGAACAGCAATTCTCGCACGCGAAGGAGAAGAACATGCTGGTCGACGGAAAGTGGACGGAAGATTGGCAGCCGGTGCAGGCAAAGGACGAAAAGGGTGGCTTTGTCCGCCAGACGTCCAGCTTTCGAAACTGGGTGACGCCGGATGGCAGCGCCGGCCCGACCGGTACCGGTGGGTTTGCTGCCGAACCGGGCCGCTATCACCTTTATGTTGCGCTGATCTGCCCCTGGGCATCTCGGACGCTGATTGGCCGGGCGATGAAGAGCCTGGAAGCTGCCATCGATATCTCCATCGTCGAACCTGCCCTCACAAAGCAGGGCTGGCAATTCGGCGACTATCCCGGCGCGACCGAGGACAGCGTCAACGGTGCCCGCTATATCCACGAACTCTATACCATGGCTGATCCGCATTTTACCGGAAGGGCGACAGTTCCCGTCCTCTGGGATACCCGGATGAACACCATCGTCAACAATGAATCGTCCGACATCCTGCGGATGATGAATGACGGCTTTGGCGGTCTCGCAACCCTCTCGACCGATCTTTATCCGAATGACCGGCGCGAAGAGATCGACGCCTTCAATGCGCGGATCTACCCGTCGCTCAACAACGGCGTCTATCGGACCGGCTTTGCGACGACGCAGCTCGCCTACGAGGAAGGTTTCCGGGATGTCTTCGACTGTCTGGATTGGGCCGAACTCCAGTTAGAAGGCAAGCGCTTCCTCTTTGCCGATCACCCGACTGAAGCAGATATCCGTCTGTTCGTGACGCTGGTGCGCTTCGATGTCGCCTATCACGGCATTTTCAAATGCAATCTCAGGCGCCTCTCCGATTACTCAAATCTCAGCGCTTTCTGCCGCAGCATGCTCGATTGGCCCGGCATCGCGGAAACGGTAAGTTTCGACCACATCAAGCGTGGATATTACTCGATAGAGACGCTCAATCCATCCGGCATCGTTCCGGTTGGCCCCGCGCTCAAAGAGCTGTTCTGATTGCCAAGCCATCGGATATTACACTTAGGCAAGTGATATATCCTTTCCCATCGCGTCGCTTTGCCGGTTGCCTTCACGGGCTGTCGGCGTAAAGTTCGACACGCAATCCACGGGTGACACAGGTGAATGTTTCGTTCATATATGGCGAAACGCGCTTCTGAAGACATGGCAGGAAGGACAATACGATGAAACTGATGCGAGTCGGCGAGCCCGGCAAGGAAAAGCCGGCCCTCCTGGACAAGGAAGGCAAGATCCGCGATCTGTCGGCGCATGTTGCCGATATCGGCGGAGAGGCGATCCATCCGGATAGCCTGGCAAAGCTTGCCCAGATCGATCCCGCCACATTACCGGAACTGGCAGCAGGCCGTATCGGCGCTTGCGTCGCGGGTACCGGCAAGTTCATCTGCATCGGTCTCAATTTTTCGGACCACGCCGCAGAGACCGGCGCAACTGTGCCGCCTGAGCCGATCATATTCATGAAGGCCACTTCCGCCATCGCTGGTCCGAATGACACGGTTCTCATTCCGCGCGGCTCTGAAAAAACAGACTGGGAAGTCGAACTCGGCGTCGTCATCGGCAAGACGGCTAAGTATGTCAGCGAAGCCGACGCACTCGATTATGTCGCCGGCTACTGCGTTTCGCATGACGTCTCGGAGCGCGCTTTCCAGACGGAGCGCTCCGGCCAGTGGACCAAGGGAAAGTCCTGCGACACATTCGGCCCGATCGGCCCCTGGCTGGTCACGAAGGATGAAGTTGCCGATCCGCAAAATCTCGGCATGTGGCTGAAAGTCAACGGCAAAACTATGCAGGATGGATCGACCAAGACGATGGTCTACGGCGTCGCACACCTGGTTTCCTACCTCAGCCAGTTCATGTCGCTGCAGCCGGGCGACGTCATCTCGACCGGTACGCCCCCAGGCGTCGGAATGGGAATGAAGCCGCCGACTTACCTGAAGGCCGGCGACGTGGTCGAACTAGGCATCGAAGGTCTCGGCGACCAGCGCCAGACGTTCGCCGCGGACGTTTAAGTTCAACGACCACAAACCACACCATGCCGGAGATCAATTCTCCGGCATTTTAATTTATAGGCACTCAACTGTGTCTAACTTTGGCAGAATGTGATAGGGACCTCGATAATACTGCCGCTGATCCGCACGAAGGACCAGCCATTCTTTCGGCCGCAGTCGAAAAGGTAATGTCGGTCATGTACTATCATCTCTACGAACTAAACCATGCGGTCATGGCGCCCTTCCGGGCTGCTGCCGGCATGATGCGCCAGGCTTACGATAATCCGCTCAATCCCATGGCCGAAACCGCGTTCGGCAGGACGATATCTGCCAGTCTCGAGGTCTTCGAGCGCAGCACGCGGCGTTACGGAAAGCCCGAGTTCGGGCTGGCGCAGACAGTCATCGACGACAAGCCCGTGGTCGTCACCGAGGCTGTCGTCTGGCAGAAGCCGTTCTGTCGTTTGCTCCATTTCGAAAGGGACCTGCCAGTCCCCCGTCCGTCCGATCCGCGGATCCTGATCGTGGCGCCGATGTCCGGCCATTACGCGACGTTGCTGCGCGGTACGGTGGAGGCGCTGTTGCCCGGCGCCGATGTCTATATCACCGACTGGACCGATGCCCGAATGATACCCGTCGAAGAGGGCGACTTCGATCTCGACAACTACATCGACTATATCGTCGCCATGCTGCATCACCTCGGACAGGATACCCATGTCGTGGCCGTTTGTCAGCCATCCGTGCCGGTGCTCGCTGCAGCCGCCCTCATGGAAGAGGCTGGCGATCCGCTGTCGCCCGCGTCCATGACGCTGATGGGCGGTCCGATCGATACGCGCATCAATCCGACCGGTGTCAACAAGCTCGCCATGGACAAGCCCATCGAGTGGTTTGCCGATAATGTGGTGATGAACGTTCCGTGGCCGCTGCCGGGCTTTGGGCGGTCGGTGTATCCGGGCTTCCTGCAGCTTTCCGGCTTCATGTCGATGAACCTCGACCGGCACGTCATTGCCCAGAAGGATTTCTTCATGCACCTCGTCAAGAACGACGGGGAGCCCGAAAAGCATCGCGAGTTTTATGACGAGTATCTGGCGGTCATGGACTTGACCTCGCAGTTCTACCTGCAGACGGTCGAGCAGGTGTTCATGAAACACGCCTTGCCGAAGGGCGAGTTGCACCATCGTGGTCACCGCGTCGATCCATCTGCGATCCGCAAGGTGGCGCTCTTGACGGTCGAGGGCGAAAACGACGACATCTCCGGCGTCGGCCAGACCCAGGCAGCGCAGACAATCTGCAGCAACATCCCCGACGCGATGCGCATGCACTATTTGCAGCCAGATGTCGGTCACTACGGTGTCTTCAATGGCTCTCGCTTCCGCCGCGAAATAGCGCCGCGCATCCTGGCTTTTGCCAAGGCGCACTCGAGAACTGCCGATGTCCCGAAGCGGAAGGCCAAGGGCTCAAAAACGGCCTAGGCGCGAAAAACGGGATTTTCGATCCGGAATGATGAGTATTTGCGATTTTAAAGCACTTCCTTATTGAAGCCGGAGCCCGTTATTACCACATCGATTTGAGCGGCTCCGGCATTCAGCCGGCCGCCTTACGAGGTATTTCACGATGAATCAGTCAGCATTGATTCGGCCGGAGTGGACCCCGGCGACCATCGCGCTCATGGTCCTGGGCTTCGTGGTTTTCTGGCCGCTCGGTCTTGCTATGCTCGCATACATCCTCTTCGGCGATCGCCTGAGAGGCTTCAAACGGGACGTCAACCAGGCAGCCGATGGCATGTTCAGCGGTTTCCGCCGCAACGGCCGTCGTTACCGTCAGCAGTTCAACAGCGAGAACGTCGCTTTTGACGACTGGCGCCAGGCAGAACTCGACCGCCTGGACCAGGAGCGCCGCAGGCTCGACGAGACCCGCGCCGACTTCGACAACTACGTGCGGGAATTGCGCCGCGCCAAAGACCAGGAAGAGTTCGACCGCTTCATGCGTGACCGCACAGCGGCGCGACGCACGGATCAGGGCTCCGGCCAGGAGTTCCGAACCTCCTGACGCATTCGACAGCCGGCATCGCGAGATGCCGGTTTTTCTTTGCAAGACGCTGCAGCGAATCATATAAACCGGATCGATGTTTCCGCTTCTTTCAAAAGTCCGCAAGACTGCCCGGCCGCCGCCTGCTCCGGAGACGAGGACGCTCGACCTTGCAGGAAGGCAGATGCCGCTGACGATCCGCAAGCACGAGCGCGCTACCCGTATTACACTGCGCATCGAGCCGGGTGGCCGCGCCTTGAAGATGACCGTGCCGCATGGCGTGCCGCCGCGCGAGATCAACGCCTTTCTCGACCGCCACCAGGGCTGGCTCATCACCAAGTTGTCGAAGTTCGAGCCTGATGCGAAGCTGCGCGATGGCAGCGAGATCCTGATCCGTGGAGTGCCCCACCAGGTTGAGCATTCAGGCAGCCTGCGTGGCATCACCGAAATCCTCGAACTGGACGGCGAGCGCATCCTGCGTGTCAGCGGAATGCCGGAGCATGCCGGGCGGCGCATTGCAGCCTTCCTGAAGAAGGAAGCGCGCGCCGATCTGGAACGCCTGGTGAAATTGCACGCCGGCACCATCCGCGCCGATGTGGCATCGATCACCATGAAGGATACGCGCAGCCGCTGGGGCTCCTGTTCGTCGCAGGGCAATCTCAGCTTTTCCTGGCGGATCCTGATGGCGCCGCCCGAAGTCATCGACTATCTGGCTGCCCACGAGGTGGCGCACTTGAAGGAAATGAACCACGGCCCCCGCTTCTGGGCGCTGTGCAAAGAGCTTTGCCCGCACATGGAAGAAGCAAAAGCCTGGCTGAAGCGGCATGGCACCCACCTTCATGCCATCGATTTCGGCTAGCGCGGCAGGCTCTGAAATCCAGCAACTGTCGCGAATGGGCTCGACTCTTTTGCCATTTCGTGTCACTTGCCTGCCATGAAACCCGATATCAAGATTTGCGGATTGAAGACGGCCGAGACGGTCGATCGCGCTGTCGCGCGCGGCGCCACACACATCGGTTTCATCTTCTTTGAAAAAAGCCCGCGCTACATCGAGCCCGATCTGGCAGGCGTGCTGGCTGACCGCGTTCGTGGCAAGGCCCTCATCGTCGCCGTGGTGGTCGATCCGGACAATGACGATCTCGATGAGATTATGAACCTGGTTAGGCCCGACGTGCTGCAATTGCATGGCCATGAAAGTCCCGAGCGGGTTCTGACCATCAAGGCCCTCTACGACGTGCTTGTAATGAAGGCCTTTTCCGTGCGGGATGCCGAGGACCTCAGGCGTGTGGAGGCCTATATCGGCATCGCAGATCGCTTCCTGTTCGATGCCAAGGCACCCAAGGGTTCGGAACTGCCTGGCGGAAACGGCGTTGCTTTCGACTGGAGCCTGATGGCGTGGCTTGACGGCCGCGTCGACTACATGCTTTCGGGAGGCCTCAACAAAGACAACGTCGCCCTTGCGCTCGCCTCCACCAAGGCCTCGGGTATCGATATATCGTCCGGTGTGGAAAGTGCGCCGGGCGTCAAGGATCTGACCATGATCGACGAATTTTTCGACGCGGTTGCCTCGGCTCGCATGCCGGCAACAGCCTCAGGGAGTTGACAGTGAACGAGACGCCAAACGTAAATTCCTTCCGCGCCGGGCCAGACGAAGATGGCCGCTTCGGTATCTTCGGTGGACGATTCGTCGCAGAGACGCTGATGCCGCTGATCCTCGCCCTGCAGGCCGAGTGGGAAAATGCCAAGACCGATCCGACCTTCAAGGCCGAGCTCGATTATCTCAACACCCACTATATCGGTCGCCCAAGCCCGTTGTATTTCGCCGAGCGGCTCACAGCCGAGCTTGGCGGCGCGAAGATCTATTTCAAGCGCGACGAACTCAACCACACCGGATCGCACAAGATCAACAATTGCATCGGGCAGATCCTGCTCGCCAAGCGCATGGGCAAGACCCGCATCATCGCAGAAACCGGCGCCGGCCAGCATGGCGTGGCTTCGGCTACCGTTGCTGCTCGCTTCGGGTTGCCCTGCGTTGTCTACATGGGCGCAACCGATGTCGAGCGCCAGGCGCCGAACGTGTTCCGTATGAAGCTGCTCGGTGCCGAGGTCGTTCCCGTCACATCCGGCCACGGTACCCTGAAAGATGCCATGAACGAGGCGCTGCGCGACTGGGTCACCAACGTCGACGACACCTACTATATGATTGGAACTGCGGCCGGACCGCACCCCTATCCGGAAATGGTTCGCGATTTCCAGTCTGTGATGGGCCGCGAAGCCAAGGAACAGATGATGGCCGCAGAAGGCCGCCTGCCGGACATGCTGGTGGCAGCAGTCGGCGGTGGCTCCAATGCGATCGGCCTGTTCCATCCGTTCCTCGATGACAAGAGCGTCCAGATCGTCGGCGTCGAAGCCGGCGGCAAGGGCCTGGAGGGCGAGGAGCACTGTGCGTCGTTGACGGTCGGTTCCCCGGGCGTGCTGCATGGCAACCGCACCTACCTGCTGCAGGACAGGGACGGGCAAATAAAGGAAGGCCACTCGATCTCCGCCGGCCTTGACTATCCCGGCATCGGCCCGGAGCATTCATGGCTGAAGGATATGGGCCGCGTCGAATACGTGCCGATCATGGACACCGAGGCTCTGGCAGCCTTCCAGATGCTGACTCGCCTCGAAGGTATCATCCCGGCACTCGAGCCTGCCCATGCGCTGGCCGAAGTCATCAAGCGTGCGCCGAAGATGGATAAGGACCAGATCATCGTGATGAACCTCTGTGGCCGAGGCGACAAGGATATCTTCACCGTTGGCAAAATTCTCGGCGTGGAGCTCTGACATGACCGCACGGATGGACAAACGCTTCGCCGACCTGAAGACCGAGGGTCGCCCGGCGCTGGTTACCTATTTCATGGCTGGCGACCCAGATTACGAAACGTCGCTCGGCATCATGAGGGCGCTGCCGGAAGCAGGCTCCGACATCATCGAGCTCGGCATGCCTTTCTCGGACCCGATGGCCGATGGTCCGGCAATCCAGATGGCCGGTCAGCGGGCGCTGAAGGCAGGCCAGACGCTGAAGAAGACGCTGCAGCTTGCCGCCGATTTCCGTAAATCCGATGACGCCACGCCGATCGTACTGATGGGCTACTACAACCCGATCTATATTTACGGCGTCGAGAAATTTCTCGATGACGCGCTGGCATCCGGCATCGACGGCCTGATCGTCGTCGACCTACCGCCGGAAATGGATGACGAGCTCTGCATCCCGGCTATCCGCAAGGGCGTTAATTTCATCCGTCTGGCAACACCGACGACGGACGACAAGCGCCTGCCGATGGTGCTTCGCAATACTTCGGGCTTCGTCTACTACGTATCCATGAACGGCATCACCGGCTCGGCTATGGCCGATCCGTCACTTGTCTCGGCTGCCGTCCGCCGTATCAAGAGCCATACCGACCTGCCTGTTTGCGTCGGCTTCGGCGTCAAGACGGCCGAGCATGCGCGGGTCATCGGTGCGGCTGCCGATGGCGTCGTCGTCGGCACTGCGATCGTCAATCAGGTTGCGAATTCGCTGACCGCGGATGGCAAGGCGACTGCCGATACCGTGCAGGCGGTGGCAACCCTTGTTCGTGGTCTTTCAACCGGAACCCGCTCGGCGCGCCTTGTTGCCGCCGAATAGTTCCCCCACATTGGCCTTGGTCAATTCAGTCATTCAGGAGATCTCGATTTGAACTGGATCACGAATTACGTTCGCCCGCGGATCAATTCCATGCTGGGCCGTCGCGATGATATCGCCGAAAATCTCTGGATCAAATGCCCGGAAACCGGAGAAATGGTCTTCCACAAGGATCTGGAAGACAACAAGTGGGTCATTCCTGCTTCCGGCTTCCACATGAAGATGCCGGCAAAGGCCCGCCTGATCGATCTGTTCGACAATGGCGAGTACGAGGCCCTGGTGCAGCCGAAGGTCGCCCAGGATCCGCTGAAGTTCCGTGATTCGAAGAAATACAGCGACCGTCTGAAAGACAGCCGCGTCAAGACCGAGCAGGAAGACACGATTCTCGCCGGGGTCGGCAAGCTGCAGGGACTGAAGATCGTTGCCGTCGTGCACGAGTTCAACTTCATGGGCGGATCGCTCGGTCTCGCTGCCGGCGAGGCGATCGTCAAGGCATTCGAGCGCGCTATTGCCGAGAAATGCCCGCTGGTGATGTTCCCGGCTTCGGGTGGTGCCCGCATGCAGGAAGGCATCCTATCGCTGATGCAGCTGCCGCGCACGACGGTCGCAGTCGACCTCCTCAAGGAAGCAGGCCAGCCCTATATCGTCGTATTGACCAATCCGACGACCGGCGGCGTCACTGCCTCTTATGCGATGCTGGGAGACATTCACCTGGCCGAACCCGGTGCCGAAATCTGCTTCGCCGGCAAGCGCGTCATCGAACAGACGATCCGCGAAAAGCTGCCGGAAGGCTTTCAGACGTCGGAATATCTGCTCGAACACGGCATGGTCGACATGGTCATTAAGCGTCATGATATCCCGGATATGCTGGCACGACTGTTGAAGATCCTGACCAAGCAGCCGGCGACCGCCTCGCTTGAACCGAGCGAGATCGTGCTGCCGATGGCTGTCGGCGCCTGAGTCGACGAAGACCGAAAAGCGGAGGTGCGGAATGGGCTCCATAGATCACTCCACCAAGAGCCAGGCCGAACAGGTGATCGACGAGCTCCTGGGCCTGCACCCCAAGGGCTTCGACCTTTCGCTCGACCGCATCACGCGGCTGCTTGAGCTTCTCGGCAACCCGCAGACCAAACTGCCGCCGGTGATCCATGTCGCCGGCACCAACGGCAAGGGCTCCGTTACAGCGTTCTGCCGGGCGCTGCTCGAAGCGGGCGGCAAAAGCGTTCATGTCCATACGTCACCGCATCTGGTAAACTGGCATGAACGCTATCGCATCGGCGTCAAGGGCGGTCGAGGACAGCTCGTCGACGACGCCGTCTTTGCCGATGCACTGCGCCGCGTCGCTGATGCCAATGCCGGCCAGAAGATCACCGTCTTTGAAATCCTGACCGCAGTCACCTTCCTGCTGTTCTCGGAACAGCCCGCCGATGCGGCGATCATCGAGGTCGGTCTCGGAGGCCGCTTCGATGCGACCAACGTTATCTCCGACCCCGCCGTGTCCGTCATCATGCCGATCTCGCTGGATCATCAGCCTTATCTCGGCGACCGCGTCGAGTTGATTGCCGCTGAGAAGGCGGGGATCATGAAGCGCGGGCTTCCGGTCGTCATCGGCCACCAGCAATATGATGCTGCGCTAGAGGTCTTGACGACGACGGCCGAGAGGCTGCATTGCCCGACGGCAGTATTCGGCCAGGACTTTTCGGCCCATGAGGAATACGGACGGCTGGTCTACCAGGACGAGTTCGGCCTTGCCGATTTATCGCTGCCACGTCTGCCGGGACGCCACCAGCACGCTAACGCTGCTGCCGCCATCCGTGCCGTCAAGGCCGCCGGCTTCATCGTCACTGACGCCATGATGGAAAAGGCGATGACTACGGTCGAATGGCCCGGCCGACTGCAGCGCCTGACTGAAGGCAAGCTCTTCACTCGCGCGCCGAAGGGTGCCGAAATCTGGGTGGACGGAGGGCATAATCCGGGTGCTGGCGAGGTGATTGCCGAGGCGATGGCCGGCTTCGAGGAGCGTCAGGCCCGACCGCTGTTCCTGATCACAGGCATGATCAACACCAAGGATCCGATAGGTTACTTCAAGGCGTTTGCGGGTTTGGCGGAGAAAGTGTTCTGCGTGCCGATCGCCCATAGCGATGCGATGATCGATCCCGTCGTTCTCAGCCATGCGGCCTATGATGCCGGACTGGTCGCCGAGCCGATGTCGTCGGTCGGCGATGCGCTCGACGCAATCATGCGTGCTATGTCCCCGGATACCCTGCCCCCTCGCATCCTGATGGGCGGCTCGCTCTATTTGGTTGGCGAGGTATTGGCCGAAAACGGAACTCCACCGCAATAAAAAAACCCGGACAATGCCGGGCTTTCAACTCTGGTCGCTCTGGCGACGCAATCAGGCGGCGTTGGAAATCCAGCTTGCCAGCGCAGACTTCGGTGCAGCACCAACCTTGATATCGGCAACTTCACCAGCCTTGAAGAGGGCGAGCGTCGGGATCGAGCGGACGCCAAACTTGGCGGCGAGTTCGGGATTTTCATCGATGTTAAGCTTGGCCACCTTGACCTTGCCGGCCATCTCAACGGAAATCTCTTCGAGGCTCGGAGCAATCATCTTGCACGGGCCACACCATTCAGCCCAGAAATCAACCACGACTGGTTCTGCAGAATCTAGAACTTCCGCTTGGAAGTTCGAGTTATCGACTTTCACGGTAGCCATAAAAATGCTCCTTCACCGGAATTAACTGTTGAACCACATGTGATGTTGCGGTGCCGAATTTCAAGCTTTGGTATTTCACTTTGTCATGAGTTCGGCAAGCGCCGATCTGAGAGCTGCCTCCGACAGCGTGTGGACAGTCGCGTTCTCGGAGTAGACCAGCACGCAATCGATGCGCTTGCCCGGATAGAGCGGCGCCAGGATCTCGCGGTATATCGCCAGCTGAGCCTTGTGCGCGAAGGGTATGGCTTCGGCTGTAGCCGGCGGCACGCGATTGGTCTTGTAGTCGAGGATCACCACGCGATCGTCCAGCACCGCCAGCCGGTCGATACGGCCGGAGACCGCATAGGTCTGACGGTCGAGTGCAAGCGTCCCCATAATGGAAACTTCGGCTTGTGCGTGGCTACTGAAAACCCCCAGCAGGTCCTTGTGCGCCATCAGCGCCAAAACTGAGGCGACCAGCGCCTGGCGCTCCGTTGCCGGCCAGAAGCGCGTCGTCCGTTCGGCGTAGCGCGCGGCGGCCTCAGCGCGTTCGGCTGGAGGCAGATCCGGCAGCATCTGCACCATACGGTGGACCAGTCGGCCCTTTTCCAGCGCACGATCGGATGCACCCTTGTCGCCGAACAGCGGGGAAGCGACCGCCAGATTCCCGGCTTCGTCATCGATGATGGTGCCTGCTCCCGACGGGCTCAGCGGACGCGGGAGATGGCGGGGGGACGGAAGCGGTTGCAGCAGGGCAGGCGGCAGCGCCGTTTTGTCCCTTCGTGCCTCCGTCGACACTGCGGTTTCGAGATCTTTTGCCATTCCCCCGACGCGCCAGCGCAGGCCGGTCCAATCGCCGTCAGGTCCGGTGAAAGTGGCCTCAGTACAACGCTCGGGATGTTGTGCGAGGGTGGTCGCGATCATGCTGTGCCAGATGTCGGGGTTCTGTCGCACGCCGCGATAGCCGCAGACGATCAGTCTGTCAGCGGCCCGCGTCATGCCGACATAGAGCAGCCGGCGATATTCCTCCTCTGCCTGGCCCTGGATACGGCTGGCATTGGCCTGGGTCAGCGTGTTGCCGAGCGAACTCAGCGGCAGCCAGGCCGGCATCGGCACTTCTTCGCCGCGCCCCTCCAGCAGCCGCAGCTTCGGCAGATGGCTGGAAGTGAAGGATTTCGAGCCGCCATCGACGAGAAAGACAATCGGCGCCTCCAGCCCCTTGGCGGCATGCACCGTCATGATCCGCACCTCGTTGCGGCCCTTGTCCTGTTCGCGCTTGACGACCGGTGCTTCCAGTTCCAGCGTCGAGACGAAGGATTGCAGGCCGGGCAGCCCGGATGTCTCATGGTCGAGCGCGAATGTCAGGAACTCGTCGAGGATATCGCTGACTTCGCTGCCAAGCCGAGCCAGGAACTGACGCCGACCGCCATGGCTGCCGAGAATTCGCGCAAAGAGATCGTGGACCGAGTAGGTCTTCGACAGTGCCATGAAGAGTTTCAGTCGCTCGACTGCATCGGCAAAGGTATCGTTGCCGTCGGCTGCAAAGGCTTGGAGATGCTGCCAGACGCTGGTGCCATCGCCGCGCAGCGCCGCCACCATGAACACGTCGTCCTCGGAGAGGTCGAAAAGCGGGCTTTTCAGCACCGCCGCCAGCGACAGGTCGTCCTCCGGCAATAGCAGGAAGCGGCCGAGCGCCAGCAGATCCTGGATGGCGATATGGCTGGTCAGCACCAGGCGGTCGGCGCCGGCGACGGCAATGTTGCCACGTTTCTTCAGCGCACGGGTGAGGGCATTGACGAAAGCATCGCGCTTGCGCACCAGCACGAGGATATCACCCGCCTCTATCAGCCGCGTCTTACCCTTGTCGATAATGCTCTCGCGGCCGACCAGTGTATCCATCACATGAGCCATACGCCGCGCGAGAACTGCGGCCGGCGCGCTTTCAGGCGTCGAATCGAAGGGCGCCGTCCAATCCTCTTCCTTGGCGGCAGGCTCCGGCGCGATCATGTGCCAAAGGTCCACTTCCCCCGGATGACCGATACGACTGGAGCGATGGACGACGGCCTCATCGGTGGCGCTGAGGCCCCTGGCATTGTCCGGCGTCGAAAAAACGTGATCGACGGCTGATAGCACGTCAGATGTCGAGCGGAACGACAGCGGCAGCCGCACCGGCGAAAACGCCTGGCCACTGGCAAGCACGCGACGCCGCGTACGGTCGCTCTCCTCGGAGAAACGCTCCGGTCGCGCGCCCTGGAAGGAATAGATCGACTGCTTCTCGTCTCCGACCGCAAACAGCGTCCGCAGCGTCGGCCGGGCGCTGGCGCCGGAGAAAAAATCTTCCGCCAGAGACTGGATGACACTCCACTGGATCGGGCTGGTATCCTGCGCCTCGTCGACGAGAATATGGTCGATGCCCTGGTCGAGCTTGTAGTGGATCCACGGGCCGACACCGCTGCGCATCAAAAGATCGGCCGTTTGGGTGATCAGGTCCTCGAAATCGAGCTGGCTGCGCTGTTTCTTGAGTTCGGCATAATCGGCGTTCAGCCGGTCGGCAAGCGTCAGCGCGGCGCGTGTAGCGCGGTACATCTGCATGCGTTTCAGCCTGTCCCGGCAGTCCACGACATGGGCGCGCGCCGTCACGATGGCATCCGTCAGCTCCGGCGCCTCGGCCAGCATTGCCTTGACAACGAACTGGCCATCGGATTTTGGCTCGCCCTTGGCGGTCAGCATGACCTTTTCAAGGATTTCCACACGCTCGTTGGGATCTAGCGCGCGCATGACCAGCCTCAGGCCGTAGGCGATCTCCTGGGCCTTGCTCCCACCCTTGCTGTCCGCGAGCTCAAGATAGCGGTCCAGCATCGCACCTGACAGTCCCCTCAGCGGCCAGAACTGCTGTGCGATGTCGGCTTCCGTCTCGGTCGCCGACAGCCCCAGCCGCTGGCGCATCACCTTATCGAGGCCGCCGCGCTGTTCCGCATCGAGCGCGAAGCGACGGATGGCGTTACGGTGGGCAATGATCTCGCCCAGCAGCGTCTCGAGACCGGCTTCGTCCCCGAGATCGAGCACATGAGCAAAGGCCTCCGCCAGAGCAGCATCGTCTTCAGGCGTCGTTGCGGTTAGCAAGGAGCGTCGGGCGTCCGCCAGTAGCGTCGTCGCAGCGCGGTCGTCGAGCACCGAAAAATGACCGGCGACATTGGCTTCGAGCGGAAACTGGTGCAGTAGCGCCTCGCAGAAGGCATGGATAGTCTGGATCTTCAGCCCGCCCGGCGTTTCCAAGGCCTTTGCAAAAAGCCGCCGCCCCTCTGCCAGCTTGAAGACGTCCGGCACAGCACCCTCGACATCGGTAATGCGCTTGATCAGTGCTTCGTCCGGCAGTGTTGCCCATTCGGCAAGCCGGTCGAAGACGCGGTTCGACATCTCAGATGCTGCTGCCTTGGTGTATGTCAGGCACAGGATCGCCGAAGGCCGCGCGCCGGCCAGCAGCAGCCGGATCACGCGCTGCGTCAGGACATGCGTCTTGCCGGAGCCGGCATTGGCCGAGACCCACGCAGACCGGGTCGGATCGGAAGCCAGCGATTGCTGGACGGTCGTCCAGCCGATCCAGCTGCCGGCATCGTCGCCTTCCGGAAGCTCTGCGAGTTCACTCATCGTCTGCAGCCTCTTCCGCTTCGGCTGTCGACCATTCCGACACCCGCGCCAGATGGTCGTAATCGCCGCCGAATTCCTGCTGCTGGGCCGGGATCAGCCGCGAGGCGAAACCTTTTTCGCCGGATCGCAGCAGCAAAACGAACTGGCTGAGCTGTTCGATCGATTCGTGGCCGAGATCGAGCGCCGATTTCGGCTGTGTCCGGGCGCTGGCCTTGGCGAGCTCGTTGTTGACCTGATCCTCCCTGAATCGATCGCCCGGCCGTAGGCGCACGTAAAGCAGGTTTTCCGGCGTCAAAGTCCCGACATCGCGAAAGGCACCGGCCTGCAGCGCGTAGGCCTCGAGTGCCAGCTGCGGATCGAGCAGCGCCCGGGCCTGCTGCGGCGTAGGATTGAAGCCGGTCTTGTAGTCGATGATATCGGCCGCCTTGCCGCCCTTCAGGTCGATCCGGTCGGCAACGCCGGTCAGCCGGATGCCGGCGGCTTCGAGATCGACGGCGGCGCGGACTTCGGTAAATGTCTGGCGGATCTGCGGCTGCCGGGCCTTTTCCCAGTTGAGAAAGGCACGTGCGACCTCGCGAAAGCGCGGGCGCCAGACTGCATCGATATGCGGCGGCAACTGCTCGGCGTCGAACAGCTCCGTCAGGATGCGCTCCATTGCCTTCAAGGCATCCGGCGCCGTTGCCAGATGGCCCTCGCGGGTGAAGCGATCGACAATCCGGTGATAGAGCGTGCCGCGCTCGGCAGCGCCGGGGTCGCTGTTGAAAGGATTGACCGGGTCGAGCCGGAGGACGCGGCGGGCATAGATCGCGTAGGGATCGCGCCTCAGGCGTCCGACCTCGCTGAACGAATAGCTTTTCGGCTGCATCGCTGCCGGTGGCTTGGGCGAGGGGCGCTGGGCGGGTGCCTGGCGGTCGCCGGCATCGATCAGTGCTGCCCAGTCGCGAAAACAGTCGCCGCGCACCTTCAGCTCTTCTGCAAATTCCTTGCCGCCCAGCGCCATCAGCCTCTGCAGCCAACGCGAGGCGACTGTGGGCGTAGAGCCCTGGCGCAACGCTCTAGAATAGATGAGGTCCGCCGTGCCGTTTGCCATCTCGAAGTCATGGGCCAGCTGGCCGATGCGTCGCTCCGGCGGCTCCAGGCCGATCTCCGTCTTCATCATCCGCGACACGAATGGATTGTTGGCCGTCTGTCCGGGCCACGAGCCCTCGTTCAGGCCGCCGAGGATGAGGGTGTCGACGCTCTGCAAGCGGGCTTCCAGCGTGCCGAAGATGAACAGCCTGGGATGGCTGAGCGCCCGGGGCTTGACGGCCTGGCCGGCGGAAAGCGCCATCATGATGTCGATCCACTGCGGGCCGTCGGCTTCCATCTGGCCATCGGTCGCCATCACTTCGCGCAGCACGGTCGCCAGCGCATCGCCCGCTTCGGAAGACCAGAGCGCCGCAAGGTCGCCCTTCTCGTCGGCAACCACCGCTTCCAGAGCTCGCCCGGTGCGTTCGGCCCATTCCGACAATGTGAAGCTGGTCGTCAGCCGCCGATCCTCAGGACGGCGTCGGAGCAGGGCGCCAGCCAGCGGTTCGGTCGCGAGCCGCACACGATTGGCAAGTAAGGCCGCAATGTCAGCCGCTTCCGGCGGCAGGCTGTCGCGCCATCTCGGCGCATGGCGATCGTTCTCCTGGTCCGCCAATCGCTGTTCCAGAAGAGGCTCCAGCGTATTGATGTCGACCTCGCCGACGCCTCCGCGCAGGGCCAGCAACTCCAGCGCGTCGACGGCATGATCCAGCACGGATCGTTCCAGCCCGAAGCTCGCAAGGGGGTGTTTGAGCAGGCTGACGATGGCAACGGGGTCGCCGGGCCTGAGCGTTGCCTCGAGCAGCAGCGTCAACAGGCTGCCTTGCGGGGTGGAGGACAGGGGCGTGCCTGCCGAATCATCGGCAACGATGCCGAAGCGGGCAAGTTCAGCCGTCACGCGACGCGCCAAGTTCCGGTCGGGCGTAATCAGCGCCGCCTGGCTTTCATTGCCGTTACGGCCAGGCTTTTCCAGCGCCAGCCGCAGGGCAACCGCGATGGCCGTCGCCTCTTCGCGCTCGTTCGCAGCCTCGATCAGCGAGACATCGGCGAACGCCGCGCGAAACGCGCCGGGCGGCAGCGTCTTTTGCCAATCTCCCCAACCGCTCGTAGCCTTGGCTGGCGCCAGCGCACGGGACAGGATTTCGGCACGCCGCTGCAGATCGACCGGCGCCGTCTCTATGGTATCGACCTCGGCCCGCTCCGTTTTCAGTTGCCGCAACAGGTGCGCAAGGCCGTACTGTGGATGGCTGCGGCTGGCCGGATCGACCCGATCGGCAATGCCGGCAATCGGCGCGACCATGGCCCAGTCCTCATCGGACATCGTCTGGTCGAGACCCGGCAATACGATGACGCCTTGCGGCAGGGCAGCGACGGCGGCTATCAGCTCGGCGGTGGCCGGCACGGAACCGGTCGAACCGGCGATGATGATCGGCCCTGTGGGCTGCGCGGTCGCCAGTCGTTTGGCCTCGGCGCGCAGGATGGCATTGCGATGCCGGGCTGGCGAGGACCGGCCAAGTTCGTCCAGGCGGGCCGGCCAGAAGGCGCTGGCGATCTGCAGAAATTCGGCTGTCAATTGCCACCAGAGAGCATGATCCTGGGCATCCAGCGTCGCGAGATCAGCCCAGTCGCGGTCTTCCGTCTCGATCGAATCGATCAGTTCGGCAAGATTGCGCGCAAGCCAGATCGCATCGGCCGGGCTGGCAGGCGCCACGAGCGGTGAATCGGAGTGGATGTCACGGACGATCTGCGGCAGCTTGTTGCGCCAAGCGAGGATCAAGCGGGCCAACTCCAACAGCCGGGCGGTGTTCGAGAGTGGCTGCAGCAGGTCGGCGGTAGCTGGCAAGTCCTCGTCGAAATAGCCGCTATCTTCATCGGTTTCGCCAAGGGGCCGGATAACGGGGAGGATCGCCGATTGGCCGCCGAGCAGATCGACAAAAGCGGAGCGCAGCACGCGGGCTGCACGGCGTGTCGGCAAATAGATCGTTACCTTGGCAAGGGACAGCGGATCGGCAGGATCGTGGCGAAAGTGTTCGGTCAGCCGCCCGTCGCACAGCGCTGCTGCAAGCGTCGCAAGGAAGGGCAGTCCCGCCGGTATCGTCAGGATGCGCTGCCGGTGCTTCATGATAGCTCGCTTGTGCCGATGCGACGGAGCGTCTCTTCCGCAGCTTCTATTGCATCCGGCGTCCCGACCGTCAGCCATTCGCCCTCAAGTATCACGCCGTAAAGCCTGCCGCTCGCTATGGCCCGGTCGAAATAGAGGTTGAGGTTGAAGGCTTCGTCCGGCGCGTCGTCGAACAGTGCAGGATGCAAGGCAATTGCGCCGGCATAAACCACGGGATTGGGCATTCCCTCGCGGTAGCGCGTCAGGCAACCATCGGCAGCCATAGAGAAATCCTTCTTGCCGTCATGGCCGGTCGTCTTTTCCAGCGGGACGCAAAGCAAGGCCATGTCCATGGTGCCCGCATCGAAGAAGTCCGCCAATCGCTCGAGGTTCGTTGGCGCCCCAGGCGTTTCGCCGATCCAGAAAAGGTCGGCGTTCATGACCAGAACCGGGTCGCGGCCGAGCAGCTTCAGGCCTTTGGCAAGACCACCGCCGGAGTTCATCAGGCCTCCGGTCTCGTCGGATACCACGATCTCCAGTCCCTCACGAGCTTGGAGATAAGCTCGCATCTGATCAGGATGATGATGAATATTGATTGCGACCCTGTCGACCCCTGCGGCGACCAGAAGGTCGAGCACATAGTCGAGCATCGGCTTGCCACCAATCTTCACCAGCGGCTTCGGGGTGTGGTCGGTAATCGGGCGCATGCGGGTTCCAAGCCCCGCTGCGAGCACCATGGCCTGTTTAATGGTCATCTGATCCGGTATTTATGATTCGCCTGCGCCTATACCAGCCCTTGCGCACCAATCGCGCAAGGGGGCAAGCGTTTCGTGCTCAAATGCACCCTGCAGGTAGGTGAGGGTACGCGGCATATGCTGGAGATAGCCCGGCTTTCCATCCCGCTGCTTCAACCTGACCCACAGTCCGGCCAGCTTGCAGTTGCGCTGCGCCGACATGATAGCCCAGCTTTTCAGGAACAACGGCTCGTCGAAGCCTGGCTGGGCGCGACGGAGCGCCAGGTAGTCACCCATCAGTTGCTCGAACAGCGGCCGCTCGATGGTGACGCGGGCGTCCTGTACGAGAGATGCCAGGTCATAAGCCGTCGGCCCGATCATTGCGTCCTGGAAGTCGATCAGGCCGATGCGGCGAATACCGACGTCCTCGCCACGCCAGATGATGTTCGGGGAATGCAGGTCGCGCAGCAGCAGGCTCTTTTCCGAGGCGGCGAGCTGGTCGATGAGATCGTCCCAGATTGCCAGATATTCTGCGCGTTCCGTGGTGCTGGCAGCTTCGCCGCGTTTCCAGGGCAGGTACCAGTCGAGCAGCAGGCGGGCTTCCATGCCCATCGCCGTACGGTCGAAATCCGGAATATGGTGGACATGATCTGAAGTCACCACGATATCGCGAGGCAGGGTTAGCCCGTGCAACTGTGCCAGGCAGGCGATGCCGGCTTGATATCGCTCCGGGATGGGTCTTCCGTGCGTGTCGAGAATACCATCGGTGCCGAGGTCCTCGATCAGCAGAATGCCTTGCTCGTAGTCGACATGATAGATTTCCGGCGTGGCGAAACCGTTGTCCCGCAGCGTGCCCGCGATCGCCACGAAGGGATAAGCGTCTTCGGCAAGGTGCGCGATCTTGGGGTAAGGTTTGCCGTCCAGCACCGGGGGTCCCTCCGGACGGCGTGGCCAGTCCATGAGGATGATGCGCTTGCTTCCGTCGGCAGGGTAGATCGATTCATAAGCGCGCATCGACGCATCGCCTGTCAGGAAGCGACGTTCGGCGCCTGCAAGCCCGCTCTCGTCGAGAAACGAGCGGATATCCAACACGCGCCGGATGCGGGCTGCCTGGCCTGGCGGTGCCGATATAGTCGCGCGGCGCCCTTGGCCTTCGGTCTCGAGACGAAGTGTAATACGACTTGCGGGTAATTCCGTCTCCGCCATTTCAGGCCATTCGACCAGGCAGATACCGGTATCGAGCGCCTCGTCGAAACCCAGTTCCACGAGTTCCGTCGGATCGCCGAGACGATAGAGATCGAAATGCGAAACTGGAATGCGCAGCGCATAGCACTGGACAAGCGTGAACGTCGGGCTAGACACTTCCAGGCCCTCGTCGTCGGCCATCGCCCGCAGGAAGGCGCGTGCCAGCGCCGATTTGCCTGCGCCAAGATCGCCGCTCAGCGCCAGGCAGTCGCCCACCGTAAGCGCGAGCGCCAGATCTTCGCCGAGTTGGCGTGTCGCCGCGTCATCTTGCAGAAAGACCGAGATCGGGGCGTCCATGGACGTCACTCGGCAGCGGCAATCGATTGCGGCACGTCTGCAGACGGAATGCGGCAGCGCACGATGGTTCCCTTGCCGGGCTGGCTGTCGATGGAAACTTGGCCGTTATGCAGGCTGACGAAGCTTTCGACGATCGACAGCCCGAGACCGGCGCCGCTGCGCTTTCCGCCCTTGCCGTTGGACGCGAAGCGTTTGAATACCGTTCCCATTACGTCTTCCGGGATACCCGGGCCTTGATCGGCAACAGAAAACAGGAAGTCGGTGCCGTCACGGTGGCATTTCAGCGAAATGACCGAGCCTTCGGGCGCAAAATTGGCGGCATTGTTGAGAAGCTTCAGCAAAATCTGCTTCAGGCGCTGCTGGTCGGCAACGACGCTGCCAAGTTGTGCTGGGACAATGATTTCCAGCGTTACGCCACTCTCCTGCAGCCTGTCCGCGATTTGCAGCGAGACGTCATCCAAAAGGTCATCGAGCAGGATGTTACTGCAATTGAGCCGCATGATACCAGCATCGACGGTCGCCAGATCGAGAATGTCGTTGACGAGCGTCAGCAGCACCGAAGAAGATGTGGCGATATGGTCGATATACTCGGCCTGCCGCTCGCTGAGCGGTCCGATACCGGGCGTCTTCAGGAGGTCGGTAAATCCGATGATGTTGGTCAGCGGCGAGCGCAGTTCGTAGGATACGTGCTGGACGAAATCGTTCTTCAGCTCGTCTGCCTTGCGCAGCGCCTCGTTCTTTTCCGTCAAGGCGCGCTCGGCGCGGACGCTGTCCGTCATATTGACGAAAGTCAGCATCGTCTGGGCATTCGGCAGCGGTGTCACCGCATAATCGAGCACCAGCCCGGAGAATAGCTCGAGCGTCCCTTGCGAAGAAGGTCGCTCGTCGTTGAAGCTGGTGATCTGTTCGGCAAAGGATTTCCAGCCGTCCGGCTTGTCATAGGAGGCGAGGCAGGCATCGGCCACCATGCGGATATGGGTTCCGGGCTTGGCTTCAGTCTCGCTGATGCCCCATAGCGCGCGGAACGCCGGGTTGGACAGCCGCATGCGACCGTCGGGCCCGAACACCGCCACACCTTCCGAAAGGTGGTCGATGGTCTCGCCCTGGACTTTGACGAGCGTATTGTAGCGTGTTTCGAGATCCACCTGCTCGGTGAGGTTTTCGAACACCCAGGTGGCGCCACCCTGGGGATGCGCGGTCGCGAAAACGCGCAGGATCTGGCCGTTCGGCAGATGCCAGAGGTCGGATTGCGTATCCAGCGCCCGGTAGACGGAGAGCACGCTTTCCTTCCAGGTCTTCCAGTTCAGCGGTTCCGGCAGCTTCTTGGCAGCGCGCAGCCGGTCCAGCAGTTCGCTGTTGTCGGGCTTCGATTCCAGGAACGAGATATCGAGTTCCCAGAGCTGCACGAAGGCCTGGTTGTAGAATTGCAGACGACGGTTGCCGTCGAAGATGGCAACGGGTGTCGCGAGATGGTCGAGCGTCTCGGCATGGCTCTTCAGCGTGCGCTGTAGTTCGGCGCGTACAGCCTCTGTCTCCGACACGTCGATTGCCATGCCTGCCGAACCGCTGCGGGCGCGCACGTCGACCACGTCGAAAAACGTACGGTTGCCGCGGACGACAGTCGAAATCTTGTCGTGGAAAGGCGAGTCGGGCGTTGCGGAGGCGCGGATGCGTTCGCGGGCGATGGTGCTCAGGAACTCACGACCCTCGCGGATCGCTTCCTCCGGTGAAACGGCTTCCACGGCTTCGCCATAGGCATGATTGACCCATGTCAGCTTGCCGTCTGGATCACGCTGCCAGACGGGAAGGTCGATGGCATCGAGCAGGTTCTGAAAGGCCGAGATGGACGTCAGCAACCGGTCCCGCTCGATCTTGATTTCAGCCAGTTCGGCACGGAGGTTGTTCAGCGCGACAAATCGCACAAACGCTCGCCCGCCGGAGATCCGGCCCTGCGCTTCGAGAATTTCGTCGCGGTTGGTTTCGACGACCATGTCAAAGCCTTGGCCGCTGCTGCGCAGTTTGTCGATTGCCTTGTCGAGATCGCCGGCCGACCATGATTTCATCCAGCGCCCGAATGCCAGAAACTCGTTGTCTTGCGGCGCGCCGGTCTCGACAGGAAGCTGACCCAGCAGTTCCGGCCGTGTGTTGGGCCCGTCCCAGATGACGATGCGGCGGTTCTTGTCGGCGATCAGCGCCTGGTAGCGGGAGATGCGCTGGTTGGCGTCTGACAAGGCTGTGCGGATCTCGCGGCTTTCCGTCTCGAGGTTGCCACGCTGGCGGACGAGCCACAGCGTCGACAACAGGGCGGCAGAAACGACGCCGATCACTACAGAGAAGGTGACCATTTCCGACGATGTGAACAAGCGGGCGGCGGTCGGCATCTGCGCCTGGGCGAGCGCCGGGCCTGCGAGTGCCGCGATGGCGGTTCCGGAAGCAAGAAAGGAAAGGATGGCGAGGAAGCGCGACGATTTACGCGGCGCGCGCTGGCGATTGCAATCAGCCGCCTGTATTCCGTCTTGCCTTGGCAAGCCTGGACCGCAGGGTCGCGCGTCAGCCTGCTCTGGCAGGCTTTCGTTCATTTCCATCAGCGGTCTGTCTCCGTCCTGTAATGTGCCGTATCTCGACAAGACATCCCAATTTCGCAGGGTCCCGAAGCTCGGTTCAATGCGAATCAAGTCCCAAAAGGATACAGTTTTAACGATTCCGCGAAAAGACTCCTGCCCAAAAAAGAAGCCGCAGCATTTGTCAATGCTGCGGCCACAAGATGTTGTGGATATAGAGAGTAAAATTAGTACCTGTAGTGGTCAGCCTTGAAGGGGCCCTGAGCCGGGACGCCGATATAGGCAGCCTGCTCCGTCGAAAGTTCGGTCAGCTTGACGCCGAGCTTGGCGAGATGGAGGCGGGCAACCTTTTCGTCGAGGTGCTTCGGCAGAACGTAGACGTCGTTCTTGTATTCGCCAGGCTTGGTGAACAGTTCGATCTGGGCCAGCGTCTGGTTGGTGAACGATGCCGACATCACGAAGGAAGGATGACCGGTGGCGTTGCCGAGGTTCAGCAGGCGGCCTTCCGACAGCAGGATCATGCGGTTGCCCTTGGGGAACTCGATCATGTCGACCTGCGGCTTGATATTCGTCCACTTCAGGTTCTTCAGCGAAGCGACCTGGATTTCGTTATCGAAATGGCCGATGTTGCCGACGATTGCCATGTCCTTCATCTCGCGCATATGCTCGATGCGGATAACGTCCTTGTTGCCGGTGGTGGTGATGAAGATGTCGGCCGAAGAGACCACGTCTTCGAGCGTAACGACTTCAAAACCGTCCATGGCAGCCTGCAGGGCGCAGATCGGGTCGACTTCCGTGACCTTGACGCGGGCGCCAGCGCCGAGCAGCGAAGCGGCCGAACCCTTGCCGACGTCACCGTAACCGCAGACAACGGCAACCTTGCCGGCCATCATCACGTCGGTACCGCGGCGGATACCGTCGACGAGCGATTCCTTGCAGCCGTACTTGTTGTCGAACTTCGACTTGGTGACGCTGTCATTGACGTTGATTGCCGGGAATGGCAGCAGGCCCTTCTGGCTGAGTTCGTAGAGGCGATGAACGCCTGTGGTAGTTTCTTCGGTAACGCCCTTGATGGCATCGCGCTGCTTGGTGAACCAGCCGGGCGAAGCGGCCATGCGCTTCTTGATCTGTGCCATGAGGATGACTTCTTCCTCGGAGGTCGGCGTCGACAGCACATCTTCGCCGGCTTCGGCGCGGGCGCCGAGAAGGATGTACATGGTGGCATCGCCGCCATCGTCGAGGATCATGTTGGAAAAGCCACCGTCGGCCCACTGGAAGATCCGGTCGGTGTAGGTCCAGTAGTCCTCAAGGGATTCACCCTTGATGGCGAAGACCGGAATGCCCGAGGCGGCAATCGCGGCGGCAGCATGGTCCTGGGTCGAGAAGATGTTGCAGGAAGCCCAGCGAACTTCCGCACCCAGCTTGACCAGGGTTTCGATCAGCACGGCCGTCTGGATGGTCATGTGAAGCGAACCGGTGATGCGCGCGCCCTTAAGCGGCTGCGTCGGGCCGAATTCCTCACGGCAGGACATCAGTCCCGGCATTTCGGTTTCGGCAATATCGATTTCCTTGCGACCAAAGTCGGCAAGCGCGATATCGGCGACAACGTAGTCCTTGTCAGTGCTCATTGAATTCTCCAGCCTGGACAGGGCACCCGGACCACCGGCTTGCGGCGACGGAATGCGTGGGGGATTTTTGGGGCGCAGTCGCGCCGACAGAGACCCCGTCTAGCAGGCCGGACGGCAAAATGCAACCATCATATAAAGAAGTCTTTATGTCTTTATATGATTTACCGTTTACATTTCCTCGCCAAATTTATTGGCAATCAGGGCATCCAGGGCGTTCAGCGCCTCTTCCGCCTGGTTTCCGCTGGCGGTGACCAGCACGCTGCAGCCTGGGCTTGCAGCAAGCATCATCAGGCCCATGATCGAATTTCCCCCCACGGTCGTTCCATCCCTGGACACCGTGATAGCGGCATCGAAGGCTTCGACGGTCTGGACGAATTTTGCCGAGGCGCGAGCATGCAGGCCACGTTTATTGATGATGAGCAGTTCGCGGGAATGCGATGTCATGGGCGAGATAGCCGCTCCGTCACTTGCCGCTCAAGACGCGGCTGGCCACATTGATATATTTCCGTCCGGCTTCCGATGCTTCGACCAGCGCCCTTTCCATATTGTTTTCGCCGCGCACGCCAGCCAGCTTTATCAGCATCGGGAGGTTGACGCCGGCAATGACTTCCGTATGGCCGCTGTTCATCACCGAGATCGCCAGGTTGGAGGGCGTGCCGCCAAACATATCTGTGAGGATAATCACTCCGTGGCCGTCATCGGCACCGGCGACGGCCTGGATGATGTCCTGTCTCCGGCGATCCATATCGTCTTCCGGGCCGATGGAGACGGTTTCGATGAATTTCTGCGGACCAACGACATGCTCGACGGCATGACGAAACTCTTCAGCCAGCTTGCCATGTGTGACAAGCACAAGTCCGATCATGATATTACTGCTCCCATCGCATAAGCAAACAGGTGGCCCTTATCGCAACGCAGCAATCGCGTCCACCGGTGGGGGGACATCTTGGCCATGAAAAGCCGAAGTGCAAGCGTAAAATGCGGAGATTGGCCCTCATCCTTTGCTCGGGTTGCCGCCATCAGAAGCACTGCGGATGCATCGCCATGATGATGGCAAGCGGATTGATACTTGTTTTTGAAAGGTGGATCGCCGGCAGAACGATGCCCTCGGAGACCTCGATCTCGGCACCTTCCGGCGGAAGCCTTTCGGCGGTCGCAAGGTCGACAGGCAAGACTGCGAAATGCATCTGGTTGGAAAGGACGCTGCCGATCCGGAGGATCCCGGTGCCGCGGATCTCGATGAGCCCTGCGATGGACGGTGGACATTCGGCAATGACGCTGCCGTCGCGACGCGCGACAAGCACGCGATCGTCAGCTACGAGCGCCGACGACAGCCCCAACTGTCTGGCCGATGCGAGACAGGCAAAGGCGAGGGCCGATTTTCCGATGCCGGAGGGTCCGAGAAAGAGCAGCCCGGTCGCGCCGACCACGATAGCGGTGCCGTGGATGTTGATCGCCTCTCGCATCAGGCGCTGGCCTCGGCGGGGAGGGACAGGATAAAGCGAGCGCCGCGCGATTTTCCGGTGTCGGCATCGATGATGTTTTCCGCCCTCAGCGAACCGTTATGCGCCTCGGCAATCTGCCGGCTGATCGACAGGCCGAGCCCGGAATTCTGTCCGAATCCTTCGGCTTCAGGTCTGTCTGTGTAGAAACGCTCGAAAATCCTGTCGATGTCTTCCGCCTGGATGCCGGGACCGTTGTCTTCGATGTGCACCAGGCAACGTGTTCGCGTCCGTGACAGGCGCACGACGATCTTGCCGCCGTCGGCTGGGACGAAGGACCTGGCATTTTCGATCAGGTTGGTGATGATCTGGCTGATGCGCAGTTCGTGACCGTTAATGAGGAAGCGTGTTTTTGCTCCCGGCTTGCGGTCGACGACATAGTCGATCTCTACGGCTTTCTTGCTATGGCGTACCTGCTGCGACAGGTCGACCATGTCACGCAGCAGGACTTCCATGTCGATCTGCTCGGCATCGCTGCGCGCCAGTTCGGCATCCAGGCGCGACGCGTCGGAGATGTCGCTGATCAGGCGATCAAGCCGCCGGACATCGTGCTGGATGACATCCATCAACCGCTTTTTGGAATCGTCGTTGCGTGCGAGCGGCAGCGTTTCGACGGCGCTGCGCAGCGACGTCAGCGGGTTCTTGAGCTCGTGGCTGACATCGGCCGCGAAGCTTTCGATGGCGTCGATGCGGTCATAGAGGGCAGTCGTCATTTCCCTGAGCGCAATCGACAGATTGCCGATTTCGTCTTGGCGAGCGGAAAAATCGGGGATTTCCTCGCGCACTTTCGAGCCTCTGCGCACCCGGATGGCCGCAGCCGACAGTCGCCGTAGCGGATTGGCGATCGTCGATGACAGCAGCAGCGACAGCGCCACATTGACCAGCGTCGCGACGCCGAAGACGCGCATGATAGCCAGTCGTTCTGCGTGAACGATCTTGTCGATATCGCCGGCCTGGGTGGACAGAAGCAGGACGCCAAGCACGGCGCGGGCGCGCTGCACAGGGACGGCGACGGAAACGATCAGCTCGCCCTTTTCCGTGCTGCGGACAACTGCGCCACGCACACCGGTGAGTGCGTTCATCACCTCGGGATAGATGGAACCGTCGCCGCCAGGGGCTTCCTTGTAGACCGGCAGGTTGGCCGGTTGCAGCATCTTGTTGAGAAGCCCGCTGAACCAGTCCGACCAGCTCTGGACTTCGTCGTCGACCGGCGGCAGATCGTAACGCAATACTTGGCCGCGCGAATAGAGATGACGCGAATCCAGCAGCAGGTTGGCATCGGCATCGAAAATGCGAGCCCGGGTGCGGGTCGGCGAAATAAGCCTCCGTAGTACCGGTGCTACCTTTTCCGGATCGATCGGGAACTCCAGGTCATCGTCGTTGGGCGCCGGCGTGATGCTCTGGCCGGCCTGCAACTCGAGTAGCTTTTCCGGATCGATGGTGATCGAGTTGGTGTCGACCGAGGCGGATGCGGAGACTGCGCCGGCGATGATTTCGCCTTGCGTCAAAAGGCTTTCGACGCGGGCATCGATCAGGCCCTCGCGAAACTGGTTGAGATAGAGAATGCCGCCAACCAGCACGATGAGCGCCGCAAGGTTGAAGAAAAGGATGCGGCGCGTGAGACTGGAAAAAACGGCGTTGCCGAAAATGCGGCGGATCAGCGTGAACGGATGCGTCCAGCGGCTGCCGGCCTGTCCCTCCGCCTCTTCCGTATCCCTATGCTGCACAAGCTGTGCCACGCCGCGGCCCTTTCGAAGGGCGTGGCCGGTATTTCCGCCAGCTCACCCCATACGTATCCGCCATCGAAGCTTCAGCCTCAGGCAGCTTCGCGGAAGCGATATCCGACTCCGTAGAGCGTTTCAATCATATCGAAATCCGTATCGACCATCTTGAATTTCTTGCGCAGCCGCTTGATGTGGCTGTCGATCGTCCGGTCGTCGACATAGACCTGTTCGTCATAGGCAGCATCCATCAGTGCATCGCGACTTTTGACCACGCCGGGCCGCTGTGCAAGCGAGTGCAGGATCAAGAATTCCGTCACGGTCAGCGTGACCGGTTCACCCTTCCAGGTGCAGGTATGGCGTTCCTGGTCCATGACCAGCTGGCCGCGCTCGAGCGAGCGCGCCTGCAGCACGGCGCCGGCCTTCGGTGTGCCACCGCTATTACCGGCTGTCGCCGAAGCTTCGCGGTTGGAGGCGCGACGCAGGACCGCCTTGACGCGTTCCACGAGCAAGCGCTGCGAGAAAGGCTTGGTGATGAAGTCATCGGCGCCCATCTTCAACCCGAACAACTCATCGATTTCCTCGTCTTTCGAGGTGAGGAAGATGACCGGGATGTCGGATTTCTGACGAAGGCGACGAAGAAGCTCCATGCCGTCCATGCGCGGCATCTTGATATCGAAGATCGCCAGCTGCGGCGGCCGCGCCAGAAGCCCGTCAAGAGCGGAAGCCCCGTCCGTGTAGGTCTCGACCTTGTATCCTTCGGCTTCCAGAGCGATGGAGACCGAGGTGAGGATATTGCGGTCGTCGTCTACGAGCGCGATTGTCAGCATGCTGTTGGTCTCCGTCATCTAAGCGCATCTCCCGGAATTGGACCCCGACCCAGGCGGTCTGCCGAATTGATCGGCCTCAACCAGGCGCGCTTATGGAGGATAAAGGTGGAACAAATTGTGGCAAAGATAAAGGGTCGATATTTTCGAGGACATTCTCGGGTACCAAAAGTTGTGGCGATAAAATTACCAAACGACAAAATTCAAACGATTTAAATAATGTGACAGAAATTTAAATCGATTAAATATTTGAAAACATTGATCTTTTAAGATTTTTCTCTCTTGCGTCTCCAAGTTTTTGCTCTTAAGGCTGTCATCATTCAATGGCGATTGCCGGAACAGGGGATGAAATGGCGATGCAAGTTTTTGGAGACCACAACCCGGCAGTCGGTCTGGAAACAATCGGATTGGGCAGCGTCGCCAGCGTTCGATACAATCTGCCCGAAGCGCAGCTTTACGAAGAGGCGATTCGACGCGGCGAGGCCGAATTGACCGCCCACGGTGCGCTTCGTGCGCTGACAGGCCAGCACACCGGCCGTTCCCCAAAAGACAAGTTCGTGGTCCGCGACGAAACCACGGAGGACCAGATATGGTGGGACAACAACAAGCCCATGTCGCCGGCGCACTTTGCGCAATTGCACCAGGACATGCTTGCCCACGCCGGCGGGTTGTCCCTGTTCGTGCAGGACCTGGTCGGCGGTGCCGATGTCGACTACGCGCTGCCGTCGCGCGTGATCACGGAATTTGCCTGGCATTCGCTGTTCATTCGTAATCTGTTGATCCGGCCGGATAGGGCGACCTTGGCAAACTTCGTGCCCAGGCTGACGATCATCGACCTTCCCAGTTTTCGCGCAGATCCGGAACGCCATGGTTGCCGGACGGAAACCGTGATCGCCTGCGACTTCACCAGGGGCCTGGTGCTGATCGGCGGCACGTCCTACGCTGGCGAAATGAAGAAGGCCGTCTTCACGGTGCTGAACTACCTCTTGCCGGCCCGCAACGTCATGCCGATGCATTGCTCGGCAAATGTCGGTCCAGATGGAGACGCCGCTGTCTTCTTCGGGCTGTCGGGCACCGGCAAGACCACGTTATCTGCCGATCCCAGCCGTACGCTGATCGGCGATGACGAACATGGCTGGGGCGAAAATGGTATCTTCAATTTCGAAGGCGGCTGCTACGCCAAGACCATCCGATTGTCGGCAGAAGCAGAGCCTGAGATTTACGACACTACGCGCAGGTTTGGCACGGTTCTGGAAAATGTCGTGCTCGATGCAGAGGGCGTGCCCGACCTCGACGATGGCTCGCTGACGGAAAATACCCGCAGTGCCTATCCGCTGCACTTCATTCCGAATGCCTCGGAAAGCGGCATGACCGGCCACCCACAGACGATTATCATGCTAACCGCCGACGCATTTGGCGTCATGCCTCCGATTGCCCGGCTGACACCCGACCAGGCCATGTATCATTTCCTGTCCGGCTACACCGCCAAGGTCGCAGGAACCGAAAAGGGCGTCACCGAGCCGGAAGCTACTTTCTCGACCTGTTTTGGCGCCCCGTTCATGCCACGTCATCCGGCCGAATACGGCAATCTCCTGAAAGAGCTGATTGGCCGTCATGGCGTCGACTGCTGGTTGGTCAACACCGGCTGGACAGGTGGCGCCTATGGCACCGGCCGCCGCATGCCCATCAAGGCAACACGGGCACTGCTCGCTGCCGCACTGAAGGGCGACCTGGACAAGGCGGAGTTCCGCATCGATCCGAACTTCGGTTTTGCCGTGCCGGTTTCGGTCGCGGGCGTAGATGGCAATATCCTCGATCCGCGCTCCACCTGGGCCGATCCTGCAGCCTACGATGCCCAGGCCAGCAAGCTCGTGCAGATGTTCGTTACCAACTTCACGAAGTTCGAGCAACATGTCGATGGGGGAGTGCGCGACGCAGCACCGGGCATGCGGGTTGCCGCCGAATAGGCATCCGTATTTGGTGATTCACGTGAAACCCGGCGGTCTTTCCGCCGGATTTAGCTTTTGCGCGCTCCCCTGTTTTCAAGCGTCCGGCAATATGGGATAGACGGGCCTGGAGAGACCAATGGCCAGCGACGCACTTTACATCAACGACCGGATCACCATCGCCGGCTGGGAACTGACGGAACAGTTCGTTCTTGCCGGTGGTCCCGGGGGCCAGAACGTCAACAAGGTGTCGACTGCTGTTCAGCTGTTCTTCACCCTCGTCAACTCGCCGTCGCTGAGTGAACGTGTCAAAGCCAATGCCATCAAGCTGGCTGGCCGGCGGCTGTCGAAGGACGGCGTGCTGATGATCGAGGCAAGCCGTTTCCGAAGCCAGGACCGTAACCGGGAGGATGCCCGCGACCGCCTGAAGGAACTGATCCTCGAGGCGGCGTTGCCGCCTCCGCCGCCCCGTCGTAAGACCCGGCCTACCAAGGGATCCGTCGAACGCCGGTTGAAGGCGAAGTCCGGGCGCTCCGAGGTAAAGAAATTGCGCGGAAAATCCGACGGCAGCGATTGAGCACTGTTTGTCGGCATTCGTCACCCCAAATCACTGTCAGGATGATCGCGGAGCACCGACCATGATGCTGTCGAACGGAATTCGTCACCTGCCGGGTTATCTCGATCGCACTGCGCAGGAGGCGCTGGTCGAGCAGATCCGCGCGGTTGTCGCCGAGGCGCCGCTATTCGTTCCGGCCATGCCCGGCACCGGCAAGCCGATGTCGGTGCGCATGACAAACTGCGGCCCGCTTGGCTGGGTCACGGACAAGCAGCGGGGCTATCGGTATCAATCGACCCATCCGGGCACCGAGCGGCCATGGCCGGCAATCCCGGAGTCTCTGCTGGCGCTTTGGGTCGAGGTGGCCGGCTATGAAAAGCCGCCGGAAGCCTGCCTCGTCAATTTTTACGACGACGACGCAAAGATGGGTCTTCATCAGGACAAGGACGAGCAGGATCTGGGCGCACCCGTCGTCTCCATCTCGCTCGGCAACAGCTGTCTCTTCCGCATCGGCGGGGCCTCCAGGACTGACAAGACATCGTCCATCAAGCTTGCCAGCGGCGATATCGTCGTGCTGGGAGGCGAAGGCAGGCTCTGCTTCCACGGTGTCGACCGCATCTACCCGTCAACCTCGACGCTGCTCAGGAGCGGCGGTCGCATAAACCTCACATTAAGACGCGTGAAGCCATAGTTTGCAGGAAACCCGGGGACCTCGACATGACTGACAGACATGCATTTGCGCGGGGACTCGCCGTGTATGTCGTGGTCTTAGGCCTGTATCTCGGTGTCCGACAACTTTTCCTTTTATGGACTTTAGACGCGCACGGCCTTTCCGAGGTTTCGCAGAAATTACCGTACTGGGATTTCACCAATCTCTGGGGCGGTGCCGTCTTGGCGCTCAGGGGACAGGTTGCCGATCTCTTCAATGTCGATATTTATAGGCATGACTTGAGGGCCTTGATATCACCGTTCATGCCGGACCAGGAATGGAGTTACCCGCCGTCCTTCCTGCTGTTGGGTCTGCCGCTTGCCGGTTTACCGCTGCTGCCCGCCTATCTCGTCTGGACATTTGCAACATTGTTGCCGCTGTTCGCCTCCCTGCAAATGCTCTCGCTTCCACTATGGGTGCGCCTTCTAGTCATCATATCTCCGGCCGCTGTGATGAACGTGATATTTGGTCAAAACGGCGCGCTAACCGCTGCCTTGCTGCTATCCGGACTGCTACTCGCGCCGTCTCGACCCGTCATTGCGGGCATTATCCTTGGTCTGCTGACAGTAAAACCACAGATAGGGCTATTGGTACCGTTCTGCCTGCTGGCAAGCGGAAACTACCGCTCCATCGTCGCCGCAGCCGTGACCGCCTCGTTTCTGGCCGTGATAGCAGGTGCCGTATTCGGCTGGGAAAGCTGGGTGCTGTTTTTCACCAAGACGCGGCCGATGATGACCGCAATCCTCGAGGCGCCATACCCGCAAGGCTATCAAAGCAACGGCATGACGTCCTTCCTCCTCTCCCGATCGCTGGGACTGGGGGTCGGCGCTGCCTATGCGGTACAAGCCGTCTTTTCCGCTGCCAGCATCGCGGCGGCATGTTGGCTTTGGCGGCCACGCCGCCGCGTCGATCATGCCACGCGCACCTGTCTCACGGCGGTTCTGGCGATCGTCGCCACCCCTTACGGCTATGTTTACGATGCAATACCGCTGAGTGTCGCGGCGGCGCTGTTCTTCTGTAAACGTCGGGAACCGACCATCTTGTTGGGGGTCGCCTGGTTTTACCCGCTGGTCAATCATATCCTCGTCCGGAGCCTGCCGCTGATTGGCGTCCTCGTGCCGACGATTGTTGCCGCCTGGACATGCTGGAATATCTGGCGGGACGAACGCCGGATTGGCGATTGTCCGGAAACCGCTAAAGCTTGCGGAGAGCCACCTGTTCGATCAGATGATCCTGACCCTTGCGCAGGATCAGGTCCGCCCGCGGTCGCGTCGGCAGGATATTCTGTCGCAGGTTCCGCAAATTGATGTTCTTCCAGAGGCCTTCGGCCGTCAGGAGAGCCTCTTCCTCGGTGATCGACGCATAGCGATGGAAAAACGAGTTCGGGTCACGGAAGGCCGTTTCACGCAATTTCATGAAGCGTCGCACGTACCATTTGCGGACCAGCTTCTCGTCCGCATCGATGTAGATCGAAAAGTCGAAAAAATCCGACACCATCGGCACGATCTTCCCATCGGCCGGCAGATGTCGGGACTGCAGCACGTTTATGCCTTCGAAGATGAGGATATCGGGACGGTCGACGATCTTGAATTCGTTGGGCAGCACATCGTAGACCAGATGCGAGTAGCAGGGAGCCGCCACATTGGGCCGGCCTGCCTTGATCGCCGACAGGAAGCGCAGCAGCGCCCCGGTGTCGTAGCTGTCGGGAAAGCCCTTGCGCTGCATCAGGTTGCGCCGCTGCAATTCCGCATTGGGGTGCAGAAATCCGTCCGTGGTGATCAGGTCGACCTTCGGGCTGGACGGCCAGCGGCCAAGCAGTTCCTTCAGGATACGGGCCGTTGTCGATTTGCCGACTGCGACCGATCCGGCGATGCCAATGACAAAAGGCGTCTTGGCGACATTTTCGAGGCTGAGAAAGCGATTGCGCTGTTCGAACAGGATTTGCGACGATTCGACGTGGGCCGAAAGCAGCCGGGATACGGACAAATAGATGCGCCGGACCTCATCGAGGTCGATCGGATCGCCCATCGACCGCAGTCTGTCGACTTCGTCGGCCGTCAGGGTCAACGGCGTATCGGCGCGAAACTTCGCCCACTCCCCGGACGAGAAGAAATGATAGGGCGAATAGGCGTTGGCCTGAAAATGGTCCAGCGGTTCGGGCGCAGATGCGGGCTTGCTGAGTGACGTCATGAGCTCTGCCGACCGGCCTTTTCAGTGAGGCCGGATTGCAGAGTGCGTCTTTCAAGCTCGGCTAGAACGTCATTGAGAGGGATCTCGGCGATCTTCAGCACCACCATCAGATGGTACAGGAGATCAGCGGCCTCATAGGTGAGGTTCTCGCGATCGTTGACAACGGCAGCCATCACCGCCTCGATCGCCTCTTCGCCGAGCTTTTTGGCAGCCTTGGCCTGGCCTCCCGCGACGAGCTTGGCAGTCCAGGATTCTTCGGCGCCCGCCCGAGAGCGGTGGTCGACGATCTTTTCCAGATCGGAAAGGGTAAATCCGCTCATTTCGCCTCGTTTCCCCCGGTCAGTCGAGCCGCATGGCTATGCCATGCTTCGACATATAGCGCTTTGCCTCGCCGATCGAATAGGTGCCGAAGTGAAAAATCGATGCTGCCAGAACGGCAGTGGCGTGACCTTCTGTGACGCCGGCAACAAGGTCGTCCAGCGTGCCGACGCCGCCGGATGCAATGACCGGCACGCGCACGGCATCGGCAATCGCCCGCGTCAGCTCCAGATCGTAGCCACTCTTCGTGCCGTCCCGATCCATAGACGTTACCAGCAGTTCGCCGGCGCCGCGTTCCACCATGCGCGCAGCAAATTCAACCGCATCGATGCCTGTCGCATTGCGCCCGCCATGGGTATAGATCTCCCAGGCGCTCACATTATCCTGGCCGACGCCCTGGCTGCGGCGACGCTTGGCATCGATCGAGACGACGATGCACTGGTTGCCGAATTTGTCTGCGGCTTGCGCGACGAAATCCGGATTTGCAACGGCGGCGGAGTTGATCGCCACCTTGTCGGCACCCGCCAGCAGTAGCCGGCGAATATCGGAGACGGCGCGGACGCCGCCGCCGACGGTGAGCGGCATGAAGCAATGCTCTGCCGTCTGGGCTACGACCTCGAAAATGGTATCGCGACCGTCGGAAGAGGCTGTGATGTCGAGGAAGCAAAGTTCGTCGGCACCGGCCGCGTCATAGGCCTTGGCGGCTTCGACGGGGTCACCGGCATCGATCAGGTCGACGAAATTGACACCCTTGACGACGCGTCCGTCCTTGACGTCGAGGCATGGGATGATGCGCGCCTTGAGGGTCAAAGTGCCACCTCCGTAGTGCGAGCATCCTTGATCAGCCTGAGCGCTTCGGTCGGATCTATCCGTCCATCGTAAAGCGCTCGGCCGGAAATCGCGCCTTCGAGCTTGGCTGCGTCTGGTTGCAGCATGCGCCGGATGTCGTCGATCGACGCCAGGCCGCCGGAGGCAATCACGGGGATGGAAACTGCCCCGGCCAGTTCTAATGTCGATGGCCAGTTGATGCCGGCGAGAATGCCGTCGCGGTCGATGTCCGTGTAGATGATCGCGGCGACGCCAGCGCCTTCAAATTTCCGGGCGAGGTCTATGACGCCGAGTTCCGAGGCTTCGGCCCAGCCCTCGACAGCCACCTTGCCACCCTTGGCGTCGATGCCGACCGCGACTTGGCCCGGAAAGTTGCGGCAAGCTTCGATGACCAGCGCCGGATCGCGCACTGCAACGGTTCCAAGAATGACGCGGGCTAGACCGCGCGAAAGCCAGCTTTCGATATGCTCCAGCGTCCGAATGCCGCCGCCGAGTTGCACCGGATTACTGGTTGCCTTGAGAATGTCATCGACAGCGTTGCCGTTGACGCTCTTGCCTGCAAACGCACCATTGAGATCGACCACGTGCAACCACTCGAAACCCTGGTCCTGGAAGGTCTTTGCCTGTGCTGCCGGGTCCGGATTATAGACAGTGGCCTGGTCCATGTCGCCGAGCTTCAGCCGCACGCACTGGCCGTCCTTGAGGTCGATGGCGGGAAAAAGGATCATCGTATCGGTCCGTTCAGGGCGCGCGCCATCAGGGCTGCCAGCGCAGGAAATTGGAAATCAGGGTAAGGCCGAGCGTCTGGCTCTTCTCAGGGTGGAACTGGGCCCCCACCATATTGTCCCGCCCGACGAAAGCCGTCATCGCGCCGCCGTAGTTCGTGGTGGCGATGATGTCACCGTCGTCAGCCGCTGCCAGGTGATAAGAATGCACGAAATAGGCATGCAGGCCGTCCTGCCCCGTCTTTATGCCGTCGAACAGCGCATGCGGACGACGCAGGTCGAGCGTGTTCCAGCCGATCTGCGGGATTTTCAGCGACGGATCGGATGGCGTCATTTCCACGACGTCGCCCTTGATCCAGCCGAGACCTTGCGTGGTGGTCTTCTCCAGCCCGCGCGACGACATCAGCTGCATGCCGACGCAAATGCCGAAGAAAGGCCGAGCCTTATGCTCGACGGCTTCCGCCAGCGCCTCGGACATGCCGTCCACGGCGCCAAGCCCGCGGCGACAATCGGCGTAGGCGCCAACGCCCGGCAGCACGATCCTGTCGGCAGAGGCGACGCGCTCGGCCTTGTCGGTCAGCTCGATGTCGGCGTCGATGCCAATTTCTCGGGCAGCGCGCTCGAAGGCCTTGGTGGCCGAGCGCAGGTTGCCCGAGCCGTAGTCGATAATGACAACGCGCATTGCTCAGCGTCCTCCGTCGTAGCCGATGAGGCCGAGGGCAGCACCCTTGTGTGGGTTGCCAGCAGAGTTTTCTCGAATATCCCAGCGTGCAGCGCGGATATCCTCCGGCACTTCCTCCGAAAGGCCACTGAAATAGATATCTTCGGCCTCGGCGAGATTGCGCGTCGACACCAGGCCACCGGCAACGAAGCCGTTGGCCAAAAGGCGGCTGGCAAACAGCATTCGCCCTTCAACTGCAGAGAGGACACTGACCGCAAGCAGCAGCGACACTCCGGCAGCCCAGAGAGCGGGCGTCCGCATCAATTCCATCCCGATGCCTTGGAGAAGCAAGGCGCCTATCCCGAGCAGCCAGAAACGATGGCAGAGCAGCCAGATGCCGGGAAAGAAGAATGCGGTCAGCGAAAAGCCATCGCGTACGAAGCGCGTTTTCTCGTGATCTCTGCCCGGTCCGCTCTCGGGTGTCAGAACTATAAAACTCGCCATCGGGGCGCTCCGCTAAAAATTCCGGTTCAGGCGAGGGTGCCCTTGGTCGATGGCACGCGACCCGCCTGGCGGGGATCGATCTCGGTGGCCGTCCGCAATGCACGGGCCACGGCCTTGAAGCAGGTTTCAGCGATATGATGGTTGTTGGCGCCATAGTGGTTGAGAATATGCAACGTGATGCCGGCGTTCTGTGCCAGTGCCTGGAAAAACTCGCGCACTAGCTCTGTGTCGAAGCTACCGATCTTCGGCGCACTGAACTGCACGTTCCAGACGAGGAAGGGCCGGCCGGAGAGATCGACGGCGGCCATGGTCATCGTCTCGTCCATGGCAAGATCAATCGAGGCGTAGCGGGTGATACCCCGCCGGTCGCCCAGCGCCTTGGAGATCGCCTGGCCGATGGCAATACCGGTGTCCTCGACAGCATGATGATCGTCAACGTGGAGATCGCCTTTGGTCTCGATTTCCATGTCGATTAGCGAATGGCGCGATAGCTGGTCGAGCATATGGTCGAAGAACCCGACGCCTGTCGAGATTTTCGAAGCGCCGGTGCCGTCGAGGTTGACGGTAACCGAAACCGAGGTCTCGTTGGTCGCGCGGGAAATGCTCGCCGTGCGTTTGGCTGCGGTGTCTGCCATGGCCTGCTCCATCGGATAATGGCCGTCCATATCAGCCACATGCGAAAATATCCAGAAGTTCCCGCACAACGGGCGCGCCTTTGCGCCGTGAGGCGAACCGGAACCGAAAAGAGTGATATTTGCAATCGCCGGAAGCCCACTTACATAGGCTTCAACAGGGCCGATGCGCGGCTCACTGAAACCGCCCGATCATCGGGCAGACAGGTGCTTTATGACAACGATTATTACCGTCCGGAAGGGCAACCAGGTGGTCATGGCAGGCGACGGACAGGTCAGCCTCGGCCAGACCGTAATGAAAGGCAACGCTCGCAAGGTCCGTCGCATTGGCAAGGACGGCGAGGTCATCGCCGGTTTTGCCGGCGCCACAGCCGATGCCTTCACGCTGCTGGACCGCCTTGAGAAGAAGCTCGAACAATATCCGGGCCAGCTGATGCGCGCTGCCGTCGAACTTGCCAAGGATTGGCGGACAGACAAGTACCTGCGCAATCTCGAAGCGATGATGCTTGTCGCCGACAAGACCACTACCCTGGCGCTGACCGGCAACGGCGACGTGCTGGAGCCGGAACATGGCACCGTCGCTATCGGCTCCGGTGGCAACTATGCCTTTGCCGCCGCCCGCGCGCTGATGGACACGGATAGATCGGCCGAGGAGATCGCCCGCCGCGCGCTCGATATCGCCGCCGACATCTGCGTCTACACCAACCACAGCATCGTCATCGAATCGATCAATTCTGACTCCTGAGTTTTCTCTCCTGATCGTTTCCAGCCCCGATGGGAAAGCAGTATAATGACCAATTTCTCCCCCCGCGAGATCGTCTCCGAACTCGACCGTTACATTATTGGCCAGCATGAGGCCAAGCGCGCCGTCGCAATCGCGCTCCGCAATCGCTGGCGTCGCCAGCAGCTGGAGCCCGACCTGCGCGATGAAGTCATGCCGAAGAACATCCTGATGATCGGACCGACCGGTGTCGGCAAGACGGAAATCTCCCGTCGCCTCGCCAAGCTTGCCGGTGCGCCCTTCATCAAGGTGGAAGCCACGAAGTTCACCGAAGTCGGCTATGTTGGCCGCGACGTCGAGCAGATCATCCGTGACCTCGTCGAGGTCGGCATCGGCCTGGTGCGCGAGAAGATGCGTGCCGAGGTGGAATCGAAGGCCCACATGAGCGCCGAGGAACGTGTGCTCGACGCTCTCGTCGGCGCCACTGCCTCGCCGGCCACCCGCGAAAGCTTCCGCAAGAAGCTGCGGGACGGTGAACTCGACGACAAGGAAATCGACATCGAAATCGCCGATACTGCTTCCGCCGGTTCGGGTTTCGAGATCCCCGGCATGCCTGGCGCCAATATCGGCGTTCTCAACCTGTCTGAAATGTTCGGCAAGGCCATGGGCAACAAGACCAAGAAGGTCCGCACCACGGTCAAGGCTTCCTACGCCGATCTGATACGGGATGAATCTGACAAGCTGGTCGATAATGAAGTTGTCCAGCGAGAAGCGGTACGCTCGGCCGAGAACGACGGTATCGTTTTCCTCGACGAGATCGACAAGATCGCTACCCGTGAGGGCGGCATCGGCGCGGGGGTGTCCCGCGAAGGCGTCCAGCGCGACCTGCTGCCGCTGGTCGAGGGCACCACCGTGTCGACGAAATATGGACCTGTTAAAACGGACCATATTCTGTTCATCGCATCGGGCGCCTTCCATGTCTCCAAACCATCGGACCTGCTGCCCGAACTCCAGGGCCGCCTGCCGATCCGCGTCGAGCTTAAGCCGCTCAGCAAGGATGACATGCGCCGCATCCTGACCGAGACGGAGGCAAGCCTCATCCGCCAGTACAAGGCGCTGATGGACACCGAAGGCTTCTCACTCGATTTCACCGATGACGCGCTCGACGCGTTGGCGGATGTCGCCGTACACCTGAACTCTTCGGTCGAGAATATCGGTGCCCGTCGCCTCCAGACGGTGATGGAGCGCGTGCTGGACGACATCTCCTACAATGCACCTGATCGCGGCGGTGCGTCGCTCACCATCGACGCGGCCTATGTTCAGAAACACGTCGGCGATCTCGCCGCCAACACCGATCTGTCGCGTTACATCCTTTAGCGCCAGCGCTGCCCTCGGTCCCCTCCTTGTGTCGGGACCGGGGGCCCACGATGAACGCGGCATTCATCGGCCATTAAGCTAAATGAAATATATTAGTCACTATGAGTTGGCTTCGATTCGTTGGGTTCAGGCCCAGTTCCCGAGCCTTCGTGGAGGTGGCAATGTTTAAGAAGACCGTTCTATCAATGCTGATCCTGGCGTCGGTCGCCGGAGGCGCGCTTAGCACCGCAAGCACTGCCGAAGCCCAATACCGCCGTCCTCCGCAGGACGATGGCTGGGACCGTGGCCCGCCACCCCCGCAGCGGCGCCATCACCACAATAACAATGGCGGCATCATTGCCGGTGGCATCGCCGCCGGCGTACTTGGCGGCCTGATCGGCGGCGCTTTGGCCAATGGCAACGACGGTGGCTATGGTTACGCACCGCCGCCCCCACCTCCGCCGCCCCGCTGCTGGTTCGAGGATCGCCCGGTTCAGAACCAATATGACGACGGCTGGCACCGGGAACAGATCCGCGTCTGTAACTAAGGTCGCGCTTTCGCAGCGCAGCGCCGACGCATCGATATCCAGTTTGTAGCAAACGACGGACGCGACCTGACACGCTGCAGGTCGCGTCCTTTCTGTTTGACAGACTTTCGACCTCTGCAGTCAGCGCCCGACGTTATTCCTGGTTTTTCAACCATAACCTCTCGACACCGGGCCGTTAACTTTTTAGGTGATGGTCAGTTTCCTTGGGGCGTCGGCGTCGGGTTGGCATTATTCGGCCAAGATTGTGATCCACGCCTCCGGAAAGACCGATAAACCTTCGACGGGGCAGCCAATCGTGCGACGCATTCTCATTTCCCTCCTGGTTGCCGTCCTGAGCCTTGGCTCGATCCCTGCAAATGCTGCCGGTATCCTGACTGTACCCCCCGGTAACCGCAATGCCGAGCAACCTGACATCCCGGGCGCCTCTGTTCGCCGCACCAAGGGCACCAATTCCAGTTTCGATCGCAAGTACCAGAAGGTCCGCCAGTTGCTGGCAACCGACAGCAAGCTGATGTCGAAGATCAAAGCTGTGTCGCGCGCCTATGGCATCGATCCCATCCATGTCGTCGGGGCACTCGTCGGCGAGCATACCTATAATGTCGATGCCTATGACGGCCTGCAGTCCTATTACGTCAAGGCTGCTTCCTACGCCGGCGAAAGCTTCAAGTTCGCCTACAATGGCGAGAACGTCGATGATTTCGTCGCCCGTCCACAGTTTGCCAAGTGCAACGGAAAAAGCGATTCCTACAGCCTCTGGACATGCCGCGAGGATGTCTGGAACGACGCCTTCAAGGGAAAAACCGTCGACGGAAAATCTTTTCCCAACAATCGCTTCAGCGCCGTATTCTTCCAGCCCTTCTACGCTGGCCAGACCTTTGGCCTCGGCCAGATCAATCCACTGACGGCACTGATGCTGTCTGACATGGTGTCGCGAACATCAGGCATCCCGAAGCTCGACGAGCGCAAGGCCGGCGATGTCTATCACGCCATCATGGATCCGGATATCTCGCTCGCCTTCGTTGCCGCCGCTGCCCGCCGCTCGATAGACGACTACCGCTCGATCGCCGGCATGGATATTTCCGGCAACCCGGGCCTCACCGCCACCCTCTATAATGTCGGAAATTCCCGTCAGCGCGCCACGGCCCTTGCCGCGCGCAACAGGGGCGCCAGCCAGCCTGTCTGGCCTGAAGAGAATTATTACGGCTGGCTGATCAACGACAAGCTGGATGATCTGAAGTCGCTGCTTTAATCTCTGCGCGACCCCGCACGCAAATCAGCGAGTTGAGCCAGCGGCGTTTTTCCCTGAGCGTCGATCTTTGCGAGGCCAGTGACACTGGCTGCGAAAAGGGAACAGTCATACTGCCCCCGCGACCCGATCCATACCAATAAAAAAGGCTGCCGGAAGTTATCCGGCAGCCGCTGATGTCGATGAGATGTGAAATCTACTGGATGACGACGACTTTGGTCGTATGGCCCGGGAGGACGCGGCTGTAGAGATCGATGACGTCCTGGTTGATCAGGCGAATGCAGCCCGAAGATGCTGCCGTACCGATGGATGCCCATTCCGGCGTTCCGTGCAGGCGGAACAAGGTGTCCTGGCCCTTGTCGTTGTAGAGATACATTGCACGGGCGCCGAGCGGGTTTTCGAGGCCTGGATTCATGCCGCCTTCAACAAACTTGGCGATTTCCGGCCGGCGCTCTGCCATTTCCTTCGGCGGGTGCCAATTTGGCCATTCCTGCTTCCAGGCAACGTAGGCGTTGCCCGACCAGGCAAAGCCAGCCTTACCGACGCTGATGCCGTAGCGCATGGCCTGGCCATCCGGCAGGATGTAATAGAGATGACGTTCGCGGGTGTTAACGATGATCGTGCCCGGCGATTCCGTTGTCTGATAGCTGATGATCTGGCGGCGGAACTCCGGCTTGACCTTCTGGATCGGGATAGCAGGAAGCGAGAAGCCAGAATCCTGGGTGACCCCGTAGTCGCCGTCAAACGTCTTCAGCGTTTCGACCGAAGAGCTAGGCGCGGTAATCGGCGCAGCCATCGCTGTGGAAGAATAGCCGGCCGCGGCAAACGCCGCGACAAGGCCCAATACAGTCATTGCATTGCTGAAGCGCATGGGGGTCTCTCGATTTTGTGTCCGGAATTCAGGGTTTTGCCAACCATCTCTGGGAAGGTTTATTTTCGATATCACCGCATTGCAAGCAAACGCGTCGCACAAATAATCGTGTGAGCCGCGATTTGGGAACCCATGGTTTTTTTGCAACAAAACTTGGTCTAGACTGGTTAAATCATGACGATTCTCAGCCTATACAATAACAATCCGTTAATAGATGGTCGCCAGTCCGAGCGGGCGATGCTGGTGCGCAAGGGCGCCCAGCGCCTGCTCCACGAGATGAGGCATGCAGTCCTGCCGGAGTTGACGCTCGCCGGCGGCAGGCGGGCCGATCTCATCAGCCTCAGCGAAAAGGGCGAGATCTGGATCATCGAGATCAAGTCGTCCGTGGAGGACTTTCGCGTCGATCGGAAATGGCCGGACTACCGGCTGCAATGCGACCGCCTGTTCTTTGCCACGCACAAGGACGTGCCGCTCGATATCTTTCCGCAAGAATGCGGCCTGATCCTGTCCGACGGCTACGGCGCCCACATGGTGCGTGAGGCGCCTGAGCACAGGTTGCCGCCAACCACCCGCCGCGCCGTCACGCTCAATTTCTCGCGCGTCGCCGCTCAACGACTGCTCGCGGCAGAATGGGCAATCGGCAAACCGCTTCCGATCGAATAGCCCGCTATTTAGGCGCCCGCTTGGCCAGGATCCGCTGTAGCGTACGCCGATGCATATTGAGACGCCGCGCCGTCTCCGAAACGTTGCGCTCGCACATCTCGTAGACCCGCTGGATGTGTTCCCAGCGCACCCGGTCGGCTGACATCGGGTTTTCCGGCACGTCGGCCTTTCCGCCTGGCCTCTGCGTCAGCGCTGCATAAACATCGTCGGCGTCAGCCGGCTTGGAGAGATAGTCCACCGCACCAAGCTTCACGGCGGTGACGGCGGTAGCGATGTTGCCGTAGCCGGTTAGGACGATCACTCGGGTGTCGCCGCGGCGCTGCCGAATGGCTTCGATGACGTCGAGGCCGTTACCGTCGCCCAGCCGCAGGTCGATGACCGCATATTTCGGCGGGTGGGCCTTCGATTTCGTCACGCCTTCCGCAACGCTGTCGGCCGTTTCGACGAGAAAGCCGCGTGCTTCCATAGCCCGGGCGAGCCGCCTCAGAAACGGGCCGTCGTCGTCGACGATCAGCAGGCTCGGATCCGGGCCGATATCACCGTCGCTGGAGGCAAGTGTCTCGATGTCGTGGTCTAGATCTGTCATTCCGTGATCCCGGCGGTTTTCCGCCTGCATATATCCTGCGTGTATATATATAGCGTCGTGAGCACTGGTCATAAGCCCGTCGGCTCAGTTTGTCGAATTGCTGTCTATCAAGACACGAGGCCATTCGATGCGGATCCGTGCCCCTGAAGTCTCCGCCTCGCGGTTTCCAAATGTCAGGGTTGCGCCGGAGCGCTCCAGCAGTGTCTTCGCAATAAACAGGCCAAGCCCGAGACCGCCTGCGGCATCGTCACGCTGCCGTGTCGTTACATAGGGCTCACCGATGCGGGTCAAGATATCGGGCGCATAGCCGACCCCGTCGTCTTCAATGGTGATCGCCAGAGTTTCGGCATCGAACGCTACCGTGACAGTCACCATCTCGCGGGCATAGTCGACAGCATTTTCCACCAGGTTGCCGAGCCCGTACATGATCCCGGCATTCCGGTTGAGCACCGGCTCGCCGGCCCTGGGGGTCTCCTCGACCAGCGTCAGCTTGATTCCGAATTCGCGATGCGGGGCGAGAATTTCCTCCATCATCGATGACAGCGTCAGATAGCGCATATGCGCCTCGTTTTCCGCTGACAACGTCGTAATCCGCCGCAGGATGTCGCGGCAGCGCTCGCTCTGGCTGCGCAGCAGCGCCACGTCCTCCCGGTAACGCTCGTCGTGACCGAGTTCCCGCTCCATCTCCTTGGAAACGATGCTGATCGTCGCCAGCGGCGTTCCGAGCTCGTGTGCCGCTGCCGCCGCCAGTCCGTCCAGCTGCGATAGATGCTTCTCCCGCTGCAGCACCAGCTCGGTCGCCGCCAGCGCATCGGCCAGCTGGCTCGCCTCCATGGAGACGCGATAGGCATAGAAGGCGGCGAAGGCCATCGTCGATGCGATGGAACACCAGACGCCGAGCTGCATGACCTCATTGATGGAGACGATGCCCCCGGCATACCAAGGGAGCGGGAAAGGCGAAAAGGCAAGCGACGTGATCGCCACCATCGCCGCAAGGATCAGCGTCATGCTGTAGCGGATGGGCTGGGAAGCGAAGGAGATGATGACGGGCACGCAGACCAGGATCGAAAACGGATTGGCAAGGCCGCCGGTGATGAACAGCAGGCCGCACAGCTGCAGCAGATCCAGTCCCAGAAGGGCGAAGGTGGCCGGCGCATCCAGCCGGTGCGTCGGCGGATAGCGCAAGGTCAGGAACAGGTTGATCCAGGCAAGGCAGGCGATCAGCACGCAGCAGGGCAGTAAGGGTAGTGGAAACTGCAGCCAGAAGGCGACGATGGCCACCGTCGCGGCCTGGCCACCGACGGCAAGCCAGCGTAGGCGGACCAGCGTCTGCAGCCGCACGCGCCGGCTGGTGTGGTGATTGCCCGGCAAGAGGCTTTCATTTTCGGCAATCATGCTGCTCACTCCTTCACGGCGGATGCACTCAAGTGCCGCGCGGCTTCACGCGGGTGGTCGGCGCGGCGGCTGCCGGATCCTCGGGCCAGGGGTGGCGAGGATAGCGACCGCGCATGTCGGCGCGCACGTCCTTCCAGGTTCCGGCCCAGAAGCCCGGCAGATCGCGCGTCGTCTGGATCGGCCGGTGCGCCGGCGAGGTCAATTCCAGCACCAGCGGCAAACGTCCGCCGCCGATGGAGGGATGCTGGCGAAGCCCGAACAGCTCCTGCACCCGAATGGTCAGCAGCGGCTCCGTCCCATCGTAATGGATGGGGTGGCGCTGCCCCGTCGGCGCCTCGAAATGCGTCGGTGCCATCCGGCCGAGTTCCCGTTGTAAATCATGCGGCAGCAACGACATCAGCCCGTTCGATAGTCCGCCGGTGGAAATATCGGATAGCCCCCGCGCGTCGCCCTGATACGGTACGAACCAATCGTCGAGCCGGATGAGCAGGGCCTCGTCGCTCATATCTGGCCAAGGCTCCCCGATCGTTCGGTGCAGAAAGCCGATCCGGTCGCGCAGCTGGGCGGCTTCCTTGGAGAAGGTGAGTACGCCAAGCCCGAGTTCGCGGATCCCCTCTGCCAGCGCCGCAGCTACCTCGCGCCCGGAGGGACGCGGCAGGGGCGTCTCATCGAGGACAATGGCCCCGAGCCGCGTCACCCGCCGGGCCCGGACTTGCCGGCTCGTCTTGTCGAATAGGCATTGATCTTCAGTCACGATGCTATCCGGCAGCTCGGTTTCGACATCGCCGCGCGTAATCTCGGCAGCACTGAGAATCCGGCCCTGCGCGGCACGACCGGTAAGGTCCGCGACGACAAGCATCGTTGCACCCGACAGCCGCTCCGTCTCCGGCAGCTCGGCACCACGGCCATTGGCCATGACGAACCGGCCGCGACCGCCCCGCTGCAGGGCGATACGATCGGGAAAGGCGTGCAGCAGCAGCGTTCCGGCCATCACCGGTTCGCCGCCGCCTTTGCTGCCCCCGGCAGTTGCCACCAGTCTTGCCACCAGTCGTCGCGCTGCCTCGGCCCGCTCGCTTTTTTCGCCCCGAAACCGCCGCAGCCGTTCCTCCAAGTCGATGCTTTGCCCTCCCAACCCCTGTTCGGTCAAAAGCACGGCCAGCATCGCCGCCTCGCGTGCCTGGCCGTTTCCGGCGGCTGAGATCACCATCGCCGCCAGGCGGGGTGGAAGTGCCATCGCCCGCATCGTCCGGCCGCGTGTGGTAAGCCCGTTAGCGTGATCGAGCCCTCCCAGTTGCCTGAGCAAGCTCCGCGCCTCGAAAAGCGTCCCGGCCGGCGGCTGATCGACGAAGGCGAGACTGCCGGGATCCTCGACGCCCCAGTGGGCAAGGTCGAGCGCCAGACTTGAAAGATCGCTGGAGAGTATCTGCGGCGGTGTAAACGCCGGCAGCGCCGCCGTCTGGCCGGGATGCCAGAGCCGGATTGCAATACCCGGCTCCGTCCGTCCGGCGCGTCCCGCTCGCTGGTCTGCCGAAGCGCGAGACACCCGCACCGTTTCCAGCCGGGTGACGCCGGTCGCCGGCTTGAAGACGCCCAGCCGCTGCAGGCCGCTGTCGATCACAACGCGCACGCCGTCGATGGTAATCGACGTTTCGGCGATCGAGGTCGCCAGCACGATCTTGCGCATCCCCGCCGCAGTCGGGCGGACCGCCGCGTCCTGCTCCTTCTGGCTGAGGTTCCCGAACAGCGGCGCTATCAGCGTCTCCGGCCCGAACCGTCCCTCAAGCCGTTCAGCGGTGCGGGTGATTTCCGCCTGGCCTGGCAGGAAGGCAAGGATCGAACCCTTTTCATCCCGGTGGGCAGCAACGATGGCGGCAGTGACACTGTCCTCGATCCGCTCGCCGGCAGGCCTGTCGCGGTAGCGCACATCAATCGGAAAGCTGCGTCCCATGCTCTCAATCACCGGTGGCTGGCCGAGCAGCTGTGCAACCCTCTCGATATCGAGCGTTGCCGACATCACCAGGATGCGTAGGTCGTCGCGCAAGGCAGACTGCACGTCGAGTGCCAGCGCCAGGCCGAAATCGGCGTCCAGCGAGCGTTCGTGGAATTCGTCGAAGATGACAGTCGAAACGCCTGCGAGTTCGGGATCGTCGAGGACCATCCGCGCAAAGACGCCATCGGTGACCACCTCGATCCGCGTCCTTGCGGAAATCTTCGTGTCGAGCCGCATCCGGTAACCGACGGTGGCGCCAACCTCTTCACCGAGCAGCGACGCCATGCGCGCCGCCGCTGCCCTTGCCGCCAACCGCCTAGGCTCGAGCAGGATGATCCTGCCGTCTCCGCGCCATGGCTGATCCAGCAGATAAAGCGGCACAAGCGTCGTCTTGCCGGCGCCGGGCGGCGCCGAAAGAACCGCACGGCCGACGTCGCAAAGCGCCGTGCCGATCTCGGGCAGGACCTCGGAGACCGGCAGGATAGGAAGTGCCGTCCGCGTCATGCCGCCAGTTCGTCCTTCAGGGACTCGTAGGCGAGGATGGCGCCGGCCAGGTCTTCGAGCGCCGCCCCGACAGATTTGAACAGGGTGATCTCGTTGTCGTCGCGACGGCCCGGCTTTTCGCCGCGCACCAGTTCCGCCAGTTCGGCGCGGATCGCGTCTGGCGTCAGCACGCCGCTTTCAAGCGGCTGGACGATATCGCCCGCCTCGTGCGTCGCCCCGGCAAGCGTATCGACAAAGACAGAGGCGCGGCGGATGGCGGTATCGTCTGCCTCGCGCATATCGGGTTTGTAGCCGCCGACCAGATCGAGATGGGCGCCTGCCTTCAGCCAGTTGCCGTCGATCAGCGGCTGGCTGGAGAGAGTGGCGCAGGAAATCACGTCGGCAGTACGTGCTGCCGCTGCAAGATCGCTGACGGCAATGGCCGGCAATCCCATGATTCGCGCCT
>NZ_CP072162.1:207500-225000 GCF_019355815.1 Rhizobium sp. B21/90 | reverse complement strand
CGTCTTACTGATCCTAACCAAACTCCGAATACCGGGGAGTACTATCAGGCAGACACACGGCGGGTGCTAACGTCCGTCGTGAAAAGGGCAACAACCCTAACCTCCAGCTAAGGTCCCCAAGTCATGGCTAAGTGGGAAAGGATGTGAGGATCCCAAAACAACCAGGATGTTGGCTTAGAAGCAGCCATCATTTAAAGAAAGCGTAACAGCTCACTGGTCTAGTCAAGGGTCTTTGCGCCGAAAATGTAACGGGGCTGAAGCCATGCACCGAAGCTGAGGATTGGCAAAACTCTAGCGAGTTTGCCAGTGGTAGCGGAGCGTTCCGTAAGCCTGTGAAGGGAGACCCGTGAGGGCTCCTGGAGGTATCGGAAGTGCGAATGTTGACATGAGTAACGATAAAGGGGGTGAGAGACCCCCTCGCCGAAAGACCAAGGGTTCCTGCTTAAAGTTAATCTGAGCAGGGTTAGCCGGCCCCTAAGACGAGGCGGACACGCGTAGTCGATGGGAACCACGTTAATAATCGTGGGCCTGGTGGTAGTGACGGATTGCGTAACTTGTACGATCTTATTGGATTGATCGTGCAGGGAAGCGGTTCCAGGAAATAGCTCCACCGTATAGACCGTACCCGAAACCGACACAGGTGGTCAGGTAGAGCATACCAAGGCGCTTGAGAGAACTATGTTGAAGGAACTCGGCAAATTGCACGCGTAACTTCGGAAGAAGCGTGGCCCCGCTCAAGGCAACTTTTGCGGGGTGGCACAGACCAGGGGGTAGCGACTGTTTACCAAAAACACAGGGCTCTGCGAAGTCGCAAGACGACGTATAGGGTCTGACGCCTGCCCGGTGCTGGAAGGTTAAAGGGAGGGGTGCAAGCTCTGAACTGAAGCCCCAGTAAACGGCGGCCGTAACTATAACGGTCCTAAGGTAGCGAAATTCCTTGTCGGGTAAGTTCCGACCTGCACGAATGGCGTAACGACTTCCCCGCTGTCTCCAACATAGACTCAGTGAAATTGAATTCCCCGTGAAGATGCGGGGTTCCTGCGGTCAGACGGAAAGACCCCGTGCACCTTTACTATAGCTTTACACTGGCATTCGTGTCGGCATGTGTAGGATAGGTGGTAGGCTTTGAAGCAGGGACGCCAGTTTCTGTGGAGCCATCCTTGAAATACCACCCTTATCGTCATGGATGTCTAACCGCGGTCCGTTATCCGGATCCGGGACAGTGTATGGTGGGTAGTTTGACTGGGGCGGTCGCCTCCGAAAGAGTAACGGAGGCGCGCGATGGTGGGCTCAGACCGGTCGGAAATCGGTCGTCGAGTGCAATGGCATAAGCCCGCCTGACTGCGAGACTGACAAGTCGAGCAGAGACGAAAGTCGGTCATAGTGATCCGGTGGTCCCGCGTGGAAGGGCCATCGCTCAACGGATAAAAGGTACGCCGGGGATAACAGGCTGATGACCCCCAAGAGTCCATATCGACGGGGTTGTTTGGCACCTCGATGTCGGCTCATCGCATCCTGGGGCTGGAGCAGGTCCCAAGGGTTTGGCTGTTCGCCAATTAAAGCGGTACGTGAGCTGGGTTCAGAACGTCGTGAGACAGTTCGGTCCCTATCTGCCGTGGGTGTAGGAATATTGACAGGATCTGTCCCTAGTACGAGAGGACCGGGATGGACATATCTCTGGTGGACCTGTTGTCCTGCCAAGGGCATAGCAGGGTAGCTAAATATGGAATGGATAACCGCTGAAAGCATCTAAGCGGGAAACCAACCTGAAAACGAGTGTTCCCTATCAGAGCCGTGGAAGACGACCACGTTGATAGGCCGGGTGTGGACGTGCAGCAATGCATGAAGCTTACCGGTACTAATAGCTCGACTGGCTTGATCGTTCTCATTGCTCATGTTCATCAAACTGCGTTTGATGCACATGATCTTCTTGTCCTCACGCGCCAAAGGCGCTGCGGATCCTCGGGTCTAGCCCGAGGACAGGCTTGCGCCAGACGCCTGGCGGCACGATGAAATCGTGCTGCTGGAGTGATCCGGACAGTGCTGAAAACAGAAGATCGAAATAAACGTGTTCACCTGGACGACGGCAAGTCGTTCTGGGTTAAAAAAGATTCAAGTGGCGATGCCACCCAGCTTCTCAAATGTTGCGCTTTGCCGACCTGGTGGTCATGGCGGGGCACCTGCACCCGTTCCCATTCCGAACACGGCCGTGAAATGCCCCTGCGCCTATGGTACTCCGTCTTAAGACGCGGGAGAGTCGGTCGCTGCCAGGTCTGCAAAACGCAACATAATTCTCATTCACATGCACAGACAAACATCGACACAAAGTCGTTCAAAACCAACAACCCAAACGCAAACAACATCACTTTCCGCGGGGTGGAGCAGCCCGGTAGCTCGTCAGGCTCATAACCTGAAGGCCGCAGGTTCAAATCCTGCCCCCGCAACCAAATCCCAAACCAAACATCAATGCACCAGTCCAGCACTACAAAGCCCGCGTCATAATGACTGCGGGCCGTTTCGCGTTCGGGGTTCGCCACTACATCAGCGCTTCGCGCTTTGTCACCCGTGGGGAGCCGGTATCATCGGCCAGATATCTTTGCGCGCGCGCCGATAGGGCGTTTGCGCCGGATTGTTCGGATAGGGTGTGCCGGCTGAGCAGTATATGATCTCGGACGCGATCTTTGAGAACGAGGCGAAAAAATGGTTGGTCGATTTGATCGCGAGGATCTTCCGTTCTGTCGGATCAATGCCCATGACAGAAAATACACTCGGGTCGAAGGTCTGTGCCCGCGTTGAATTCAGAATGATATCGATGCCATCGAGAACGATATGAGCGGCATCGCCGAACGGTACAAAGCTTTCGCCAAAGCGCATCTCCGCATTGGCGACAAGTTTAACGACAGAAATAATACCGTCCACCGGATTGCCGGTGCCGGGAGCAGATTTGGCTCCGAAGCGCAGCGGAATTTCGGCACCTTCGCCAGCTGCCATGCAGATCTGGACTGCCATCGGATCCCAGATAGTGCCAATCGCGGTGTTTGTGGCGCCCTTGTCGAGCAGTTCCCGCAGGAGCACGGTCGCGTCACCTGCAGTTCCGCCGCCGGGATTGTCCCATATGTCGGCGATCACCACTGGCCAGGATGTGGCGGCAAGCGCAGAGGCTACCGCCTGCTTCTCGTCCACCTGCGGCATGATGAAGGTCCCGCGGCTGGCAAACAACTCGAGCCCCAGCCTGCGGGCAAGCATCTCCCCCTTTTCCCTGTTATCGTTGGTCACCACAAGCACCTTCGTGCCCATCTCAGGCACGTCTCCCGCCATGAAGCCGTGGACGACCGAAATGGAGAGAATGTCCGCGTCATCCCGCTCGATCTTCATGATCCTGTCGATGAAGGAGCGCATCGGATCACGAGAGGTGGGAAAAACATCGATCATTCGGCAATCGAAGACCGACATGACCGGCTTCACGCGGCCCTCGAGCATATCGACGGTGATCCGCCAGAGATCCTCGGCACGATCGACGAAATCCGTGTGCGGAAATTCCTTGAAGCAGACGAAGAGATCCGCGGCCGACAGCCGCTTGTCCGTCAGATGGCTGTGGGGATCAAGTTCGGCGCAGATCGGGACATCGGCCCCAACCAGTTCACGGATGCGGGTGAGAATGTCGCCCTCGGCATCCTCATAGCCGGCGGCAACCATGGCGCCATGCAATCCGAGCACAACAGCATCGACCGGCATTGCCGCATGCAACTGGCCGAGCACCTCGTCACGCAGTGCTTCATAGGTCGAGCGATTAAGCAACCCTGCCGGATCGGCCCAGGCGGCAGTGCCCTCGATCAGTTCCCAGCCCTTTTCACCCGTGACCCGTCGGCCGACGGTGATTGGTGCAGTGCAGAGCGTCGGCGTTTCTGGATGCTCGCCGGGCGGCGCATAGAGGGAGGCCTCGAAGGCACGGCGGTCGACACAGATCGGCGAGAAGGTATTTGTTTCCGTCGCCAGAGCTGCCGTGAAGATGCGCAAATGAAATCGCCCCTGTTTGCCGTCCGCTCAGCCCATCGGATTCGGCAGATATCCCGTAAATCCGGCGATCTTCCAGCGACCGCCATGAATGCGGCAATAGTATAAGGTCTGCCACTGCATCACATCGCGGCTACCATCCGCCCTGGCCAGTCCACCATCGAACTTCTTGCGCACCAGCGCCATATCGCCCGCGATTTCGATGTCTTCCAGTATCGTAGTGGTGAAAATCGCCGTCCGTGCATCCTCGGCGAATGACTGCGCGGCAAAGTCCTTGGCCTGTTTCAGCCATTCGTTGCGGTAAGCAGAAAGGGTCGGGAAAGCGAGCCGCCAGCCGTCCGGACTGATCTCCTTTTTACAATCGATCCCGATGAATCCTTCTTCGACGAAATCGTCTTCTACCATGGACCAGTCAGTAGCCAGGAAAGCATCGATGTCACGCGCCACAAGCATTTCCCAGATAAAGTGTCGGTCGCGATCCGAGGATGGAAATGGGTTTTGAAAAGGATCCCGCATGCTTCCCCACAATTAAAATTATTTTCATAAAAGCAGTTTTTCTGGCAAAAATCTGCTTTGCATGTCGCGTTGTCAACCTGATAAGCAAATAATTTGCAAGAGAGCTGTAATGCACCAAGCCTGGTGGCACGGTTGATCGCGGCATCCGCTGCAAGCCACTGGCCTTCATGAGAGCGTGGGGACGGACTGGCGCGAAAGGCTGTGGGGGGGCGGGACATGGATATTTTCTCGACATTGCAGGAGGAGAAGGGCAGATTTTCCCGATCGGAAAATCGCATCGCGGACATCGTTCTGGATGACTTCGAATTCGCCGTTAACGCCTCCATTATCGCGCTTGCTGAGAGGGCGGATGTCTCACCGCCCACTGTGACACGCTTCTGCCGGCATATCGGCTGCGACAGCTTTGCCGACTTCAAGGTTCAACTGGCGCGCTCCGCCCATGTCGGCGTCCGTTACCTGAAGCCGGAATCGAAAAGTACAGATCCGGCCGATGTCGCGGCCGATATCATCAACAAGGCACAAAACGCCCTATTCCTGCTGCATCGCTCGCTCGACATGTCAGCGCTGTCGCAAGCTGCCGAGAAACTTTCCACGGCAGGGATGATCTACGCTTTTGGCTCCGGCGGCAATTCGTCGATGATTGCCGGCGAATTGCAGAACCGGCTCTTTCGCTTCGGCCTGCATGTGACGGCCAGTTCAGACCACAGCATGCAACTGATGATGGCAGCCGCTGCCAAACCGACCGACGTGCTGATTGGCTCCTCCTTTTCCGGGCGCAATGCCGAACTCGCCCGGGCCTCCACATTGGCGCGCGAGGCCGGTGTGCCGACCATCGCCCTGACGCAAAGCGGTAGTGCCGTCGCACAGGCCGCCGATATCGTCGTGGCCGTCGATCTGCCTGAAGGCAATAATATCTATCGGCCGACCTCCACGCGCATAGCCTATCTTGCCGTCGTCGATATTATCGCCAGTCTGGTGGCCTATGCCATTAAGCCAGAGGCAACTGTGACACTGCGGCGCATCAAGCAACACCTGGTTGCCCATCGGGACGGTGACGACCGCCAGCTCTTGGGAGACTGACCGACTGCCGCTAAAGGAAATGCACCCCGCCGACTGCATCAGGTACATACTTTTAATTGACTGACTGATCACTCTCCGATAGAGGCGTGTCTGCGGAGACGGATGATGGCAAGACCCAGAAGCGACGAGAAGCGTAGTGCGATCATGAAGGCGGCGATTGCGATTATCGCCGCGCAAGGGACGAGTGCGCCTACCGCGATGATAGCAAAAGAGGCAGGGGTTTCGAATGGAGCATTGTTTACGTATTTCGAAACCAAAGCCGAGCTTTTGAACCAACTGTACAAGGAATTAAAAACGGAAATGGCCCTATCGACGACGGTAGGGCTTCCGACTCATGCCGATATGCATGACCAGGTCCTTCACGTTTGGGATGGCTGGTTGAACTGGGCAGTCGCAAACCCGCAAAAGCGCTGCGTGCTTGCCCATCTCGGCGTCTCCAATGAAGTCACGACAGCCAGCCGTCAGGCAGTAGGCGAGGTTTACGCCGACGTCGAAGCTCTTCTGGATCGAAGCAGAGCCAACGGTCCGTTGCGAGACGCACCGCTGATGTTCGTCGCCACGCTCGTCACTGGCATGCTGGATGCAACGGTCGATTACATCGCACGCGATCCTGCCGGGGCGGATTCGCATGCTGCTGCAGGGTTCAGGGCGCTTTTGCGCATCCTGGGCTGATTTATTTCATTAATTAAAGAGAGACTGGACAGTCATTATGAATAGTGGTTCGGCAGGAAAAGAACGCCGGCAGGAGATCGTCGTGGTAACCGGAGCTTCAACCGGCATCGGCGCCGCCACAGCCCGCGCGCTTGCCGCGCGTGGCTTCCACGTGCTGGCCGGCATTCGTCGCGAAATGGATGGCGACGCAATCCGAGCCGACAACATCGAACCTATCATGCTCGACATAACAGACGCGGATGCGATCACTGCACTCGTGCAGCACATCACCGAGGATCCGCAGCGCCGAACTTTGCGCGCCCTGGTGAACAATGCCGGGGTTGCGGTCAATGCGCCGCTTGAGACCTATGCTCTGCCCGAGTGGCGTCGCTTGTTCGAGGTCAATCTTTTCGGTCATGTCGCGATGATGCAGGCCCTGCTCCCATTGCTTATCCAAAGCAGGGGTACGATCGTCAACATATCCTCCGTCGGGGGCAGGGTAGCGATGGCAACTTACGGCCCTTACGCCGCGACGAAATTCGCTCTGGAAGCCGTCAGCGATTCATTGCGCCGCGAGGTCGGGTCCCTTGGCGTGAAGGTCGTCGTGATCGAACCGGGTGCAGTCACCACCGGAATGCTCGGGCGGGTCGACGCGACCGGGCAGCGGGTCGTCAGCGAAATGACGACCGAGCAACGCGGCCGATACGGTGCACTGATGCAAGCCGTTGTCGCGCAGGCCCAGGCATCCGTGTCGGGAGGCGCTACCGCCGAAAATGTCGCGACAATCATCGCCGACGCAATTGTCAGCAAGCAGCCTCGCACCCGCTATACCGTCGGACGTAGCACCGCGATGATCGCTCGGCTTATCAGGATCCTGCCCGACCGGATGCTTGACAAGCTTCTCGCCCAGGGTTTGAAGCCGTATCTTCCGAAGTGAGTGCCCACTCACCCAAGTAGCGCCGGGCTGAAGGCTGTCGGTCAGCCAGCTTCCAAGTTTCTACTCATTCCGTCATTACTGCGAGGCTTGCGTTCTTTGCTGTTCAAAGCATCGCGCTCGGCGAAAACGCGAGCGACCTCGGCCATGTTCTCCGTCCCCCACGAGCAGAGGGGGACAAGGGCCTCAGCCAGGCTGCGACCCAAGGGAGTCAGACCATAGTCCACTCTTGGCGGGATTTCCTTGTAGTCGGTACGCTTTACCAGACCGTCGGCTTCAAGCTCCTTGAGCTGCTGGATCAGCATCTTGTCGCTGACATCTCTCACGGCACGCCGCAGCGCTCCGTATCTGGTGGGGCCACCCTGCGCGACGAAGTACAGGATCAGCGGCTTCCACTTGCCGGCAATCACTCGCAACGTCGCATCGAGGCCGCAGGTAAACCCAGACAGCGTCGTTGCGATAGTCTCGCCCGGCGGTAAATCATTTTCGCGTGGTCCGGCTTTATCGACATTATCGTATGACATTATTAGTACTTACCAAAAGGTGCATACTTGTCAATAGGGATGCGCGTCGCCAGTTTCTTTCTCGTGTCAACCAAGGAGCACAACATGAAAAGATTACAAGGCAAGACGGCTGTGGTGACTGGCGGTGGAAGCGGGATCGGGCTCGGGGCTGCCAAGCGGTTCATTGAGGAAGGCGCATTCGTCTACATTTTTGGAAGACGGCAGGAGGCGCTTGATGCGGCCTTGGCAGAGTTGGGTTCAGAGGCACGTGCCGTAAAGGGGTCTGTCACCAGCTTCGCCGATCTCGATCGTCTGTATGAGACGGTGAGGAGCGAACGTGGAACGCTTGACATCCTGCTGGCAAACGCAGGGACCGGTTCGTTCGCACCCCTTGGCGAAATCACGCCAGAGCACTTCGACCAGACCTTCGATCTCAATGTGAAGGGCCTGGTGTTTACGGTGCAGAAGGCGCTTCCGCTCATGACGAAAGGCGCGTCGATCATCCTGACCGGTTCGAGCGCGGGGGTCATGGGCACGCCGGCATTCAGCATCTACAGCGCCACCAAGGCAGCTGTTCGCAACCTGGCCCGCAGCTGGGCACTCGACCTTCGCGGCACCGGCATCCGCGTCAATGTGATGTCTCCGGGCCCGATCACGACTGAGCTTGCGCTTGAGGTTCTGGGGGATGAAGGAATGGCCGCGATGGGCGAGACGACGGCGCTCAGTCGTATGGGAGATCCCTCGGAGACAGGTGCGGTAGCAGCCTTCCTCGCCTCCTCCGACAGCAGCTTCATGACCGGCAGCGAAGTCTTCGTCGACGGAGGCCTGGCACAGGTCTGACACCCCAGGCCTCGGCATGTGGGCTCCGTTGCAAAGCGGGGCCCTGAACGAAGAACATCATTCGTCAACGCGCACACTGGTACCGGCGCTGTCGGTATATAGGTCAGCACGGGGCGCTGCGTGGATGGAGAGGCTGTCCATCATTGCACGAAGAATAATGGCAGCGGAGGCGGCGCCGGGGTCTATGTGACCGAGCGATCGCTGACCGAGCCGTGCGGCCCTGCCGCGAGCAGCGACCATGGAACTCGTCGCGTTCGCACCAGCCTCTGCTGCTTCCGTCACCCGTCGCCACATGTCTGATGGCGTGGTCCCCTCCGCCTTGGCCGCAATAGCTGCTTCCATGGCTGGAATCCACGCGTCGAGCATGGTCTTGTCGCCGCGCTGGCCTTTTCCACGTTGCTGGATGCCAAGCGTCAGGGCTTCGATGATAGCCACCTGGTTAGCCAGCGACAACGACGCGTCCGTCTCGAGCACCTTTGCGGCCTTGAGGAAGGCACTGGCATAGAGGGGGCCGGTGGACGCTCCGACGGCGTCGAGGAAAGCCGATGCTGCCGTCGCAAAGACGGTCGAGGCGGCGGCAGTGTCGAAGTCCAGGCGCGCCAGTTCCATCGTCACGGCATGGAAGCCAAGCGACATGGTAATGCCGTGGTCGGCGTCGCCGATGGCGCCGTCAAGCGATGTCAGCCGATCTTTCTGCCGATCGATTGCTGCAGAAATATCATGAAACATCCGCCCGAGGCTTCTTGCCGCGCTCTCAGTCATCGCTATCCTCCATCGATCGGGCCATCTCCTCCCCGATTGCCGTTTCACGTCATTTTCAGAACGACACCGTCGCAGGGATGTTTCAAAAGTGCGGTCAGGTCTTCGTCCAGATGCAGTATCGATATGGATGCGCCGACCATGTCGAGGGATGTGAAATAGTGGCCGACCCAGTTGGCGTCTATGGCGATCCCCTTCGCTGCCAGTCGCTGCTCCACCCGCCTGAAGAGAATATACAGCTCCATCAGCGGTGTTGCGCCGAACGAATTGACCAGTACGGCAACGCGATCCCCCGCCACCGGTTTCATCTCCGAAAAAATACGGTCGATGACTTTGTCGACTATCGCGTCAGCGGGCATCATCTTCTCGCGGGCGACGCCGGGCTCGCCGTGGATCCCCATGCCGAACTCGATATCGTCGGGCCCAATTGCAAAATTGTATCGCCGGGTCTGCGGCATGGAGCAGGGTTCGAGAGCGACGCCGACAGTGTAGGTGCGGGCATTGGCCCTGCGTGTCAGTGCCTCGCATTTCTCGAGCGGGAAACCGATGTCGCAAGCTGCCCCAGCTGCCTTGAAGACGAAGAAGTTGCCGGCAACCCCCCGTCGCCCATCGCGGTCCTCGACTGGCGACGAGGCGATATCGTCAGTCGTCAGCACCGTTCTAACCGAGATACCCTTCGCCTCGGCCATTTCTGCGGCCATTTCGAAATTCATCACGTCGCCGGCATAGTTGCCGTAGACGAAGAGGACCCCTTCACCGCCCGAGGCGGCTTCGGCACCTTGCAGGATGGGACCCGGCGGCGGCGACGAGAAAATATTGCCGATGGCCACGGCGTCTGCCAGGCCTTTGCCGACATAGCCGTAAAAACCAGGTTCATGCCCGGCACCGCCGCCGATCACGAGACCGACTTTCCCCGGCCTGGGACCGTCCCGCGCAATGAGGACGCGATGGGATCTGTCGATCGGTCGAAGGTGGCTGGCATGGGCCTTGACCATGCCGGAAAGCATCTCCTCGACGACGTGGTCCGGATTGTTGAGAAACTTCTTGGTATAGAGGCGTTGGTTGACTTGGGGCACCGGCTGGCCGATGTCCGTCTTCGCCCGCTGCGAGATCCTGCGATCCACATCTGCGACACCGTCGGCATTGAGGATGCCGCGCGCAGTTGCGGCATCGGTGATCAGCACATTGACATAGCCGCCGCGCAGTGCGGCAAGAATAGCCGGAACCTTGTCAAAGCCACCGGCAATGGCAACGCGCAAGTCGATGGCCTTCAGCATGTCCAGCGAAATACCGACGGTGCGCTCGTCGAGCGGGCCGGTGATAGGTCGCCCATGGCCGTCTATGAAGCGACCGGCGACGACTCCAACGGCATTTCTGGCGAGGTAATCCTGCAGCGACACGGACTCGAAAAAGCCGCTGGTATGGATGGTCGAGTTGGGGCGCAGCGACGATATGCCGAACAGGGCCTTGTTGGCGCGCGCAAGGGTCTGGAACTGGTTCTCGATTAACGGCTCGCGCAACAGCAGGTCGCGCATTTCAGGGCTGGTGACGATTGCCGGCGCGGAAATGTTGATTAGCCTTGCGCCGACCGCGTCGGCAATCGAGGCCGCGCAGAGTTCGGGCGTGTAGGCGAAGCTGGCCCGCGTTCCACCTGTCGCCTGGACGACGGTGACATCCTGAAGGCCGGTCGCCGATGCCCGCTCTCCGACGGCAAGCACTGTCCGGCCCCAGGAAACCGCGAGCGTATCGCCTGATTGCAGCAGGCGTTGCAAGGCCTGCGCGCCTGCCATTCCCAACCGCTCGATCAGGGGCTTGGCATTGTCGTCGCTCGGCACGACAAGACAGTCCGCCAGGCCGAAGTGGTGCTTTATCTCCCGGGCGACGGTCAGCGACGACAAGCGGCCGGGCTCGATGGAAATGCTGACGATGCCTCGCTCGCGCGCTTCGGCGAGGTAGCTGTTGACCGTTGCGCGCGAGATGCCCATGGCATCGGCGATGTCGCCCTGCGTCATGCCGTCTTCGTAATAGAGCCAGCACGCCCAGACATAGGGATCGTCGCCGTAGCGCAGCGGCATTCCCTCGAGCGCTTCGGACGCGCTGGCCTTGCCGGCGGTGGACTTTCGCGGCTGGGATAATTTGATCGTCATCTAAACGCGCCGTCTCCCGTGTTTTCGACTGCAAGGATGAAAGCACGGCAAGCGCTTTTGCAAGGGACCTGGAGCGAAAGTCACGCCAGACCGGCCGGCGGACGCGCCTTTCTACCGCGTCAGGATCAGCGCAGGCGTTCCTGCGCAGATAGGCTGAGCTGTTTCAGGATAATCGCGCAAGAGGTGGCGCCAGCATCAAGGACACCGAGAGAACGATCCCCCAGGCGGCTCGACCGGCCAATTTTTGCGACAAGATCGATTGTTGAGTCGCGACCGGCCTCGGCCGCCTGAACCAGTTTCTGAAGCGCAGTTTCGAAGGGCTCGCCCGATGCGACGGCGTCGTCGAAAGCCTCGATGGCGGGTACGAGTGCATCGAGCAGCGTCTTGTCGCCCACCTTGGCGGAGCCGATGGACTGTATGCCGTCAAGCCCGGCATGCAGCATCGCGCTGAATGTTTTAGGATCGATATCTTCGCGACCTTCGAGCTGCTCGGCGAATTCGGTAAACATCACGCCGTAGAGCGGTCCCATCGAGCCACCAATTTCGTTCATCAGCACGGAGCCGAGTATCTCGAAGGACTGGCCGAGGCTAGCATCCTGCCCCTTCAACCGTTCCGCCGCCATGCCGAAACCTTTTGCCATATTGACGCCGTGGTCGCCGTCGCCGATCTTCCCGTCGATCTCGCTGAGATAGGCCCGATTTTCGACGATGCGATCGGCAATGGACAATACGATCGGCGCGGCGGAGGTGTTCTTGAACGTCTGCATGTGGGTTTTCCTCAAAGCTTCATGGTGCAGTCGACATCGACCGCGAGCAGCGCCTTGGTTTCGTCGTCGAGCGCCATGACGGTCAGCGTCGCCCCGACCATCTCCAGCGACGTGAAGTAGTTGCCGACATAGGTCTTGTTAATGACCAGGCCTCGGGCGGTGATTTCCGTCTCGATCGTGTCGTTGAGAATATACAACTCGTTCAGCGGCGTGGCACCCAGACCCGACACCAGAACGGCAACCTCTGTTCCCGTCGGAAGATTATGGTCGTCCAGCACGATCTTGCACATGTCGCGTGCAATCTCCTGTGCCGTCTTCAGTGGTTCGACGCGGACGCCGGGTTCGCCATGGTGGCCGATGCCCACTTCCATGGTCCCGGGTTCGATCTGAAAGTTCGGGTGACCGACTGCCGGCAACGTACAGGGACCAAGGCCGACACCGATCGAGCGGCAATTGTCGATTGCCTTCTGGGCCGCAATACGGACCTCCTCGAGGCTTCCGCCCTGCGATGCCCGGGCGCTGCCGATCTTCCACATGAAGATCTCGCCCGCCACGCCACGCCTTTTCTCCCGCTCATGCGGTGGCGCGGAGCACACGTCGTCATTGGCAACGACGGTTGCGACCTCGATACCCTCCTTGGCCGCGAGCCGGATCGCCATTTTTACATTCATGTTGTCGCCGGCATAATTGCCATAGAGGCACACCACGCCGGCGCCGCCATTGGCCTCGCGGAAGGCATCCTGAAAGCTCTTTGCGGTCGGTGAGGAAAAAAGCTCGCCAACGGCCACCGCATCCAACATGTTCCGGCCGGTATAGCCCATGAACCCCGGCTCATGGCCGGAGCCGCCACCGGTGACGACACCGACCTTGCCGGCAACAGGGGCATCCTTGGCGACGATGACGCGCGGGTTCTGCCCGACGCGAAGGATGTCGGAATGAGCCTTGACGAAGCCCTTGACGGTATCTTCGACGACCTGGTCCGGATCATTGATAAATCTCTGCATAATGTCTCCTTGAAATTCCAGGCTGTCGCTCAGAGAATGGTGTAGCCGCCATCGATCAGAAGATCGGCCCCGTTGATCATGTCGGCGCCGTTCGAAACCAGGAACACTGCTGCGGCAGCCACTTCTTCCGGATAAGCAAAGCGCCCGTTCGGTATTCTTTTCTTGGCAGCTTCGCCCTTCTCACCGGCCCAGGCCTTCTTGCCGAGTTCCGTCAGCACCACGGTCGGGGAAATCGTGTTGACGCAAATTCCATGCTTGCCCCATTCTGCTGCAAAGGTCTTCGACATGCCGATAACGCCGAATTTCGAAGCGCAATAGGCCACATGCTCCTCGATCGCAACCGTTCCCGCTTGGGAGGCCATGTTGACGATCTTGCCGCCCTTGCCGGCGGCGATCATCGCCCGCCCGACCGCCTGGGTCACGAGAAAGCTGCCCTTCAGATTGATGTTGATGGTTCTGTCCCAATGGTCGAGCGACAGGTCTTCGGCCGGCGCGAGATAGACGACGCCGGCGCTGTTGACCGCGATGTCGATGCCGCCAAAGGCAGCCAGAACGTCGGCAACTGCCTTTTCGACCGATTGCGGGCTCGATACGTCGCAGACGAACGGTCTTGCGCCATGTCCGAGCGATCTGGCTTTTTCAGCAGCGACATCGGCATTGATGTCGAGCACGGCAACTGTAGCGCCCTTGGAAGAAAATGCGTCGGCAATGGCCGCACCGATGCCGGAGGCGCCGCCGGTCACCAGCGCAATCTTGCCGGTCAGCGGGAAATTAAGGTCTATCTGCAAAGCGGTATCGGTCATTGTGCTCCACTCTCGTCTATCGGGATCGGGGCGGCGTGGCCGCCCCTTTCACCCATTTCCTACTTGCGCGATTCCAGCAGCTTGTCGGCATTCTCCGGCGTAACCTTGGTCCACGGAACCAGGTAATCCTTCTCCTTGCCGTCATTCCACTTCATGTCGGGATACTGGGTCCAGACCGTTGATACCGGCTTGTAGTCCGGCCGGGCTGCCTTTATGGCGACGTCGAGCGCGCCCTGCGCCTGGGCGCTGCCGTCCTGCAGGATCGATGCCATCTGGCCTGCCTTGACGGCGTTGATTGCATCCGTCACCCCATCGACGCCGGCAATGGCGAAGTCGGAGACCTTCAGCTTGGCTGCCTTGATCGCCTCGATGGCGCCCAATGCCATTTCGTCGTTCTGGCCGATGATACCCTGGATCTGACCAGGGTGGGAGGTCAGCCAGTTCTCCATCAGCGTCTGGGCTTCGGCGCGCGACCAGTTGGCCGTCTGCGTTTCCAGAACCTTGACATCGGGGCAGGCTTTCAGCGCCTTCTGGTTGCCTTCGAGGCGCTGGATCTGGCCGGATTGACCGATCGGTCCCTCGAGAATGACGAGATTGCCCTTGCAGCCCATCTTGTCGAGCACGGCCTTGGCTTCCATCTCGCCGGCCAGCACGTCGTTCGAGCCGACATAGGATGTCAACAGGTCCGAATTGACGCGAGCGTTCGAGCCGACGACGGGGATGCCGGCGTCGTGGGCCGCCTGAACGGCCGCAGCACCGGCTTCGACATCCATCGGCACGAAGATGATCGCATCGAACTTCTGCGTGATCATCGTGTTGAACTGTTCCTGCTGCACGAGCGCGTCATAGCGGCCGTCAAAGACGGTCAGTTCGACGTCGCCGCTCTTGACGGCGGGATGCTGTTTCAGCGCCGCCGACCAGAGCTGCATGAATTCGGCGTTGAGGCCGTAGGTCGTCGCCCCGATTTTGAGTTTCTTGTCCTGCGCCATGGCCGGCGCCGCAAGAATGGCGACGCTGGCGATAAGTCCAATCAACAGTCTCTTCATCTCTTTCTCCTCCATAGAGAATCCCGGCTGCCATCTGGCATGCCGTTTTGTTGCGGGCAGCGGTTGCCGCCCGAATTGCTGCGGTCACTGACCGTGATTTCGTTTCTGGTCGAGCATCACGGCGCCAACGATAAGGGCGCCCTTGAGGACCTGTTGGTAATAGGACTGGATGCCGAGCAGATCGAGACCGTTGTTCATCACCCCGATGATCAGCGCGCCGATCAGCGTGCCGGTGACGCGCCCGACGCCGCCAGACAGGCTCGTCCCGCCGATGACGACGGCAGCGATGGCGTCGAGTTCATAGGCAACGCCCGCCTGGGGCAGGGCCGAGCCGGTGCGCGCCGACAGCATCATGCCGGCGAGACCCGAAAGGGCGCCCGAGATGGTATAGACAACGAAGCGGATACGGGTGACGTTGATGCCGGACGTCTTTGCCGCATGCGGGTTGCCACCGACGGCATAGATGTAGCGGCCGAACCGCGTCCGGTTCAACACCCACCAGGACACCAGAAAGACCACCGCCAGGATGACGACCGGCATCGGAATGCCGATGATATTGCCGGTGCCGATCCAGCGAAACTCCGGCGTCAGGCCCGGAACAGGTTTCCCACCGCCATAGATGAGGGTCATGCCACGAGCCGCAGACAGCATGCCGAGAGTGGCGACAAAGGCGGGGACCGAAAAGCGCGAAACGATGATGCCGACGATGGTGCCGCAGGCAAGACCGACAAGGATCCCGGCGGCAAGGGCCACATAGGCCGGGTAGGGCGCGCCGGATACGCCGGCCGTCGCCGATGTCGTCGCCAGGCTGGCGCTGACGATGCCGGTCAGGGCCACTACCGAGCCCACCGACAGGTCGATGCCGCGCGTCAGGATCACGAAGGTCATGCCGATCGCCAGCACGCCGTTGATCGAGGTCTGCAGCAGGATGTTCGAGATATTCCCGGACGTCAGGAAGTATTCGTTCGACACGGAAAGGATGAGCGACAGCAGCAGGAAGGCAAGGAAGATCCCGTACTCCTGCAGCAGCAATCTGCGACGGTCTGCATTGAACCAGCCCGACATCGTTTTATGATCTGTGAGAGACACGTTTCTGACCTCATGACGTTCCGGACGAACGACTTCTAGTTTTGGGGATGCGCTACGTCGAAAGGTGAACCAGGGTTTCGGCGTTGGCCTCGTCGCGCCGGTAGATGCCCGCAGACCGGCCATCGCGCATGACGAGGATGCGGTCCGACATGCCCAGCACCTCGTCGATTTCCGATGAAATCATGATCACCGTGCCGCCTGCCGCTGCAAAATCGCAGATGATCCGGTAGATCTCGCGCTTGGCGCCGACGTCGACACCGCGTGTCGGCTCGTCGAGCAGCAGGATTTTCGGGTCGCGCAAAAACCACTTGCCGAGCACGACCTTCTGCTGGTTGCCGCCTGAAAGGCCCGAGACGGCCATCGTGTCGCGCGCTGCCTTGATGCCGAAATGGGCGATCATCCGGCTGCTCGCTGCCTGCTCCTCGCGGCCACGCATGACAAAGTTGGGGCTCATCTCGGGCAGACTTGCCATGGCAATATTGCCGCGCACGCTGTCGTCGAGGTTGAGGCCGGTGAGTTTTCTATCCTCGGTGACGAAGGCAATCCCGTGCTTCATCGCCTCGGCCGGCCTTGAGACGGTAATCGGCTGCCCATGCAGACGCATCGTACCGGCGTCGGGTTTGTCGAGGCCGAAAAGGCAATTGAAGATCTCCGTGCGTCCGGAACCCATGAGCCCGTAGATGCCGAAGATCTCGCCCCTCTTTGCGGAAAAGGAAATGTCGTCGATCTTGCCGGAGGCAGACAGTCCCGACACTTCGAACCCGGTCTCGTCGCTCGGTACGTTGGTCTTGATATACTCCTCTCCGAGATCGCGCCCGACGATCATGCGGATCAGGCTCGGTCGATCGATCTCGGAGAGATCGCCGCTGCCGACGTAGGCACCATCGCGAAATACCGTATAGGCGTCGGCGATCTGAAAGATTTCGGACAGCCGGTGCGACACATAGACGACACCCTTGCCGGCTGCCTTCAGATGGACGATCGTCTTGAACAGCTGTTGTGCTTCCTTTTCGCCGATGGCCGAAGTCGGCTCGTCCATGAAGATAACCTCGGCGTCATGGCTGAGCGCCTTGGCGATCTCCACCAGCTGCATCTGCGCCACCGAAAGGTTCATCATGTACTGGTTGGAGCGAATATCGAATTCCAGCTGGTCGAGCAGCTTTTGGGCATTCAGGTTCATCGTCTTGAAATCGATGCCGCCGAAGCGTCGCGAAGGTTCGCGGCCGAGATAGATGTTTTCAGCAACCGTCATGTGCGGAACCGGGCTGAGTTCCTGCTCTATGATGGCGATGCCGGAAGCGAGTGCGTCGCCGGGCTTCGAGAAGTCGACGTCCTCGCCGCTGCGGC
>NZ_CP072162.1:0-200000 GCF_019355815.1 Rhizobium sp. B21/90 | reverse complement strand
GGCGACGAAGGCATTGATGCTTTCGAGGCGATGGACCTTGCCGAAGGCCAGCAGTTTCTCCAGTGCGCGGTAGACCTGAAGCGGTGCCCGGAAGCCGTCGTCACGAAGGCGTTCAAGGATCGTATAGGCGCTGACGGGCTCGTGTGACTTTTCGAGGATGCCGAGCACCAGCGCCTGATTCTTCGTGAGCTTTTCCGGTACGGTCAAATTCTCGTCGCCAATGTTGTTTCTAGCATCCGGTTGTCGCTTGTATCCCTGGATCTACATCAACGAAGCTCCGGGCTCAATCAAGGTGTGGTCGGCGCGACCGGAAATCAATGCCGGACGGTCGACGGTAGCGCCGCAGTTGGCGCTACCGTCGATAGACTATTTCTTCTCCAGTGCGGATGCAATCTGGTTAACGTTATAACGGAACATCTTTACATAAGTGGATGCAGGGCCCTTTTTGTCGGACAGGGCCTCGACATAAAGCTCGCCGCCCGGCTGTGCCTTGGTCGCGGATGCGACCTGCTTGACGAGCTTCGGATCGTTGGAGTTCTCAAAGAAGTAGACCTTGACGTTCTCGGCCTTGATCTGGTCGATGAGTTTGGCGACATCGGCAGCCGATGCCTCGGTCTCTGTCGAAAAGCCGATCGGTGCCAGGAACTTGACCTTGTATTCCCGGCCGAAGTAACCGAATGCGTCGTGGCTTGTGAGAATCTTGCGCTTGTCGTCGGGCACCGGATCAAGCTTTTCATGGGCATAGGCATCGAGAGACTTCAACTGCTTGCGATAGCTCTCTGCGTTCTGCTTGAAGGTCGCAGCGTCTTCCGGATCGGCAGCAGCCAGGGCTTTTTCGATATTATCCACCCAGACCATGACGTTGACCGGGCTGTTCCAGACATGCGGGTCGGTGACGGTCTTGCCGTCTTCTTCCATCGTCCGGGTGTTGATCCCCTCGGAAACGACGATCGGCTTGCCCTTATAGCCGGACGCTGTGATCAGTCGGTCCATCCATCCTTCCAGACCGTCGCCGCTGACGAAGACCAGATCGGCCGCCTTCAGGTTGCGGGCGTCGTCCGGGGATGGTTCGAACTCGTGCGGGTCGCCGTTCGGGCCAACCAGCGTCTTGACCTCGACATTCTTGCCGCCGACCTCGTGGACGACGTCGGCAAGGACCGTGAAGCTTGCAACGACATCCAGCGTCTTTGCCGAAGCCGTTGAGGCCATGGCCGTCAACGCCATCAGCGCTGTGCTGGCGTATGCGATAGTGCGAAGATATGTCACGCTTTCACTCCTGTGTTGGCATCATCAGATGCGGCTCGGAAACAGGCGCCGGACGGCGCCCGAGGGGCAGAACAACAGCGACAGGCAATAGAGGGAGGCGGCGACCAGGATGATCGTCGGTCCCGATGCCAGGCCGAAGTGGAAGGAGACGATCAGTCCGACCAGTCCCGAAAGCGCGGCAACGCATGCCGAAATAGTGAGCATCACCGGCAGGGTTTTCGCCCAGAGCTGTGCGATCGAGGCTGGCAGCATCATCAGGCCGACGGCCATCAGCGTGCCCAGCGCCTGAAAGCCGGCGACAAGGTTGAGGACGACAAGAAACAGGAACAGCACGTGGTAAAACGACCCGTGGCCACGCACCGAGCGTAGGAAACCGGGATCGAAGCACTCGGCCACCAGCGGTCGGTAGACGATTGCAAGCACAATGGCTGTGAATGTTGCGATTCCGCCGACGAAGTAGAGAGCCGTGGCATCGATTGCGAGGATAGTGCCGAACAGCACATGCAGCAGATCGATGTTCGAGCCGCGGAGTGAAACGATCAATACGCCAAGGGCCAGCGATGTGAGGTAGAAGCTGGCAAAACTGGCATCTTCCTTGAGGACAGTGGTGCGGCTGACCAGTCCCGACAGAAGCGCGACAACGAGGCCTGCAACGATGCCGCCGAGACCCATGGCCGGCAGTGACAGGCCACCGGCAATGAGGAAGCCGATGGCCGCTCCTGGCAGGACGGCGTGGCTCATGGCGTCGCCGACAAGGCTCATACGGCGCAGCATCAGCAGGACGCCGACGGGCCCGGAGCCTAGCCCAAGGGCTACGCAGGCGATCAGCGCGCGGCGCATGAAGCCGTATTCGATAAAGGGATGGACAAGGGCTTCGTAGAGCATCACAGGGCTACCGGCTCCGGCTGTTCGATGGAGGCGTTTTCGGCCATGGCGCGCGCTTTCTGCAGGTTTCCGGTTGTCATGGTGCTTTCTGTAGGCCCCCAGCTTACGGCTTCACGGGCCATCAGCAGCGTTTGCGGGAAATGGCTGCGGACCTGCTCGAAATCGTGAAGCACCGCTATGATGGTGCGACCGTCATCGTTCCACTGGTGGATGATCTGCAGCAGGTCACGCGTGGTAGCGGCATCGATAGCGGTGAACGGCTCGTCGAGCACGATCACCTTGGCATCCTGCAGCAGCAATCGCGCAAACAGGACGCGCTGGAACTGGCCGGCAGACAGCGAACCGATATGCTGTCGCTCGAAACCGCCAAGACCGACCGCTTCGAGCGCTGCCCGTCCACGCTCGGCAGTCTCACGCGAAATGCCGCGGAAAGCGCCGCTGCGGTTCCAGGCACCAAGCATGACGGTATCCGCGACGCTCAGGGGAAAATGCCGATCGATCTCGGCCGCCTGCGGCAGGTAACCGAAATCCTTCGGTCGCAGGGCATCGAGATGGATGGCGCCCGACTTGAGCTTGAGGTCGCCCATCAGGCCTTTCAGAAGCGTCGATTTCCCGGCCCCGTTCGGGCCCGCGATGGCGGTCAGGCTTCCCTCTTCGAAGGTCCCGGAGATATTCTTGACCGCCAGGTTCTTTGCATAGGCAATCGAAACGTTTTCAAGGCGGATACGCTGCATCGTCATGGGAGACTTACCGCCCATGCAATAGCCAGCCAGAGCATGGCAAGCAAAATCGCCACGACTAGCAGCCGAGCGACGGAAGAGCGGCCCATCAGCGACCGGCGAAAGGGATCTGAGTTTGGTGACATCGCGATATCCACTGGCATCGATGGTTTGTTATAACATATCATTTTTTCTGTCGACTATAATTTTGGCATCCGAACCGTTTAGCGTGAGCATGCCCGCAAGGTGCGCGTCAGCATTTCATTTCCAGCCGCGTTGCGACGAGCTGCGAGAAGTTCGTGCCCATTGGGTCGTTGAAGAACAGGCTGGTCAGGGTCGCCTGGTTCTGCGCGATGATCTCGTCCGGGTTTGGCCGGACGACCTTGCGGCTGCAGTGGGAAAAGCCGGCGCCCGATGTCGCCATGTCGTTATCGCTGGCGAAATCGACTGCGGTATAAAGTGTCTGGTCGTAGATCCCGAAGATAGCCGTGCCCACCAGCTTGGTCTTGGTCACGGGCTTGAGAGAAAAGGTCAGTATCAGCGCGCCGTCCTTGTAATCGGCCTGTATGGACTCCGGCTTGGCCATGGGGACCGCTTTGCCGTTAACGGTGACGTTGGTGTAGTATTTGTATTGCTCGAGCGAGTTTCGCACCGTCTTGCCGACGGCCAGCAACTCTGATTTGTCGAGCGTGTTGTTTTCGTTCTTGTCGAAGTCCAGAAGCACCGAAGACGAGAAGACATCGTCGAATTTCCAGACGTTGCGAAGCTCAGTCAGTGTTCCGTCCGCCGAGGCGACGGCCTCGAACCTGGCGTCGATAAAGATATGCGGATGGGCAAAGGCTTGGGCGGGTACGCATGCGGCAAATGCTGCCATCAAGATCGTCAAGCGGACCACGAGGTCTCTCCGGGCTAACAGGATAGCGAATGACCGTCGCCGTCTTTTCAATGTTGCGATTTCGACGCGACCGTTGAGCGTTTCAACACTGCAATGGTGGCGACAAGGAGACGACATGGCCTCCCACGCGAAAAGCATTCTGTGCGACTAAGCAGGTCAGAGAGGGCATCTTCTGCGTCAAGCTCCTCCCAGCACGCGGGAAATTGCCCTTCCGCCGAATTTTCGTTTTCGCGCGCCGTCGGGATTTTCGAGTTCCGGCACGAAAATCTTGGCGACGGTTACCGGCATTTCCGGGCCGGATAGAGTAACGGCAACGGCTCTCCCTATCCCCGCCCGCCTCAGCCCGTCGAGTGAAATGGAGAGCAAAACTGCTGGACCACCCGATATCGCTACAGCTTCGATTGGGCGCAGGGCAGGGTCGATCGCAAAGCACTCCAGCGTTTCAACCGGCAGGGGCTGGGTAAAGCAACCGGGATCGATATCGTCGCGGGCGCCGCTGATAAACGTCAAGCGCGATTGCGCGGCTTCGGTAATGGCCCTGATTGCAGCGCGGATCGGATCTGGGTGTGCGCCACTGCCATGGCTGACATCGCGATAAAGCGGCTGGCGTCGCATCGTGATGTCTGCCGGGCCCAAAAGGGCCGAGTAGCAGGGAATTCCGATGTCGCTGGTGATATCGAACATGACGAGTTTCAGCCCGGCTTCGGTGATCTGCCTCTCAAGGCCGGCAATGACGGGGTCGCGGAAGGCGCTGGCGGCGATGCAGCGTCCATGGCGACGCTCGCGGCTTGTCACTTGCCATAAAACATAGGCATCGCGTTCGATCCTTTCCAACAATCCATGCAGCACGGCTTCATCACCGGTGTTGCCGGAGGCAAGGCCGTCCGATGACTGCCAGAACCGGCCCGACTTGGTTCGGTCGAGCACTGCGGCTTCGTAAGGGACATAGGTTGGCTCTCCTGACAGAAGATCGACGCCGGCGATCCATTCGACCGGCTCATCCGGCGCAATGTCGGCTTGTCCGGTGGCAACGAGACCGTCAAGCCGATCAGCCAATGCGCCAGCAGCGGTGAGCGAATTCCAGCTTCCCACGGATTTCTTAACGTCCGGCATGCCGGCGATGGCTCGCTCCAATGCTTCCATGGCAGCCGAGACCTTGGCATCAATATCCGTGATGCCCTTGCCCTGGTTGATGACAATCGAGCGGGCATTGGGTGAGACTGCATTCCAGACGGGAATGCCGATGTTGTCCAGGCCGGTCAGCCTGGAAAGCCGGGTGATGCCGTAGCGCAGCAGCAGCGGCGCAATTCTGCGCAGCGTTTCCTCAGGCGCGCAGCTGCGGTCGGAATAGAGCGATCGCAGGCTTTCGATGTCAATTGAGCTCGATACCAAGGCAACTCCCGTCAGGTCAGCAGGGCTGCGCCCAGAGGCTGCATGGCAGACATTATCGAAAGTTGATGCTACCAGACACCGTCGTGCAATGCGCTGGCTTCCTCGCAAAGAAGAGGCCCGACGACTACAACTTTCCGCTGGCCGGCCGCAAAGACGGTGCGGCAAGGGAGATCAAGCGTTGGGTTTTCCGGATGGTTTCCGGTGATATCCTTCAGCTGACTTTCGCTGAGGCCATAGACGACACGGCCGACGCCTGCCCAATAGGCCGCACCGGAACACATGGCGCAGGGCTCAGCGGAGGTATACATCGTGCAGTCTGCCAGAAACTGGGGCCGGTAGGCCTGCGACGCCCGTGTCATCAGAACGCGCTCGGCATGGCCGGTCATGTCCTGCGTCGGATTATAGGCGTTCTCCTGTTCCAACAGCACCGTGCCATCAGGCCCGGCGAGGATTGCCCCGAACGGATGGTTTCCATTGCTCCGGGCCCGGCTTGCAACCGCAAAGGCATGCCGCAGCAGGCGCTCGTCATTGGCTGCCCAGAAGGCTTGGTCTGTCATGCGATATTCCTTCACGAACGATGAAGATACTTTCGGTGATCGTCCACTGGCTGACAAGAACCCATTTTCGATGCTATCGTGCGAATAAACGCAACGCTCCTGAGGGGGATATCCGCATGCAGCTTATCTCCCAGGCCGCGTTGCTGCTGGACGCGGTGGCGCGTGCAGGCTCTTTCAGACGGGCCGCCGAACGTCTCAACCTTTCTGCATCGGCGATCAACCGGCAGATCCTCCGGCTTGAGGAAGACATCGGGCTTCCACTGTTCGAGCGGCTGCCGCGAGGGATCCGGCCAACGGCTGCTGGCGAGCGCCTGCTGGCCGACATCCGGCGATGGCGGCGGGAACAGGAGCGTGCGGAAGGACAATTGCGTGACCTTAAGGGCCAGCGTCGCGGCTCCATCGCAATCGGGGCAATGGAGTGCTTCGGCAATACACTTCTTCCGGACGTGATCAAGAAGCTCCACAGCGTCAATCCGCTTATTGAAGTCAGCGTACTGATCGGCGGCACAGACGAACTGCTGCGCAAGCTCAATCTCAAGGAACTCGATTTCGCGCTGCTGTTCAATCCGCCGCACAGGATAGCCTCGGATGCCGTTCGGCTGCTAAATGCACGTCCTGGGCTGGTCATGGCGGCAAACCATCCGCTTGCGCTGTCTCAAAGCCTCCGATTGGCTGACTGCTTGCAGTATGGCTTTGTCTTGCCAGACCAGTCTCTTGGCATCCGCGAATTCATCGACAAGGCTTTCGTCGACCTCGGGGTCGAGTTTGCCGGCATGGTCAGCACCAACTCGATCGCCCTGATCAAGTCTATGGTCAAGCTGGGGCAAACCATGGCTGTGCTGAGCATTTTCGATGTCTACGGAGAGCTGGTGCGCGGAGAGCTGGCTTTCGCCACTATCGAGGACCGCAACATCGAAGACGAGATTCTCGCCATCTGTGCTCCGGTCAATCGACCAACCTCGGCAGCGGCCCAGATGATGATCGATCTGGTCGACGAAAGCCTGCGTTCTATCCGCCAGCCCAGTCGGGCGGGCTCGCAGATCTGAGCGTTGCGTTTTTTCGCACGGTGCATGCGCAAATCAATTCTTGTTCAGCACGTGCACCGGTGAAATTCTCTTGCTCGCAAGAGTATCCATCGCATCGGAAACACGCGTGCCCCTGAATTTCAGAACTTTGCCCAAGGCAGAGATCCACATTCATCTTGAAGGCTGTTTTGACACGGCGACGATTGTCAGTCTGGCCGCTGAAAACAACGTGCCTTTACCGCGCCCCGAAGCCGAACTGCTTAAGTTCGACGGCCTCTCCGACTTTCTAGACTTTCTCGATTTCATCTGTGGCCTTTGCCGTACGCAAGAGCAGCTGGCGAGGGCGGCCTACGCCTTTTGCGAGCGAATGCGGGATGCAGGCACCGGATATGCCGATGTCATTGTCAATCCGACCCACTGGAGTGCGTGGAAGGGAAACCTCGGTGGCATGATCCACGGGCTTGACGCGGGCTTTGCTGCTGCTGAAGCGGATGGCCTGCCGCCCGTCGGCCTGTGCATCAGCCTGCTGCGCCAGCAGAGTGCGGCGGAGGCTGTCGAAGTGGTCGAGGAACTTGGCCGCTTGCGCCACCCTCGGGTCGTAGCGCTTTCGGTCGATGGCAACGAGGCTGCAGCGGGCAGGACCGGCGAGAAATTTGCCGAAGCTTTCCGGCTCGCCGGCAGGATCGGCCTGAAGCGGACAGCGCATGCGGGTGAATCCAGCGGCCCTGATGGCGTCAGGGATGCCATTTTCCTGCTTGAGGCCGACCGTATCGACCACGGGGTCCGCGCTATCGAAGATGCGGAACTGATGACGATCCTCGTCGACCGGCAGATCGCGCTGGGCGTTTGCCCAACATCCAACCTGACGCTCGGGCTCTATCCCGATCTTGGCGCCCACCCGCTCGAACGGCTGCGCAAGGCGGGCGTCCCCGTCTCTGTCAACACCGACGATCCCGCATTGCTGGCGACAGATCTTCCGGATGAGATAGCTGGCTGTGCGGCGGCCTACAGCTGGGACAAGGAAACCTGCCGGGCCGTGGCTGCAACCTCCATCAATGCTTCCTTCGCCAATCCCGACATCAAGGCCCGCCTGCTGAAGGATCTCGGCGCATGGTAGCCCGCGGCGCGGTATTCGGCTTCCTGCTGGCATTTAGCTGCGGACAGGCGCAGGCGGCCGAACTCGATCTTGCCGCATGGGCAAGGGCGCTGCCGCAGCATTTTACGGTGTCGGGTGTAAAGAACGAGCCGACCTATCTCGCCGCCATCGATATCGCCCGCGCCGGTGATATTTTCACCATCCGGGGTGGAGCGCCCGCGTGGATGGAGCGTTCTGTCGAGGCGGTCCGTGTCTCTGACGATGGCGCCATAACTCATGACATCTGCCCGGTCGGCATGGATTGCCGTCAAGTGAGCCGGCCAGCCGGCTTCCTCTCCGGCGCTGCACTGCTGTCGGCATCGAGACGCGGCCTGCTGCACGGCACCGCCATGCCAGAGGCCTACGGAGTATTTGAGGTCGTCTGCATTCCGGGCGAGCAACTGTCGATCAAGGATCCGATCCTCGATCCCTGTTTCGAAATCCGAAGCGGTGCAGCGATTGCCGAGAAACATCGCACCAGTCACCGTTTCGACGGTCCGTCTCTCGATCCTGTCTCTTTGCGCATCCAGATCACGTCCTCCGAGCCTGCAGCCTCACCATCCTCTCTCCTCCCAAAGGATAACGCTTCATGATTTCCCTTCGCACTCTCGGCCTCGCCGCAGCCCTGACTGTCTCCGGGCTTTTTGCCTCCACCGCCTTTGCCGATCCGCTGAAAGTCGTGTTGCTGGTTCCGGGCCATGCCAATGATGGCTCGTTCAACCAGGTGGCGCGCGAGGCGGCTGAGAAGCTGCAGAAGAGCGGCGACATCAAGTTCGAGTTGCGTGAAGCGATGGCCGATCCGAGCCAGTCCGAGCCGGTGATCCGTCAATACGCCGCGAAGGGCTACGACCTCATCATCGGCCACGGCATCGAGCTCTCCGAGCCGATCCTGAAGATAGCCAAGGATTACCCGAAGGTGCATTTTGCCGCCTCTGGAGGTCCCGATCTCGCCGATCGCCTTTTGCCGAATGCCGATGGCTGGACTTACGACTTCGGCCAGCAGGGTTATCTCGGAGGCTTCATTGCCGGCAAGATGGCCGGCGTCGAGACCGTCGGAATGGTCGGCGGACCGGAGCTCGCTTTCGTCAAGGCGTCGCATAACGGCTTCAAGCAGGGACTGAAGGAAGGTAATCCGGCTGCAAAGACGATCGAAACCTACACGGGCTCGTTCGACGATGCGCAGAAGGCCGCCGAGGTCACCCGCGGCATGATCGCCCAAGGCGCAAAGCTCGTCTGGACGTCCGGCGACGGGATCGGCAATGGCGTGGCTGCCGCCGCCGTGCAGGACGGGGCCGTGACCATCGGCGTCACCGGCGAAGCCGGCGGAAATGCCGCCAAGGTCAATGTCGCCAGCATCGTGCTCGATATGTACCCGACCTACAAGACCTATGTCGACGACATCAAGGCAGGCACTTTCGGAAAGAAATTCCTGGTTTCCGGCATCGCCAACAAGGGCCTGGTCATGACGAAGATCAACGCTGTCGGCGAAAAGCTGCCGGACGACCTCAACAAGCAGGTCGACGCGCTTGTTGCCGATCTTGCCTCCGGCAAGGTGAAGCTGCCGAACTTCTTCCAGTAGGACCGATGCGTTTGACCTCTGCCCCGATCATAGCCAACGCCGTCACCAAGCGCTTCGGCGCGCTGACGGCGCTCGACCAGGCCTCGATCACGCTCCGGCGTGGCGAGGTTTCGGCGATTGTCGGCGAAAACGGGGCAGGCAAATCTACCCTTGCCAAGATCATCGCGGGCATCCTTCCGGCAGACCAGGCAGCTATCATCAGCAATGGTGTGCCGGTTGCCACATGGTCGCGGCGGGAGGCGGTCGGTGCGGGCATTGCGTTCGTGCCGCAGAACCTGTCTTTCATTCCGACATTGACGATCGTTGAAAACCATCTGCTGGCCGAAAAGGGCTGGCGTCTGCAGCGAAAGTCGGCCGCTTACGCGCTTGGGCGCGCAGCCGAGGAAATGGGCGTCTCGCTCAATCTCACTGTCCCGGTCGAGTCATTGAGCCTTGCCGAGCGGCAGATGGGAGAGATCGTCTCTGCCGTTGCCGGCGGTGCAAAGATACTGTTGCTCGACGAGCCGACATCTTCTCTCGGTCCCGTGGAGGTCAGGCAACTCATTGCCACCATCCGTCGTCTCTGTTCAGGTGGAACGACGATTGGCCTGGTGACCCACCGTATCTCGGAGGTCATGGAAGGCGCCGATCATATCACCGTGCTGCGCGCCGGAAGGGTCGTTCTCGACGGCATCACCGCAGGGCTGAATTCCGATGCGATCGCCCGACTGATGGTAGGCGATCGGGATCGTCGTCCTCCGGCACGCAAGCCTGTGACATCGGACTGGAAGCGCCTTGAAGTCTCGGGTCTCGGCGTCAGGGGAGAGAGCCAGCCCATCCTGACCGAGCTCTCTTTTTCAGTGCGCCAGGGTGAAGTCCTGGCGGTTGCCGGCGTCTCGGGGGCAATGCAGCCGGCATTGGCGCAATGCCTTGCCGGGTTGCGAAAACCCGATGCCGGGACGATCCGCCTCGATGGCAGGGACACCACCGGCGATGCCGCGCGTGCTGCGGCATCTGGGCTTGCCTACATCCAGGAAGACCGTCTGGAAGGCGTTGCGCCCGATCTGGCGAATTCTGAAAATGCCAGTCTGTTCCGCCTCGGGCAGCCCGGCTTCCGCCGCTTTGCGATGCGCAACCGCGCTGCCGAGCGCGCGCTTGGCGAGGCCATCATTGCCGATTTCAACGTCCAGCCGCCCAATCCGGATCTCGCATCGGGAGGGCTGTCCGGCGGCAATCTGCAGAAATTGCTGGTTGGACGCGAACTCGAGTGCAAGCCGGGCATCATCATCGCCCACGGCCCGACGCAGGGGCTCGATCTTGCCGCCGCCGCGTCGATCCGGACGGCAATCGTCAGGGCCGCAGCCGAAGGTGCCGCTGTCGTCGTGATTTCGGCCGATCTCGATGAGCTTCTGGAAATGGGCCATCGCATGATCGTGCTTGCCAATGGCCGCATCACCGCCGAATTCGATCTCGACACTCAGGTGGACATGACTGCGCTCGGGCAGGCGATGATCGACAATAAAACTCTGGAGACCGCCGTATGAGTGATGTGAAGATCGATTTTCCGGCGACCGGAGCTGGCCTTGCCCCGACCGTTGCCGAGCTGATGAGGATGCGCCTTGTCGCCGCCGGCAAGGAAAGGCCGGACATGATCATTCGCGGCGGCAAGGTGCTGGCGCTGCATATTGGCGAAGTCATGGAGCGCGACGTCGTCATTTCCGGCCGTCACATCGCCGCTGTGACGCCGGTCGGCTATTTCGATGCCGACGAGATCGTTGATGCATCAGGCTATTTCGTCGCGCCGACCTTTATCGATACGCATCTGCACATAGAGTATACCAAGCTGGTGCCGGGCGAGCTGGCCCGCCTGTCGGTGCCGCGTGGCACGACGCTGGTTCTGGCCGATGCCAATTGTATTGCCAATGTGCTGGGCGAGGAAGGCCTCGACTTCATGGGCGAGACCAGCACGCCGCTGCGGATCCTCCGCCAAGTCTCCCACAAGGTGCCGCAGGCGCCCGATCTCGAGCTTGGCGGCGCTCATCTGACGACAGAGCAGATCGCCGCCCGCGTCCAGCGTCCGGATGCCGCAACGCTCGGCGAATCCAATCCGTTCAATCTCGATGAGAGTTCCGCGCGGAAGGCCGTTGCAGCGATTACCGCCGGCAAGCGCATCACCGGCCATACGGCACTGCTGGAAAACGAGCCTCTATGGAGCTATCTCGCCGGCGGCGTCAGCGACGACCACAATGCCCATATGACCAAGGATGTCGTCGAGCGCTTGCGCCTCGGCACCATGCTGACCGTCATGGCCGGCAGCATGAACGACAACGTTCCTCACGTCTTCGCCGATATCCCGGCCCTGAAGGACGGGCTCTTCCACATTTCGTTCTGCGCCGACGACAAGCTGGTCGAGGACCTCGATCGTGAGGGACATATCGACCATCACGTTCGCCAGGCGATTGCCTGCGGCGTCGAGCCGCTGAAGGCCTGGCGCATGGCCACCCTTTCTGCCGCTTCCTACTACCGGCTCGATCACCTGCTAGGGTCGATCACGCCCAGTCGCCTCGCCGATATCCAACTCGTCGACGATCTCGCCGAAGCACGGCCTCATCTCGTGATCGTCGGCGGCAAGATCGTGGCTCGCGACGGTCAGCCGCTTTTCGAAAATACCGACCCGGTGCCGGCTTTCACGCGCAACACCGTCTATCTGCATCCGGATATCGATGCCCAATCCTTTGCGACGGAAGCAAAGGGCGACAAGGCCTGGGTGCAGGCCATGGAAATGTACGACGGCTACTTCAAGCGTGCCTTTCACGCGGAGCTTGATGTGATCGACGGCATCGTCCAGTGCGATGTCGAGCGGGATATCCTGAAAGTCGCAATTGTCGACCGCCACCACGCCACCGAGACGGTCGGCGTCGGTTTCGTCAAGGGGTTTGGCCTCAAGCGGGGCGCGATTGCCGCCACTACCAATTGCGAAAACCAGAATCTGGTGATTGTCGGCACCTCCGACGAGGAGATGGAGCTTGCGACCCGCGCCATCGAGCGGATCGGCGGTGGTTACGTGACCGTTGCCGAGGGCCAGGTCCTGGCCAGCGTGCCGCTGGCGGTGGCCGGTTGCATGAGCGACCAGCCTTGGGAGAAGGTGCGGGACCAGTCACTCGCCTGCGACGCGGCAACGCGCACCATCGGCTGCACGATGCGGGCCCCGTTCCTGATCATGTCGTTTATCGGTCTTGTCGGCGTTCCAGATCTGGGGCTGACCGAGCGCGGCCTGGTCGAAACGAAAACGCAGACGTTCACAGATCTGGTCCTGGGTCTCGAGGGCGGCATGGTATGCTGCCGTTGCCCAAGCCATGCTCACGAGGTTCACAGGATGATGGATGCCGTCGGCTTCCAGGCCGTGGAGGTCTAAGGCGCCGTATGCAAAAAGCACCCACAAATCTCCCGCCGCTGCTCGGCGCCGCCTTTCCGCCAAACGGCATCGCGGTGGAATACATCTCCGACCTTCTTACCCTGCAGGCGGTGCTGGACGACGAGATCGCACCCCTGGCCGCCGAAACCGACCGGGTAGGCCGGTACCCGACAAAATCCATCGCAGCCTTGAAACGTTCGGGATTTTTGAAATCCGCCGTCCCCGTCGCTTTCGGGGGACGCGCCGTGCCCCATCGCGTCTCCATGGAGGCGCAGTTGCGTATCGCCATCGCCGATTCCGCAGTCGCCCAAATCTACAAGGTGCATGACGAGATCGTCCGCGAAATCCTGACCTACTGCCCGGCGGATCTGAAGCCACGCCTGTCACGCGCCATCGTCGAGGATAACGCCATTATCGGGCTTGCCGTTGCGGAGGCCGGCCGCAAGGTCGACGACCCCATGACGACGACGGCAACGCCAGCGACCGACGGCGGATTTATCGTTCACGGACGCAAGATATACACGACTGGCGCGGCTGGAGCCGACTACATCGCAACCTGGGCCTACAATGCGGCAGCTCCGGGCGTTGCCGCCAATCCTCTGGCCGGCATGCAGCTCAACCTGATCCCGCCAACGGCTCCGGGCATTACCATCCACCGCGATTGGGATGCCCTCGGCCAGCGCGGCACCGATTCGGGCACGATCACCTTCGACAACGTCAAGACTGACCCTCTTTGGAACGCTACCATTCCCGGCCTGTTTTCTCCGTCCCACGCATCGCTTCGCTATCAGGTCGGCTTTGCAGCCATCATGATCGGAATTGGGATTGCCGCCTTGCGCGAGGCGGCGGGCTTTGTGGCCTCAAGCAGTCGCCCGTGGCCATCGGCCGGCGTCGACAATGCTGCCGACGATCCGCACACGCGCAAGATCATGGGCGAATTGACTGCAGGCCTCTCTGCAGCCTACGCACTTATGCTGATGTCGGCGGATCTGCTCGATGCCTTCGAGCGCGGGGAGGTCAGCCGGGCGGAACTTGCCATCCCGGTCTATGCGGCAAAGGCCGCCGCCAACAAGGCGGCACTCGAGGCAACATCAGAAATCTTCACGCTGATGGGGACGCGCGCGGCAGGCCGCAAAAACGGTTTCGATCGCCATTGGCGCAATGCCCGCATCCTGTCCCTGCACGACCCGGTATCCTGGAAATATGCCGAGATCGGGCGCCACGTGCTGACCGGGTGGGAACCCGATCCGGGCCTTTACCAATGATCTCGCAACTGCTGAAACCGGCAACGCTTCAGATGCGGGCGATCCTTGCTATCGTGCTGGTCGCGGTTGCCCTGGCGCTGTTGATTACGCTCGCCGGTGCCAATCCGCTCGATGCGATCGCGGCCCTCTTCAGTGGGGCTTTCGGCGAACCCTATGTCCTTGCCGAAACGCTGGTGACGGCCACGCCGCTTGCCATCGTCGCCCTCGGCGTCATGCCGGCGCTCCGATCCGGCTTGTTCACCATCGGCTCGCAGGGCCAACTGGTGGCAGGTGCCGCACTCTCCACGGCGGTCATCCAGGCCAATGCCGGTGCAAGTGCGCCCGTGCTTTTGATCCTGGGCTGCCTGTCCGGCATGGCTGGAGGTTTGCTTTTTGCCCTATTGCCCGCTCTCCTGCGCGCCTACATGCACGTCAACGAAATCCTGTCGACACTGCTGTTAAATTACATTGCCGGCTATGGGCTTGTCTGGGTGCTGAAAGGGCCGTTGCGTTCATCGATGCAGACCGCGACGCCGCGCAGCGATGCGTTGCCGGACACTGCGCTGATCGGCACTCTTGTCGATGGCACGCGGCTGCACCTCGGCGTTTTCGCTGTCCTGGTTCTGGCGGTCGCCCTGTGGTTCTGGACCCGAACGCGTTCCGGCCTTGTCTATTCCCTCTTCGCCAGCCGACCACACCTCGCCGCGCGCCTTGGCCTGTCGCCGGCAAGGGCCGTGGTCAGGCCGATGCTGTTTTCGGGCGCCGCCGCCGGGCTTGCCGGCTGGATCCAGGTGGCGGGCGTCGCCCACACACTGTATCCGAGCGTCGATGGCGGGCTCGGATTTTCCGGTATTCTCGTGGCCGTCCTTGGCGGCCTCAACCCACTCGGCATCGTCATTGCGGCAATCCTCTTCGGCGCTTTGTCGACGGGCGCGCAGGGCATGCAGATTGGCACGTCGGTGCCGGCGGCGATTGCTATCGTCGCCCAAGGTTTCGTCCTGCTGGCCGTGACCCTCGCTGTCGGTAAAAATGTCGGTACAGCGAGCGCGGCGCCGCCCATGGAAAAGAGACCGGCGTCCGAAGCCGCAGGAGCCAATCCATGAGCTGGTCCGATCTGGTCTTCTGGCAAATCGTCCTTGGCGGCACCCTTCGGCTGGCGACGCCTATCTTCCTAGCGGCGCTCGGCGAGATGATTACTGAACGAAGCGGCACGATCAATCTTGGCATCGATGGCATCATGACTGCCGGCGCCTTCAGCGCGGTGGTCTGCGCCAGTATCGCCGGCTGGCAGGGCGGGCTGCTCGGAGCCGTTATTACGGGCACCCTCTACGGGTCGGTGATCGCCTTGTCAGTGGTCAAAGGTGGGGCCAACCAGATCATCACTGGCATCGCGATTTCGCTGATAGGCTCTGGGCTCACTTCATTTCTGTTCCAGCTTTGGCAGCCTTCAGGCCAGAGCATGATGTTCGTGCCGCTGGCGCCTAATATCACCATACCTTTCCTCAGCGACCTGCCCTTTATCGGCCCCATCCTGTTCAAGCAGAACCTCATAACCTACGCTGCACTGGTCCTTCTCATGGCTGCCATATGGCTGATGAATTTCACGCGCGTCGGCCTCGTCCTTCGAGCTGTCGGCGACGGGGCGGCTGCTTCCGCTGTTCGCGGCATCGATACCGATCGCGTGCGAATGGTTGCCATCATCGTCGGTGCCGCCCTCATGGGGCTCGGTGGCGCAGCGATCACCATCGGCTTTCTCGGCTCTTTCAACGATGGCCTCACCAATGGCCGGGGCTATGTCGCCCTGGCAGTCGTGATCATCGGTCGCTGGTCGCCGGTTGGCGCCGTTCTCGGTGCATTCCTGTTTGCCTTCTTCGATAGCCTTGGCCTCAGGGCCCAGAGCGGCATGGGTTTCCTGCCAAACGAGGTCTTTTCGATCCTGCCATACGCGATGACGCTTCTGGTGCTGATCTTCACGGCCCGCTCGAAGATTGCCCCGCGCGAACTCGGTAGATGATTGGCAGCCTCTGGTGCCGGTCAGAAAACCAAGGTGCTACCTCGCCGGGAGAGTCGTGGCTTTCGCACATCGGGCGTCGATCAAAAATGTGTTAGATCGGCTTGGCGTGAGGGTGCGGCCTTTGAAAATGGGATTTCTTCGGTATAGGAATTGATCGCAAGCGATGCAGGACCGAGGACGATGAAAAGATGACATTTGCGCCCGAGACTGCCGCGACCGAGATGGACCGAAAAGCGCATGGCTTGATCTATACGACGATCTCCAGCCTGCTGTGGCCGTCCTTTTTCATCGGCGGTCTGATCGGCTCCTATTTCGCCTTCAAGACCTCGGTTCCGCTGTTATGGTTCAACGTCGTTTATCTGACGGTCGTCATTCTCATCAGTCTTTCCGAACGCTTGATGCCCTACGAGCAGACCTGGCTGCGCCGGGACGGCGAGACTTTCAACGATTTCGCCCATACGCTGCTCAACAAGGGTGGTGTCCAGATCGTCGCAGCCATCGGCACCTCCTTTCCAATGGCCGTCGCCACCGTCGCCCAGCCTTTGTTCAGTCCGCCGACGTTTCTCTGGCCCCATAATGCACCATTGTTTCTGCAGGTCATTCTCGGGCTGATTGTTGCCGAATTCGGCCTCTACATCGCCCACCGGGTTGCCCACGAAAACCTGTCGCTCTGGCGTTTCCACGCACTGCACCACAGCGTTGAGCGCCTCTGGGTGATCAATACCGGCCGCTTTCATTTCATCGATTCGCTGCTGAAGATCGCGCTCAGCCAGATCCCGCTCTACCTGCTCGGCGCGCCACTGCCTGTCTTCCTGTGGATCGGTGCGGTCACCGCCTTTGTCGGGCTGCTGACCCACTGCAACATCGATGTCAGGACCGGTCCGCTCGACTGGATACTCAGCACGCCGCGCCTGCATCGCTGGCACCATTCCAGGCTGCTCGCCGAAGGCAACACGAATTATGGTGAAAACCTTGTTCTCTGGGACCAGATCTTCGGCACCTACTATAACCCGCCCCGCCCGTCCTCTGTGAACATCGGAATCAGCGGCAAGGTCGCCAAGGGGTTTCGTGCGCAACTCGCCCAGCCCTTTTCCGCTAAGGGGCGCCGGCAGATCATCGGCAAGGCCCCGAAGCCGACCGACGTCGTGCCGCCCGTTCTGCAAAGCGACTTTGCCAGGCTGGCAAGAAGGCTGCGACTGACCGGCCGCAAATGAATGGCTGACCGGCAGGATGCGGGTGACGCATTTCTGAATTATTTTAGATCTGATGCCCTCTAAATAGGCATATTAAGGTCCAGATACAGCGGCTCTACATTTTATGCATATCAGCCCCGCATATGGCAGTCTTTCCCTTGGCCTAGGGTGGACGCTACTGTCGGCTCAAATCTTGATAGAAGTCCGGGGCGCGAACTTATGGCTTATACGATGACGGCCGGCGGCCAGCGCTTTCGGTTCGACGATCTGAAAGATGTTTTGGCCGTGGCGTCGCCGGCCCGGTCTGGTGATGCTCTTGCGGGGATAGCGGCGCAGTCGGATGTCCAGCGCTTCGCGGCCAAGATGTGCCTCGCCGACCTGCCGCTCTCCACCTTCCTGAACGAGGCCGTCATTGCTTATGAGAATGACGAGATCACGCGGCTGATTATCGACAGCCACGATGCTGATGCCTTTCGACCGATCGCCAGCCTGACGGTGGGCGATTTCAGAAACTGGCTCCTGTCCGAACAGGCGACCCCGGCAGCCTTGAAGGCCATCGCGCCTGCCGTGACGCCGGAGATGGCAGCGGCAGTCTCGAAGCTGATGCGCAATCAGGATCTGATCCTCGCCGCAAAGAAATGCAACACGCCGACGGCTTTCCGCAACACGCTGGGACTTCCCGGCAGGATGGCAGTGCGCCTTCAGCCCAATCATCCAACGGACGACCTCAAAGGAATCCTCGCCTCGACCATCGACGGGCTCCTTTACGGCTGTGGGGATGCCGTGATCGGCATCAATCCCGCCAGCGACAATCCCGCAGTCCTCTCCGGCATCCTGCGGATGCTCGCCGAATTGATCGAGCGCTTCTTGATCCCGACGCAGACCTGCGTCCTGACGCATGTGACCTCTTCGATAGAGATGATCAATGCCGGCGCGCCGGTCGACCTAATCTTCCAGTCGGTGGCCGGTAGCCAGAAGGCCAACAGCTCGTTCGGCATAGATTTGAAAGTTCTGCAGGAGGGGCTGGATGCCGGGCGATCCCTGAACCGAGGCACTGTCGGCAACAATTGCATGTACTTCGAGACCGGCCAGGGGTCGGCTTTGTCTGCAGATGCCCATTTCGGCGTCGACCAGCAGACGATGGAGGCCCGCGCCTATGCCGTCTGCCGGCAGTTCGAGCCACTTTTGGTCAACACGGTGGTCGGTTTTATCGGCCCTGAATATCTCTACAACGGGAAGCAGATCATTCGCGCCGGGCTGGAAGACCATTTCTGCGGCAAGTTGATGGGCCTGCCGATCGGTGCCGACATCTGCTACACCAACCATGCCGATGCCGATCAGGACGACATGGACACGCTGCTGACCCTGCTGGCGACGGCCGGCGTAAATTTCGTCATCGGTGTTCCCGGTGCCGACGATATCATGTTGAACTATCAGTCGACGTCGTTTCACGATCAGCTTTATGTACGCGAACTTCTGGGCCTTAAACGGGCTCCTGAATTCGAGTCATGGCTGCAAAGCAGCGGTATCAGCGATGCCGATGGCCGGCTTCTGCCGCAAAGCGCTTCGAATAACGCGTTGATGTCGCTTGCCGAAGATACGATGATGGGAGCGGCAGCATGAGCAACGGTGACATCCCGGCCGGACGTCGCGCCTCGCTTGCAAACACCGATGGTTGGACCGGGTTGAAGAGCCACACCACCGCCCGCATAGCGCTCGGCCGCGCCGGCGCGTCGTTGCCGACATCGGAAGTCCTGAATTTCGGCCTGGCCCATGCACAGGCAAAGGACGCGGTGCATCTGGCATTCGACGCCGCTGCCATAGCGGCGATTGTCAAGTCGATGGGGCTCGAGCCGTTGCTCGTGGAAAGCGCAGCACCCAGCCGCGAAAGTTATCTGCGGCGGCCGGACCTCGGACGACGGCTTGCAGACGAAAGTCGGGCCAGGCTTTTCGCCGATCGGCAAGAAGGAGCGGATATCGGCATTGTCATCGGCGATGGTTTGTCGGCCACTGCAATCCACCGCAATGTTGAACCTTTGCTGAGGGCATTGACGCCGATATTGCGCGTTAAACATCTGGCGGTTTCGCCGGTTACCATCGCGCGCAATGCCCGCGTTGCTCTTGCCGACGAGGTCGGGGTGGCGCTCGGTGTCCGCTGCGTGCTGATGCTGATCGGCGAGCGGCCTGGCTTGTCGTCTCCCGACAGCATCGGCGCCTATCTGACCTTCGATCCGCGCGTCGGAAAGAACGATGCCGACCGAAACTGCGTCTCTAACATCCGGCCCGGCGGTCTGTCTTTCGGGGAAGCGGCCCACAAGCTGGTCTGGTTGATCGAGGAAGCGTTCCGCGTGCAGGCGACAGGGGTACAATTGAAAGACAACAGTCCGACATTTGTTCTGCTGGGATAGACCGCGTGCCCCTACGGAGTGTGTGAACGACGCTAGGCTTCCATCAATTGTGCGCTGGCTCCGTGATGGCGCGGAAAGGGAATTTGCGGCCACAATGGCAGCGGATGATCGAGCTTTCCTGAAATTTCGAGGCACGTTGCTCGTAGAAGCCACGCGGCATCACATCGATCGCAAAACCAGGGTTTTTCCGGTTGCGGTCGTCGTCCTCGGATGCTTCGGCAAAACCGGAATGTCCGCATTGAGGACAGATGAGCTTTTTTGAAAAGCGGTCGCGCGCGGCCATGTTAGTCTCCGATGTCGCCCCCGGCAGCTCGCACCTCACCGGGGTATCGACAATGCCATCAATCGAAGGGATGGCGGACAAGGTGGGATTCGAACCCACGGTACGCTTTCACGCACACACGCGTTCCAGGCGTGCGCCTTAAACCACTCGGCCACCTGTCCATCTGCACTTCGCATCCGGTAAAGGAGCAATCGTGGGAACGGCGCGATATATACCGAGGAACGCGCGGGGATCAACCCCATAAGCAAGAGTATTTTCGACTTCTCTGCACAAACCGTCCTCCAATGCTCATTGCGCAGATAGCGGCTCTGACATATCCATGGCAGGGGGTGGCCAAGTCGGAGGCAGTAGGCCATTGACCGCTGGATCCGGGCCATTGGAGGAATGGAATGCTTTTTCTGTTGCGCTTGGGAAGCCTCGTCTGCCTGGTCATGGCAACGATCGCGGGAACGATCGATTCCATCCGCTCGGTCGCCTCTTCGTCCGTAGTCATCACATCCTTCGCCGATCTCTGGAAGAGCTTCAGCCCTTCCACCTTCGAGCATCTGCAATCGGCAATGCCAGCCGGGGACGGCGGTAGAAAATTCTATCTGCCAGCCGTAGAGTGGTCTTTGTCGCAGCCGGCCTTCGCCGTGCTCCTGGCGGCATCGTTGCTGCTGTGGATGGTGGGCTACAGGCGGGTCCCGGCCACGGGCCGGTATTTGGCTTAAACCGTCCAGAGTAAGCCCGATAAGGCCAAAATCCTCGTTTCATGGATGGCATATCGAAGGCTATGGTCCAGCGCGTTTGGCGTGGAATAGCATCCCGATGACTAGAAAAGCCGCATATTAGCGTCCTCTGCGGTCAAAAATCAGCCAGCCAAGCTGCCTTTTCGGCAGTTCTCACAAATCTTTACCAACTGAAAAATTTCTGATGAATTTTAGATGTCAGCATGCAAGGATGCGCCCAAGCCAGGCCTCGGGGGAGGTCGGCGGTTCCGCAGACATGTCCCGGAAAACGGGCTTGCGGGAGGACCCCATCATAGCAACAACAGGGCTGCGCTAATGAAAAAATCTGTTTTGACCCTTTTTGCCTTGGCCGCGATGTCGGCGTCGGCTCTCGCTGCCGATATCAAGCCGGCAATCGTTTATGGCACAGGCGGCAAGTTCGATAAATCCTTCAATGAAGCGGCCTACAATGGCGCCGAGAAGTTCAAGAAGGAAACCGGCATCGCTTACCGTGACTTCGAGCCAAGCGGCGATACGCAGGGTGAACAGGCATTGCGCAACTTTGCCAGCAAGGGCTTCAATCCGGTTATCGCAGTTTCCTTTGCCTGGTCATCGGCACTGCAGAAGGTCGGCGCAGAATTTCCAAAGACCCAGTTCGTCCTGATCGACGACCAGGTCGACCTGCCGAACGTCCGTTCAGTTATGTACAAGGAAAATGAAGGCTCGTACCTTGCCGGCGTCATGGCTGCCATGTCTTCGAAGACAGGCAAGATCGGCTTCATCGGCGGCATGGATATTCCGCTGATTCGCAAGTTCGAATGTGGCTACGAGCAGGGCGCGCGTGCGACCAATCCGAAGATCGAAGTGTTGCAGAACATGACCGGCACGACAGGCGCAGCCTGGAACGATCCGGTGCGCGGCGGCGAACTGACCAAGAACCAGATCGACCAGGGTGCGGACGTTGTCTACGCGGCTGCCGGTGCCACCGGTCTCGGCGTCCTGCAGACGGCTGCCGACAACAAGAAGCTTTCGATCGGCGTCGACTCGAACCAGAACTACCTGCATCCCGGTTCGGTTCTGACATCGGTCGTCAAGCGCGTCGACCTCGCAGTCTACGACGCCTTCATGGACTCCAAGAACGGCAAGTTCACGCCCGGTGCCCAGCATCTTGGCCTGAAGGAAGACGGCGTCGCCGTTGCCATGGATGACAACAACAAGCCGCTGGTAACCGCTGAAATGCTGGCTGCCGTCGACAAGGCCAAGGCCGATGTCGTATCCGGCAAGGTCACCGTTCACGACTACACGGCCGACAACACCTGCCCGAAATGAGTTGACGGAAGGGCGTATGGCGAGCCGCCATACGCCCTTTTCATATCCGGACGTGCCGTTTCTGGAGCAGTATAGTGAGCCAACCGCCTGCCATCGAGCTTGTGGGTATCGACAAGAAGTTCGGTGCCGTACACGCCAATAAAAACATAGACCTGACCGTCGCCAAGGGCACCATCCACGGGATCATCGGCGAAAACGGGGCAGGGAAATCGACGCTCATGTCGATCCTATACGGATTCTATCAAGCCGATAGCGGCGAGATCCGTGTCAACGGCAAATCGGTCACCATCCGCGACAGCCAAGCCGCCATCGATGTCGGCATCGGAATGGTGCATCAGCATTTCATGCTGGTCGAAAATTTTACGGTCCTCGAGAACGTCATGCTCGGCGCCGAGGGCGGCGCCTTGCTTGCCAAGGGCGTGGCAGCGTCGCGCGCCGAATTGAAGCGGCTGGAGACGGACTATGGCCTTGATGTCGATCCGGATGCGCTGATCGAGGAGCTCCCCGTCGGGCTGCAGCAGCGCGTCGAGATCCTCAAGGCCATGTATCGCGGTGCCGAGATCCTCATTCTCGACGAGCCGACCGGTGTTCTGACGCCGGCAGAGGCTGACCACCTGTTTAGAATTCTCCGCGTCCTGCGCGACCAGGGCAAGACGGTGCTCCTGATCACCCATAAGCTGCGAGAAATCATGGCGATCACTGATACGGTGTCGGTCATGCGTCGCGGCGAGATGGTTGCGACGCGCACGACTGCCGACACCACCGTCGAGGAGCTGGCTGAACTGATGGTCGGCCGCCGTGTCCTCCTGCGGGTCGAGAAAGGCGCCGCCAACCCGGGCGAGATCGTCATGTCGGTGCGCAATCTCACCGTCAAGGACGGTCGTGGCGTCACGATGGTCGACAATGTTTCATTCGATGTCCGTGCCGGTGAGATCGTCGGTATCGCTGGCGTTGCCGGCAACGGCCAGTCGGAGTTGCTGGAGGCGCTGGCGGGGATCCGCAAGCCGACTTCGGGCGAAATCCTGCTGCATGGCAAGACCATCGACAAGGTCGATCCGGCCCATCTTAGGGCATTGGGACTGGCGCATATTCCGGAAGACCGCCATCACATGGGCCTGGTGCTGCCGTTCGAGGAGTACCAGAATTCCATCCTGGGGTATCATCGGGACCCGGCCTACAGCACCGGTCCCTTCATGAACCTCGAGGCGATCCGCAAGGACGCGGCGCTGAAGATCGAGAAATACGACATCCGACCGCCAAATCCCCGGCTGCGCACCGCCAATTTCTCCGGCGGCAACCAGCAGAAGATCGTGGTCGCCCGCGAGATCGAGCGTGATCCGAAGATGCTCCTGATCGGCCAACCGACACGTGGCGTCGATATCGGCGCCATCGAGTTCATCCATCGCCGCATCATCGAGATGCGCGATGCGGGCAAGGGCGTCTTGCTGGTCTCGGTCGAACTGGATGAAGTCCGCGCACTGTCGGATCGTATCCTGGTGATGTTCGCCGGCCATGTGGTCGGCGAGAAGACGGCTGATGCCGGTGAACAGACCCTCGGCCTGATGATGGCCGGTATTGCCGCGTGAGGCCTGAATGAGTACTGCATCCGTCCGCCTCCCCAGTTGGATCACCTACGGGTTGATTCCAGTCATGAACCTGTTGCTTGCTTTCCTGATTTCCGGGATTGTGGTTTGGATCATCGGCGAAGACCCTGTACAAGCCCTTGTGCTGCTGCTCCAAGGTGCGCTTGGAAACGGCGAGGGCATCGGCTTCACGCTTTTCTATGCGACCAGCTTCATTTTCACAGGGCTGTCCGTCGCCGTTGCTGTGCACACTGGCTTGTTCAATATCGGCTCCGAGGGTCAGGCCTATTTCGGCGGCCTTGGCTGTGCGCTGGTGGCATTGGCGCTCGACCGCTATGTGCCGTGGTACGTAACCATGCCGTTCGCGGTGGTGGGTGCTGCAATTTTCGGCGCAGCCTGGGCCCTCATTCCTGCCTGGCTGCAGGCCAAGCGTGGCAGCCACATCGTCATCACGACCATCATGTTCAACTACATTTGTTCGGCGCTTATGGTCTATCTGCTCGCGCATATTCTTATCGTGCCCGGAAAGATGGCGCCGGAAACGCGCACCTTCCTCGAAGGGGGACAGTTACCGAAGCTCGGATGGCTGATCGAGATGTTCGGCTCGACCATCGGCGCGGCACCCTTCAATGTCTCCTTCCTGATCGCACTGGTGATGTGCGTTCTCGTCTGGCTGCTGATCTGGCGCACAAAGCTTGGCTACGAGATGCGGACCCTCGGCATCAGCCCGTCGGCTGCCATCTACGCCGGCATTCCCTATGCCCGTACGGTCATCATCGCCATGCTGATCTCGGGCGGTCTCGCCGGCATGATGGCGCTCAATCCGGTGATGGGAGCTTCCGCACGCCTGCAGGTCGAGTTCGTCGGTGGCGCCGGCTTCGTCGGTATTGCCGTGTCGCTGATGGGGCGCAATCATCCCGTCGGCATCATCCTGGCAGCCCTGCTGTTCGGCATCCTCTACCAGGGTGGGGATGCGCTTTCTTTCGACATGCCGAACATCACACGCGAAATGATCCTGGTAATCCAGGGTCTTGTCATCCTGTTTGCCGGTGCTCTGGAATATATGTTCCGCCCGGCACTGGTGCGCATCTATCAAAAAATCGCCAGGACGGGAGGATAGCATCATGGATTATTACGACGTCCTCATCAGCATCATCGGGTCCACCGTCCGTCTCTCGGTTCCCCTGATCTTCACGGCACTGGCAGGTCTTTTCTCCGAACGGGCCGGCGTGTTCGATATCGGGCTTGAGGGAAAGATGCTGGCCTCTGCCTTTGCGGCCGCCTGTATTGCCTATCTTACCGGCTCGGCCTGGGCCGGCCTGGCCGGCGGCATCACCGCCTCGGTCGCGCTTAGTCTCGTGCACGGCTTTGCCTCGATCACCAACCGGGGCAATCAGATCGTGTCGGGCGTCGCCCTCAACTTCTTTGTCGCAGGTATCACTATCGTCCTAGGCCAGGCATGGTTCGGCCAGGGCGGCCGCACGCCCCAGGTTTCCGGCGACGGCCGTTTCTCGCCGATCATCCTGCCCGGTGCCGATCAGATCCGCAGCGTACCGGTTATCGGCCCTCTCTATGCCGATGTCCTGTCCGGCAACAACAGCCTGACCTACCTCGCCTTCGTCGCCGTGCCGGTCTCCTGGTGGATCCTCTATCGCACTCGGTTCGGATTGCGGCTGCGCGCCGTCGGTGAAAATCCCGGCGCCGTCGATACGGCCGGTATTTCGGTGAGCTGGCTGCGCTACCGCGCTGTCATCTGCGCCGGTATTCTCTGCGGCTTCTCCGGCACCTATCTGTCGATTGCCCAGTCAGCGGCCTTCATCAAGGACATGTCGGCCGGCAAGGGTTACATCGCCTTGGCAGCGCTGATCTTCGCCAAGTGGAAGCCTGTGCCTGTCATGTTTGCCTGCCTGCTGTTCGGCTTCCTCGATGCTTTCGCCAACTTCATGCAGGGCAAGTCCGTGCCGCTGATCGGCCAGGTGCCGGTACAGATTTTCCAGGCCTTGCCCTACATCCTCACCTGCATCCTGCTTGCCGGCTTCATTGGCGTCGCGCGTCCGCCGAAGGCTGGCGGCGTGCCCTATACCAAGGAGCGATAGACATGTCGCACGATCTGTTCGAAGCCGCCCGCGCGGCAATGACCCACGCTCATGTGCCCTATTCGAAGTTCCCTGTCGGCGCTGCCATCCTCGCAGATGACGGCAAGGTCTATGCCGGCGCCAATATCGAGAACATCTCCTTTCCGCAAGGCTGGTGCGCCGAGCCGACTGCCATCAGCATGATGATCATGGGCGGAGGCAGAAAGATCGTCGAGATGGCGGTGATCGCCGAGAAACTGGCGCTCTGCCCGCCCTGCGGCGGTTGCCGCCAGAAGATTGCCGAGTTTGCCGGCAAGGGGACGAAAATCTACCTCTGCGACGAGGCCGGCGTCCAGAAGACCATGACGATGGAGGAGCTCCTACCCTTCAGCTTCGAGACCGATATCCTCGGATGACCGGCGCCCTTATCAGTCTCTTGCGCGACCGGCTGGGTGGCCAGACACCGCGTACCGGTATCATCCTTGGTTCCGGCCTCGGAGCCCTCGTGGAGGAGCTGGATGATGTCGTGCGGATTGCTTATGGCGATCTGCCGGGTTTCCCGGTTAGCGGTGTCTCAGGCCATGCCGGGGAAGTCGTTGCGGGCTCGCTTGGCGGCGAGCCTGTGATCATGCTTTCCGGGCGTGTCCACTACTACGAAAAGGGCGACGCAAACGCCATGCGCGTGCCCATCGAGGTCCTTGCAGGTCTCGGCGTCGAGGAGTTGATCCTCACAAATTCTGCCGGCTCGCTGCGGCAGGATCTTCCGCCGGGCGCGGTTATGCAGATCACCGACCACATCAATTATTCCGGCATGAACCCGCTCATCGGTGTCGACAGCGACAAGCGATTCGTCGGCATGACCAGCGCTTATGACGCCGAACTGGCGTTGCGCATGCACAGCGCAGCCAAAAAATGCCGTATCCCGTTGGGGCAGGGCGTCTACATGTGGTTCTCCGGGCCGAGCTTCGAAACACCTGCAGAGATCCGCATGGCTAGGGTTTTGGGCGCCGATGCAGTCGGAATGTCGACGGTGCCGGAAGTCATTCTTGCGCGTTTCTTCGGTCTGCGGGTTGCGGCGGCATCCGTCATCACCAATTATGGGGCCGGCATGACCGGAGGCGAACTCAGTCATGAAGAGACGAAGGATATGGCGCCGATCGGCGGCGCCCGTCTCGCGGCGATCCTGAAGCAGATGATCGCCGGCGGAGGAGATGAGATATGACGGACCACACGCATCGGGAAACGGCCGCTTTCGCACTTTCCCTGCTCGATCTGACCAACCTGAAAGACGATTGCACCGATACGCAGATCGTCACGCTTTGCGCGCGCGCCCAGACGCCCTTTGGTCATAGTGCTGCAATCTGCATCTGGCCCCGTTTCGTCACCCGCGCGCGCAGTATTCTTGGCACCAACCATGCCGTGAAAATCGCCACCGTCGTTAATTTTCCGGCAGGCGACATGGAGGTTGCCGACGTGGCCGCCGAGACGCGGGAGGCCATCGCCGATGGCGCAGACGAGATCGACCTCGTCATTCCCTATCGCAAGCTGATTGCTGGCGACGAGCAGGCGGTGACCGCAATGGTCGCGGCAATCCGTGCCGAATGTGCGAGCCCCATTCTCCTCAAGGTTATCCTCGAAACTGGCGAACTGAAGGACACGGGCCTGATACGGCGCGCCGGCGAGCTGGCGATCGCTGCCGGCGCCGACTTCATCAAGACATCGACCGGCAAGGTCGCCGTCAATGCGACGCTGGAGACGGCGGATGTCATGCTGCGAACCATCCGTGACAGCGGCCGTAAGGTCGGTTTCAAGCCCGCCGGCGGCATCGGCTCGGTTGCCGAGGCAGCCCTTTACCTCCGTCTTGCCGAGACCATCATGGCACCGGACTGGGCCATGCCGTCGACGTTCCGCTTCGGTGCATCCGGTCTGCTGGATGATATTCTGTCGGTCCTTAGTGGCGGTCCGCCGATCACGCTCGCTGCCGGCTATTAGCAGATGATGCCGCAGGAGTTCATCCGGCGGAAACGTGACGGCGAAGCCCTGCGCGCCGCCGATATCGACAGCTTTATTGGTGCACTTGTCCGTGGCGAACTTTCGGAAGGCCAGATCGGCGCTTTCGCGATGGCGGTGTGGTTCAAGGGCATGTCGCGGGACGAGACGGTGGCACTGACGCTGGCGATGGCCCACTCAGGCGATAGCCTGAGCTGGAAGGGCCTCGATAAGCCGGTAGCCGACAAACATTCGACCGGCGGCATCGGTGACAACGTCTCGCTGGTGCTGGCGCCGGTTGCCGCTGCCTGCGGCTTGGCCGTGCCGATGATTTCCGGTCGTGGCCTCGGCCACACTGGCGGCACGCTGGATAAGCTGGAATCGATCCCCGGATACGACATCACGCCGGATGCGGCGCGTTTTCGCAAGGTGGTCGACGACGCAGGCTGCGCGATCATCGGCCAGACCGCTTCGCTCGCTCCGGCCGACCGGCGCCTCTATGCAATCAGGGATGTGACTGCCACCGTCGATTCGGTACCGCTCATCACGGCCTCGATCCTGTCGAAGAAGCTTGCGGCCGGACTTCAGACACTGGTCCTCGACGTGAAGATCGGCAATGGCGCCTTCATGACATCCCGGGAAGAGGCGGAAGTGCTGGCTCGCTCGCTTGTAGAAGTCGCCAACGGCGCCGGCTTGCGGACATCGGCATTGATCACCGACATGAACGAACCCTTGGCCGACGCTGCTGGAAACGTGTTGGAACTGCGCAATGCGATCGAATGCCTGAAAGGCGATAAACCAGGGACCAGACTTGAAACACTGGTACTGGCTTTCGCCGCCGAGATGCTGCTCGGTGCGAAAATGGCGGCCAGCCTCGAGCTCGGCGAGGAGCTGGCGCGTCAAGCGCTGGCATCTGGTGCAGCCGCAGAAGCATTTTCACGCATGGTTGCGGGTCTCGGCGGACCGGCCGATCTCATGGAGCGGCCAGACGCCTATCTCATTGGCTCGCCTGTCCAGAAAGCCGTTCTTTCCACTTCCGATGGCTGGCTTGCGGGCTGCGACGCACGCGCCATCGGTATGGAGGTCATCGCGCTCGGCGCCGGTCGTCTTCGGCCGGAGGATAAAATCGATCATCGCGTCGGTTTCAGCGATTTTCTGCCGCTAGGGTCATTCGTCCGGAAGGGTGACCGCATCGCCACCGTCCACGCAGCAGAGATGTCCGCCGCCGAAAGGGCGGCTTCCATTGTTTCGGCGACATACACAATCACCGAGGAGCGGCCCGATCAGGAACCGCTCATCGTCGCGCGCATTTCAGGATGACGAGGCTTATTGTTCCAGACGGAGCGCGCCATCCTCGACGCTGTAGGAAGCCAGCTTCTTCAGAAAGCTGACGCCGATCAAGGTTGAACTCAATGCTTCATCCTTCAGGACCAGCGCATCGACGTCGCGCACACGGATACCACCGATATCGATATGGTCGAGGCGCACATAGGCAGCCTTCGTCTGGCCATTGGCGGTGTTGACCGCATTGCGGAAATCGAGCGATGTCATCGCATAGCCAAGATGGCGGGCCGTCGTCTCGTTCAGGGCCACATAGGTAGCGCCCGTGTCGATCAGGCCCTGCACGGACTTGCCGTTGATCTTGAAATTTCCGCTGTAGTGACCTTGCGCATCTGCCCTGAGCTGTACATTGCCGTGGGCATCGACTGCCAGCGCCTGTTGTGAAGGTGCGGAGATGCTGAGAAGGGATGGTACCGGATTTTGGGCCGCGCCACTCGTTTGGAAGAACGAGGGCACCTGGGTGGCGAGCGTCGCGAAAACGCCAGCAAATACGAGGCTCCGTACAAGCATCGACAAGAATCCTTCCTGTATAAACCTGGCGTCATGCGAGGCGTGATGTGTTGCAACCCATATCTTAAGATTACTGCCAAGTTACTAATGCCGCGCGGCAGAATCGAGCAGATTTGAGAAACGAAATGCACAACTACAGGCATAGGTTAAGGAAGTATGAAGCCTATTTGGTCCCATACATCCTGTCGCCGGCGTCGCCGAGGCCAGGGACGATATAGCCCTTTTCGTTAAGGTGACTGTCGATCGACGCAGTGTAGACAGGCACATCGGGATGGGCGTCGGTGAAATTCTTCAGACCTTCCGGTGCGGCCAGCAGGCAGAGGAAACGGATGTTGTGAGCGCCGCGTTCCTTCAGCTTGTCGATAGCTGCAATCGATGAATTACCGGTCGCCAGCATCGGATCGACAACAATGATCAGTCGTTCGGCAATATCTTCCGGCGCCTTGAAGTAATACTCCACCGGCTGCAGCGTCTCATGGTCACGATAGACGCCGATATGTGAGACACGTGCTGAAGGCACGAGGTCGAGCATACCCTCGAGCAAGCCATTGCCGGCACGCAGGATCGACGCGAAGACGAGCTTCTTGCCTTCGAGGATCGGCGATTCCATCTCCTGCAATGGCGTCTCGATGGTTTCCATCGTCAGTTCGAGGTCGCGTGTGACTTCATAGCAGAGCAGTGTCGAAATCTCGCGCAGCAGGCGTCGAAAGCTGCCGGTCGAGGTGTCCTTGCGCCGCATGATGGTGAGTTTGTGCTGCACAAGCGGGTGATTGATAACCGTAACGCCGTCCATGATTTCAGCCTTCCGCTTGGATTCCAGAATAAAGCCTGTTCTTCCACGGAAGTTGCCCTCACCGCAAGAGAACGTGGCGATTCGGTTCCAAGCATCCCCAGTCTCTGATCGCCGACGGTCAAATCATCGCTAGCAGCCTTGAACGTGTCTCATCGTCTACAAAGGCTGCTTCCAGACCGGTGCGGGTCATCGCGTTGATCTCGGCCTCGCTGAAGCCGAATGCCAAACTCGCCAGCGCATATTCGCGTTCCAGCGACGTCTTGAAAAACGGTGGATCGTCGGAGCTGATTGTGACGCGGACCCCCGCTTCCTTCAGACGGCGTAGCGGATGCGATTTGAAGTCGGGAAAGACATTCAGAGCGATGTTGGAGCCGGGGCAGACTTCGAGGACAGTGCCGAGATCTGCGAGGCGCCTGACAAGCTCGCTATCCTCGATCGCGCGAACGCCGTGGCCGATGCGGCTCGGGCGAACGAGATCGAGGGCATCCGACACGCTGAAGGCCCCACAGACTTCGCCGGCATGGATCGTCAGGCCAAGGCCCGCGTCGCGCGCGATATCGAACGCCCGGGCGTAATCGGCAACACGCCCCATGCGCTCTTCACCTGCCATGTTGAAACCGGTAATCAGCGGATTGTCGCTCCGGGCGGCATATTCAGCAGCCTTGATGACGCGCTCAGGGCCGAAATGCCGTTCCCCGGTGACAATCAGCCGGGCCTCGATCCCGGTTCTCGCCTTTGCCGCGTGAATGCCGGCCGATACTCCGGCAATATAGGCATCGGCACCAAGGCCTATGCGGTCGCCGTGGTCCGGAGATACGATCAACTCGCTGTAAATCGTTCCGATAGCCGCCAACTCCTCGAGATAGGTCTCGGTCAGGAGGGCATAGTCTTCCTCTGTGCGGTAGACTGACGCGACCTGGTCGTAGGCGACGATAAATTCCGCGAAATCATTCCAGAGATAAGTACCATCGCGCAGGAAGCCGCTGGTATCGACACCGTATTTCAGCGCTTGCTCTGCCGTCAGGCTCGGCGGGGCGGCACCCTCGAGGTGGCAATGAAGCTCGATCTTTTTCAGGTGCGATGTCACAGAAAGCTCCTCCCGTAGGGTCCAGCGGCAATGCCGAGATGGGCAGCGACGGTCTCGCCGATATCGGCAAAGCTTTGACGAATGCCGATGGCACGCGAGCGGAGGCCGGGTCCGTAGGCGATGATCGGGACGCGCTCGCGGGTATGGTCGGTGCCGCGCCAGGTGGGGTCGCAGCCATGGTCGGCGGTCAGGATCACCAGATCGCCCGCCTTGAGCTTGCGATGCACCTCCGGAAGGCGCGCATCGAATGCCTCGAGTGCGGCAGCATACCCGGCTACATCGCGACGGTGACCATAGACCATGTCGAAATCGACGAAATTGGTGAACACAAGATCGCCGTCCTCGGCATATTCCATGGCCTTCAGCGATGCGTCCATCAAAGCGTCGTTGCCGTTTGCCTTGACCTCCGTCGAGATACCCTGATGGGCAAAGATATCGCCGATCTTGCCGATCGCATGGACTTTTCGGCCCCCGGCGACCAGCCGATCCAGCAGCGTCGGCTCCGGCGGCAGGACGGAAAAATCACGACGGTTACCGGTGCGCTCGAAATTTGCAGCCGTATTGCCGACGAACGGTCTGGCAATGACACGCCCGATATTGAATTCATCGAGCAGCGCCCGGGCGATGCGGCACACATGCAGCAGGCGATCGAGCCCGAAACTAACCTCGTGCGCGGCTATCTGGAATACTGAATCCGAGGACGTGTAGCAGATAGGCCTGCCGGTCCGCATATGCTCTTCGCCATGGCGGGCAATGATGTCGGTTCCCGATGCGTGGCAATTGCCGAGGATGCCGGGGATTTCGGCAGCACGGCAGAAGCTCGCCACGAATTCCGGGGGGAAGGCGTCGCCCTCCGCTGGAAAATAGCCCCAGTCGAAGGTTACGGGCGTACCGGCGATTTCCCAATGACCGGAGGGTGTGTCCTTGCCGCGCGACACTTCATTGGCGCATCCATAGAGACCATAAATGCGCTCCGGCATCGTCATTCCGGCGGGGTAGGCACCAGCCGCACTCTTGGCGATCTGCATCAGCCCCAGCGCCGACATGTTAGGGAGCATCAGCGGACCCGCGCGAAGGCCTGCACGGTCTGCCGCTCCTGCGGCGCAAAACTCGGCAATATGGCCAAGCGTATCGGCGCCCTGGTCGCCGTAGGATGCTGCGTCCGGGCCACCGCCGACGCCGAAGGAATCAAGAACGAAGAGAAAAGCGCGCGCCATGAGCTACCCGACAAAGACGATCAGTATCCGCAACGGATCTTCCGGCGGCTTGCAGGCGAGTACCCATATAGTGGCAGTAGGCACTTGGCAATTTCAGCGGGTGTCGTCGTCCTGCGTCAGTGCTTTAGCAATCGTCGCACTTGATCGAAGTTCCGGTGCGCTGACGGTAGAAATATTGCCGCTGCATAGTGATCGAATTCATGCCCGCCGGTAGGAAGTCCGGTCCAAAGCTGATGAGCTTGTAAGGCACCCCAAGCTCGGTTCTGACCAGGAACGAATTTGGTTTGTTGAGTGCTGTCGGCACCCCTGTCACAGCACTGTTGACCGCATAGGCAGTCGTCCCGTCCTGCTCCCACGACCAAAGCACCGTAGCCTTGCTGCTGGCATCGATCTGGATGCCGGTGATCTTCAGCGTCATGCCGGTAGTGGCGTAAGGCACAAAGATTGCATTGACGACGGATGGCATGGTCGAGAGGATAGATTTCGATACCGTCGACTGCTGCGTAACAATATCTGCGACAGTTCCTGCCGCGCGGCTCGTTCGCTGGGCAACGCTGAGCGCGACCGTCGTCTGCAGCGCGCCGAGGTACAGAAGCAGCAGGACCGGAACGAGTATGGCGAATTCGATGGCGCCAACACCGCCCTTGTCGCGCACCAGACGCAAACCGAGGCGCGCAATACGGCTATCGAGCGCCCGTTGCAGCCTCCGGCGAATCCCGTAACTGTGTAGATCCGGGGCGCTCAAGGGTATTTCTCGTTTTGAAAGGCCGTTGTGGCGATAATCAGGAAGTCGGTCGGCATCGAACCGTTGGCCGGTCGGATTGTGGTGATATAGGGCCGCACGATATCGGTTGTAATCTTCCAACGATAATAAGCTCGCACCATGTTGATGGAACTTGGGCCGCCTGGCGCAAATTTGAAGCCCGACGGATCTATGTCGGCGTACGCGGCAGTGGAGACGCGAGGAATTTTCACTGGAATGTCGGCGAAGGACGTGTAGGTCTCAACATCAAGATACAATTTCGCCGGTGTGGCGATCTCGCTCGGGGAGCAGCTGATCATGATGGCAATCTCGGCGCAGAATGCGGTCCGAAACTTCGTTTGATCCATGTCGGTCGCGGTGCGTCCCATCGCGTAGGTAATCTGTCCGGTGCGAAGCTTTCTCGACAGCGTATCCGTGGCATTGACCACCAGTTGTTCGGCAGTGAAGGCGACGAATGTCTCGATGATCGCAAAGATTATGATGAAATAGGGGACCGCCAGCAGGGCAAACTCAATTGCCGTCGCCCCATCTTTCGAGCGGACGATGAGTCTGAGGCGCTTCAGGATAGGATGCCGGACTAGCGCGGTGTCACCTTCGTCCTGCCCATCCACCGTCATCATGATTTCCACGCTTCTATCAACGCGCGGACCCTATGCGGACTTCATTGATATTCCGTTGCGTTTTCTCTTAAACTTCCGATGCCAAGACATCGTCTATGGCGTGGCGGCAACTGGTGCGGCAGCGCTGCTTTGCTGAGCGTGAACCTCGCAGTTCGGTGTGCAGGAAAGAACGGAGCGCTCCGTCTGGCGATAGACGCGAACCGTATTGCCTTCGTCGATCGATACAAGAATACGCTCGTCGACAATCGCGTTGCCGTCGGAGTCGAGAAGAACGATGTTCGTCGTGCCGAAACTGCGACCTGTCAAAACAATCGTCTTCGGATCCGCGACAGTCGCATCGGCCACCTGCGAGTTTCCGATGATCACTTTGCTGACCGGGCGATCTAGCCTCAGGATGCGCGCATGATCCATGAACACCCGCAGCATGTTGTCCCCGGCCACGGAGATCCCTGGCAAGAGTCCTGTCGCTGCGACGATGCAGCCGAATAAAACGGATCTGCCTTGCTGGAACATGAAGGGGGGCCTCTCGGGCGAATTCTCGGTGCTCGTACGCAACAGAATGAAAAGTATTAGTAAACTAAGCGTTAATATGCCGAATAATGCGTCGATTGATGAAGGTTGACGGCATCATATGCGTAGAAATGGGATTTTGAAGGTGAAATCTATGTATCGTAAGGAGCCGTCTGATTTACTCTGTGACATGTCTGTCGCTGCTGCGGCCGTGCAAAAGATGACTCGAAACAATACTATACGTTAATCACTCTCTTCGTTAACTACCATGATCGCGAAAGCCTATTATCATTTTGTTTACTACTTTTTTTAAGTCGATTGAAACAGCCGTTCGATAATTTCCCCTCATCCGATCAACGGCAAACAGTTGGCGGACTTGCTGTCAACATGTGGAGTAGGAGTTTCCATGACCAAGCTTTTCGCGCGTTTCTTGAAAGACGAATCCGGTGCGACTGCAATTGAATACGGCTTGATCGCTGCTCTGATCTCCGTAGCCCTGATCGCCGGTGCAACCACGCTCGGCACTGCCTTGAACAACCAGTTCAAGAATATTGCCCTCAAGTTGAACTACGCAGGCTGATAAGTCTCGCCGATAAATTTGAATGAAAAGCCGCATCCCCTCAGGGCAGCGGCTTTTTGCCATTTACGGCGTCGTAGACCGGTCATTCTTCCTTAGGCAATGGCTGTTACCATCATAGCGACTTTATGGAGATAAGCATGATCGGGGCCGCAATTTTCTTGATTTTTCCGCTTTGCATGGCGGTTGCTGCATTCTCCGATCTTTTCACCATGACCATCCCCAATCGGGTTTCCGTCATCCTCGTCGGGGCATTTCTGCTGGTCGCCCCCTTCACGGGCCTACCGCTGGCAGTAATCGGAATGCATTTTCTGGGTGCACTGATTGTCTTTGCCGTTTGCTTCGGCTTCTTCGCGCTCAACATTATGGGCGGTGGCGATGCCAAGCTCCTGAGCGCCGCCGCATTGTGGTTCGGGTTCGACCAGTCTCTTCTGGAATTCGTCGTGTATGTCAGCGTCGTCGGCGGCATTATGACATTGCTGATCTTCGCCATGCGCGCCCGCGCCGACATCCTTTCCGTCATCGGTATGTCGATACCCCAATCCCTAACACATGCTAAGAAGATACCGTACGGCATCGCGATCGGCATTGGCGGGTTTATCGCTTTCCCGTCGTCTCCCCTGTTTCTGGCTGCTCTCAATCAGTCATGATCTCGGGGTTGGAACGAAGTCTGTATTCATGACTTCTTAAGCTAAGTTGTAAGTCATTCATTAACCATAAGTATACCAATTGCGGTGCATCCTTGCTGGCGAACAGTCTTGTTCCCAAGGATGAATAATGAAACCCGCTCGCCTGATCATTCTCGTTGTTGCAGTTGGCGCGGCAGGTCTTGCCGGCATACTGGCAATGCGCCTTGCGGGCGGTCGCAATGTCGTTCCGGAAGTTGCAACGGTGATGCAGAGGGAACCTTCCGTCAAGGTTCTGGTCGCAGCCGCCAATTTGCCCATCGGCTCACGCTTGAACGATAGCTCGATACGCTGGATGGACTGGCCGGAAGCGGGTGTCGTCAAGGGCGTCATCACCGAGACGGACCGTCCGGATGCGTTGAAAGACATGCTCGGCGCAGTGGTTCGCCTGCCGATCTTCGAAGGCGAACCGATCCGCGAGGAAAAGGTCGCCGATTCCAACAGCCGCATCCTTTCCTCGCTGCTGCCCGCCGGCAAGCGGGCCGTGGCCACGGAAATCTCGGTCGCGACAGGCGCGGGTGGCTTCATTCTTCCCAACGACCGCGTCGATATTTTGATGGTTCGCAAGGGCGATTCTGCCAAGTTTCAGACAGAGACGATTCTGAGCAACGTGCGCGTGCTCGCTATCGACCAGCAGATCGAGCAGAAGCCTGATGGCTCGAAGTCAGCCGTCGGTGCGACCGCGACGCTGGAACTGACCCCCGACCAGGCGAAGGTGCTGGCGACGGCACAGCAGATGGCTGACAAATTGTCCATGGCACTGCGCTCGGTCGCAGATGCGCAGGAGCCCGACACAGGCGCTGCCGACTACCTGTTGTCTGGAGACAGTGGTGCATCTGTCGTGCAGGTCATCAAATCCGGCGCCATCGTCCCAAGCGGCGCGGCGATCAAGGTACAATGAAAAAGGGCGCGACCATGCGGATGACTAAACCAGGGACTAGCCGTTCGCTCTCGGCGCTGCTCGCATTCTCTGTCGCCTTCGGCGGTCTGCCCCTGCAGATCGTGCCGCACTTCCTGTCGGTAGACGAAGCTCTGGCCGAGACGTCCGACAGTATCGTGACCATCGCCGGGATCGGTAACCACAAGCGGCTGAATCTCGGTCTCAACAAGGCATTGGTCGTCGATCTGCCTGCCGATGCCCATGACATCCTCGTCTCCGACCCGACGATGGCCGATGCGGTGACACGGACCTCGCGCCGCATCTACCTGTTCGGCAAGACGGTCGGCCAGACCAACATCTTCGTATTCGGCGCCAATGGCGAGGAAGTCGCGACCCTCGACATCTCCATCGAGCGCGACATCACAGGTCTGCAGGCCAATCTCAAGCGCTTCATTCCAGACTCTGATATCCATGTCGAAATCGTCTCCGACAACATCGTCCTGACCGGCACCGTCCGCACGCCGATGGATTCGTCGCGCGCCGTCGACCTTGCGCAGGCGTTCCTCAAGGGTGGCGAAGCAACGACCCGAAACACGACCGCCAGCGGCAGCGGATCCAGCAGCGCAGTGGCGATTTTCGCTGAAAACCGGCAGACGTCCTCCATCAAGAACTTTTTGCAGATCGATGGCGAAGACCAGGTAACGCTGAAAGTCACCGTTGCTGAGATCAAGCGGAGCGTCCTGAAGCAGATTGGCTTCGATAACCTTGTCGGAAATTCGTCCGGCCTGACGGTCGCCCAACTTGGAAACATCAACACAAATTCCACCACAGGCCTGATTGGCGGTGATCCTGCTGTCGCGGCCGGCAATGGTGGCTTGGCTGCCCTTTTCAAATTTGCGGTCGGCAAGTACGACATCCACAGCTACATGAACGCATTGGAGCAGGCCAAGGCCATTCGCACCTTGGCGGAGCCGACGCTGACGGCAATTTCCGGGCAGGCGGCCACCTTCAATTCCGGTGGCCAGACCCTCTATTCCTCGACCGACAGCGATGGCAAGGTCACGATCACCCCTTACACCTACGGCATCAGCCTCTCGTTCACGCCCGTGGTGCTCTCTGCCGGTCGCATCAGCTTGCACATCAACACACAGGTTTCCGAACCGGTCGGAACGGCCGGTACGGCGACCTACAATCAGCGCGCTGCCGACACGTCTGTAGAGTTGCCATCCGGCGGCTCCATCGCGCTTGCCGGCTTGCTAAGCGACAACATCCAGCAGACCACCAACGGCACTCCGGGTGCATCCAAGATTCCGATCCTCGGCGCCCTGTTCCGGCAGAAAAGCGTCGAGCGAGACGAAAGCGAACTGGTGATCATCGCCACGCCCTATCTCGTGCGCCCCGTTGCTCGCAATGCGCTGTCACGTCCGGACGATAATTTCTCGCCCGCCAACGATGCAGGCGCCTTCTTCCTCAACCGTGTCAACAAGGTCTATGGCCGCCGTGACACTCCCGTCGCGGATGCTGAGTTTCATGGCTCCGTCGGCTTCATCTACAAGTAGGGGCGCGTGATGACGATCCGCCAGTCAACCAACGCCGAGAGAGATGTCGCCATGTCCCGCACCCGAATGCATGTTTTGAACGTAAGCGGCTTGAGGGTAGCGTCTGCAGCAATGCTGGTCGCTGTCCTCGCCGGCTGCGCCAACCACGACGACATGACGACCGGCTCTGTCCACGACGATTACCGCCAACGTCATCCCATCGTCCTGACGCAGGCCGAACATAACGTCGACATTCCGGTTGCCGCCAGCGATCGTCGCCTCACCCAAGGCACGCGGGATATGATCCGGGGCTTCGTCCAGGACTACAAGGCCCACGCGACCGGCACTGTCGAAATCATGACGCCGCAGGGTGCGATGAACAGCCAGGCGATTGCCGACGTGCGCCATCAGGTTCGCCAGGAACTGGTGGCCAGCGGCATCCCGTCCCGGCGCATCGCTGATAGCTTCTATCCTGCGGGTGGAGCAGGCGACGCGGCGCCGATCCGGCTGCATTTCATGGCCACCACCGCGGTTACGAACGCTTGCGGGCAGTGGCCTGAAGATCTGGCGGACAAACCCTTCGACAACCAGAATTACTATAACTTCGGCTGTGCGTCTCAAAGCAACCTGGCGGCACAGGTAGCCAACCCTACCGATCTCGTCGCGCCAAGGGCGCAGACACCGATCGATGCGGAACAGCGCGGCAAGGTGATCGAGAGCTATCGCAGCGGCTCCACCCCGACGAGTTCATCGTCGATAGGCGGGTTCAGCGGCAGCGGCGGATGATCTTCAGGCTGGAGGCTCTGACCGGGAAACACGACAGGACACGACCATGAGCGCGATCGATTACGATATCCAGATGGAAAAGGCGGATGCGGCCAGTCCCCGCATCGGCGATCTCGAGAGCATGCGTCCTCTTCCGCGCATCTCCGTGCATGCCTTTTGCGAGAGCGAATCGCTGCAGCAGTTGATGGAGCGTTTTGGCAACGACCGGCGCATGGCAAAGGTCAGCCTGCGCATCACCAGCGGCGGCGCTGCGGCTGCGGCGAACATGTTTTCCAGCGCCCCGACGCCGAACCTGATCATTATCGAGACTCGCTCTCCGCCGGCATCCATCCTGACCGATCTCGCCCCGGTTGCTGCGGTCTGCGACCCCAGCACCAAGGTCGTTATCGTCGGCTACCACAACGACATCACGCTCTATCGCGAACTGATGCGCAACGGCATCTCGGAATACATGGTCCAGCCGGTAGCAATGTCCGACCTTATGGCGGCGATGTCGACGATCTTCATCGATCCGGATGCCGAGCCGATCGGCCGCAGCATCGCATTCATTGGCGCCAAGGGCGGCGTCGGGGCTTCGACGATTGCTCACAACTGCGCTTTCGGCATCTCCAACCTGTTTTCCACCGAGACTATACTTGCAGACTTGGATCTCCCTTTCGGCACGGCAAATATCGATTTCGACCAGGATCCGGCCCAGGGGATAGCCGAGGCAGTCTTTGCGCCGGACCGTCTGGACGAGGTCTTTCTCGATCGCCTGCTGACGAAGTGCTCGAAGCACCTGTCGCTGCTGGCCGCTCCGTCGATGCTCGACCGCGCCTATGATTTTGAAGGCCATGCCTTCCAGCCCGTGCTGGACGTGTTGCAGCGAAGCGCGCCAGTGACAGTGCTGGACGTGCCGCATATGTGGTCGGAATGGACCCGGGCTGTACTTTCGAGCGTCGACGACGTGGTGATTTGCGCCATGCCCGACCTCGCAAATCTTCGCAACGCCAAGAACATGCTGGATGCTTTGCGCAAGATGCGGCCGAACGACAAGGTCCCGCATTTGATCCTCAACCAGGTGGGTATGCCGAAAAGACCGGAAATTGGTATCTCGGAATTCTGCGAGCCACTGGAAGTCGATCCGATCGCTATCATTCCATTCGACGTAGCCCTGTTCGGCAACGCGGCGAACAGTGGCCGGATGATTTCGGAGGTCGACGCGAAGTCGCCGATCGCCGAGACATTCTCCCAGATCTCCCACATCGTTACCGGCCGCATCGCAATGAAGAAGTCCCGCAAGGGAGGCCTGATGGGTCTTCTGAAGCGGAAATAAGACGACGACCGAGAAGAATTGGAACGACCATGTTTGGTAAGCGCGGAAACGATGGGTTTGGAAAAGGCGACGGCGCACCCGCGCCGCTGCAGCCGCGTACGTCGACCGCCGCAGTCTCGGCCTCCACGGTGTTGATGGAGCCCTCCCGCGAAAATACCCAGCGCCAGCAGGTCGCCTCACCACCGATCCAGACGCCGCAGCGCCGGCGCCCGCAGCGTACCGAGGAATATTACGATACCAAGGCGCAGGTCTTCGGTGCTCTGATCGATACCATAGACCTGTCCCAGCTTTCCAAGCTCGATGGCGAAAGCGCGCGTGAGGAAATTCGCGACATCGTCAACGACATCATCACGATCAAGAATTTCGCGATGTCGATCTCCGAGCAGGAAGAGCTGCTCGATGACATCTGCAACGACGTACTGGGGTACGGTCCGCTCGAGCCGCTGCTGGCCCGCGACGATATTTCCGACATCATGGTCAACGGCTCCGGCCAGACCTTTATCGAAGTTGGCGGCAAGACGATCGAATCGGAAATCCGCTTTCGCGACAATAGCCAGCTGCTGTCGATCTGCCAGCGCATCGTCAGCCAGGTCGGCCGTCGCGTCGACGAATCCAGCCCCATCTGCGATGCGCGCCTGCCGGATGGCTCGCGTGTCAACGTCATCGCGCCGCCACTGGCGATCGATGGCCCGGCTCTGACAATCCGTAAATTCAAGAAGGACAAGCTGACTCTCGACCAGCTCGTCCGCTTCGGCGCGATCACGCCGGAAGGCGCCATCATCCTGCAGATCATCGGTCGGGTCCGCTGCAATGTGGTTATCTCTGGCGGTACCGGCTCGGGCAAGACGACGCTGCTCAATTGCCTGACGCGTTATATCGACGAAGACGAGCGGATCATCACCTGCGAAGACACAGCAGAACTGCAATTGCAACAGCCGCACGTAGTACGTCTCGAAACACGCCCGCCGAATATCGAAGGTGAGGGCGAGATCACCATGCGCGACCTCGTCAAGAACTGCCTGCGCATGCGCCCTGAGCGGATCATCGTCGGCGAAGTGCGCGGGCCCGAAGTGTTCGACCTTTTGCAGGCGATGAACACTGGCCATGACGGATCCATGGGAACGATCCACTCGAATACGCCTCGTGAATGTTTGAGCCGTATCGAGTCGATGATCGCGATGGGCGGTTTTACCTTGCCTGCAAAGACTGTGCGCGAAATCATCGCCGGCTCCGTCGACGTCATCATCCAGGCTGCACGCTTGAGAGACGGATCCCGCCGCATCACCCAGATCACCGAGGTCATCGGGATGGAAGGTGATGTCATCATCACCCAGGATCTGATGCGCTACGAAATCGAAGGCGAAGACGCCAATGGCCGCATCGTCGGTCGCCACGTGTCGACCGGCATCGGTAAGCCGCATTTCTGGGATCGCGCCCGTTACTACAATGAGGAAAAGCGATTGGCAGCGGTGCTGGACGAGATGGACAAACAATCGAAGTAGGGTTTGACCGATGTTCGGCATTGATTCCACCATCCTCCTCATCGTGCTGCTAGCAGCCATATCTGCGGCTGCGTTGAGCTACAGCTTCCTGTTTTCGAGTATGGAAACCGACAAGAAGACGGCCAGTCGCGTCAGTCGCGTCAAGGCGACAGAAAGCGAGCTGAACAAGGTCAGTGCGGCGCGGGACCGCGTCCAGGAGTTGTCGAAGCGTCGGAGGTCCGTGCAGGATTCGCTGAAAGACCTCGAAAAGCGGAATCTGGAAAAAAGCAAGAAATCACAGTCCCTGAAGGCCCGACTGGCTCAAACAGGCCTGCCGATCACCATCGGTCGCTTCTATCTGTTCAGCGCTCTTTTTGCTCTTGTCGTCATGCTTGCCGCCTTCATCCTGGGCGCGCCGCTGGCGATCGTCCTGGGATTGCCGTTTACCGCCGGTGTCGGTCTCCCCCGGTGGATCATAGGTTTTCTCGTCAAGCGCCGGCAGAACAAGTTCCTCAACGAGTTTCCGAATGCGCTCGATGTGATCACCCGCTCGCTGCGCTCCGGCCTGCCGCTCAACGACGCGATCCGCCTTGTGTCAGCCGATGCGCGCGAGCCGGTCAAGACGGAGTTTCGCCAATTGGTGGAGGCCCAGCAGGTCGGTCTCAGCATGGCGGATGCCTGCGCCCGCATGGCTGTCGGACTTCCGCTGCAGGAGGTCAACTTCTTCGCCATTGTGATTGCAATCCAGTCGCAGTCCGGCGGCAACCTGTCGGAAGCGCTCGGAAATCTCGCGCGTGTCCTTCGTGAGCGCAAGAAGATGAAGGCGAAGGTGCAGGCCCTGTCGATGGAAGCCAAGGCATCGGCCTGCATCATTGGCGCCCTGCCGTTCATCGTCGCCACGCTCGTCTATCTGACGTCGCCACAATATATCATGGCCCTCTTTACCGATCCGCGCGGCCATCTCATCCTGATGTTTGCCGGAGTTTGGATGGCTCTCGGTATGTTCGTCATGCGCCAAATGATCAATTTCGACATCTGACCGAAGGTTGCCACCATGTCCGACATTGCCAGCCAGTTGACCGATCCCAGCCTGATCCTTGCGGTCGTGGTTTCGATCGCTGTGTTCGCAACGTTCTACACGCTGGCCATTCCCTATTTCGACCGCGGCGATCTGAACAAGCGCATGAAGGCAGTCTCGACCGAGCGCGACCAGATCCGCGCCCGCGAAAGAGCGCGGATGAACGACGGCGGCAAGGCGACGCTGCGCAACCAGAACAACCAGTCGGTCCGCAATATCGCCGAGCGCTTCAATCTGAAAGAGGCGCTGGTCGACGCCAACACCGTCAACCGACTGCGGGCGGCAGGGCTACGATCCGAAAATGCCTTGAACACTTTCCTGGTTGCGCGCTTCCTGCTGCCATTTTTGTTCCTCGCCCTTGCTGGCTTCTGGGTCTTCGGTCTCGGCAATCTCGAAAGCAAGGGCTTCATGATCCGCGTTCTCGCGGTGCTAGGCGTTGGATATCTCGGTTTTTACGCGCCAAATATTTATGTGTCGAACCGCATGGGAAAGCGCCAGAAGTCCATCAAGCGGGCGTGGCCGGATGCTCTGGATCTGATGCTGATCTGCGTCGAGTCGGGAATTTCGGTGGAAGCCGGCATGCGCCGTGTCTCGGAAGAGCTAGCCGAGCAATCCCCGGAACTCGCAGAAGAAATGGTGCTGACCAACGCGGAACTGTCGTTCCTTCAAGACCGCCGTACCGCACTCGATAACCTGGCTGTCCGCACGCAGTTGGAGAATGTCAAATCGGTCACCCAGGCGCTGATCCAGGCCGAGCGTTACGGCACTCCCGTTGCCCAGGCCTTGCGCGTGCTTGCCCAGGAGGGGCGTGACGACCGGATGAACGATGCCGAAAAGAAGGCTGCGGCTCTGCCGCCGAAACTGACCGTGCCGATGATCGTATTTTTCCTGCCGGTGCTGATCGCCGTCATCCTCGGACCGGCCATCCTCCAGGTCATGGACCGGTTCCACAACTGACGTTTCAGGATCAACCGGTGCAAGGGCCTATCGTGTCACACCTGGAGGCCGGATAAGGGCTTCCGTCAGTTGACAGGTCTCGGCGCGCCGTCCTTGCTGGCAAGCTTCTGCCAGGAATTCTGCTGGGCCAGCATGGTGCGCAGATAATTGACGTTGGCATTGGCCTGCTGCTGCGTCAGTTCCGACCGGGCGATCTGCTCGGCCTCGGGAAAGCGCCCCTGGAGGCCGACGACAAGCGCCAGGTTTTGTCGGACGCGACTGTCGGCAGTCGGCTGGGCGACGGCTGAGCGCAGGTAGGTCTCGGCCGTCTTCAGATCTCCGGTCAGGACATAGGACATGCCGAGATTGGATAGGATCGAGGGCTCGTTCGGTTGCAGGTCCAGTGCGTCGCGATATTTACCCCTTGCTTCGGTGGCGCGGCCGAGCTGATCGAGGATAGCGCCCTGCGCTGAGACCAGCCGCCAGTCTGGCCGGTCAGGTGTCTGGGCGCGCTCGATTGTGGCGAGAGCCTCATTCAATTGTCCTGCCGCCGCCTGTGCCTTGCCGTAGGCAGCCAGAACGCCACGGTCGTTGGGATTGGCGATTGCCACCTGCTGCATGACAGCGAGGGACTGGGCATTGCGACCGCTGGCGCGCAGTGCATTGGCGTAATTGACGCCGACAACGGGGTTCCGCGGGTTTGCGTCGTATGCCTTGCCGAGCGCTGCCGTGCTGCCGGAGAGCTCGCCGGGGCTCATGTCGTCGGCAGACTTCGACATTTTCGGGATTGAGCCTGTGGTAGTCTTGTCCGTCGTCGTCGCGCAGCCGGCAAGCAGTAGTGCTGCCAGCAGGGCGACGCTGGCCTGAAGGCTGCGGATTGTCGAAAAAGAGGGTGCCGAAGCGGTCATGGCGCGATCCGTGAAATCGATTGGTCCTGCGCCAGATCCATAAAGACAGCAGATAATAGTGTGGCGCAATCTTCGCTCCAGCAATAATCTGTTAACCCTAACAGATCGTTAATTTACCGACTCAGGCGGATCGAAGGATCATCATGGCCCCCTACCAGTATATCGACCGAGCCACACCCTTTAATACCAAGGGTGGCAAGACCCTCCCGGTCTTCGCAGTCACGCCCGCGCATATCGAAACAGGCACCATCGATCCTATCGCTCTCGATTGGGCTCGAAAGACCGGCTACAAGGCGGATAGCGGCACTTTGCTACTTATCCCGACGGAGGAGGGGCACCTCGGCGGCGCCTTGTTCGGCCTCGGGGCCAACCCCTCGGAACAGCCCTATCTCACCGGCCGTCTTGCCCGCTCGCTGCCGCCCGGCGACTGGCACATCGAGACCGCCCCGCTTACCGCCCATCGGCTGGCACTGGGATTCGGCCTCGGCAGCTATCGTTTCGACCGCTACAAGGCGGACAAGACGGTTGCACCGACGCTGATGATCCCGCGTGATGCCGATGCTGCCGATATCAGGCGGCAGCTGGCGGGTGTGTTTCTTGCCCGCGATCTGATCAACACGCCCACCAACGATATGGGCCCGGGCCATCTGGAAGAAGTCTTCCGGGCGCTCGCCGCCCACTACAATGCTCAATGCACCGTCATTACAGGCGACGACCTGCTGACGCAGAACTTTCCGCTGGTCCATGTCGTCGGCCGCGCCAGCGCCGACGCGCCGCGGTTACTTGAGCTGCGCTGGGGGAAGAAAGGCCATCGTCGCATCACGCTCGTCGGCAAGGGCGTGTGCTTCGATACCGGCGGCCTTGACATCAAGCCGTCCGCCTCGATGCTTCTGATGAAGAAGGACATGGGCGGTGCCGCCAATATCCTCGGTCTGGCGCTGATGATCATGGATGCAAAACTCAAGGTCGACCTGCGCGTCATCATACCGGTTGTTGAAAATTCGATTTCCGCCAACGCTTTCCGACCCGGCGACATTTACAAGAGCCGCAAGGGCCTGACTGTCCAGATCGACAATACCGATGCGGAAGGCCGCCTCATCCTGGCCGACGCACTGGCCTACGCCGATGAGGAGTCGCCCGATCTCATGATCGACATGGCCACATTGACGGGGGCTGCGCGCGTCGCACTCGGCCCCGACCTGCCGCCGCTCTTTACCGATGACGAAGGCCTTGCAGACGACCTCGCCGAAGCAAGCCTGGAGACGGACGATCCCCTGTGGCGGATGCCGCTCTACATGGGCTACGACAAGGATATCCGGACCAAGTTTGCCGATATCACCAATGCTCCGGCCGGCGGCATGGCAGGCGCCATCACGGCCGCACTGTTTCTCAAGCGCTTCGTCACCAATACCAAAAGCTGGGCGCATCTCGATATCTATGGCTGGGCACCAAGCGAGCGCCCGCATTCGCCGGGCGGCGGCGAGGCACAGGCTATCCGAGCCCTTTACCATTATATACGGCAGAAAGTCCGGTAAGGGGCGGGATCCGGAAACGCCTCTTGAAATGGTCACGAACTCGCAGGACAATGAAACGGCTGCGTAACGGACCCCGGAGTGCGTCTTGTCCCTTGAACTGACCGCTTCCCAGGCATTGGGGCTGTGGCATGGCGTTACCATGGAGCAGGTTCATCTCGACAAGCGGGATCTCACCTTGCGACAGATGGCGATCCTGCTGCAGATCTATCTGGTGCCGCCGCCCCACACGGTTCGTGGACTGGCGGCGACTTTGGGTGTCAGCAAGCCGGTCATCACCCGCGCCCTCGATACGATGGGGGCGATGGGCCTTGTCGACCGCGTGCGGGACGCCAAGGATCGCCGCAATGTCATCATCAAGCGCACAGTCACGGGCGCGCTTTATCTGGAAAAACTCGGCGATCTGGTCATCGGCCAGAGCCGCCGGCTCACCTCCTGAAGGATAAAAAGATGAAACTTGACCGCCGCCTCAATGCCTATCGTCCGGATCTCGCCGACATTGCGCTCGAGGGGATGGTGAATGCCGAGCGCTTTGTCACCGGAAACCCGGCGCTGATCAGCGTACCGGTCATCGGCCTGCGTCCCAGGGCGGACATGGCGGCGGGCATCGACACTGAATTTCTACGCGGCGAGGCGGTGACTGTGTTCGAGCGCAAGGACGGGTGGTGCTGGGTAAAGGCAGCGTCTGACGGGTATGTCGGCTATCTGCCGGAGGATGCCCTGTCGGTCGCCGGAGCCAATCCGACGCATGTCGTCTGGCCCCAACGCAGCCCGCTTTATCCGAAGCCGGAGCTTCGCAAGCCGCACGTCGCCGTGTTGTCCATGGGAAGCCGGGTCTGCGTGACGGAGGAGGCGGAAGTTCGGGGAAATCGATACGTCGTTCTGGACGATGGTACTGCGCTCTATGCCAAGCATGTACGACCGATCGGCGACGCGGTAGAAAGTGACTACGTCACCGTCGCTGGCCGCTTTATCGAGACGCCCTATCTCTGGGGCGGCCGCTCCGGGCTGGGCATCGATTGCTCCGGGCTGGTCCAGTTGGCGATGGCCATGGTGGGTAAAGCTGCGCCCCGCGATGCCGACATGCAGGCGGCTGGCCTCGGCGAACCGATCGAGCGGGGCGACCTTCGCCGCGGCGACCTCGTGTTCTGGAAAGGGCACGTCGCAATCATGGAGGATGCCGAGACGATCATCCATGCCAACGGCCTTACGATGACGGTTGCCCGCGAGAACTTCGCCGACGCCGTGGAGCGGATCGGCTGGCTCTACGAGCAGCCGACGGGATACCGTCGTCCCACTGCCTGAAGGTAGTATCAGGCAGGTTTGCGCACCGCGCCCTGCCTTGCCACGGCGGGGCCAATGGCCTATCTATAATGTTATAGAGATGGTTCGAAGACATTGGTTCAGCGAACTGCCGTCATTGTTTTCAACGTTTCAATAATGGCTTCCGAGCGGAGCCTTCGTCCCGACCATCTCCGGCTTGCCTCGATCGGTTAGCCTTCTTTCTATGACAGACGAATGCGGCGTCATTGTTCCATCAGGTGATGACGACGCGTATTCGCCCGCCGCTCCAACTCACATCAACGAAGGACACGCGGCATGCCGAAAACTGCAAAAGACTCATTTTTCAAGACGGACAAGACCGGCAAGCGCGATAAGAACGCCGCCGATGCGCCTCCCTTTCGCACCATCGCCCACGAGGAGTCCGCCGCGCGTTTGCGCAAAACCGCGCGCCTCAAGGAGCAGCGCCTGTTGAAGGAAGCCGAAGACGCCAAGCTGGAGCCTGTCGAAAAGGTGAAGAAGGCAGCTCCGAAGAGCGTCTGATCGAACAGGCGACCTATCGATAGGTCGTGTTCGATGAACGGAAAGCTCTCGTTCAATTCAGTCCCGGTTAAGGCGCGGAAGCGTAATTTACCGGGGATGGTTCGAACGAAAGGTCATCAGATATGCGATACTCTTTGATAGCTTCCGCCGTAGTTTGGACGGGTCTCGCCGTCTCCGCAGCCCAGGCAATGCCCGTTGGCCCGTCTACGTTCAACACGGATAACGCGCCGATCGTTCAAGTCGATTACGCCTGCGGTCGGGGATGGCACGAATCGTGGAATGGCGAATGCCGGCCGAATGAATGGCGTCGCGGTCCGCCGCCTTTCTGGGACCGCGACCGCTGGGCCCCGCATCATCACCATCATTGGGACGAGTATGGCGGAGGCGATGGAGACTGGGGCCGTCCTCCACCGCCCCGCTGGTAAAGTCCACCGTTAAAAAGGGATTGCCGTTGCGAGATGGCAGTCCCTTTTTTCACGATATCTTCCGTTTGCGTTCGAGGAAAACAAGATAGCCGGTCATGCCGAACGACATGATCGCCATCCCGAACCACGTGAAGGCATAGACCAGATGGCTGTTCGGGAAAACGATCTGTGTCAGCCCGCCGACGGGTAATCCGCCTGGATTGGGCTCGGAATCCGCATCGATGAAATAGGGCGCAACGTCCGTCAGGCCCCGGGCAGCGGCCATCGCCGCCACGTCGCGGGAATACCAGCGCTCGTCTTGCGGCACGTTCGACCGCAGCAAAGTGCCCTTCGGTTCGTTGATGCGCAGAAGGCCGGTGATGGTGGTGGGTGTCGAGATTTCTCCTTCCGGCCTCGTTTTCGGATTGCGCTTGTCCGTCGGAACGAAGCCACGATTGATCCAAGTTATCGTTCCGTCCGCGGATTTCATCGGGGCCAGCACCCAGAAACCGGGACCGAGGTTCGTCACCGCGTAGACCTGGGTCTCCTTGTCGTTCATCAAGGTTCCGGCAATGCGTACATGGCGATATTCGTCGTCATTGGCGTTTATCGAAGACCATGTCGAAGGGCCGGGTGCGGGCTGCGGCGGAGCGTGCACCCGAGCATCGACGCGGGCAATCAGGTCCAGCTTCCAGTGCAGCCGTTTAACCTGCCAGGTTCCAAGCCCGATGAAGACAGCAGTCAACAGCAGCAGGCAGATAACCCACATTACCAAGGCAAATCTTGACCGGTGGGACGTCGAAGGGGGCGCGGAAACAGGTGTCATGGCGCGAGGCTCCATCGGAGGCGCGTAACCGGCGAGCAGGTGCTCAAGCCGGAGAGGCCGGGCGATCCTGGACCGCCCGGCAGTGCTTTACGGCATGTTGCGCATCATGTCCGGGGACATCGGCATCATGTTGACGTTTAGGTTGTGCATGACCCAGAGCGAACCGCTGAGCGCAATCACGACGATCACCACGGTGAAAGTCAGCGCCAGTGCGTTCCAGCCGCCTTCAGACTTGGTGTTCATGTGCAGGAAATAGACCATGTGGACGACGATCTGTACGGCGCCGAGTGCCATGACGATGCCGGCGGTCGTTACCGGGCTTTCGATGACCTTTGCCATCACCAGCCAGAACGGGATGACGGTCAGGATTACCGAGAGGACAAACCCGGTCATGTAGCTCTTGAACGTACCGTGAGCCGCTTCGTGCCCGCCATGGCCATGGCCATCGTGCCCGTGTGTCGCGTGTCCGTGATCGCTGCCTGCAGTGTGTGGAGTGTGCGTGTTCGAGCTCATCCGAGAACCCCCATGAGATAGACGAAGGAGAAAACGCCGATCCAGACGACGTCGAGGAAGTGCCAGAACATGCTGAGGCACATCAGGCGGCGCTTGTTCTCGTGGATAAGGCCATGTTTGGCGACCTGAACCATGAGGGTGACGAGCCAGACGATACCGCAGGTGACGTGCAGTCCGTGGGTGCCGACAAGCGTGAAGAATGCCGACAGGAATGCACTGCGCTGCGGGCCGGCACCCTCGAGGATCAGGTGGTAGAATTCGTTGAGCTCGAGCGCAACGAAGGCGATCCCGAAGAGGCCGGTGATCCCCAGCCACAGCAGGGTCGACCGGGTGTTGTTCTTCTCCATGCTCAGCATGGCAAAGCCATACGTGATCGAGGAGAGCAGCAGCATCGTGGTATTGATCGCCACGGTCGACAGCTCGAACAGGTCGGCTGGCGAAGGGCCGGCCGCATAGGAGCGGCCGAGCACGGCGTAGGTTGCGAAGAGCACTGCGAAGATCAGGCAGTCGCTCATGATGTAGATCCAGAAGCCGAGCATCGTGCTCTCTTCCGGGTGGTGCTCTTCCTTCAGGTAGAAGGCAGGCGTTTTGCCATTTGCGGCAGCGTCTGCATGCATTGCTGTCATTGTCTTATACCCGTTCTGCAAGCAGCTTGGTCCGCGCGTTTTCGGTTCTGATCACTTCTTCGACCGGAATGTAGAAGTCACGCTTGTAGTTGAAGGTATGGGCGATAGTAACGACCACCATGGCGACGAAGCCAAGTGCTGCCATCCACCAGATATGCCACACCATGCCGAAACCGAAGACGATGCTGAGGATACCGAGGATAATGCCGGCGCTCGTGCTTTTCGGCATGTGGATCGGCAGGAAGCCTTCCGTCGGACGAACATGACCGCGAGCCTTCATGTCCCACCACGAGTCGTGATCGTAAACGATCGGGGTGAGGGCGAAGTTGTAGCTCGGGGGTGGCGACGAAGTCGACCATTCCAGGGTACGACCGCCCCAGGGGTCGCCTGTGAAGTCGGCAAGAGCTTCGCGGTTCTTGATGCTGACGAAGATCTGGATCAGGAACGAAGCAATACCGATGGCAATCAGGCCGGCACCGAAGGCTGCAATAACGAAGTAGATCTGCAGCGACGGATCCTCGAACTGGCTGAGGCGGCGGGTGACGCCCATTAGGCCAAGGATGTAGAGCGGCATGAAGGCGAAGTAGAAGCCGACCAGCCAGAACCAGAAGGACATCTTGCCCCAGAACGGATCGAGCTTGAAGCCGAATGCCTTCGGGAACCAGTAGTTAATGCCTGCGAACGCGCCGAACACCACGCCGCCAATGATGACATTATGGAAGTGGGCGATGAGGAACAGCGAGTTGTGCAGCACGAAGTCGGCCGGCGGAACTGCGAGCATGACGCCCGTCATGCCACCGATGACGAAGGTCACCATGAAGCCCATGGCCCACAGCATCGGAACCTCGAAGCGAATGCGACCACGATACATGGTGAAGAGCCAGTTGAAGATCTTCGCCCCTGTCGGGATCGAGATGATCATCGTGGTGATGCCGAAGAACGAGTTTACGCTGGCGCCCGAGCCCATCGTGAAGAAGTGGTGCAGCCAGACGAGGTAGGAAAGGATGGTGATGACGACGGTGGCGTAGACCATCGACGCGTAACCAAACAGGCGCTTGCTGCAGAATGTCGCAACGACTTCCGAAAACACGCCGAATGCCGGCAGGATGAGGATGTAAACTTCCGGGTGACCCCAGATCCAGATGAGGTTGACATACATCATCGGGTTGCCGCCGAGGTCATTGGTAAAGAAGTTTGTTCCGGCGTAGCGGTCGAGCGACAGCAGGGCGAGAACGGCGGTCAGTACCGGGAAGGCGGCGACGATCAGGACGTTGGTGCAGAGAGCCGTCCAGGTGAAGATTGGCATCTTCATCATGGTCATGCCCGGCGCACGCATCTTGACGATGGTGGCAATCAGGTTGACGCCCGACAAAAGGGTACCAATACCCGCGATTTGCAGACCCCAGATATAGTAATCGACACCGACATCGGGACTATAGGCGCTTTCCGACAGCGGCGGGTAGGCCAGCCAGCCAGTACGTGCGAACTCGCCGATGAACAACGAGATCATGATCAGCATTGAGCCGGCCGTGGTCATCCAGAAGCTGAAGTTGTTCAGGAACGGGAACGACACGTCGCGCGCGCCGATCTGGAGCGGAACCGCAAAGTTCATCAGGCCGGTTACCAGCGGCATTGCCACGAAAAAGATCATGCTCACGCCGTGCGCGGTAAAGATCTGGTCGTAGTGATGCGGCGGCAGATAGCCTTCGGATCCGTTGAATGCCATTGCCTGCTGCGTGCGCATCAGGAGGGCATCTGAGAAGCCACGCAACAGCATGATGATCGCGAGCACCATGTACATGATGCCGATCTTCTTGTGGTCGATGCTGGTGAACCATTCGTTCCACAGATAGCCCCACAGCTTGAAGTAGGTCAGCAAGCCTAGAACGGTGGCGCCGCCGATTGCCACGACGATGAACGTCACGATCAGGATCGGTTCGTGATAGGGGATCGAGTCGAGGGTCAGTCGACCGAAGATGAACTTCAAGAGGTCCGGGTTTGAGAACATGGATTGCCTCTGTCCTTATGAATGTCTTGTTCTGAATACGCAGTCACGGAGATCATTTGCTCGGCGTGGCAGGGGCGGCGGAACTGTTGCCCATGTCCATGCCCGGCATCGATGTGTCGCCGTGGTCCATAGTGGCCGGCGCGACGTCATTGGCGGCATCGCGATTGTCGTGAATCAGTTTTTCGCGGTTTTCATGGCTTTCCTTACCCGCACCACCGCTGGCATCGATATGCATCATCTCGTTCATGCACATTTTGCCGGGAGTAGCGCACATGTTGAGGATGGAATTGTAGAGACCGTCGCCAACAGAGGAAAAGTACTGAACCGGGTCCTTGATGCTCGGCTTGGCGAGCTCGGCGTAGCTGGTCGTATCCAGCGCCTTGCCTTCGCTCTTGGCCTTCTGGACCCATTGGTCGAAAGCCGCCTGGTCGAGGCCATGGAATTTGAAGCGCATGTTCGAGAAGCCAGCGCCGCTGTAGTTGGCGGAGATGCCCTCGAATTCGCCCGGCTTGTTGATCACGGCGTGCAGTTTCGTTTCCATTCCCGCCATGGCGTAGATCTGGCCAGCCAGCGCCGGGATGTAAAACGAGTTCATGACCGTGCCGGACGTGATCTTGAAGTTGATTGGCGTATTGACCGGTGCTGCCAGCTCGTTGACTGTCGCAATTCCGAGGTCAGGGTAGAAGAACAGCCATTTCCAGTCGAGCGCCACGACCTCGACGGTCATCGGCTTCACGTCCTTGGCAAGCGGCGTTGCGCTGTCAATGCGGTCTAGCGGCCGGTAAGGGTCGAGCTTATGGGTGCTGATCCACGTGACGGCGCCAAGAGCGATGATGATCACCAGCGGAGCCGACCAGATCATGACCTCGAGACGCGTCGAATGATGCCAATCGGGATCATACTTGGCATCCGTGTTCGACTGACGGTATTTCCAGCCGAAAAAGAAGATCAGGAAGATCACCGGAATGATGATGAGGAGCATCAGCACCGTGGAAATCACGATGAGGTCGCGCTGCTGAACGGCGATGTCGCCGGATGGCGCCATGACCACCATGTTACAGCCCGCTAGCAGGACCAGCATGGAAAGGGCGGATAAACGGCTGAAGATTTTCGATGCTCTGTGCACGTCGCAAGCTCTTTTTGTTTCGACACTGCCGTGACTTAATTGACGGAGGTCATGAACGATATGAGGTGTTTCGTCGCAGCGCAGCAAGCTTACTGCGTCGCGGCAACGTCGGTATTGCACCTACCGGCAAAAGGTCGAGAAATCCAGACAGATTTACATGCCGAAAGCGTTTCTCGGAAGTGAATATATCCCACCCGTGACAAATCTCCATCGGTTGGTCGAAACAAAGCCTCTGGATCTTCGAAATGGCGTAAATCGTGCGATTTTAACGTCTCGATGATCAGATTAGCAGTTTCTGACTTGATAACGGGCAGAGTTAGGCCGAACATCGCTTTCGGGGCGAGTTCGTGGAGGAGCGAGCCCAGGGGCAGGGAGGTTTCACTATGGCTAATTTTACGCATGTGAGCGCAGAACCGACATCATCCGGACTGGAGCGGGATGCCCGCAAGATACACTCGGACAGACCAGTCGCGGCCGGCAATATCGCCATCGGAGTGATCATTGGTCGCACGTCTGAATTCTTCGATTTCTTCATCTACGGCATCGCCTCGGTGCTGGTCTTTCCGAAGCTGTTCTTTCCGTTCGCCGATGCCCTGCAAGGCACGCTTTATTCGTTCCTCATTTTCTCGCTGGCCTTCATTGCCCGACCAATCGGCTCGGTCATCTTCATGGCGGTCGATCGGACCTACGGGCGCGGCGTGAAGCTGACGATCGCGCTTTTCCTGCTCGGAGGATCGACTGTCTCCATCAGCTTCCTGTCCGGCTATGATGAGATCGGCGTCGCGGCCATCTGGCTGCTGGCCGCATTTCGCATCGGCCAAGGTCTTGCGTTGGGGGGAGCCTGGGATGGCTTGGCATCGCTGCTTGCGCTGAATGCGCCAGCCAATCGCCGTGGCTGGTATGCGATGATCCCCCAGCTTGGAGCCCCCATCGGCTTCATGATTGCCAGCGCGCTGTTTGCCTATTTCGTCTTCAGCCTGTCGACCGAGGATTTCCTTTCCTGGGGCTGGCGCTATCCGTTCTTCTGCGCTTTCGCCGTCAATGTCGTTGCGTTGTTTGCCCGGTTGCGGCTGGTGGCGACGCCGGAGTTCGGCTCGCTGCTGGAGCGGCACGAGCTTGAAGCAACCAAGGTCGTCGACATGCTGAGTGCTCATGGACGCGATGTCGTCATCGGTGCCTTTGCACCGCTCGCAAGTTTCGCGCTGTTTCACCTGATGACGGTCTTCCCGCTCGGCTGGGTGACGCTTTACAGCGAGCAGGCGCCGGCCTCCTTCCTGATGGTCGAGTTCGTCGGAGCGATCTTTGCCATTGTCGGCATCGTCTGTTCCGGGCTGATTGCCGATCGCATCGGTCGTCGCGGACAACTGGCCGTCTGCGCAGTGCTGATCGCGATCTTCAGCTTTATCGCCCCGCACCTGCTCGATGGTGGCCAGACCGGCCGCTACACCTTCGTCATCATCGGCTACTCATTGCTCGGCTTGTCCTTCGGCCAGGCGGCCGGTGCTCTCGCCTCGCGCTTCCGCCAAACCTACCGCTACACGGGCGCTGCAATCACCTCGGACCTCTCCTGGCTGATCGGCGCCGGCTTTGCGCCCTTCGTGGCGCTCAGCCTGTCCAGCCAGTTCGGCATTGCATTTGCCGGCTACTACCTGCTGTCCGGCGCGCTCTGCACGCTCGCTGCCCTGGCGTTCAGCCGCCGCCTGGAAACGCTGGATACCTGATAGGTACTGGCTAATTGCAAAGGCCGCGGCGTCAGAGATGCCGCGGTATTTCTCTGCTGGTCGCAGCTTAGGGTGTGATCGTCACGCTAGCAGTTCGTCCCGCCACCAGCGCAGTGCCTGCAGGCACGTCCGAGAGGGCGACGCGCACCGGCACGCGCTGGGCGAGGCGAACCCAGGTGAAGGTCGGCGTGACGTTGGCCAGCAGGCTGCTCGTTTCCGTGCGCTCCCGGTCCTCGATGCCTCCCGCGATGCCGACAACGCGGCCCTTCAGGGCGTCCTTCGTTCCCATCAGATGCACGACGGCGCCATCGCCGACCTTGATCCGATCCAGCTTGTTTTCCTCGAAATAGCCATCGATGTAATAGGAATCTGCGTCGATCAGCGCGGTGACGGCACTCCCGGCGGTCACATAGTTGCCAGGCTGGAGCGAGAAGTTGCTGAGAATCCCGTTGACGGGTGCCCGCACGGTCGAGCGGTCGATATTCAGCTGTGCGGTGTCGCGGCTGACCACCGCTTCCTCCAGCGCGGCCTGATCCTGTGCGACGGTGGCCTGCGTCTGTTGGATCTTCTGGCGCGTTACCGACCCGTCGCCAAGGCGCTGGTAGAGTTCGAGGTCGCTCTTGGCCATGCCGAGCGCCGCCTGAGCACTGGTGATTTGCGCTTCGGCCTGCCGCAGGGCAAGCGAGAAGCGCGCCTGGTCGATGCGGAAGATAACATCGCCCTTCTTGATGCTCTGGTTGTCCTTGACGTCGACCTCGGTCACGAAGCCCGAGACATCGGCAGCCACCCGCACGACGTCGGCGCGTACCTTGCCATCCCGCGTCCAGGGCGCGTTCATATAATAATCCCAGAGGTGCCACCCAAGGACGCCAGCCAGAACGACGACAACGGCGGTGAGCAGGAAACGACCTGAAAATGCCAGGAACTTCATAGGGGTATCCGATTGATTGTCAGCACGAGGGCGCCGAGCAGGCAGAAATAGAGGGCGGTATCGAACAACGGCCGATGCCAGACGAGGCGATAGAAGCCGGTTGTTGCCAGCGCCCGCCTGAGGATTGCGTTAATAAAGAAGGCGATGACGGCCATCGCGCCCAGTGTCGGGATATAGACCCCGTAAATGTCGACCTCCGGTCTCATGCCGCTTTCTCCGCTGTGGTCACATCCGGGGCGGCCCGGTTTTCGTTGGCCGCAAAGATCGGTGCGTCGGGAAAGAGGTTGTATCGCAGCCCGGTCATCGCACGCCGGGCGCCGGCGGCTTCCGTCGATATCGCGTCTGCGCCGAGGATGGCGAGCGAGCGATCGAGCGTTGCCAGAAGGTTGCCGGATGGATCGTCTGCTGCATCTCGCTTCGCCCGGTAGTGGTCCGCCACCGAGACGAGGACAGCATCCACGGCCGCGCTGTCGGTTGCCGACAGCGACGGCCTGAGCCGCTGCAGGTCGACCGTATTAAGGCCGTTGCGCAGATCCTTCAGGACATCGTTCGGCGTCAATGCGGCGCTTGCCGGCAATGAGGCAAGACGTGGCGCTGCAAGGCCGAGGCGATCGACCATGCGATGCAGGAGCCCGGTAACATCACCGTCCTTTTGCCGCCGTGTCGCAGCGGCTATGTCCGCCCAGCCGGCTTGGAGAAGGCGGCGGGCGCTCCACTCCGCTCCAACGCTGCGCACCAGTGCTGTCGTGCAGCAGGCAATGACGAGCCCGATAATCAAAGCCGTATTCGAGTTGAGAAATGTCTGCAGGTCGAGGCTCAGTCGTCCCTGTAGCGACAGCATGTTCGGCAGGTTGACGCCGAAGCCGAGGCCGAGAAGCATCGTCTTCGGCTTCGCCATCAGGACACCGGCAGGAATGAGGAAGAGGCCGAGCGCGGCCGAGAGCGCCCAGTAGCTGTAGACCATCGGGAATACGCCGAACTCGAGGACGAAGGCTGCCACGACGGCGGCAAGGCTCGCCGTGATGAAGCCCCGGATTGCCGGTGTCGGATCGTCCATGGCGGCAAACAAGCAGCAGATGACGCCGGCCATCATCGCCGCCGTACTTCCCTGCGGCCAGCCTGTGAGGATCCAGGCGGCGGTCGCAATGCAGGTCGAAAGCATCGCCACGAGTGCCGAATAGATCGCCATGCCGTAGTCCTTGTGCATCGGCTGTGTATCGAGCGACGGGCCGAAGCGGTTCCATCTCAAGGCGTGCCGCGATCCCGAGGCGATGTCCGACTTGAGGTCGATGCAGTCGCTCCAGATCTGGATGAGATCCCGCATGCGCGCGACGACATTCTGGACCAGCAGTTGGGCCCAGGGCGGCCGGTCGTCAGTGTCGTTTTCCGCCTCCTCCATCAGCGTCAGAAAAGTCTGCCGCTGGTCGGGCGAGAGTGGCTGGCCGCTCTCGAGCCAGTCGGACACAGCATCGATCAGCCGGATCATGGCCGGCGTATATGTGGTCACACGCGACAGGGTAGCGAGCACGTCTGCAAGACCGGAGGTCACGGGAAGCAGCACGATCATGCGGCGTTGCAGCGCGCGAGCGCAGTCCACCATGTCTCGATGGCTGGAGGTGTCGTAGGAAACATGGGTCGTGAACGCATGCAGATCGACGGCATCGGCTGAAAGGCGTCCGACCAGCGCTGTGTTGGCGGGATCGCTGTAGCGGCCACGGAGTGTTCCGAGGGCAAGGGCCGCGCCGTCCTTCAGCCAGGCATCGATGCGCGTGGCAAGGACAGGGCCGGCGTGGCGGGGCAAAAGCACGCGGCTGACAACCGCCGCGCAGACGATAGCCACTGCAATCTCGATGACCCGGGCCGCCGCGTAGGTGAAGGCAATCTCCGGCGTTGCAACGATCGGAAATGCCGTCAGCGCCGTCGTATAGCCGGCAAGCATGAAGACATAGCTGCGCGGTGTCCGGTCGAGCAGCGCTAAGGCGAGACAGAGCCCCATCCACAAGGAGATGGCGAGCGTCAGGACTTCGGGTGAATTGACCAGATTGGGAAGCAGGATGACGGTCATTGTGCCGCCGATCGCCGTCCCGAGCAGGCGATAGACGGCCTTCGACGTGCTTGCACCCGACAGGGGATGCGAAACGATATAGACAGTGCCCACAGCCCAGTAGGGATTCTGAAGGTCGAAACAGAGGGCAATCGCCAACGCCAGCATCGCCGCGATAAAGGTCTTCAGCGAAAAGACGACGTCGCCCAGCTCCGGAAAACGGCTTGCATTACTGGTCATCGTCGGATGCCCCGGTAAAGGAAGAAGCCTTTGTGGAAATGATCCTGAGGACGTCGAGCGCCGCCAGCATCTGCTCTGGTGGAATGTCGCCGAGCATCGTTTCACGCAGCTTCGCGGCACATTTCTCACAGCGTTCGGCGACGATTTTTCCGGCTGGGGTCAGTTCCACCAGCTTGATGCGACGATCCGTATCGTCGGGTACGCGGCAGATCAGGCCGTCGCTTTCCAGTCCATCGAGCACGCGCACCAGCGTCGGGCCTTCTATTCCAACCCTGTCGGCCAGTACGCCCTGAGGAATGCGGTCGCCCAGCCGAAGAAGGGTGATCAGCGGTGCGGCAGTCGCGTCCGACAGATTGTGTTCCACCAGCATGATGTTGAGAGCCCGCCGCCAGCCGCGCCCGGAGACGAGCAGAAGCGGGGCGAACTCGGCCCATAAACTCTTCAAATTAGTTTTCATGCTTATCGGTAGCATTCAACTGATTTGAGTGCAATCGGATTTTAGGCAGGGAAGAAGGCTGCAAGTCCGGAAGATCTCAAGATCGGGGCCCAAAGCAGCATTCGGATGCCATTTTCAATATTTTGTGACCCTGCCCGCATCGTCTAAACTTGAAATGGCTACTCATGTTAAATATAGGGCTGGGGGAGAAATCTGTCCGCCCACCCAATCGAGGATGCCATGAAGTTTTCCCGCTCATTTTTTGCCGGCCTGACACTTGCCTGCGCTACCGCAGCAGGCCCGTTGGCTGTTTCCCTGGCGCACGCGCAGGATGATGGCATCGTCGTCTACAATGCCCAGCATGAGACACTGACCCAGGCATGGGCCGAAGGGTTCACCAAAGACACCGGCATCAAGGTTACGGTTCGCAATGGCAGCGACATGCAGTTCGCCAATCAGATCATCGAGGAAGGCGCAGCATCGCCAGCCGACGTGTTCCTGACCGAAAATTCCCCGGCGATGGTCCTGGTCGATGCCGCCGGCCTTTTCGCCCCGATCGACGCGGATACGCTGGCCCAGCTTCCTGAGACCTTCAAGGCGGCAGACGGCAAATGGACGGGCGTTGCCGCCCGGACCACCGTCTTTGCCTATGACAAGACGAAGCTGAAGGAAGCCGATCTGCCGAAATCCATGATGGATCTTGCCGATCCGAAGTGGAAGGGACGCTGGGGCGCCTCGCCGGGCGGCGCGGATTTCCAGGCAATCGTCAGCGCCTTTCTGGAATTGAAGGGCGAGGCGGAGACCGCCAAATGGCTGAAGGCGCTGAAAGAGAATGCAACGAGCTACAAGGGTAACAGCGTTGCGATGAAAGCCGTCAATGCCGGCGAGATCGAAGGCGCGCTGATCTATCACTATTACTGGTTCGGCGATCAGGCGAAGACCGGCGAAAACAGCAAGAATGTCGCCCTGCATTACTTCAAGAACCAGGATCCGGGCGCGTTCGTCAGCATTTCCGGCGGCGCTGTGCTTGCCTCCAGCCAGCATCAGAAAGAAGCCCAGGCCTTCATCAAGTGGATCACCGGCAAGGGTGGCCAGACGGTGCTGCGCGATGGCAATTCATTCGAGTATGCGGTTGGCAACGGTGCGCAGTCCAATCCCAAGCTGGTGCCGCTTGCCGAGTTGCAGGCCCCCAAGATCGAGCCGTCCAAGCTGAACAGCAAGAAGGTGACCGATCTGATGACGGCCGCCGGCCTCATCTGATACCTCTTGCGCAAGGCTCGCCTGCCCTGCTAGGGCCTTGGCAACAGCGTCACGCATTATCATCGGCAATCGCCCACTGGCGGTTGCCGTGCTGTATTCAGAAATGAGGGCAGCCGTCATGCTGCAAAAGAACAGCCAAGCCGCACCCGGCTATCCGGCCGATGCCCTGCGCCTGACACGGCCGGCGGCATCTCGCGGCCGCGTGCCGAACGTGCCGGTTTTCGTTGTTGCTGCCCTCGTGTCGTTGCTCAGCCTCCTGCCGCTAGGCTTCATAGTCTGGATTACTATCCAGACCGGCTGGCAGCAGGTGATCGCGCTGGTCTTTCGAAATCGCGTCGGCGAGCTGCTGATCAACACTGTGCTGCTCGAAGTCTGCACGCTGCCGCTCTGCATCATCCTTGCGGTCACGCTCGCCTGGCTTACCGAACGCACCGACATTTTCGGCGCGCGGATATGGTCGTGGCTCTCGGCAGCACCGCTCGCAGTTCCTGCCTTCGTACACAGCTACGCCTGGGTCAGCCTGGTTCCCGGTATGCGTGGCCTGTCGAGCGGCGTGCTTGTTTCGGTTCTCGCCTACTATCCATTTCTCTACCTCCCGGTCGCAGCCGCCTTGCGCCGTCTCGATCCGGCCATCGAAGATGCGGCCGCCTCTCTCGGGCTGGGCCCCTGGCGTGTCTTTTTCCGCGCCGTACTGCCGCAGCTGCGACTGGCGATTTGCGGCGGCTCTCTGTTGATCGGCCTCCATCTCCTGGCCGAATACGGCCTGTTCATCATGATCCGCTTCGATACGTTCGCGACCGCCATCGTCGACCAGTTCCAGTCTGCCTACAACAGCCCGGCCGCCAATATGCTCGGCGGCGTGCTGGTGCTGTGCTGCCTGCTGATGCTTGGCCTCGATGCGCTGATCCGCGGCAATGAACGCTACGCCCGTGTCGGCTCCGGTGCCGCCCGTCCGGCAGATTGCCGCCGTCTCGGCCGCCTCGCGCTCCCCTGCATCCTGTTGCCGGTCATCACCGCAGCGCTGGCTCTGGGCGTGCCCTTCGTGACGCTGGCGCGCTGGCTGGTGATCGGCGGCGCTGACATCTGGCGGATGGATATGCTCGGATCGGCTTTCGCGCAGACAATGGTGCTGGCAATCGCCGGCGGCATCCTGGCAACGGTCGCTGCAGCGCCGATGGCCTGGCTCTCCGTGCGTGCGCCGGGCAGGCTGCAACGGCTGCTCGAAGCCTGCCACTATTATGTGGGCTCGCTGCCGGGCGTTGTCGTGGCGCTGGCGCTCGTCTCGATCACCGTGCGAATGATCCTGCCGCTCTATCAGACATTTGCGACGCTGCTGGTTGCCTACATGCTACTGTTTCTGCCGCGTGCCATGGTCGGCCTCAGGGCCAGCATCGCCCAGGCGCCGGTCGAATTGGAGCGGGCAGCCATGGCCCTTGGCCGCACGCCAGGTCAGGCGGTCCGCCAGATTACCATGCGGCTTGCGGCCCCCGGCGCCGCGGCAAGCGTTGCACTTGTCGCGCTCGGCATCACCAACGAGCTGACTGCAACGCTGATGCTCTCGCCAAACGGCACCGTAACGCTGGCGACAAAATTCTGGTCGCTGACCAGCGAGATCGACTATGTCTCGGCTGCCCCTTATGCCCTGATGATGGTCGTCCTGTCGTTGCCGCTCACCCTTCTTCTTCACATGCAATCCAAGCGAACGGCCGGGCAATGACCTTCCTGACGATCCAAGATATCAGCAAGCGCTACGGCCCCGTCCTGGCGCTCGACAGCATCGACCTGCAGGTGGAAGTTGGCAGCCGCACCGCTATCGTCGGCCCGTCGGGCTCCGGCAAGACAACCCTGCTGCGTATCATCGCGGGGTTCGAACAGCCGGATCATGGCCGCGTCGTCTTGCAGGGCGAGACACTGGCCGATGGACCTTCCATCGTGCCGGCGCATCGTCGTGGCATTGGCATAGTCTCCCAGGACGGCGCTCTATTTCCACATCTGAGCGTTGCCGAAAACATCGGCTTCGGCATCGAGCGCAGCGTCGCTGATCGCAGCAAGATCATTCGCGACCTCGTGGATATGGTCGAGCTCGATCATGCTATGCTCGACAGACGCCCGCATCAGCTGTCCGGCGGCCAACAGCAGCGTGTCGCACTGGCCCGCGCACTTGCCCGCAAGCCGAAGCTGATGCTGCTCGACGAGCCCTTTTCGGCACTCGACACCGGGCTTCGCGAAAACATGCGCAAGGCCGTAGCGAGAGTTTTACAGACGGCCGGTATCACCGCAATTCTCGTTACCCACGATCAGGCCGAGGCCTTGTCTTTCGCAGATCAGGTTGCCGTGTTGCGCGGTGGACAACTGGTCCAGGCCGGCCCGCCCCAGTCGCTTTACCTCCGCCCTGTCGATCGTGAAACGGCAACGTTTCTCGGAGATGCATTGCTTTTGCCTGCCGATCTCGAAGGGGGCTTTGCCGATTGCGTGCTGGGCCGGATCGTAACGGACGCGCCAGCGCAAAGTGGCCGATCCGAAATCATGTTGCGCCCCGAGCAGCTTCATCTCTCCCTTGCCGAAGGCGCGCCGGACGGAACGGGATGCCGGGGAACCGTGGACGACATCGAGTTCGGCGGCGCGCTTTGCACCGTCACCCTGCGTCTCGCCGAACAGAACGGCGGCTCCACACTGATGGTCAAATGCTCCGGGATAGGCCTTCCCGCCATTGGCAGCGCGGTCGAGGTGACCGTGCGCGGTAGCGCCCATGTCTTTGCCACGCTTTAGGCATGGCAAAGGTTAGGCCGACAACTCTCTCAGAGAACCGGACTTTCCAGCAGCTGGCCGGTTGTCACGTCGGCAATGCCACGGTCGGTCTGGTGCGGCCCGATGTTGCAAGCGAGCGCCGCGCCGAAACACGCCTTGAACACCAGATAGGGCGGCTTCCAGTCGACAACCCGCGTCATGGCCTTGCGTATGGCGCCAAACCCCGCCGCGATTTCCTCCAGCCCAGCCTCGCTGACAAGGCCGGAGAGCGGTAGCGGCAAGATGGCATCGAGCCTGCCGTTCGAGGCCACCGCCATACCGCCGCCCGCAGCGATCACGGCATTTGCAGCCAGCGTCATGTCGCGCACATTGCCACCGAACACAGTCAGGTTGTGGCTGTCATGCGATACAGTCGTACAGAAAGCACCTCGCCATTCACCCCAACCGGTGAGAAAGCCGATTCGCGGCCGGTCATCGACGCGGCCATGTCGGTGCGCGATCGCGAGCAGGGTCGTCCCCGGCGGCGGAACGACGAAGCCACCTGCAACATCGGCAGTCATCTCGCCCCAGGCCGTAAATCGTGGCTGGTCTATGGTGGCGATGCGTACCCTGTCTCCGTCCGCCAATACGCGAAAATCGCCTTCGGAAAGCGGTTCCAGCTTGACGGAATGCCGCAATGGCTCCGGATCGAGCCTCGCCGCTGTAAACAGCGCTTTGCCGTTACGGGCAACGGGCTTGCCATCGGCGAGGACAAGCCTTGCCCGGAAATCCTCGAGATCGTCGAATAGCACGATGTCGGCTCGACGACCGGCGGCAATCAGGCCTAGGTCAGGCCGGTTCAAGCGCATTGCGGCGTTCAGGGTTGCTGCGCGCAAAGCCCACTCTGGACGTAGGCCATCGCGCACCAGCCGCCGCACGACATCGTCAAGACCGCCATCCCGGTGGAGTTCGTCGGGAAAAACATCGTCGGTGCATAGCGTGATGGTCTGCGGCATATGGCCGAGATTTTTGATTTCGTTCACGAATTGCGTCAGGAGGTAATCATGTGAACCGCGCAGTTCGATCGTCATTCCGGCCGAGAGTTTTGCTAGGAAGTCGGCGCCGGAGGTGAGCTCATGGTCCGATGTCACGCCGGCTGCCATAAAGGCGTTGAGATCGGCTCCCTCAAGCCCCCGCGCGTGGCCTGCAACGATCTTGCCTGAAGCGAGACCGGCGTTGACGATGCCGGTCATGCGCGGATCGCCGTCGATGACGCCGCGCATGTTCATCACCTCGGCGACGCCACCGATCTCAGGCCAGGACAGGATCTCGGCAATCACGGCCGCGTCGAAGTCCGCGCCGGCGCATTCCAGTCCCGGTGCCGAGGGAACGCTGGAAGGCGCAAGGGTGATCACTCGCAAAGGCAGGGGCCGCGTGGCCTCCACAGCCCAGCGCACGGCTGCCAGCCCGTGGACATTGCCGAATTCATGGGGATCCCAGACAATTGTCGTAACGCCGCGCGGCATGACGCATTCCGCATAGGCCGCAGGCGTGATCATCGAGCTTTCGATGTGCATATGCGTGTCGATGAGCCCCGGCGACAGGAATGCGCCGGCCGCATCGATGATTTCGCTCGCGTCGGTTCTGCTGCCAGCCGGATGCACGCTGGCAATCAGGGCTCCCGTCAGTCCGATATCGCAGTTGTCGATTTGCCCTGTGACCATGTTGACGAGTCGACCGCCGGTAATCAGCACATCAAACGATGTATCGCCCCGCGCTGCGGAGGAGGCACGGGCCCTGAGAGCCGGATGGTTGAGGTCTGCGGGATCGCGCGCGCGAGTTTCGGTCATCGGCTTGCCTCGTCGGCAAGGGCACGCATGACGATGACGCGAGCCCTGGCTGCATCGATCCCGGCCACATAATGTGCGTTGAAAATGCCACGCGAGGCGCGCGTTTCCACGACCGTCCGTCCCCGCGTGTGGGATCCCTGCAACTCCACATCGATGCGGGCAGGTCGAAAGTCGGCGATATCTGGCGCAACGAAGATGGCAGCAGCGGTCGGATCGTAGAGCGCCATGCCGGCACGGCCGCGGCTGGTTCCAATCGTCACGTAGCCGCCAAGAAGATCGGCCAGCAACGTGGCTTTTTCGCTGGCTACCAGACGAAGAGCATCGACGTCCTCCGGGGTTGCGATCACCTTGCGACAGATATCGAGATCGACCATGCGCAGCGGCAGGCCGTGGGCAAGGACGATAGCGAGCGCCTCAGGATCGGCAAAGGCATTGAATTCGGCCGATGCCGTATGATTGCCCGATGTAACGCCACCGCCCATCCAGACCAGTTCCGTCACGCGGATTGCAAGATCGGGCCGCGCCAGCGCCAGCGCCGCGATATTGGTGAGAGGCCCGAGCGCTAGGATCCGGCAGGGACCCTGGTTGGTCTCAAGCCATTGGCAAAGCGCGGCAAAGGCATTGCCCGGAGGCAGCCGCTCTGCTGCCGGCAGCGTCCTTCCCAGCGTGGGAATTCCGCTTGAGCCAAGGATCGCCTCGGCTGTTTCCAGCTGGCATAGTACCGGCATCGCCCGCCCGCTGTGGATTTGAAAGCGCCAACCGAAAAATGCCGCCGCACTGGCTGCGTTGGCTCTCACCTGGTCGAGCGGGGTATTCCCCATGATCAGCGAGACGCCGTCGATCTCAAGCCCCGAATGCGCCACCACCAGAATGGCGGCGATGTCGTCGAAGCCCATGTCGGTATCGATCCAGACCCCCATGTTTCACCCGAACCTTTCCAGCACCGCTGCCGCATCGACCGGCAGATCGAATGCAAGCTCGCTGCCCATCGGCTGCGCAGCCAGGGCTGCTCCGACTTCGGCCTTGATGGGACCGAGCGGCGTGTCGAGCAGGTACTCGCGTGTGTTTCCGGCAAAGGACGTGCCCCGGACGATGCCTTGAAACGGACCGACGCCGAGCGTGACCGCACGCGGACGCCAGGCGAGCCCCGCAGCACCTCGTGGCACGGGTTGAGACAGCGGCACGGCGCCACCGGCCGCTTTCATCCCGGTGCTCTCGGTGGGAAAGATGTTCTCGAATCCGACGAAGTCGGCAACGAAGGCGGAGACTGGTCGGTTATAGATCTCCTCCGGCGTACCGATCTGCTCGATTGCGCCATTCCGCATGACCACGATCCTGTCGGCTAGCGCCAGCGCCTCCACTTGGTCATGGGTGACGAAAATCATCGTCACGCCGGTCTCCTTCTGGACCCGCTGCAGTTCGGTGCGCATTTCCAACCTGAGACGTGCATCGAGGTTGGAGAGCGGCTCGTCGAGCAGCAGCACTTTAGGCTCCATCACCATCGAGCGTGCCAACGCTACGCGCTGTTGCTGGCCGCCCGACAGTTCCCCTGGTTTCCGGCGCGAGAAATCGCCAAGGCCCACAGACGTCAGGCCAGCGCCTACGCGCGCATCTAGGTCGCCGCCGCGCAGGCCCTTGAGGCGCAATCCGAAGGCGATGTTCTCGTAGACGGAAAGATGCGGAAAGAGGGCATAGGACTGGAAGACCAGGCCGACTGCCCGTTTATTGGCGGAAACACGGGTGATGTCGACACCGTCTAGGCTGATCTTGCCTGAGGAGGGCGTCAGCAGTCCGGCGATTGCGCGCATCGTCGTCGTCTTGCCGCAGCCGGACGGGCCGAGCAGCGCCACCAGTTCCCCCCGACCGATCGTCAGGTCCAGATCCCTGACGGCAACGGTGCTGCCGTAGGCAAGCGTCAGCTTCTGGAGCGTGAGATAGGAGGCGTCAGACATAGCGGGAAAATCCTAGAAAGCGCTCGGCCAGAAAGACGATGCCGATCGACAGGAAGGCGAGCAGCGCCGAAAGAGCGGCCACGGAGGGATCGTAGGTCGTCTCCATGTAGCCGAGCATGTTGATCGGCAGGGTCTGGATTCCGGGGCCCGACAGAAACAGCGACACCGGCACCTGATTGAAGCTGGTAACAAACCCGAGGATAAACGCCGCCAGCACGCCACCGCGTATATTCGGCAGCACAACGCGGAAGAAGGCGCCCGGCCGCGAAGAACCGAGCAGCACTGCGGCTTCCTCGATGTCGGACCGCAGGTTGTCGAGGCTGGCCGAGACGACGCGCACGGCATAGGGCAGCACCAGCGCCGTATGGGCGCAGAACAGCGCGGCGGTAATGCTGAAGCCGAAGGGCACGACGAGATACCGTAGGATGGAGAGCCCGACGATGATGCCTGGTACGATGATGGGCGCTGACACGACCGTGCGGATGGTCTCGGCAAACGGCAGCCTGTAGCGGGAGAGCGCATAGGCGGCCGGCACGCCCAGGACCAGCGCACACAGGGTGCCGCCGACCGCAAGCAGCATGGACATGGCAAAGCTGGCGCGAAAGCTGTCAACGGTGAAGACTTTTTCCACCCAACGCAGCGAGAGGCCCTGCGGCGGAAAAGCCAGCGTCTCGCCGGCTGAAAGCGAGGCGGCAACAATGATGACGAACGGCCCGATCAGGAAGACCAGCAGCAAAGACAGGGCAATCGGTGAAAACAGCCGGCGGCTCATATGCGGCTCCTCGCGGTTGCCACGCGCTTCAGCAGCAGATTGGCGCCGAAGCTCATGACGATGAGGATGAAGGCGATGACGCTCGCCGAGACGAAATCGCTGGAAACCGTGACCCGCTGGTAGAGCAGCGTTTCCAGCATCAGCACCTTGGAGCCACCAAGGATCGCAGGCGTGATATAGGCCGTCAGCGAACCGGTGAAAACCAGCGTGCCGCCGATCACCAGTCCCTCGCGGGTGAGCGGCAGGATAACTTTCCAGAACACCTGCAGCCAGTTTGCACCGAGCACTCGCGCCGCGGCGATCGCATCTTTCGGCATGTTTTCAAGCGCACTGATCAGCGACAGGATCATCAGGGGCAGGAACAATTGCAGCAGGCCGAGAAAAACTGCGGTCTCGCTGAAGAGAATGCGGAACGGGGTGTCTATCACATGCAGCCCGATCAGCGCCTCGTTGACGATGCCGGTGCGCCCGAGGATGACGATCCAGGCATAGGTGCGGGCAACCGGTGAAATCATCAATGGCAGCACGACAAGGCCGACCATGCGACCCTTGCTCTTCGGCGGTAGGTTGACGATGGCAAATGCGCCGGCATAGCCGATGACCGCAGAAACGGCCGTGACCTCGAGCCCGAGGCGTAGCGTGCGCAGGAAGACGGTACGATTGAGCGCCTCGGAGAAAAATGCCGTGTAGGCGCCGATCGACCACGCCCCATCGGGCGCGTGAAACCCCTCAGACAAAAGCAGGATGACCGGCACCAGGAAAACCACTGCCGCAAACAGTGCTGCCGGAAGCGCCAGCGCGAGGCCCTCGGTTCTATTCTGGAACATGCAGATCTTTCCCGCAGGCAGTGTCGTCTGAACGATATCCGCGGTGCTGGATTCGGATATTCCGCACCGGCAGCTTACTGGCCAACCGTCTCGTTCCATTCCTTCACCCAGGCCTCTCGCTCGTCGAGCGCCAGAGCGGAGGGGATGAGCTTGAGGCTCCTGGCGGTGTCTTCGCCAAAGGTCAGGTTGCTGGTGATGTCAGCCGGCAGCTTGACCTCCTTGTTGGCAGGGCTGTCGACCAGCTTCTGGCCAAGCGCGGTCTGCACATCCGTCGAAAGCCAGAAATCCATGAACTGCAACGCTAGATCCCGGTTCTTCGAACCTTTGGTCAGGATCATGACATTCATGCCACCTGTTTGGCCCTCCTTGGGGTCGGCCCAGGCAACGGGGACATCGAGCTTGGTAAAGCCGGCCCAGGAAAAGCGACCGATCGGCGCTGCCCAGATTTCCTCCTGCTGCATAAGTTGCACCAGTTGCGAGGACTTTTCGTAGAAGGTAACGATGTCGTCTTTATTTTCACCGATCGCAGCAATCGGCGCTTTGAGATCCGGCGTGTTCTTGCCCATTGCCTCGCCCAGCATGTAGAGCGCTGGCGGTCCCTGGTTGGTCGTCACATTCGGGAAGGCAATATGGCCCACATATTCGGGCTTCAGGAGATCGGCCCAGGACGTGATCTTCATTTTATCGGGGCGATAGGCGATGGACGTGGCGTAGAAGGTGTAGCCGACGCTCATACTGTCGCCGTTCGGGTCCTTGGCGATGTCGTAGAGCTTGTCGAAATTGGAAAGCCTTGACGTATCGATCTTGTCTGTGAGACCTGCGCGAGACGCCTGTAGCGCATCGGCCATCGAGACGACTGCCATGTCGATCACCGGATGGGCCTTGTTCGCCTCCATTTTTGCCAGCCGCTCGACGCTGTTGCCGGTCTCCACGACCAGCTTGCAGCCGCATTTCGCTTCGAATGGATCGTAGACCAGCTTCCTGTAGTCGTCCTGGGCAAACGCATAGACGGAGATCGTCAGCGTCTTGTCCGCAGCGCCTGCTGTCAGTGGAAAAAGGCAACAAACCGCGATGGACGTGCTCAGCAGCCAATTCATGGGACGGGATCTCCACCGGGTTCCTGCATCGCCGGTCCGGGAGGACCGGAGGACTGACGTGCTATAAGCCGCATCGGTACCCGTGAAACCGCCGCGGTGACGATGCGGCTGGCGTGCGGGGTCTCTTCTGCCAAAGATTGGTCGCGGGCGCCCATTTCGATGACGTCGACGAGCGCGCCGACGGCAATTTTTGCGATAGCCGGCATGTCCATACGCATCGTCGTTATGCCGGGCGTGACAACCGAGGACCAGATCAGGTCGTCGAAGCCGGTGACGCTGACGCTATCCGGCACGGATATGCCTGCCTGCTGCAATTCCGTCAGGGCCCGCAGCGCAGCGAGATCCGAGATGGCGGCAAAGGCGGTGAACCCTTGTCTGACTTTTTCCGCAAGCCCCAGCATGCAGCCTGCGCCATGCTCGGCTTCGATCTTTTCGATCCACATGACGCCCGTGGTGACGCTCGCGTCGAATGCCGATTTCAGGCCGCCGATGCGGTCGTTCTGGACGTTGGAGGCGGGGTTGTTACCCAGCAATATGATCTTGCGATGCCCGAGTTCATACAGATGTTGCGCCACCTGTACTCCGCCCTGCCAGTGATCAGCAGAGACGGTGTTGCCCGGCGTCGATGGCGTATCGATGACGGCTACCGGACAGCCGATGTCCGCAATCCGGGTGCCGCGCCGGGGGACAATGATCATGCCATCCACGCCGCGCTCCAGCAGACGATTGATAGCGTCGGTCTGGTGGCCGATATCGCCACGTGAATCGGCGATCAGCATGCCGTAGCCGGCAACCGAGGCAGCGTATTCCATAGCCTGGGCGATTTGCGGGAAGAGCGGATTGGCGATATCGGGCAGGACAAGGCCGAGCACCGCGCTTCTGCCGGTCCGCAACGCCCGCCCTGCCTGGCTCGGCACATAACCGAGGGCCGCTGCGGTCGCCCGTATACGGTCGCCGAGTTCGGCAGACACCCGGCCTTTGCCGGAAAGAGCATTGGAGACGCTGGCGACGGAAACACCGAGCGATGCCGCGATGCGGCTGAGATTAGGTCCGGAACGGTTGATAGCCAATGACATCACAATAAATGGTTAATCGTTTAATCAATCGATATATCACCTGATTTGATTTGTCGAATCGAATCTTGGCCCTGCAGTCATTTATGATGGTCGTGACGCCGGCAAGCAAGCCGCGAAGTGGTCGCATCCTGCTTGCCGGCTTTATTGTTATGCCGCCAGGGCGTCGAGGATCCGGATCCAGGAGCGTATGCCCTTGTGATAGGAGGCGAGCTCATACTTCTCGTTCGGCGAATGAATACGGTCGTCGTTCAGGCCGAACCCGACCAGCAACGACTCCATGCCGAGCATCTTCTGGAAATCGCCGACGATGGGAATGGAGCCGCCCATGCCGATGACGACAGCAGGCTTCGGCCACTCGTCAGAGAGGGCTGCCTTCGCCTTGTTGAGCAGCGCCGATTCATAAGATAGTTGAATGCCCGGAGACCCGCCGTGACCGTGAAATTCAACGGAGCAATCGGCCGGGATCTTCGACTTTACATAAGCGCGGAAACTGTCGCGGATGGCTGCCGGGTTCTGGTCGCCGACCAGCCGGAAGGATATCTTGGCGGATGCCTTCGAGGCGATGACGGTCTTGAAGCCGTCGCCCGTATAGCCACCGGTGATGCCGTTGACCTCTGCTGTCGGACGCGCCCAGGTCAGTTCCAGAGCGGAGCGCCCCTTTTCGCCTGATGGGATCGACAGTCCGATTTCACCGAGCAGCTTTTCCGCCGAGGCGTCGAGCTTTTCCCAGCTTGCCTTGATATCGGCAGGCGTCTCGTTGACGCCGTCGTAGAAGCCCGGAAGCGTGACCCTGCCGGTTGCGTCATGCAGGCCGGCGACGATGTCGGCGAGGATATGGATCGGATTTGCGGCAAGTCCGCCGAACATGCCGGAATGCAGATCGCGGTCTGCTGCCGTTACGACGATCTCATCGCCGACCAATCCGCGAAGGCCGGCGGCAATTGCCGGCGTTTCAGCATCCCACATGCCGGTATCACAGACGAGCGCGTAGTCTGCCGTCAGTTCTGCGGCATTGGCCTCGAGGAAAGGTTTCAGCGATGGCGAGCCTGATTCCTCTTCGCCTTCGAACAGGATGGTGATGCGGCATGGAAGCGCGCCGTTGATGTCCTTGTACGCCCGGCAGGCTTCAACGAAGGTCATCAGCTGGCCTTTGTCGTCCGACGTGCCACGACCGGTGATGACCTTGCGACCATTGCCGATCTCCTTGATGGCTGGCGAGAAAGGGTCGTTCTCCCAGAGCTCGATCGGATCGACTGGCTGCACGTCGTAGTGACCGTAGAACAGCAGGTGCGGCGCATCGGCACTGGCGCCTGCATGGTGCGCGACGACCATCGGATGGCCGGGAGTATCGCGAACCGAGGCTTCGAAGCCGATCGATACCAGATAGGCCGTCAGCCACTCTGCCGCCTTGCGGCATTCCGGCTTGAAGGCAGGATCGGTGGAAATCGACTTGATCCTGAGCAGTTCGAACAGCTTGTCGAGGCTGGTGGGCAGGTTCTGGTCGGCGCGGTCGAGAATGGGGGATATGGCAGTCATGGATGGTCCTTCTTCCGATTTGGAGAGACGATAGACCAAAGCGGGGGGTGTTTCGAGCCGAAATCGGCTGTGTGTTAGATCGTGGCGGTCGGTGAAATGTTAAAGAACTGCGATCGCCGCTAGAGGCGCTTGGCATTGTCGAGGACGCGCCGAATATATTCCAGCAGCAACTCACGCTCGAAGACCCTGAAACCTTTGAAGAGATCCTGGTCTGCAGCCATGGCTGCATCGACCGCGTCTTGCTGCATGGCAGATCCCTTTTCCGTCAGGTAGACGAGCTGAGCCCGCTTGTCGGAAGGATGAGGCTTGCGCTCGATCAGTTGATCGCGCTCCATCCGCGAAAGCGTGTTTGCCATCGTGGCCTGTTCGATGTCGACGCGCTCCAGCAGTTGCTTCTGCGTCAGGCCATCCTCGGCCCACAATTCGACCAGGATTGGAAACTGTCCGGGAGAGAAGCCGATTCCTGCCGCTCGCTGTTGCAAGGAGCGACTGAAACCCTTTGCAAGCCGGCTCGCAAGGTAGGCTGCGGAGTCTGTTCGACTATATCCCATGACGTGTGCTTATGCGCTATTTCAAGCCGAAACAACGCGTAATTCGCGTGCGACGGGCCATAGACGGGCGGGTTGCTGCACTACCTGCTTTGATGGAAAAAGCCGCCATGGCCTGGAGGGAAACCATGGCGGCTAAAAATAGGGACAAAGGCCCGGAGAGGGGGGTAAGGCCTTTGTCCAAGTCTGATGCGGCAGGGGACATGCCAGCGACCAGACCCGCGACGTTTGTTAAGCGCCGGTGAGAGAGAAATGCTAATTCAAATGCGGCTTTTCAAGGGAATGGTCTCGCCGGGGCCGTTACAAATCGGTAACGTTTCGGTGACGCCGGGCACTGCATCCCTTAGCGAAAAGCAGGCAACGCGGTCTGGACCTCGGGCATGCCGCAGGCTATCCATTTCGGCATGAAAAATGGTGATCATCTCTTCCTCGTCGATGGCTCGGGCTTCATTTTCCGCGCCTTCCACGCCATTCCGCCGCTCAACCGCAAATCCGATGGTTTGCCGGTGAATGCCGTGTCGGGATTTTGCAACATGCTGTGGAAGTTGCTGCGTGACGCGCGCAACACCGATGTCGGGGTAACGCCCACCCATTTTGCCGTTATCTTTGACTATTCCTCAAAGACGTTCCGCAACGATCTATACCATCTCTACAAAGCCAACCGCTCGGCGCCGCCCGAGGACCTGGTGCCGCAGTTCGGTCTGATCCGCGAGGCGACCCGCGCCTTTAATCTTCCGTGCATCGAAACTGAAGGTTTCGAAGCCGACGACATTATCGCCACCTATGCGCGGCTGGCAGAAGCCACCGGCGCCGATGTCACCATCATCTCGTCCGACAAGGACCTGATGCAGTTGGTGACGCCCAACGTGCATATGTACGATGCCATGAAGGACAAGCAGATCGGCATTCCCGATGTCGTCGAGAAATGGGGCGTCGCGCCTGAAAAGATGATCGACCTGCAGGCGCTGACCGGTGATTCCACCGACAACGTGCCGGGCATTCCGGGGATCGGTCCGAAGACCGCAGCCCAGCTTCTGGAAGAATTCGGCGATCTCGAAACGCTGCTGTCGCGGGCCGGCGAGATCAAGCAGCAGAAACGCCGCGAAAGTATCATTGCCAATGCCGATCTCGCACGGCTGTCGCGCCAGCTGGTCGAACTGCGCACCGACGTACCGCTCGACGTACCCCTCGAGGATCTGACACTCGAGCCCCAGGATGGCCCGAAACTCATCGCCTTCCTGAAGGCCATGGAATTCACCTCGCTGACCCGCCGCGTCGCCGATGCGACCGGCGCGAATGCTGCTGGCATCGAGGCGGCGGTCGTCGCGGTCGAGCTCGTTGCCGAGGCTCACGGCCCCGACATGGACACGCTCGCCTCCGCCACCGAGGGGGAGCGCTCCGAGGAGACGATCAAGTCGTCGCCGACCGATCCGCTGGCAGTCGAGGCGCCGCATCGGGGTGCAACGCCTACCGATCTTGCCAGGAGCCGGGCAGAAAGTTTCGCCGCCGCCAAACTCGATGCCTCTGCCTATGTCACCATCCGAGACCTCCCAACGCTCTCGAACAGGATTGCCGCCTGTCGCGAAACCGGCCTGGTCGCCTTCGATACCGAGACCACCTCGATCGATGTCATGCAGGCGGATCTGGTCGGTTTCTCGCTTGCCTACGCCGATCCCGCCGATGCGTCGGGCCTCACCATCCACGCCGCGTATGTGCCGCTTGCCCACAAGACCGGCAGCGAGGATCTGTTCAGCGACGGCGTCAAGCTGGCGCCGGACCAGATACCCATGGACGATGCACTGGCCCTGCTGAAGGGACTGCTGGAGGACCCGTCCGTCCTCAAGGTAGCCCAGAACCTCAAATACGATTACCTGCTGATGAAGCGCTATGGCATCATCACCCGGGGGTTTGACGACACCATGCTGATGTCCTACGTGCTCGATGCCGGTGCCACGACCCATGGCATGGACACGCTGTCCGAGCGCTGGCTCGGGCACAAGCCCATCGCCTTCAAGGATGTCGCCGGCAGCGGCAAGTCGCTCGTCACCTTCGACCGTGTCGCCATCGACAAGGCCACGGCCTATGCCGCCGAGGATGCCGATGTGACGCTGCGGCTGTGGATGGTGCTGAAGCCGCGCCTCGCCGCGCAGAAACTGACCTCGGTCTATGAGCGCCTGGAGCGGCCGCTCGTGCCGGTGCTCGCCCGCATGGAAGAGCGCGGCATCACCGTCGATCGCCAGATCCTGTCACGGCTCTCCGGCGAACTTGCCCAGAAGGCGGCAGCCTTCGAGGACGAGATCTATGAACTGGCCGGCGAGCGCTTCAACATCGGCTCGCCCAAGCAGCTCGGCGATATCCTGTTCGGGAAGATGGGCCTTGCCGGTGGCGGCAAGACCAAGACCGGACAGTGGTCCACCTCGGCAAGCGTGCTCGAGGATCTGGCCGCCGAGGGCCTGCCGCTGCCGCGCAAGATTGTCGACTGGCGCCAGTTGACCAAGCTGAAGTCGACCTACACCGACGCGCTGCCAGGCTACATCCACCCCCTGACCAAACGCGTCCACACATCCTACTCGCTGGCCGCGACCACCACCGGCCGGCTATCCTCGTCCGAGCCGAACCTGCAAAATATTCCGGTGCGCACCGTCGAAGGCCGCAAGATCCGCACGGCTTTCGTTTCGACACCCGGCCACAAGCTGCTGTCGGCCGATTACAGCCAGATCGAGCTGCGTGTGTTGGCCCATGTCGCCAACATTCCGCAGCTGACCCAGGCGTTTTCCGACGGCGTGGACATCCATGCGATGACGGCCTCGGAGATGTTCGGTGTGCCGGTCGAGGGCATGCCGTCGGACGTGCGCCGTCGCGCCAAGGCGATCAACTTCGGCATCATTTACGGCATCTCGGCCTTCGGCCTTGCCAACCAGCTTTCAATCGAGCGCTCCGAGGCCGGTGAATACATCAAGCGCTACTTCGAGCGCTTCCCCGGCATCAAGGACTATATGGAGGCCACCAAGGCCTATGCCCGTGACAAGGGCTATGTCGAGACCATCTTCGGCCGCCGCATCCATTATCCGGAAATTCGCTCGTCCAATCCTTCGATGCGCGCTTTCAACGAACGCGCCGCCATCAACGCGCCAATCCAGGGCTCGGCCGCAGACGTTATCAGGCGTGCTATGATCCAGATTGAGCCGGCATTGGCTGAAGCCGGGCTCGGCGAGCGCGTCCGCATGCTGCTGCAGGTCCATGACGAATTGATTTTCGAAGTGGAGGATGGCGATGTCGAGCGGACCCAGCCGGTCATCGTCTCCGTCATGGAAAATGCTGCCATGCCGGCTGTCGAGATGAGCGTGCCGCTTAAGGTCGATGCGCGTGCTGCCGACAACTGGGACGAAGCCCACTAGTAGAACCGGACCCGCCGTCAGCCGCGGAGTATCGCCTCGAGCGCATCGATCATCGCATGCGTCGCTGAATCCAGCGTGCCGCTGTTGTCGATGGTGACGACATCGAAGTCGCCTTGTACGGTCAGCGATCCGCGTTCCAGGCGCTTCAGGATGTCCGCACGGGTTTCACGTCCCCGCGCTTCCAGACGCTCTGCCAGTACCTCCGGCCGGGCTGTGACGTTGATGATCGTCAGTCTCGGGAAGGCCGCCTTGAAGCGATCGAGTACCGACCGCGAGCCGTTGGCGATGACGATGTTGCCCTGTGCCAGTTCCTGGCGAACGGCGGCCGGGATCCCGTATTTCAGGCCGTGTGCATCCCAGGATATGGCAAAGCTGCCGGCCCTTTCCATCGCGTCGAACCCGCCCTCGGAGACGCTGACATGGTCCTCGCCACCCGCGTCGGCGCCGCGTGTGATGACGCGTCTCGCAAAGTGCACATCCGTCCGTCCGTCAAAATATTCTGCGGCGCGGCCGATCAGCGTGTCCTTGCCGGCGCCGCTTGGGCCGACCACCACCACCATCATGCCTGTTGCGGTCGGCGCGGCATTTCCGGTCTGCGGATTGGCCTCAAGCTCGGCCATCAGGCGACCCTTCGTCCTTCGCGCCAAATCGCGCGTGTCACAGGCACGCCGGTATCGCGGCGCACTCGCACGAGGTCTGCGCGCAGTCCGACCGCGATGCGGCCCCGGTCGTCGAGGCTGACGGTGCGGGCAGGGGTTGCCGTCACCATCGCAATCGCCTTCGGCAGCGAGATCGACTCGACCTCGTCGGCCAGTATGAACGGTGCATGCAGCAGGCTGAACGGCACGTAATCCGACGACAGCACGTCGAGTACGCCGAGTTCTGCCAGGTCCCGTGCGGCGATATTGCCGGAATGCGACATGCCGCGGACGATGTTCGGCGCTCCCATCAACACGCTCATGCCGGCAGCATGCGAGGCCTTGGCGGCCTCGACGCTGGTCGGAAACTCTGCCAGACGGACACCATAGGCAACGGCTTCATCGACATGCTCGAGCGTCGCATCATCATGGCTGGCAATGGTGATGCCGCGCTCGTGGCAGATCTTGGTGATGGCGTCGCGGTGCGGCGTCGAATACTTGGCCGACTCCTCGAGGCGCTTTGCAATGAACACCGCAAAGGCCTCATCGGTCAGGCCGCGCTTCTTCTGGTAGTAGAAGATGTACTTGTCCATCGTCTGGAACTGTCGCTGGCCGGGCGCATGATCCATCAGCGACACAAGGCGAACCGCGTTGTCTTGCTGGAAGTCGGCAAAATGCTCGAGTACGTTTTGCGAAGACACCTCGCAGCGCAGATGGATCAGATGGTCGGCGCGCAGCCGGCCGTCGTTCTGTGCCGCCTCGATGGCATCGGCCATGTCGCGCATCTCGCCGTGGTCGAAGCCGTCATCCTCGTCGGAGCCCATGCGCAGGCAGTCGAACACGGTGGTTATGCCCGAGGTGACGATCTGCGCATCGTGCGCCTGTATGGCCGCCGTCTTGTTCCAGCGCACGCCGGGCCGCGGCGAGTAATGGGACTCCAGATGGTCGGTATGCAGTTCCACAAGGCCTGGCATCAGATAATCGCCCTCGAAATCCTCTCCGACAGCGGACGCTCCCTCGGAGATCTCGGCGATCTTGCCGTCGCGGATGATCACTGTGCCCGACACGATCTGGTCTTCGAGAATGATGCGGGCATTGGAGAGGATGGTTTCCTGGGACATGTCAGACGGTCTTTCAGCTTGCAGCGTGGGCGAGGGGTAACCAGGCGCGGACGGTAAATGGTGCGCCGCGCGTCTCTTCGACGAAGATGGCGAGGCCGGAGATAGGAAGGGGGCGGCCGACATAATCGGCAAATTTATTCTGAAGCACGGTTCTGAACGCATCCTGGCGCTCGGGCGACACCTGGCCGGTCAGGGTCATGTGGAAACGAAACTGCTCCATGACATAGGGATAGCCCCAGCGAAGCAGATTGGCGCGGTGGGCGTCATCGAGCTGTTCAGGCGTGCGGCGGGCAATATCTGCCTCCGACAACGCGGCGCGGAAGGGCTCGAACGAGCGCACGACGTCGGCGGAGAAATCCTGCAGCGTCGGATACAGATCGCCCGGCACCAGCGCAAAGAAACGCCCAAGCTGGCCGAGAACAAGCTCCGGCAGAGTGAACGCCGGCGTTTTCGCAGCAAATTCGGCAGCCACTTCCAGAAGATCGCGCTCGGTGACAGAGCTGGCAAGCTCGAAAGGCGCCTTCAGCGTGGCATGAAAACCGTAGCGGCGCGGATCTTCCGTTATCGCCAGTCGCTCGTCCGCGTGGATATCACCGGCATCTGCTGCAGGAAACGTCTCGCCGGTAAACGCATCGCGGCCAAGCCAGCGGCTGGCAGCCGTCGTCAGCGGATCGTCATGCGGCGGCGTGAAGTAGAGGGCGTAGCGCAAGTGGCCATCCTTGGGTCATGCGGGGAGCGCACAGTGACGTGATTTCTCGACCGACGGCAAGATGGTTCTGCGCTAAAAGATTTCCGTGACAGAATGATGATCAAACGCGCGGTATGCCGTCTTTATCGCTCGTTCCGGGTTCCCATGAGCCGGCTCCGCAAGGCGTTGGAGGCGGCATCGAAGATCATGACTACGGCAAGCGTCAGAAGCACCATGTAAGCGACGTTTTCCCAGTTCTTGTTGGTGCGCATCGCCTCCCAGAGCTTGAGGCCGATACCGCCGGCACCGACCGCCCCGATGATCGTCGCACCGCGTACATTCGATTCCCACTGGTAGAGCGTCTGGCTGACGATGATCGGCACGATCTGCGGCATCACGCCGTAGCGCTGCACCAGCATTTCAGATGCGCCGGTCGACTGGATGCCTTCGCGTGGCTTGTCGTCGATGTTCTCCAGCGCTTCGGCGTAGATCTTGCCGAGCGTACCGGTCTCGGTAAAGAAGATCGCCGCGCTGCCTGCCAGCGGCCCCGGTCCGAAGGCCCGCGTGAAAAACAGCGCCCAGATCAGCATGTCCATAGACCGCAGGAAGTCGAAGAAACGCTTGAATATGTGGTTGACGATGCGGCTCGATGTGATGTTGCGCGCCGCCAGAAAAGCCAGCGGAAAGGAAACGATGGCGCCGAGCAGCGTGCCCAGGAATGCCATGACGATCGTCTGCAGCAGCTTCGTCAGCACATCGCCGTGCTGCCACTGGTTGTTGTTCCAGAAATCGTCGAATGCCAGCGACCAGTTGGACTGGCCTTTGACCAGCGGCGGACCGCTGAACAACAGGGTTGCGACTTCGGAAGGTGATTTCTCGAAAAACTTCGAGCTCGTGTCGAAGATGAAGTTCGGCCAGCCTAGAAAGCGCTTCCGGATCTTGACCCGGTCGTTGTCGATGCTGACGTCACCGGCAAAGCCGAGGTCGGCAAGCACGTTGTCGTCATAGACGGTCATCCAGGCAGGCACAGGGCCAATAACCTTCGGCTGGCCGCTTACAAGCGATACTGCGACCCGTTCGCCGTTGGCAACGACTGTCACCTCCGTCTTGGTAATCTCGATCATCTTGGCCTTGCCGGCAACCTCTACCGTCGTGCTGCCGTCGGCGTTGGCCTTTACCCAATCCGGATGCGGATCGTCGCCGAGCGGCGAAAAGCGCGGATAATGCGGCGCCACCTGATCTCCGGAGAGCCGAAACTCCGGCTGCACGTCGTAGCTGACCCACTGGCTGAGAAAGATGCCGACCCGGTCCCAGTGAGCGTCGCCGAGGATCTTCGGCAGCTGGAAGAACCAGACGGAATAGAGGGCGTAGAGCAGCAGCCCGATCACCACCAGGAGGCCGCCGAAGCGCTTGCGGAAGGGCGGGTTGAAGGCTTGCGGAAAGCGCTCTTCTATGGATGCCGCATGGCTTGCGTCGGTCAGCGTCATGGGAGCCTCAGTGATGCAGCAGGAAGGCGTGTTCGCCAACAAGCCGCTTGCGCAGCCAGGCGGAGAACTGGTCGACGGCGAGAATGGTGACGAAGAGCAGCAGGATCAGCGCCATCGTCTTGGCGCCGAAGCCGCGCGAGATGGAGAGCTTCAGCTCCTCGCCGATGCCGCCGCCGCCGACGGCGCCGATGATCGTCGAGGCCCGGACGTTAATCTCCACTCGCAGCAGGGTATAGGACATGAAGTTAGGCAGGACCTGCGGCAGGGTCGCAAACCGTACCCGCTCGCTCCAGCTGGCACCGACCGAGCGGATGCCTTCATCGGCCCGCATGTCGGCGTTTTCGATTGTCTCATAGAACAGCTTGCCCAGCGCGCCAATCGAGTGAAGGCCGACGGCGATGATGGCCGAGACCGGCCCTATCGAGATGATTGCGGCAAACAGCCCGGCAATGACAATTTCCGGAAAGGCCCTGAGCACCTCCATGACGCGCTTGACGACGATCCGCAAAGGCTTCGACGGCGTCAGGTTGCGTGATGCGATGAACGACAGTGGCAGGGCAAAGATGAAGCCGATGATCGTCGACACCAGCGCCACGTTGATGGTGATGAGCATCAGTTCGAAGTATTCGGGGATATAGAAATCGCCGAAGACATAGACGCGACCGCGCGGGAAATTGAACTCCTCGCCGCCCGTTCCCGGATCGTTGGGGCTGGCTATGTCGAAGAGGGCGCGCCAGACGTCGTTCCAGTCTTTCGGAACCAGCCAGCTGACGAAGTCGAAGAGATGCGGCAGGCGCTCGAAGAAGTGTCCGGCATTGCTGTCATTGGCAAATTGCATCGACGAGACGAAGGCCGCCAGCAGCACCAGAAGTCCGAAAATCGTGTAGACCCGCCGGCGCGCGACCTGCCTCGCCCAGCTGTCGCCGATCTGCTGCGCCGTTGGCATCTGCGAATGGGTGTCGGCTAGGGTCATGAAACGCTGCTCGTCGGACGGAGTTCAGGCACGTCAAAAAGGCGGCCGGTGGGACCGGCCGCCTTCAGTGATCTCGGATCAGCCGCCGATAGCTGCTTTGCGGACTTCAACGATTGCGTTGTAGAAGTCGGCCTTGACAGGAACGTAGCCCTTGAAGTCGCCGCCTTCGATGGCGTCGAAGCACTTCTTGTCCTTGGTCGGGAGCTGGGTGAAGAAGTCGGCCAGCTTGGTCTGCCATTCAGTGCCGAGCTTGTTGGAAACGACCAGCGGGCCGTTCGGGATCAGCGGCGAACGCCAGACTTCAACCAGCTTGTTCGGGTCGACAGCGCCCTTGTTGACTTCCTTGCGGAAGGTGCCGGAGGTGTAGCCGTCCTTGAAGTTGCCAATGCCGGAGGAATCGTCGACTGCAACATCGACCTTACCGTCATAGGCTGCGAGCAGGTTGTTCTCGTGGCCGCCGTTGAACTGCGTCGAACCGAAGAACTTGTCGTTCGGAACGCCCGTGGTCTTCGGGATCTGTGTCAGCGGAACGAGGTAGCCGGAGGTGGAGTCCGGGTCGGCGTAGCCGAGCTTCTTGCCCTTGGCGTCCATGATGGTCTTGATGCCGGAGGACTTCAGGGCCAGACCGATGGAGTAGTAGCCGGTCGCGCCGTCGGCCTGCTGAGTCGTCAGGATAGGGGTGACGGCCTTCGGATCCTTGATGAAGGTCGCGGCATAACCGGAGGCGCCGAGTTCTGCGAAATCGAGCGTGCCGCCCAGCAGGCCTTGGATAACGCCGTCATAATCGGCAGCCGGGAACAGCGAGACCTTTTCAAAACCGAAGGTTTCCTTGAGATGGTCGGCAAGGCAGGCGTAGTTGCGTAGACGGTCGGCTTCGTTCTCGCCGCCGAGAATGCCGACGCGGAATTCCTTGAGGTCGGCTGCGGATGCTGCCTGGCCGACGAGCGAAAGGATCGCCGTGGCTGCAAGAAGTGTCTTCTTCAACATGGGTTTCGTCTCCTGATTAACCGGTGTCCCCGGATGTTCGGTCTGAATGGATGCACCCGTGACGTGGGCCTTCGATCCCGGTCTCTCCCTCAGAGACCGGCCAGTGCCAGCGGCGAGGCGCCGGCAGATTGCTGAGCCACGCTTGCAGCAGGCAAGCTGGCAGTATTGATGCTCGTCGACGTCATCGTCTCGTCGATGCCCGCGCCATCCCGATCGGTGCCGTAGATGGCATTGACCGCGTCGGCGGTCAGCGCTGAAGGCGGACCGTCGAAGACGACGCGGCCGGACGCCATGCCGATGATGCGCTCACAATAATTGCGGGCTGTATCCAGCGTATGCAGGTTGGTGATGACCGTAATACCGTCGCGCTCGTTGATGTCGCGCAGCGCATCCATGACGATCTTCGCATTCAGAGGATCGAGGGAAGCGATCGGCTCGTCGGCAAGCAGCATCTTGGGCTTCTGCATCAGTGCCCGGGCAATTGCCACACGCTGCTGCTGGCCGCCGGAAAGGGTGCCTGCCATCTGCATTGCCGTCTGCTCGATACCGAGACGCTCTAGCGCCATGATGGCATCGATGCGCTCTTCGCGGGTGAAGATATTGAGCAGGCTGAGTGCCGTCGGCCGGTGGTTGAGCCGCCCGAGCATGACGTTGGTGAGTACATCGAGGCGGGGCACGAGATTGAACTGCTGGAAGATCATCGCGCAGTCGCGCTGCCAGTTGCGCAGGGCCTTGCCGCGAAATGCCGAAACCTCGGCGCCGGCGAAATGGATGGAGCCCGACGAGGGAAGTGCGAGATGGTTTATCATGCGCAGCAGCGTCGACTTGCCGGCGCCCGATCGACCGATGATGCCGACCATTTGGCCCTGCGGGATGTCCAGCGTCACGGAATCGACAGCGATCTTGTTTCCGAAAGTGCGGGTTACATCCCTGAGTTCGAACATCTGGTCTCTCTTTTCGCGACGACACACGTCATGTGTGAAGCTTTCAAAAAAGGCGCGTCTGAACGCGCCTATCGGTTGAAATGCTTACCGAAGGTTGATGAACCTCCGATGTCAGATTTGTGTAACTGCTGTCACAAATCCCGTCGGAGGCGTCCTTCAGCCACCGTAGCGGCTAAGAAAATCCTCGCCTGAAAGGGCACGGAAATCCTCCAGCGCAGTGCGCAGCCGGTTGTGGTCCCAATCCCACCAGGCCAAGGCATCCATCCGCTCGCCGACAGCCTTTGAAAATCGCTCGCGGATCAGTTTGGCGGGCACCCCACCGACGATTGTGTAGGGCGCGACGTCTTTCGAAACCACTGCTCCGGCGCCGATCACGGCACCGTTTCCGACCTTCACGCCGGGAAGCACAGTCGCGCCATGGCCGATCCAGACGTCGTTGCCGATGACGACGCGGTTCTCACGGCGCCAGGCGAAGAAGTCGGTTTCCAGGTCGGCATCCGGCCAGTAGTCCTTGGCACGGTAGGTGAAATGGTGAAGGGTGGCGCGCCATGTCGGATGGTTGGTCGCGTTGATGCGCACGGCGGCGGCGATATTGACGAATTTGCCAATGGTCGTGCACCAGACTGCACCATCCTGCATGATATAGGAATAGTCGCCCATATCGACCTCATCGAGCCGGCAGCGCTCGGACACCTCGGTATAGCGTCCGAGGGTCGACTGGCTGACGCGCGCCGTCGGATCGATAGAGGGCTGCTCGCCAATTTTCCTGGTCATCTCAATGTCTCCGGGCGCAGTTTCACCTTCACGCCGCAGGTCTGCGGCGCCATAGGTTTCTCGTTGGATTGGCAAAGTTCAGGCCTCGGCCGGAACGCGGGATATGCGTGGCGAGAACGCACTGACATCGAGGATGCGGTCGGCGACAGCAGCCCGAACCTCATCGTCATGGAAGATGCCGAGCAAGGCCACGCCGGCCTTCTTCTTGGCGGCGATCAACTCCACGACGACAGCGCGGTTGCGCGCGTCGAGCGATGCCGTCGGCTCATCGAGCAACAGGATCGCGTGATCGGTGATGAAGCCGCGGGCAACGTTGACGCGCTGTTGCTCGCCACCGGAAAATGTCGCCGGCGGCAGCTGCCATAGTTCCTCGGGCAGGTTGAGCCGCGATAGCAGTTCTGCGGCCCGTTCCCGGGCCACGATGTGGCTTTCGCCACGCGCCGTCAGCGGTTCCGCGACGACATCGATGGCGGCGACGCGTGGTACGGTGCGCAAGAACTGGCTGACATAACCCATCGTGTGGCGGCGCACGTCGATGACGGTGCGGGGATCCGCGGTCGCAAGGTCGACGATGCGGCCCTTGTGGACGACGAGGATCTGGCCACCATCGACGGCGTAGTTGCCGTAGGTCATTTTCAGCAGCGAGCTTTTGCCGATGCCCGATGGACCGCCGAGCACGACGCACTCCCCGGCGGCGACCGAGAACGAGACGTCGGCGACAACAGGCAGGCGAATGCCGTCGCGCAGATGCATGACGAAGCTTTTGAAAACTTCGGAGACGACGAGAGGGGTTGCCATGACGTTCTTTCCCTAGACTTGCAGGATCGAGGATACGAGCAGTTGCGTGTAGGGCTCCTGCGGATCGTCCAGCACGCGGTCGGTCAGGCCGTGCTCGATGACATTGCCGTCCTTCATCACCATCATCCGGTGCGAGAGCAGCCGCGCGACGGCGAGATCGTGGGTGACTACGATTGCAGAGAGGCCGAGATCCTGGACGAGGCCGCGCACGAGATCGAGCAGGCGGGCCTGCACGGAGACGTCCAGACCACCGGTCGGCTCGTCCATGAAGACCAGGCGGGGCGAGGTCACCAAGTTACGGGCAATCTGCAGGCGCTGGCGCATGCCGCCGGAAAAAGCGCGCGGCTGGTCGTCGATGCGGTCGGCATTGATCTCGACGCGTCCGAGCCAGTCAATGGCGGTCGCGCGGATATTGCCGTAGTGGCGATCGCCGACGGCCATCAGCCGCTCGCCGACATTAGCCCCGGCTGAAACCGTCATGCGAAGTCCATCGGCCGGGTTCTGGTGCACAAAACCCCAGTCGGTGCGCATCAGGAAGCGCCGCTCGGCCTCGTTCATATGGAAGAGCTCGCGGTATTGCCCGTCGCGCATGTGGTACTCGATGCTACCGGTGGTCGGCATCAGTCGGGTCGATAGGCAGTTCAGCAACGTCGTCTTGCCGGAACCGGATTCCCCGACGATGGCAAGCACTTCGCCCGGCCAGAGGTCGAACGAGACATTGCGGCAGCCGATGCGGCTCCCATAGAATTTCGAGATGTCCTTGACCCTGAGGAGTGGCGTCTCGGTCATGGCTTTACCTCCGCAGCGTCGCTTCTATGTGCAGGGAAAAGAGAGTGCCTCATTCCGCGGCCTCCTTGGCGGGTGCCAGCATCTCGCCGACATGCCCATGGGCCCGGCGATCCTCGCAATGGTCGGTGTCGGAGCAGACGAACATCCGCCCGCCCTTGTCGTCGAGGATGACCTCGTCAAGGTAAACGTCCTCCGCGCCGCACAGTGCGCAGGGCTTGTCGAAGCTCTGGATCTCGAAGGGATGATCCTCGAAGTCGAGGCTGACCACGTCGGTATAGGGCGGCACGGCATAGATCCGCTTCTCGCGACCGGCGCCGAATAGCTGCAAGGCTTCCGACTGGTGCATTTTCGGGTTGTCGAACTTCGGCGTCGGCGACGGGTCCATGACATAGCGGCCCTGAACCTTGACCGGATAGGCATAGGTCGTGGCAATCCGGCCGTTTCGGGCGATGTCCTCGTAGAGCTTGACGTGCATCAGGCCGTATTCTTCCAGCGCATGCATCTTGCGCGTCTCGGTCTCGCGCGGCTCCAGGAAGCGCAATGGCTCCGGCTGCGGCACCTGGTAGACCAGCACCTGATTGGGTCCGAGTTTCTCTTCAGGAATGCGGTGGCGGGTCTGGATGATCGTCGCTTCGCTGGTGCGGGTAGTGACGGCAACATTGGCGACCTTCTGGAAGAAGGCTCGGATCGACACGGCATTGGTCGTGTCGTCTGCGCCCTGGTCGATGACCTTGAGAACGTCGTCAGGGCCGATGATCGACGCCGTCACCTGCACGCCGCCGGTGCCCCAGCCATAGGGCATCGGCATTTCGCGCGAGGCGAACGGCACCTGGTAGCCGGGGATCGCAATCGCCTTGAGGATGGCGCGGCGGATCATCCGTTTGGTCTGTTCGTCGAGATAGGCAAAGTTGTACGTTGCAAGTGCGCTCATTCGGCAGCCTCCTGAAGGGGTTCCTGGCCGGCCTTGCGTGCCTTTTCAAAATCGCTGCGCATGCGGCGGACGAGATCGAGCTCAGCCTGGAAGTCGACATAGTGCGGCAGCTTGAGATGCTCGACGAAGCCGGTAGCCTGGACATTGTCGGAATGCGAGATGACGAATTCCTCGTCCTGCGCCGGTGCGGTCACGTCCTCGCCGAGTTCCTCGGCCCTCAGCGCCCGGTCGACCAGCGACATGGCCATCGCCTTGCGCTCGCTCTGGCCGAACACGAGGCCGTACCCGCGCGTAAACTGCGGCGGCGCCTTGGCCGATCCCTTGAACTGGTTGACCATCTGGCATTCCGTGACCTGGATGGTGCCGAGCGAGACCGCGAAGCCGAGTTCCGGCACGTCGAGTTCGACCTCGACCTCGCCGATGCGGATCTCGCCGGTGAACGGATGGTTGCGGCCATATCCACGCTGGGTGGAATAGCCGAGCGCCAGCAGAAAGCCCTCGTCGCCGCGTGCCAGGGCCTGCAGCCGAAGGTCGCGCGTCATCGGGAATTCCATGGGCTCGCGCGTCAGGTCGCCGGTCTCGTGGTCTTCCGGCATGTCGCCATCTGCTTCGATCAGGCCTTCTTCCGCAAGGATTTCCGATACCCGCATGACGCGGTCATCTTCGGCCTGGCGCTGCGCGCCTTGCTCGACTGCTTCGTCTCCCAGCAGCGAGGGATCGAGCAGGCGATGGGTGTAGTCGAAGGTAGGCCCGAGCAACTGGCCGCCCGGCAGATCCTTGTAGGTCGCCGAAATACGCCGCTCTATCTTCATCGCGGCGGTATCGATCGGCTGTGAATAGCCAAAACGCGGCAGCGTCGTGCGGTAGGCGCGCAGGATGAAGATCGCCTCGATCATGTCGCCGCGCGACTGGCGGACGGCCAGCGCTGCCAGGGTCCGGTCGTAGAGCGAGGCTTCGGCCATGACGCGATCGACGGCGAGCGAAAGCTGCGCGACGATCTGGTCTATGCCGATGGCCGGCAGCGTGCGGTCACCTCGACGGCGGTCGGCGAGCAGCCGGTGGGCATTGGCGATGGCGGCTTCGCCACCCTTGACGGCAACATACATCGGTCAGATCTCCGTTGCAGTGATTTTGGTCGTACGCGGCAGGCAGACGAAATGCTTGCCCGCTGTCAGGACGATATCGGCGCCGCGCGGGAAAATGGCGCGGTTGTCATTCCAGAGCCGCAGGAAGCTCTCGGGAAGACCGATAGGTGCAATCGTCGCGATTCCCCTGATGCCTGGCCCGGAAAGAGCGAGCGGTCGTCCGCCCTCCAGAGCCTTGACTTCCAGCACGATGGTTGCCGAGCGATCCGGATATTCCTGGCTGCCCGATGCGAACTGGCTGAAAGACGACAGCATCGTGCCGTCCTCCAGGAAGACAAAGCGCGCTTCCAGCTTGTCTCCGAGCGAAGCGCCCGTGTTGAAGGCCAGCCAGGCTGGCAGCGCAGACCGTGCGAGGGATGCCGACAGCCAGACGGGCGTCTCGTGATCGCAGAGCGTCAGCGCAATTGCGCCCGCAGCAATACCAAGCGGAGCGGGTGGGGCAATCTCCGGGCCGATCGTCTGGATCGTGCCGGGGCGCGCCATGCCGTCCATGATCGCCTTGAAGACGCTCTGGCTTTCGAAAACCGGGTTGGCAAAGCCGCCGCTGAATGTGTCGGGATTGACGCTCATTGATCTTCTCCGCGCACCATGGTGAAGAAATCGACGCGCGTTGCTGCAGTTTCCGCCGCCTTTTGGTGGTCGGCCGCTGCAATTCGCTCCGCAACAGGCGTCAGGATCGCCTGCTCGACGAAATCCCTCGTATCGGGCTCCTGCCACAAGGCGTCGAAGATCGCTGCCAGCCGCGCCCGCTCCATGTCGGTGCCGAGCGCCTGTGCATGACCGACGGTCCCGGAGGGGAGCCTGAACGTCGCCCGCGTGACGGTTACTTCGCCAAGGTTGAACATGGCGCCGCCGCCGCCGATGCGACCGCGGACCATCACAAGCCCGGTTTCGGGCCCGCGCACGGCAGTTGCCACCGGCTTTTGGGCCAGTGTTTCCCAGACGGCTTCCAGCTCTTCGCCTTCCGCCTTGGCCAGCAGGTCCGTGACGCGCTTGCGGGTGCGGAGTTCCCGGGCGGCCGCCTCGTGTCTTTGCGCCGAATTCATCTCTCGTCTCCAAATGTCTATTGATATAGACAACCATACAAGCTATTTGTAGCTTTAAGGGCGCGGGATGACAAGCGTGTGACGGGATGGGGAAGAATGGCAGTTCAGAAACAGGTGCAGCGGCAGACCGGAGTGGCCCTTTGGCGGCAGATTGCCGATCGCATCAGAGCGTCGATCAATCACGGAGATTTCGATGATTCCGGCATGGTGCCGGCGGAAACGGCGTTGGCCTTGCAGTTTGGTGTCAACCGCCACACGGTGAGAAGCGCGCTTGCGGCGCTGGCGCAGGAGGGTGTTGTGCGCGCCGTGCAGGGACGCGGTACGATGGTCGAGCGCAAGGAAAAGCTGAAATTCCCGATATCCCGCCGCACCCGATTCTCGCAAGGGGTTGGAAATCAGGCAAAGGAAGCGCGCGGCGTGCTGATCGACGTGGCCTGCGAGACCGCCGGCGCCGACATCGCGGGCTGGCTGAAAATTAAGCCGGGGACCCCCGTTGTTCGGCTGGAAACGCTGGGCACCGTGGACAAGCGGCCCGTATCGCGCTCCACAAGCTGGTTTCCTGCGGATCGTTTTGCCAATATCGGCGAAGCCTATCGCCGGACGGGCTCGGTTACGCGATCATTTGCGGAGATGGGCCTGGAGGACTACGTCCGTGCCATCACCGAAATCACCGCCATGCATGCAGAAACAGCCGATGTCGCCGATCTCGAATTGTCGCCGGGCGCAATCGTCATGATAACGCGAGCCCTCAATACAGAACTCGGCGGCGCGCCGGTCCAGTATTCCATCACCCGCTTCGCAGCAGATCGTGTCCAGTTCACCATAGAAAACTAGGGTTCTGCGGCGTTGAGTCGGGTTTTCAGGCATCCCCCGATGGGGACGCCTGGTTTTTAACTGACTTTAGTGAGCGGCAGACATATCGCCGAGAACTTCTTTCGACGCGACCGTCGAGTCGGCCTTCAGCTTGTAGACCATAGGGACCCCGGTCGCGAGGTTGAGCGCCAGGATCTGCTCCTTGCTGAGGCGATCGAGCACCATCACCAGCGAACGTAGCGAATTGCCGTGGGCAGCAACCAGCACCTTCTGGCCAGCCAGCACGCGCGGCAGGATTTCGGTGAGATAATAGGGCCAGACGCGTGCGCCGGTGTCACGAAGGCTTTCGCCACCGGGTGGCGGGATGTCATAGGAACGGCGCCAGATATGCACCTGCTCTTCGCCCCACTTGGCGCGCGCATCGTCCTTGTTGAGGCCGGAGAGATCGCCGTAGTCGCGCTCGTTCAGGGCCTGGTCGCGGATCGTTTCCAGGCTGGGCTGGCCGACCTTGTCGAGAATGAGCTTCAGTGTGTGCTGGGCGCGGGTGAGGGCCGAGGTGAAGGCGACGTCGAAGGTGATGCCATAATCGGCCAGCGCCTGTCCCCCAGCCGTGGCTTCCTCGATGCCGAGCGCCGTCAGATCGGGGTCTTTCCAGCCGGTGAAAAGGTTCTTCAGGTTCCAGTCGCTCTGGCCATGGCGAACGAGGACGAGGGTACCGCTCATATTTTATTCCTCCGTAACAGTATCAGCGTGAAGAAAGCCCGAGCACGTCGAGCATGGAATAGAGATCAGGTTTCTGGTCGCGCGCCCACAGCGCCGCCTTGACGGCGCCGCGCGCAAAGATGGAGCGATCCCCCGCGGAATGCGACAGGGTGACCATTTCGCCTTCCCCGGCGAGGATGACGGAGTGGTCGCCGATGACCGAGCCGCCGCGCAGCGTCGCAAAGCCGATGCTGCCACTCGCCCGCGCTCCGGTGTGCCCGTCGCGAACCCGGACGGAATTGTCGGCAAGATCAATCCCGCGCCCGTTGGCGGCCGCCTTGCCGAGCAGCATCGCTGTGCCTGAGGGAGCGTCGACCTTATGCTTGTGGTGCATCTCGAGGACCTCGATGTCCCACTCGTCGGCCGGCAAGGCATGCGCCGCCTGTTCGACGAGAACACTGAGAAGATTGACGCCGAGGCTCATATTGCCGGACTTGACGATCCGGGCGTGACGCGCAGCAGCTGAAATCTTTGCCTCGTCGTCCAGAGAACAACCGGTGGTGCCGATAACATGGACGACGCGCGCCTGCGCGGCGAGACCAGCGTAGACGATCGTCGTTTCCGGCCGTGTAAAGTCGATGACGCCGTCGGCGTGCAGGAAGGCGGTTAGCGGATCGTCGGTCAGCAACACGCCGACCGGACCGAGCCCGGCGATCTCGCCGGCGTCCTTGCCGAGAAATGGAGACCCCTCGCGCCCGACGGCCGCGTGCAGCGTTGCACCTTCGGTGGCATGGATGATGCGGATCAGCGCCTGGCCCATTCGGCCTGACGCCCCCACCACAACCAGTTTCATGGCCTGTTCGCTCATAGGATCGATTTGCTCTGCGTCTTGCGGGTCCGTGTCCGCACCGGTGCTTTCACAGGCGCCTGGAGATTGTTGAGGCGAGCGTAAAGGCCCTCCGGCGATTTTGCCAGTGTCTCGTGATTACCTTCCTCGACGACGCGGCCCTGCTGCATGACCACGATTTTTGCGGCCCGCACGACAGTCGAAAGCCGGTGAGCGATCACCACCACGGTGCGCCCGCTCATCGCTTCATCCAGCGCCCTTTGGACAGCCGCCTCGGACTCGGTATCGAGTGCGGAGGTAGCCTCGTCGAGCAGGAGGATCGGAGCATTGCGCACGAGCGCGCGGGCAATCGAGACGCGCTGGCGCTGGCCGCCGGACAATGTCACGCCGTTTTCACCGACCGGCGTATCGTAGCCCTGAGGCTGCGCCATGATGAAATCGTGCGCGTAGGCAAGCCGTGCCGCCTGTTCGACCTCGGCATCGGTCGATTCCGGCCGGCCGTAACGGATGTTGTCGCGGATTGTACCCTCGAAAAGGTAGGGCTGTTGGGAGACGTAGGCGAGGTGCTGGCGCAGCGACTGCTTGGTGATGTGGCTGATATCCTGCCCATCGATGAAGATTTGCCCGGCAGCGGGGTCGTAGAAGCGCGGAATGAGATTGATGACCGTCGATTTGCCAGCCCCGGAAGGACCGACCAGCGCCGTCGTCTTGCCACCCTCGGCCACGAAGTTAACCTTGTCGAGAACAGGCTTGCCATTCGCATAACCGAACGTCACATCGCGAAACTCGATCCGCGCCTCGGTGATCGTCAGTTGCTTGGCGTCGGGCAGGTCCCGCTGGCGGGTCTCCATGTCGAGCAGTTCGTAGATCATGCTCGCATTGACTACGGCACGCTCCATCTGCACCTGCAGCTTGGCCAACCGGCGCGCCGGATCATAGGCCATGAGCAAGGATACAACGAAGGAGAAAAATGCGCCTGGAGGGACGTTATAGTAGATCGCTCGATAGGCCGCATAGGCGAAGATGCTGCCGACTGCCACACCGGCAAAGGTCTCCGTCAGTGGTCCGTTGCGCTCCGAAAGCCGGGCAATGCGGTTCTGACGATGTTCGGCCGTAGTGATGAGCTTCTGGATCTTGCGTTCCAGTTGCTCCTCCATGGTGAATGCCTTGACGATGGCAATCCCCTGGATCGTCTCCTGCATGGCGCCGAGCACGTGGCTGTTGAGATTCACAGCCTCTCGCGTTGCCGACCGCAACCGCTTTGACACGTAACGAAGAGCGTAGAGAAGCGGCGGTGCCATGACAAACACGGCAAGACTGAGGATCGGGTCCTGGTAGACCATATTGGCGAGCAGGGCGACGAATGTCAGCAGGTCGCGCGCTGTCGACGTGATCGTCAGGTTCATGACGTCGCGGATGCCGGACACGTTCTGGCTGACCTGCGCCGCAACCTTGGCAGACCTCGCCTCGCTGAAATAGCCGACCGAGAGCGTCATCAGGTGCGCGTAGATCCGACGCTGGTATCGGGCAATGATGTTATTGCCGATCTTGCTCAGAATGACCGACTGGAAATAGCCGGCGAAACCGCGCACCAGGAACGCTGCAAAAATGCCGACGCAGACAAGCCAGACGATATCGGCGTTGCGATCGACAAATGCCTGGTCGATGATGATCTTCATGATGAAGGCGATAAAGCCCGTGGATACAGCGACCAGGATCAGGCAGATGATCGCGATCGTGTAGCCCTTGATATGATCCCGACCGTTTTCTGCGATCACCCGCTTGAGAACGCCGGTCACAGTCTCGCTGTTAACAACAACTTTTTTGGTCTCGGGCGATTTCAAAAATCGACTTCCTGTCTGAACCGAGCGAGCGGCTGATGCCCGCACTTCGGGCGGTTCTATAAAGCGTTCGGCTGGGTTTGGCTAGCGCACTCAGCGGCGCCAGCGACGCCCTTCCGTCGAGAGGCCGAACTTCTGGGGCATGCGGGCATAGGAGGAAAGGCCCTCGAGGGCGGCCAGCGGATGGGTTACGACATAGGTCGGTATGGAGCGAAGCATGGCGCTGTGCGGCGCCTTGTCCTCGAAGGCTGCACGGAATTCCGGCTTCTTCAGCGCCGGAATGATCTTCTGGGAAATGCCGCCCGACAGATAGACGCCACCGCGTGCCATGAACAGCAGCGCGATGTCGCCAGCCAGCCTGCCGAGGTAGGTGACGAACAACGTCAGCGTCTCCACAGCCAGCCGATCGCTGCCGGCAAGGCCGTGGTTGGTGATATCGGCCGGTTCCTTCAGCGTCGGCTCGACGCCCTCGACATGGCAGAGTGCCCTGTAGAGGTTCTGCAGGCCACGACCGCAGATGATCTGCTCTGCCGAAATGCGGCCTTCGATGGCCTCGAGATGCGGCCAGATCTGCAGGTCGCGCTTGCTGCGGGGCCCGATATCGATATGGCCGCCTTCGCCAGGCGCTGGGATCCAGGAGTTCTTGGCGTGGATAAGGCCCGCGACACCGAGGCCGGTGCCCGGTCCAAGCACGGCGCGTGACGCAATCAACCCGTCGCGGGCGGCGCCGATAGGCTCGCGGCCGTCGTCTGCGAGGTTGGAGATGGCCAGCGCCTGGGCTTCGAAGTCGTTGATGATCAGCACGTCTTCCATGCCGAGATCGGTGATCATTGTCCGAGGGCGAACGATCCAGTCGGAATTCGTGAGCGGAATTTCGTCGCCATTGATCGGGCCGGCAACGGCAAGGATCGCCGAGCGTGGAACGACGGTGCTCTTCGATAAAACACCCTCACGGATGGCATCGTCGATCGTTGCGTAATCGGCGGCATGCATGATCGGAAACGGCTTCGCCTCGCTGTAAGCATCCACCTGAATGGAGAAACGAGCATTGGTGCCGCCGATATCGCCCATCAGAACGGGAAAGGGCAGGGGAACATCACTATGGTTGAGCTTAGGCATGGGCCCTATCCGTGGTCAGCCGCCGGCAGGCGGATTGGTCAAAGGGTGGCTATCAGTCGTTCGGCGGTGGCTTCGTTGAGTGCCATCGGAATGTCGTAGACGATGGCAAGGCGCATCAGCGCTTTCACATCGACATCATGCGGCATCGGCGTCAACGGGTCGACGAAGAAAATCAGCGCGTCCACCTCAGCCGTTGCGATCATGGCGCCGATCTGCTGGTCGCCGCCGAGCGGACCGCTTTTCAGGCGGATGACATCGAGGTCAGGACAGGCCGCCAGCACGCGCGCTCCGGTCGTGCCGGTGGCAAAGATCTGCCATTTTGCCAGCATCGATTCGAACCGCCGGGCGAAGTCTGCCATGGCCGTTTTTTTCTCGTCATGCGCAATCAGCGCGATGCGTTTAACTTCTGCCATGACATGCCTCCCGCCACGCCTTAAATCGATTTGCAGCTTTCCTATACCATGCCAGTGCTCATTGAAAGTCTTGGCGAAAGACGTTGCCCGCAGATTTTCCCGGTAGTCATTGTGCAGCCGGCAAGGCGTCCGGCTCGGCCCCACTGGGCGCTGCACTGCCGGGGGCGGTGGTCCGTGCGGAAGACACCGGCGGCGCCGCCAACGTCGCTTTGCAGGCGGCCGGCAGGTCTGCCACCATGATTTCGCGCGGCTTCACCGGCACTGCATTGGGCTTCGGGACAGGCTTCGCCCACGGTGCCGGCGTGAACCACCAGGCAAGGCTCTTGTCGCAACCGTCCCCCGCCTTCACCGGTGCCTGCGCCGTGCAGCCGATATCCCCGGCGGGGCAGCGCAATCGTATATGAAAATGCGCATCGTGGCCGTATTCCGGCCGCAGCTTGCCGAGTGCGGTTCGGTCGCCGGTCCAGGTCTCGCACATCTTCTTCTTGATCGCCGGATTGACGAAGATCCGCTCGACCTCGGGGTAGCTTGCGGCGCGCATCAATAGTCGTACACGGGCCTGCGTCCAAAGGCCGGGATCGACCGTCAGGAACTTGTCCTTGGCCAGCATGCTGGTGAACGGCATGGTTTCGCGCTCGGCTGCTGTCAATGTCCGCTTCGGCATCGGCATCAGCCAGATATCGGCGTCAAGGCCGATCTGGTGCGAGGCGTGGCCGCTGAACATCGGTCCGCCGCGAGGCTGCGAGATATCGCCCACCAGAAGCCCGGGCCATCCGTCGAGCCTTGCTGCGTCCTGGGACAGCCGTTCGATCACGGAGATGGTCTCGGGCCTCCCCCAGCGTCTGTTGCGCGAAGGCCGCATTACCTGCCAGGTCGGACCATCCGTCGGCAGGGCGACTGCCCCGGCCAGGCAGCCCTTCGCATAAAACCCAATCGACTGCGGCGGGCCCAGTGTCGGCAGCGCGACGGCGCCGAAGAGAGCCTTGGCACTGCCGGGCGTCGGAACTGCTGGCTCTGCGGCAGCGCCGCCGAGTGTAGCGGCAATGGCGATCGTTGCGACCATGACGGCGCTGCAGAAGGTACGAAGTGTCCGGGCCGGGCGAAAAGTCATGCAGTTCCTTGGGTTGGGTCGGCCGATGCCGATGTGATTTGCGATTGAGCCTAGCGCGAAAAGCCCGCTTGGTGAATCGATCTTTGCGCAGAGGCATTCCCATATCGAAAGGTTCGTACAGCAACCACCAACGGGACTTGCGGATGGTACGACCACGACGAAATCTCTCAGCACCTATATTTCGCCTGTATTTCGCCTATCCTGCGGTCATCGCGAATCTTGGGGTATGTGAATGGCATTGTCGTTGTCGAAGACGGGTTCGGTTTTTCTATTGATTTCCCTGCTGGCCTTGCCGGTTGTCTCCCGCGCCGAAGACGCCCAGTTCCGGATCGGCACCGCCATTCTCGGCGACCTGAAATACGCCCCGGGCTTCAAGCATTTCGACTACGTCAATCCCGATGCGCCCAAAGGCGGCGATCTGAAGCTGTCGGCAGACGGCACCTTCGACACGTTCAACCCGCTGTTGAAGAAAGGCGAGACGGCCGCAGGGCTCTCGCTGGTCTTCGATACGCTGCTGAAACATTCGAGCGACGAAACTGGCTCGGCGTACGGCTTGCTGGCAGAAGGCGTCTCCTATCCGGACGATATGTCTAGCGCGACCTTCAGGCTGCGGGCCGAGGCTAAATGGGCCGACGGGACACCGGTAACACCGGATGACGTGATTTTTAGCTTCGACAAGGCCAAAGAGTTGGACCCACTAAACATGAGCTACTACGCCCATGTCACGAAGGCTGAAAAAACCGGCGATCGCGACGTGACGTTTTCGTTCGATGAAAAGAACAATCGCGAACTGCCGCAGATTCTTGGAGATTTTGCGATCGTCCCGAAGCTTTGGTGGCAGGCGAACGGCGCCGACGGAAAACCGCGCGATATCTCGCGCACGACCCTCGAACCGGTCATGGGGTCTGGACCCTACAAAATAGCGGCCTTTTCGCCGGGCTCGACGATCCGCTACGAACTGCGTGACGATTATTGGGGCAAGAATCTCCCAGTCAACGTCGGCCAGGACAACTTCCGGACCATCACCTACACCTATTACGGCGACCGAGATGTCGAGTTTGAGGGTTTCCGCGCCGGCAACGTCGATTACTGGCAGGACAACCAAGCCAGCCGCTGGGCGACCGGCTACAATTTTCCAGCCGCCAAGGATGGCCGCGTCAAGCGGGAGGATCTCCCGAACCCACTGCGCGCCGTCGGTATCATGCAGGCATTGGTGCCGAACATGAGGCGCGAGCAGTTCAAGAGCCCCTATGTCCGCGAGGCGCTGAATTACGCCTATGACTTCGAAGAACTGAACCGCACCGTATTCTTCAACCAATACAAGCGGATAAACAGCTATTTCTTCGGCACGGAACTGGCATCTTCGGGGTTGCCGGAGGGCCGGGAGCTGCAAATCCTGGATGGCGTCAGGGACAGGCTGTCGCCCACGGTCTTCACCACACCCTATACAAATCCGGTGAACGGCGACCCACAGAAGTTTCGCGATAACCTTCGCCATGCCATCGAACTCTTCAAGCAGGGCGGATACGTCCTGAAGGGCAACCAGATGGTCGACGCCAAGACCGGCCGGCCCTTTGCATTCGAAATCCTCCTGAGTAGTCCGATGCTGGAAAAGGCTGTACTGCCTTACGCGCAGAACCTGAAAAAGATCGGCATCGATGTCCGCGTCCGCACTGTCGACCCGTCGCAATACAGTAACCGCGTCCGAAGCTTCGACTACGACATGATCTGGAATGTCTGGGGCCAGACCCTCAACCCGGGCAACGAGCAGGGGAATTTCTGGGGATCCGCCTCGGCCGATCGACAGGGTTCGCAGAACTTTGCGGGAATAGCCGATCCCGCGATCGATACGCTGATCAAGCAAGTCGTCCTTGCCAAGGACCGGGAAGAAAAGAACGTCGCCACCAGAGCGCTCGACCGGACGCTGCTGGCGGGCCATTACGTGATCCCGCTCTACTACGCGTCCAGCGTTCACATAGCCTATTGGGACAAGTTCGACCGGCCCGCCAGCCTGCCGGAATATTCGGTCGGCTTTCCGGACGTCTGGTGGTCGAAGTCGGCCGCAAAATGAGCGGCTCTTGCATTGGCGGAGCGGCTGGGGTCCAAATGGCCCTGACCGAATCAGCAGGATTTATGCTTGGCGATGACGGGTTTCGACCGGCGGAGCGCCGGTCGCGAAGGGACGATGCCTTGATCGAGATAGCAGCGCAGGACAGTCAGAAAAACGCCGGCAGAACCGGGGTTGTGGCCTGATGGGCGCCTATATCCTGCGCCGGCTTCTGCTGATGATTCCGACCGTCATCGGCATCATGGCGATCTCCTTTACCGTCGTGCAATTTGCCCCCGGCGGACCCGTCGAGCAGGTCGTGGCTCAACTCACCGGACAGAGCGACAGCGCCTCCGACCGCCTCTCCGGCGGTGGCGACCAGATGGCTCAGCAATCCTTCGATGACGGCAATTCCCGCTATCGCGGCGCGCAGGGGCTCGATCCGGAACTGATCGCCAAATTGGAGAAACAGTTCGGTTTCGACAAGCCACCGCTTACCCGCTTCCTCGACATGATGTGGAACTACATCCGCTTCGATTTCGGCGAAAGTTTCTTCCGCAACACATCGGTGATCGACCTCATCATCGACAAGATGCCGGTGTCGATTTCTCTGGGCCTCTGGATCATGTTGTTTTCCTACACGATCTCTATCCCGCTCGGCATCCGCAAGGCGGTGAAAGACGGCTCCAGTTTCGACGTCTGGACCTCTGGCATCATCATCGTCGGCTACGCAGTCCCGAGCTTCCTGTTCGGCATCCTCTTGATCGTCGTTTTTGCCGGTGGTTCGTTCTTCGACTGGTTTCCCCTGCGCGGCCTCGTCTCCGACAATTTCGCCGATCTTCCCTGGTGGCAGAAGCCGCTCGACTATTTCTGGCACCTGCTGCTGCCATTGGTTTCCCTGTCGCTCGCTGCCTTTGCCACGACGACGCTGCTCACCAAGAATTCCTTCATCGAGGAAATCAAGAAGCAATATGTGACGACGGCGCGCGCAAAGGGTCTCACAGAACATCGCGTGCTCTATGGCCATGTGTTCCGCAACGCCATGCTGATCGTCATTGCCGGTTTTCCCGGTGCCTTTATCTCCGCCTTTTTCACCGGCTCGCTGCTCATCGAAAACATATTCTCGCTCGATGGCTTGGGCCGTCTCGGCTACCTTTCCGTCGTCAATCGCGACTATCCGATCGTCTTTGCGACGCTCTATATCTTTTCACTGATGGGCCTATTCGTCGGACTTATTTCCGATCTTCTCTACACCTGGATCGATCCTCGCATCGATTTCGATCGGAGGGATATCTGAGATGGATACACCGATCTCCACTGCCGCAGCCACTCCCGTCAGGCCGCCGCGCAAGGGCCTATTGTCGCCGCCGAACCTGCGCCGATGGGAAAATTTCAAGGCAAACCGGCGCGGCTACTGGTCGTTCTGGCTGTTCCTGCTGTTGTTCGTTCTGAGCATGGGCGCTGAATTCCTTGCGAACGATCGCCCGATCGTCGCTTCCTACAAAGGCGAGATTCTGTTTCCGATCTTCGTCAACTATCCGGAGGACAAGTTCGGCGGGTTCCTGGCCCAGACCGACTATCGCTCCTCCTTCATCACAGACGAAATCGAGGCACACGGCTGGATGCTCTGGCCGCCCATTCGCTATTCCTATCAGACGGTCAATTCCAATATACCGCGCTCGGCGCCGACGCCGCCTTTTTGGCTGATGAGCAAAGATGAGCGCTGCGCCGCCTATCCGCAGAAGGCTGCCGATCCCGATTGCCGGCTTGGCAACATGAACTGGCTCGGCACCGACGACCAGGCCCGCGACGTCATGGCGCGGATGATCTACGGCTTCCGTGTTTCCGTGCTGTTCGGCCTCGCATTGACCATCTGCTCGGCAATTGTTGGGGTCACGGCCGGCGCCGTCCAGGGCTATTTCGGCGGCTGGACCGATCTGCTGCTGCAGCGTTTCATCGAGATCTGGTCGTCGATGCCGGTGCTCTACATCCTGCTGATCATTGCCGCCATCCTGCCGCCCGGCTTCTTCGTGCTGCTTGGCATCATGCTGCTGTTTTCCTGGGTCGGCTTCGTCGGCATCGTCAGGGCTGAATTCCTGCGCGCCCGCAATTTCGAATATGTCCGGGCCGCCCGCGCGCTCGGCGTCAACAACCGCACGATCATGGTCCGCCACCTGTTACCGAACGCGATGGTGGCGACGCTGACCTTCCTGCCCTTTATTCTCTCCGGCTCGATCACGACGCTCACGTCACTCGATTTCCTCGGCTTCGGCATGCCGCCCGGTTCGCCGTCGCTCGGCGAAATGATCGCGCAGGGCAAATCCAACCTCCAGGCCCCGTGGCTCGGCCTGACGGCTTTCTTCACGATGTCGATCATGCTGTCATTGCTGATCTTCGTCGGCGAAGCCGTGCGCGATGCCTTCGATCCGAGGAAGACGTTCAGGTGAAGGCTTGGGCTCGTCATCACGCTCCGATCGGGTTAGGATCTTGTGTCCACTGCATGGAAAGGTTGAACCATGAACAAGCTCGTGCGTGACCATTATCCTGTATCGAAACTGCCGGAAGATCTGCGAGAGGGCTTCAATCCGGTAGGGACTGTCCGCGTGGTCATAGAGGTTGAAGATCGCGTTCCCGCTCTGCACGTCGAAACAAAGCCGATGACCGGCAAAGACGTTGCCGAAGCCATCAGAAGTTATAAAGCGCTCGGTAGGCCATCCGTGACGACCGAGGAGGCCGTCGCACGTATCCGCGCATTGCGCGACGAGTGGGATGATTGATGGCGTTCGGGACGATCTATCTGGATACCAATATTTTCGTCATAGCTTTCGAAGCTGAAGATGAAATCAGTGAAAAGCTGTCAGAGATTTTTGGCAATATCGACAGCCGGCCGGGTGCGCGCTTTGCTACCAGCGAGCTCACATTGTCCGAACTTCTTGTTCGGCCCATGAGAGACAACGACCCTCAAGCAGTCTTGCGCTATGAAGCACTCATCAGACCAAGTGCTTGGATGGAGGTGATCCCCGTTCGAAGGACCGTTCTTACCTCCGCGGCTTTTCTTCGCGCCCATAGCACTTATCTGAAGCTGCCGGACGCGATCCATGTTGCGACGGCCATGGAAGCAAACTGTTCGCATATCCTCACCAATGATCATGGTATCAAGGGTCAGTACGCACTTCCTGGCAGCGAAAACGTACTGGGCCAAGCTGCACCGCTGCTCGACATTCTCCGCCCGGACGAACCCACCTTGACATCCCTCCTGCAAAGCCTGGCCTCATGACCGAACCGCTCCTGTCCGTCCGCAATCTCTCCGTCGCTTTCCATCAGGGTGGACGAACCACGACGGCTGTCGATGGCATATCCTTTGATATCCGGAAGGGCGAGGTGCTGGCGCTGGTCGGGGAATCGGGCTCCGGCAAGTCGGTCTCGGCCAATTCGATATTGCGCTTGCTGCCCTACCCGTCGGCAAGCCACCCCTCCGGAGAGATCCTGTTCAAGGGCATGGACCTTTTGAAAGCCACGGATAACCAGCTGCGCGCTGTGCGTGGCAACGACATCACCATGATCTTCCAGGAGCCGATGACGTCGCTCAATCCGCTGCATTCGATCGAGAAGCAGATCGGCGAGGTTCTGGCACTTCACCAGGGCCTGACGGGGCAGGCGGCCCGCGTCCGCATTCTCGAATTGCTCGATCAGGTCGGCATTCGCGATGCCGAAAAGCGGCTGAAAGCCTACCCTCATGAGTTATCCGGTGGTCAGCGCCAGCGCGTGATGATCGCCATGGCGCTCGCCAATCGGCCGGAACTGCTGATCGCCGACGAGCCGACGACGGCGCTCGACGTCACCGTCCAGGCGCAGATCCTAAAGCTGCTGCGCGATCTCAAGGGGCAGCACGGCATGTCGATGCTGTTCATCACCCATGACCTCGGCATTGTCCGAAAGTTTGCCGACCGGGTCTGTGTCATGACCAATGGGCAGATCGTCGAAACCGGGAGTGTCGAAGATGTCTTCAGCCGCCCGCAGCATGACTATACGCGCCATCTTCTGGCAGCCGAGCCACGCGGCGAGCCGCCCTTGGCGGATGCCAGCAAGCCGGTGGTCATGCAGGGGTCGGATATCCGGGTCTGGTTTCCGATCAAGTCAGGACTGATGCGCAAGGTCGTCGATCACGTCAAGGCGGTGGATGGCATCGACCTGACCTTGCGCGCCGGCCAGACGCTTGGCGTCGTCGGCGAGTCCGGTTCCGGCAAGACGACGCTCGGCCTCGCACTGGCGCGGCTGATTTCCTCGAAGGGTCGTATCAGCTTCGTCGGTCGTGATATCGAGGCCTATTCCTTCACGGAGATGCGACCGCTGCGCAACCAGTTGCAGGTCGTCTTCCAGGATCCCTATGGCTCGCTCAGTCCGCGAATGTCGGTCGGCGACATCATCGCCGAGGGATTGAAGGTGCATGAGCGCGGCCTCAGCTCAGATGAACGGGATCAGCGCGTCTGCTGGGCGTTGGAGGAGGTCGGTCTCGACCCGCTAACCCGCTGGCGTTTCCCGCACGAGTTTTCCGGCGGCCAGCGGCAACGTATCGCCATCGCCCGCGCTATGGTGCTGAAGCCCCGCTTCGTCATGCTGGACGAACCAACATCGGCACTCGACATGAGCGTCCAAGCCCAGGTGGTCGATCTCCTCCGCGATCTCCAGCGCAAGCACGACCTGGCTTACCTGTTCATCAGCCACGATCTGAAGGTGGTCAAGGCGCTGGCCAACGATCTTATCGTCATGCGCTCCGGCAAGGTGGTGGAGCAGGGCGCATCGGCAGATGTATTCCGCAATCCGCAGCACGAATATACACGTGCGCTGCTCGCCGCTGCATTCGATATCGAGGCTGTGCCGACGCCAGCTTTGCAGCACTAGGGCCGGCCGATCCTTGCACGGGTGGAACCTTCGGCAGGAACGTCCGTTCTGTGTTGTTTAGGGCAGCGCAGGGCGGCAGCGCTTCGTCAACTAAAGGAGGAGAGAATGGCAACCATCGATCCAAAGAACCGCTGGCAGGAGCCGGAAAGCTCAAGCGTACCCGAAGGCGGGCTTCCCGCCACAAAGGCGCGGCAGGGTCGCGTCGGGCGCCGAGTTCTGACTGTTCTCGTGGCAGCTCTCGTCCTCTCCTTCATCGTCTGGATCCCCGTCGAGATCTGGGGCAGCCACAAGGCCGAACAGGCATCTCCTACAACGACAACAGAGACCCAGTCACCCACCGCCCCGGCTAAACCGGCACCATAGCCGCGCTACGAGCAGGAGCTTGGCACGGTCGGTTGGTCAAAACTTCAGCAGCCCTGCACGCGAGAAAAGCGGCAGGGCACGAATTTGCATCAATCTTTGTTCTGCGACTGGACTCTTCCGCAGCATTTTTTGATAAGAATAGCCGCGACCCCGACCTGCTTTGCTTAACGCCTGCAGCGGGGACGTGCAGAGCAGCATGCAGTGATACGGGACGAGCAGCATGACCAAGACGGATATCGCCAACCGCGTCTACAATCACGCCTGGAAACTCGATCCGATCATCCGCAGCCTGATCGATACCGACTTCTACAAATTGCTGATGCTGCAGATGATCTGGAAGCTTTATCCGGATGTTGATGCCACGTTTTCGCTCATCAACCGTACCCGCACAGTGCGCCTCGCCGACGAGATCGATGAGAACGATCTGCGTGAGCAGCTCGATCATGCGCGCACCCTGCGCCTCTCCAAGAAAGAGATGATCTGGCTCGCCGGTAACTCGTTCTACGGTCGCGCGCAGATCTTCGAGCCCGAATTTCTGACCTGGCTGTCGCACTTTCAGCTTCCTGAGTACGAGCTGACGAAAAAGGACGGCCAATACGTCCTGAATTTCCACGGTTCGTGGAAAGAGACGACGATGTGGGAAATCCCGGCGCTCGCCATCATCAACGAACTGCGCTCGCGTGCAGCCATGAAGGCGCTTGGGCCCTTCACGCTCGATGTTCTCTACGCGCGCGCCAAGGCCAAGATGTGGGGCAAGGTCGAGCGCCTGCGCGAGTTGCCAAACCTGCGGATTTCCGACTTCGGGACGCGGCGGCGTCACAGCTTCCTGTGGCAGCGTTGGTGTGTAGAGGCCTTGAAGGAAGGTGTGGGGCAAGCTTTTACCGGCACTAGCAATGTGCTTTTGGCCATGGACTCGGACCTGGAAGCCGTTGGCACGAATGCCCACGAATTGCCGATGGTGGCGGCAGCACTTGCGCAAACCGACCAGGAGCTGGCGAATGCGCCCTACAAGGTACTGCGCGACTGGAACCGGCTCTATGGCGGAAATCTTCTGATTGTCCTTCCCGATGCCTTCGGCACGGCCGCGTTCCTTCGCGATGCCCCTGAATGGGTGGCGGACTGGACCGGCTTCCGTCCGGATAGCGCCCCTCCCATCGAAGGCGGCGAGAAGATCATTGCCTGGTGGGAAAAGATGGGCCGCGATCCGCGCCAGAAGCTGCTGATCTTTTCAGACGGCATGGATGTCGATGCGATCATCGACACCTATCGCCATTTCGATGGACGGGCACGCATGGGCTTCGGCTGGGGCACCAACCTCACAAACGACTTCGCCGGCTGCGCCCCGACAGAGATCCGCGGCCTTGCGCCCATTTCTGTCGTCTGCAAGGTGATCGAGGCCAATGGCCGCCCCGCCGTAAAACTCTCCGACAATCCGCAAAAGGCGACCGGCGAACCTTCCGAAGTCGAGAGATACCTGAAATTCTTCGGAACTGAGGAGAGGGTCGAGCAGCCGGTCCTCGTCTGAAGCTACATGGCTGTAAAGCCGTTGTCGACGAACAGATGGGCGCCATTGACGAAGTTGGAGTCGTCGCTCGCAAGGTATAGCGCTGCCCGAGCGACATCCTCGGGCTCGCCGATGCGGCCCTGCTGGGCAGCGATTGCCGCATCCGAGACATCGACGCCGAGGGCCTGCAATTCGGCAACTTCCTTCAAGCCATGGGGGGTGCGGATGAAACCGGGGCAAACAGCATTGCAGCGGATATTTCGGTCGCGAAACTCCACCGCAATCGCTCTTGCAAACATGTGCACAGCCCCCTTCGTCGTATCGTAAAGTACCTCCATAGGCGTCGCTGCCACGGCAGAAATCGAGGAGGTGCAGACGATGGAGCCGCCGCCGGCTGCGAGCATCTGCGGCAGCACGGCTTTCGTCATCAGAAACATCGAGCGGACGTTGACGGCATGCAGCCATTCCCAGTCCTCGAGCGTCGTTTCCAGAAACGGTTTGATGACGATGGTGCCGGCATGGTTGAAAAGGACCGTCGTCGGCCCGAAGGCTTTTTCCACGGCTGCGACGGCAGCGTTAACCTCTGCCTCCTGAGAGACGTCGGCAGTCCAGTGATCCGCGATGCCTCCCCGTCTCCGGATATCTGCGACGGTTTCCGCTGCGGCATCGCCATTGCGGTCGATGATCGCCACTTTGGCGCCCTCTGCAGCAAAGAGCCTCGAGGACGCTCCGCCCATGCCGGTCGCGCCTCCCGAAATGATCGCAACCTTGTCCTTCAGCCTGCCCGCCATTCTTGCTCTCCACCATTCGAGATGTCCTAGACGACTACGATAGTGATCCCACCTGGCTTGGCAACGCAATCGAACGCCGGAGAACGTTTATTGGTTCACATATCGGGGGGAGCGCGAGTTAGCTCAACGAGAGCCAACCGCTAAGCGCATAGCGCATAGCTGCCCTGCGAATTTCTGCCTAGGTTTTGAGCAAAATATCGGTATAGTCATTTTTATCGAAGCAATGCACCTCCTCCCGCAAAGCTTCGATGGTACGGAAAGCCTACTCCTCCTCCCAGGGTTTTCCGTAGGATCGGCAACACTCCTCCTCCCAGTTGTCGATCGGTTCTTTTCGAAAGCCTGCCGCACCTCCTCCCGCGGCAGGCTTTTTCGTTTTGGGATGATCAATTTTCGCTAGGCAACTGCCTTCTCAGGCAAAAAGATCAAAGACGTATCGAGCGGCTTTACGTCTGTCTTGGGGTCTCCGGGATGACCCAGAAATACGTAGCCAGCCGCGACGATGCAGGCCACGGCAAAAATCACTGCAACAAAGACCTTGAACCGGCCACGAACCATATTGCCACGAACCATGATGTACTCCTTGTAAGGTTATGCCCGTCAAACCGTTTGAGCGGCTAATCGGTTCCCGTTTACGCGGCATTGTTTTCGTTCGCTTCTTTCCATTGCGCCTGCGTGGATCAACATTCGTGCCTGTCCTCCTTCTTGCGCAGGCGCTGCCGGCACCCCCGGCGAGCGGGCGGCCCGGCCTTGGGTCTCGGAACAAATTTCGCTCTCAGCCAGTTAGGCGACCAAACCTTCCTGATGCGTTTGTATGTCTTGAGAGAAAGTACGCCTGTGAGCCTCGCCCATTTCGGCCCCGTCTTTACCGCCAGCGGCATGCTTTTCCGTCTATGGGCGCCCCGCCAACAGGCTGTATCCCTGCGAATAGGCGATGTGGCGCCGGTCCCCATGGCTGCCGGTGTCGATGGCTGGTTCAGCGTCAACATAGATGGCGCCGGGGACGGCACCGCTTACAAGTTCGTTCTCGAGGATGGCCTGGAAGTTCCTGACCCCGCGTCCCGGTTTCAGCCTGACGGCCCGCATGGCCCGAGTGAGGTGGTCGACCCCAAATCTTATGTGTGGAGATCAACGGGTTGGGCCGGGCTGGCGTGGGAAGAGGCGGTTGTCTATGAACTGCATGTCGGCACATTCACGCAGGAAGGCACGTTTCGAGCTGTCATTGATCGTCTGGACCACCTTCAGTCACTCGGCGTAACGGCGTTGCAGCTGATGCCGGTCAATGATTTTCCGGGCGAACGGGGCTGGGGCTATGACGGCGTCCTTCCCTATGCGCCGCATGGAAGCTATGGACGCCCGGAGGATCTGAAGGCGCTGATCGATGCCGCCCACGAGCGCGGCATCTGCGTTTTTCTCGACGTGATCTACAATCACTTCGGCCCGGACGGAAACTATCTCCCGTCCTACGCGCCGCTCTTCACCGACAAGCACAAATCGCCATGGGGGCAGGGCATCAATTATGATGGCGAGGGATCGCAGTTCATTCGCGAATTCGTCATCCAGAATGCGCTCTACTGGCTCCAGGAGTTTCGCGTCGATGGTCTCCGATTCGATGCCGTTCACGCGATTGTCGACGACAGCCGCGAGCATCTCCTGAAGGAAATGGCGCGTCGCATCCGCAGCGAAATCTCCGGCCGGCACATCCACCTCATTGTCGAGAACGAGGACAACAACAGCGCGCTGCTGTTTCGCAACAACTATGGCAAGCCGGAGCTCTATACCGCTCAGTGGAATGATGACATGCACCACGTGATGCACGTCGCGGCGTCGGGCGAGGATTTTGGCTACTACGCAGACTACGCCGACGATCCCGCCAAGATCGGACGCGGACTGGCCGAGGGCTTCGTATTTCAAGGCGAGCACATGCCCTACCGTGGGGCGGCGCGAGGCCAGCCCAGTGCAGCACTGCCGCCGACAGCCTTCATATCCTTCATCCAGAACCATGATCAGATCGGCAATCGTGCCTTCGGGGATCGTCTCAACGAGACAGCGTCGCCAGAGGCTATCGAAGCCATGGCCTCGATCTACCTCTTGGCACCGCAGATCCCGATGCTGTTCATGGGTGAGGAATGGGACGCAAGGCAGCCCTTCCCGTATTTCTGCGACTTCAACGACGAACTGAACGAGATCGTCCGGAAGGGTCGAAGGGAGGAGCTCTCGCGGCTGCCCGGCTTCGACGATGACGTTGCGGATGTGCCGGACCCGACGCGGCGTGAAACGTTCCTGTCTGCGAAACTCGACTGGCAGGATGTGGAAAAAGAAGCGGGCGCCGCGCGGCTGGCTCTCTACCGCGACCTCCTTGAGGTAAGGCGTCAGGAAATCATTCCCCGCCTTTCGAGCATTGTCAGTGCTGGCGGCGCGCACAGTGTCGAAGGCAAGCTGGTGGCGGTCAGTTGGTCGCTCGTCGATGGCACCTCGCTACGGCTGCTTGCAAACGTCGGTGCCGAGGAGCTGCGCCATGGAGAGGCGTTGCAAGGCCGGGTCATCTGGAACCAGGGCAGGTTTGCCGATGGTATCTTGGCGCCTTGGTCGGTCATCTGGTCGATAGGTTAGGCCTCGGAAGGCTCGCCATCCCTCACATCCACAGTCTTAGGCCGGCGCCGGAACGACCAGCGGCGGTGCAGCTTGGCGAGCATGATGTAGATGATCGGCGTTGTATAGAGCGTCAGGACCTGCGAGATCACCAGGCCGCCGACGATGGTAATGCCCAGCGGCCGGCGCAGTTCGGAGCCCGGCCCGGTGGCGATGATCAACGGCACGGCACCCATGATGGCGGCCAGTGTCGTCATCAGAATGGGCCGGAATCGCTGCAGACAGGCCTGGAATATGGCTTCTTCCGATGAGAGACCGCGCGTTCGCTCTGCTTCCAGGGCAAAATCCACCAGCATGATGCCGTTCTTCTTGACGATGCCGATCAGGAGCACAATGCCGATAAAGGCAATGATGCTCAGCTCCGTTCCGCTGATTTCCAGCGCCAACAAGGCGCCAAGCCCTGCCGATGGCAGCGTCGAGATGATGGTCAGCGGATGCGCTAGGCTCTCGTACAAAACCCCCAGCACGATATAGACGGCGACCAACGCGGCCAAAAGCAGGAGTGGCTGGCCACCGGACGATTGCGCGGCGCTTGCAGCATCCCCGGCGAAGTCGGCATGCAGCGAATCCGGAAGGTGCAGATCGGCGACGGCGCGTATCACGCTGTCATTGGCGGCTTGCAGCGTGCCCCCGGGCGCAAGGTTGTATGAAATGGTGACGGCTGGAAATTGCCCCTGGTGGTTGACAACCAATGGCGCCAGTGTGCGCTGCACCTTGGCAACGCTGCTGAGGGGTACCTGGGTGCCATCCGCAGCCGGTACGTAGAGATTGGTGATCGCTTCCGGATCAAGCGCATAGGTCGGATCGGCTTCGAGAACGACGCGATACTGGTTGCGCTGGGTGTAGATCGTCGAGATCTGCCGCTGGGCAAAAGCATTGTTGAGAGCGCTGTCTATCGACTGGATGCTGACGCCAAGCCGTGCCGCCTCGCTGCGGTCGATGTTGACGGTCGCCTGAAGCCCGTTCGGCTGGCGGTCGGTGGCGACATCCGCAAGCGCCGGTTCTGCCTGCAGCGCCGTCAGCACCTTTGGTGCCCAGGCAACGAGTTCGTCGTAATTGGAGTCCCAAAGGGTAAACTGGTACTGCGATTGTGACGACCGCGCGCCGACGCGAATGTCACTGGGGGAGAAAAGGAAGGTGCTGAGCCCCGGCACCTTGGCCAGTTGCGTCCGCAGCCGGGCGATGACCTCGTCGGTCGAAACGCGTTCCGCCGCAGGCTTCAGCGAAATCAGCAATTGCCCCCTGTTGATCGAGCTCGAAAAACCGCCGCCACCAACGGATGATCCAACGCCGGAAACGGCTGGATCGGCGCTGGCAATCGCTGCCGCCTTCTGCTGCAACAGCACCATGGCGGGATATGAGATGTCCGTGGAGGCTTCGGTGCCGCCCTGAATGAAGCCGGTATCGTCCTGCGGAATGAAGCCCTTCGGCACTTTCACATACAGAAGCGCCGTGACGGCGATGCAGCCGAAAATAACGACAATAGCCATCGCGCGGTGGTGGAGAACAGCCTTCAATGTGCGCCCGTAGAAGCAGACAACGGCGTCCAGCGTCCTTTCGACTGTGCGGGCGAAGAAATTCGGCGGCGCTTCGTTGTCGTGAGCCCGCAGCCAGTGGCCACAGATCATCGGTGTTACAGTTAGGGAGACGACGGTCGAGACGACGATCGCAAACCCGAGCGTCAGCGAAAATGCCTGGAAGAACCGGCCGATGATCCCGCCGAGGAAGAACAGCGGTATGAAGGCTGCCAGCAGCGACAGGCTGATCGAGATGACTGTGAAGCCGATCTGTCGCGCGCCTTCTTTTGCCGCCTCCATCGGTCGCATGCCTTTTTCGAGGTTTGCGTAGATGTTCTCGATCATGACGATGGCGTCGTCGACCACGAAGCCGACGGAAACGACCAGCGCCATCAGCGACAGGTTGTCGATCGACAGCCCCCAGGCCCACATCAGCGCGAAGGTGCCTGCCAGCGACAGCGGCACGGTCACCCCGGCGGCCAGGGTCGGCGTCGTCCGTTGCAGGAAAACGAAGACCACCGCCATGACGAGGAAGACGGTTGCGAGCAACGTCCACTGCATGTCATCGACGCTGGCGTTGATGGTGGTTGTCCGGTCGGAAAGAATTGCGATGTTGATGCCGGCGGGAATGGTTTTCTGCAGTTCGGGGATCAACGCCTTTACCGCGTCGACGGTTGAAATGACGTTGGCGTCCGCTTGCCTTGTGATATTCAGCAGCACCGAAGGCTTGCCGTTGTACCAGGCATCGGAGCGGCTGTTGCGGACGCCGGGCTCGACGGTGGCTATATCGGACAGGCGAACCGACGTGCCATCGCCGCTTCGGATGATGATGCGGCCGAAAGCCTCCGGCGTCTTCAACTGTGCATTCATGCTGATGGCGAAGGCTGCATCCTTGCCATCGATGGAGCCGATGGGTCCAAGCGTATTGGCATTGACGATGGCGGTGCGTACTGCATCGAGTGAAAGCCCGATGGCCGATAGCCGGTCGGGGTTAAGCCGAACGCGTGCCGCTGGTTGGTCGGCGCCGCTGGCGGTCACTTCGCCGACACCATCGACCTGTGAAATCTGCTGCACCACCACCGTGTCGGCAGCATCGTAAACGGCACTCGGTGCCAGATTGTCGGAGGTCATTGCCAGGATGAGCACAGGTGCTGCGGCCGGATTGACCTTGCGGAACGACGGCAGTGTCGGCAAGTCAGCCGGGAGGTCGATGGCAGCAGCGTTGAGTGCCGCCTGCACGTCCTGCCCGGCGCCATCGATACTGCGGGAAAGGTCGAACTGTATAGCAATGCTGGTCGAGCCGAGCGAACTCACAGACGTCAGTTCGGTGACGCCGGCAATCGTGCCGAGATGCCGCTCGAGCGGTGCTGCGACGCTGGCCGCCATGCTGGCAGGATCGGCGCCCGGCCGGCTGGCCGACACGATGATGGTGGGCAGATCGACGGCCGGAAGACTGGCGACCGGCAGGAAGAAATAGGAGACGAAGCCGAGGATCATCAGCCCGATCGACAGGAGCACCGTGCCGACAGGCCGCTTGATGAACGGCTCGGAGATGTTCATGCCCGGCCTCCCGCTCCGCTCGCCTCTGGTGCCGGGGTGCCTGTCGGCCGGCCGACGATGCGGCTGCGCAGCCGCTCGAAGGCGAGGTAGATCACTGGCGTGGTGTAGAGTGTCAGCAACTGGCTGAGCACAAGTCCGCCGACGATACTGATACCGAGTGGTGTGCGCAATTCCGAACCCGTGCCGGTTGCCAGCGCCAGTGGCAGCGCGCCGAAGAGAGCTGCCAGCGTCGTCATCATGATCGGCCGGAAACGCAGGATCGACGCTTGTAGGATCGCCTCGCGCGGTGGCAGCCCGCCGCTGCGCTCTGCCTCCAGCGCGAAGTCGATCATCATGATGGCGTTCTTCTTGACGATCCCCATCAAAAGCACGATGCCGATCAATGCGATCAGCGACAGGTCCTGGCCGAACAGCATCAGCGCCAGAAGCGCTCCGACACCGGCCGACGGCAGGGTGGACAGGATGGTGATCGGGTGGATGGCACTTTCATAGAGCAGTCCAAGAACGATGTAGATGGTCACGACCGCCGCCAGGATGAGCCAGGGCTCGCCGGCAAGCGATGACGAAAACTCCTCAGCATCCCCCGAATAAGCCCTCTGGATGCTGTTAGGCACGCCGATTTCGTTTTCGGCTGCCGTTACCGCGCTGACGGCATCGCTGAGCGACGCGCCGGGTGCGAGATCGAAGCTGAGCGTCACCGATGGAAACTGCGCGTCGTGACTGATGACCAGCGGCGCAGTGGTGAAGGTCGCGGTTGAGAAGGCATTAAGTGGTACCTGGACATCGCCGGTGCCGGCTACATAGAGCTTGTCGAGCGATTTCGGGTCCGCCTGAAACTGCGGTGCCGCCTCGACGATGACGCGATACTGGTTCGACTGCCCGTAGATCGTGGCAATCTGGCGCTGTCCGAAGGCATCGTTCAGCGTGTCGCTGACCGCTTGCATCGAGACACCGAGGCGCGACGCCGTTTCCCGGTCGACATCGACAAAGATGCGTCCGCCGCCCGTCTGAACTTCCGAGGAGACATCCACCAGGGTCGGCGCCTTCTGCAATTGGGTCGCCAGTTTCTGCGCCCAGTCGACGACGACAGCGGTATCGGTGCCGGTCAAAGTGTACTGGTAGGGCGCACGGCTCGACCGGGTGCTGATGCTGATGTCCCGCACGCTCTGGAAGGTCACATGAACCCCCGGCATTCCGGCGACCTCGTTGCGCAACCGGTCGATGATCTCTGTCGAGGACGCGGCGCGATCGCTGCGCTGGCGGAGCACAAGGCTGAGAGTACCGGTGTTGAGCGTCAGGTTGTTGGCGCTGGCCCCGACCACCGAGACGATGCCGGTGACGTCCTTATCGCCACGAAGCCGCTCCGTCACCAGCGCCTGCGTCCGCTTCATGGATTCGAAGGACGTCGTCGGCTCCGTTTCAATGACTGCGGTAATGAGGCCAGTATCCTGCGGCGGCAGGAAACCCTTTGGAATGAAGATGTAGAGGCCGATGGTCGCAACCAGCGTCACTACGGTCAGAAGCAGCATCAACGGGCTGCGATCGATGGCCCAGACGAGGCTGCGGCGATAGCCGCCAATCAGGCGGTCCATCATCCGGTCGGCGCCGGCGAGCATGCCGCGGCGACCCTCTGCCGGCTTGCGCAGGATACGGGCGCACATCATCGGCGTCAGCGTCAGCGAGATGATTGCCGACACGACGACGGCAATTGTCAGCGTCAGCGCGAACTCGCGAAACATCCGCCCGACGATCCCGGTCATGAACAGCAGTGGAATGAAAACCGCGACCAGCGAGAAGGTCAGAGAGATGATCGTAAAGCTGATTTCGCCTGCGCCCTTCAGCGCCGCGTGCATCGGGTCGTCACCTTCCTCGATGTGGCGGGCGATGTTTTCGATCATGACGATGGCGTCGTCGACAACGAAGCCGGTGCCGATCGTGAGTGCCATCAGCGAAAGGTTATCGAGACTGAATCCGGCAAACCACATGACGCCGAAAGTGGCGATCAGCGAAAGCGGCAACGCCACAGCAGCGATGATGGTGGCTGTGATAGTGCGCAGGAAGACGAAGACAACGAGAATGACCAGCCCGACGCTCAGCGCCAGCGTCCATTGCACGTCGTGGATCGAAGCGCGGATGGTTTCCGTCCGGTCATTGACGATATCGAGGGCAATGCCGGCCGGCAGAGCTTCCTTCAGTTGTGGCAGCTGTTTGAGGACATCGCCGACTGTCTTGATGACGTTTGCGCCGGGTTGGCGCATGACATCGATGATGACCGCCGGCTTGCCCTGGTAACAGGCGCCAACGCGCGTATTCTCAAGTCCCTGCACCACATCCGCAACATCCTTCAGCAGGATGGGCGCGTTGTTGCGGTAGGCGACGATCACTGATTTGTAGGCCTCAGGATCGACGATCTGGTCGTTCGCGGCAAGCGTGAAGGACTGGTGCGTGCCGTCGAGCGCACCCTTCGCACCGGCAACGCTGGCAGCGACGATGGCGCTGCGGATGTCCTCGAGCGCAAGCCCGTAGGAGGCGAGGCGAGGCAGGTTTGCCTGGATACGGATCGCCGGCTTGACGCCGCCCTGGATCGTGACATTGCCGACGCCACTGACCTGGCTCAGTTTCTGGGCCATCATCGTATCGGCGAAATCGCTGAGATCGCGGATCGAATAGCTAGAGGAACGCAGCGCCAGCGTGATGATGGGCGTGTCCGCTGGGTTCACCTTGGAATAGGTCGGCGGATACGGAAGGGTTTTCGGCAATGTCGACCCGGCGGCATTGATAGCAGCCTGCACGTCCTGCGCAGCACCGTCGATATCGCGGCCGAGGTCGAACTGCAGGGTGATCTGGCTGATGCCGAAGGCGCTCGACGAGGTCATCGAGGCAAGCGAGGGGATCTGGCCGAGCGGTCGCTCGAGCGGTGCCGTCACCAGCGACGCCATTGTATCCGGATCGGCGCCGGGAAGCTGCGTCGTCACCCGGATCGTCGGGAAATCGACTTGCGGCAGCGGCGCCACCGGCAGCTGCGCATAGCCGAGCAACCCTCCCAGCAGTACGGCTACTGCCAGCAGGGATGTCGCAATCGGGCGGTTGATGAAGAGCGAGGAGACGCTCATTGCGCCGCTGCCGGCGGGTTGGCCGGCGCCGCTCCATCGTTTGCGGGCTTGTCGCCGCCGTCGCTGTTGTGATGCCGGCGCGGCTTTCCATCGGCTCCGGTTGTTGTCGCCGGTTTATCGACAGCCGGCTTCGAAGGATCGGAGACCTCGACCTTGGAGCCCGTCTGCAGCCTTGCAAATCCTGTCGTCACGACGATGTCGCCGGCGGCGATACCGTCGGTGATCACGGCCTGGACATCGTCCTGCTGTCCGACCTTGATCGGTTTCATAAGCACGGTCTGGTCGGGCTGGAGGAGATAGGCGAAGGTTCCGTTCGGGCCGCGCTGGACGGCTGCGGTCGGCACGACGATTACGCCCTTCATCGTCTCGATCAGCAGGCGTGCGTTGACGAAAGCGCCGGGCCAGAGCGCCAGTTTTTCGTTCGGGAAATTGGCTTTGAGCTTAACCGTGCCGGTGGTCACGTCGACCTGGTTGTCGACGACTGCCAGCGTGCCGGTATCGACAACCGCCTGGTCGCCACCCGCAAGGGCCTGGACGCTGAGCGTGCCTGCTGCACTGGCCGCATTGACCTTGGCCAGCTGCTGCTGCGGCACGGAAAAGACGACGGAGATTGGCCGGATCTGGGAAAGCGTGACGATGCCAGTCGTATCGGTCGAGCTGACGATGTTGCCGATGTCGACATTGCGGATACCGGTGCGCCCGTCGATCGGTGCCTTTATGGTCGTATAGTCGAGCGTCGCCTGCGCACTCTCGATGGCCGCCTGGTCGGATTGCACCTGCGCCTGGTACTGGGCAACCTGAAATTTTGCCGTATCGACCTGCTGCTGCGTGCCGGAATTCGATTGCAGCAGCCGCTGGTAGCGCTCGAAGTCGTTCTGGGCACTCTGCAGCAGTGCCTGGTCCTGGGCTTTCTTGCCGACAGCCTGGTCAAGCGTGGCCTTGTAGACGGCATCGTCGATACGGGCGATCACGTCGCCCTTCTTGATGTCCTGGCCTTCCTCGAAATGGATCTCTACCAGCTCGCCGCTGACCTGAGGCCGCACGGTGACGGTGTTCAACGGCTTCACCGAGCCGACACCGTCGATATAGACAGGCACATCCGCCGCCTTCGCCACGGCTGTCAGCACTGCCGTCGGGCCCGTCGATTGCGCCGCCCCGCGTCGTCGGCCGCCGCCGCGCGTTCCGCTTGCCTGCTGGGTGTTTGCAGCTTGACCTACGCCAAGCATGCGCTCGGCCGGTTCCAGCCAGCTGTCGCGAAGGACGTAGGCTCCGACGCCGATGGCGGCGACCATTACGACCGATATCAAGACCCGAGAAGTCCGAGCCATTTATTCACCTTCTTTCGCGATTCCAGACAAGAGCCGTCGGTCACGACCTTATCGTGCAGCGGGCGCAGAAGGAATTTGTAGCGGAATTAAATTTTGTCCACGTGGACGGGCAAAACAGCAGTGCTCGCAGCAGTTTAAGGCGTGACAACCGCCGGTGCGACCGGCTCATTGGCAAACCCGGCTGAATCGAGTGCGCGGCGGACCAGTCCCGATCGCTTGGCTTTCTCCATGAACTCGCTGACAATCGAGAGAGCCATGGGTTTCTCGCGGCCGACAGCAATGGCGATGCCCGTTGACTGGAAGCCGCCATCGAGAATGCGCGCGCCGGGGAGCAGCGGCAGCAGCGTTTGGAAGGCATCCCGCGACAACGCCAAAGCATCGGCATTTCCCGATCGCAGGCGTTCGACGGCCTCCGCAATCGTCGAAACGGCAACGGGCGCCGTATGACAAAGGGTCCGCGCCGCACTGCGAATGGTCGTCGTATTGGCAATGCCGACGACCCGCACTCGGTCGTGGTCGACGCCGGTCAAATCGACGATGCCTGAGGCATGGCTGACGAGATAGGTGCTTTCCAGGATGTAATAGGCCGGCCCGAAAGCGACGCGCCTGCTTCGCTCATCATCAACCGGCATGAAGCTAACGTCGATCCTGCCGGTTTCGAGGGCTTGCGTACAATCACCGGAGTTTGCAAATCCGGTGATCTCCAACGGGCTGTGCATTTGCCGGGCGAGTTCGGTGACGAGATCCACCGTAACACCCTTATATATTCGGCTAGCCTCGTCGAGTGTCACGAACAGTGCCGATGGCGCAGGTGCTGCTACGACGCCGGCCCTGAGGGTGCCGGTGGGAAGAAGTTCGCGCCTTCCGGCATCGTCGGCGCTGCCGTATGTTCTCGAGCCTTCCAAAATCTAGGACCTGATGACGCGCGATGGCGCTTGCCGGTCTTCCAGCGCCGCCTGCGCCGCCGCGTCTATCACAGCAAATTTTTCGGCCTGATAATTCCAGTATTCTGCCACGAAACTGCGCGACAGCCAGAAGCTGCTCTTGCCGGGCGCCCCGGCCCAGCCGACGCTTCCCATGCCGGCGGCCTGTTTCAGAAGGCGTTTGAGGTGCGCATTTGAAATCATGAACTGCTGGTGGATATCGCGCATGGAAATAGGGCCGATCAGGATCTGGTCCGTATCTCCCTCCATCGTCTGTATACGGGAGATCAGGTAATCCATCACCACGCCACCGGAGTTGACCCAGTTGAAGAGCGCGAAACTCGGTCCGGGATTGCGGACCGCATCGCTGTTGATGATTTGCCTGGCAATCATCGGCTGCATGACCGCAATTGCGTCCGGATTGGCCATCATCTGTTCGATCCGCGAGCCACCGTCGAGACTATCGAGGATGAAGAGGTGCGTCTGCAGCCATCGGCCGAGATAGTCGACAGCGGTTGGTGTTGGCTCCAGCAGTCGTGTCCGCCGGTCTGCGCGGTCGGGAACAGCGGCCAGAAATCGGTAGGCCAGCATCTCCTGGAGAAAGGCGACGGCGGTGTTGCGACTGGCAATCTGATGCTTCAGCACGAGATCGACATAACGCGCCGCATAGAGGCCCGATCCGGGCTCGTCACGGTATCCGTAATGAAGCGCGAAACCCGCATGGGCAAGAAGCCAGCGTTGCTGCGCAGCGAAAATAGAAGCAATGCGTGGATTTTCACGATAGATTGCAATAAGCTCGGCGGCACAGCGAAGGATTGCGGTCAGAAAATGCTGGTTAGCGCTAAGGTCTTTGGCTTTAAACGTCATGAATTTTGCCTAAGTAATAAAGTGCCGGTGCGCCGCAACCGGATGCGTTTGCCTATCGTCTCGTTGGTCCCCTGAGCTCCGACTGAACAAAGAGCTTCGAGATTCTCAGTTTATTTTTATCGTCTCGCATCCAAAAGCCTATCGATGCGTTTTAATTCTATTACAAGGAGAACGTTATGATAAATGCTTCGACAATAAAAGAACACGCAGAAGTTATTGGCGCCGATGGCGTCCACGTCGGCACCGTCGACCATGTCGTCGGCAGCCGCATCAAGCTGACCAAGAAGGACAGCGGTGAAGGTTCGCACAAAGGCCATCACCACTTCATCGACCTGAGCCTCGTTGCCGAAGTCGAAGGCGAACGCGTGCGCCTGTCGGCAAACGCCGATGTCGCTGTGACATTCGAGGAAGAAGAAGGCGGCCAGCAGGCCTGATCCTTCACAGCTTCACAATCGGAGCCCCGCTAAATGCGGGGCTTTTTTGTGAGTTATAAACTCTAGCGCCAGATTAGCAGCCGAGCGCGATGCCGTCCTTGCGATGGTCGGAACCACCGAGCAATATGCCCCGCTCATAGTCGATGAGGATTGCTTGGGCGCCGCCGATCGGCTCGTCGGCCCACTCCGTGACGTGCCCTCGTCGATCGAGATCGGCCTTGACCTCTGGCGAAATGGTCGGCTCTAGCGACAGGGTGCCACCGAAATAAAAGCTGCGCGGCTGGTCGCTGGCCTGCTGCGGATCGAGATCTCGGTCGAGGATTTGGCTCAGCAGATGCGCGTGCCCGCAGGCCTGATATTGGCCGCCCATTACGCCGAAACTCATGCGCGGCCGTCCGCTTTCCATCAGCATGCCCGGAATAATGGTATGGAAAGGTAATTTGTTCGGACCGATTGCATTCGAGTGGCCCTCCGTCAGCACGAAACCAGCACCGCGATTTTGCAGCAATACGCCGCTGCGCGGGGCGTAGATGCCGCTGCCGAAGGGGAAGAAGACAGAGTTTATCAGCGAAACCGCATTGCCGTCGCGGTCGACCACCGAGACGTAGACGGTATCCTTGTGGGTCGGCCCTTCCCACGTGGAGGCAGCAGACGCACGATCGAGACTGATCTCGCGGCGCATGGCATCCACAGAACGATCCGACAGCAGTTCGTCGATATCGAATGTCAGGTGGTCGGGGTCGCTGATCAGTTGATCGCGGCGGGCATAGCCGGCCTTCGTTGCTTCGGCGAGCAGATGGATGCGGTCGGCCTCCGTCAGCTTCGGGTCGCGCAGGTCGAAGCCGTCGAGGATGCGGGTAATCAGCAGCGCTGCCAATCCCTGGCCGTTAGGCGGGCATTCCAGCAGGTCGAGCCCCCGGTATCGGCCCGAGATTGGCTTGGTCTCGAAGGCCTTGTAGTTCGCGAAATCGCTTTCTTCATGCAGTCCGCCAAGCGATTGCAGCAGCGTGGCGATCTCCTCAGCGACAGCATCCCGGTAAAACCCGTCGCGACCGCTCTTGGCTATCGCACGAAGGGTTGCTCCGAGTGCGGGATTGGTCATCCGCTCACCGGTTCGCGGCGCCCGGCCATTGCGCAGGAAGTAAGCGGCTGAGTCTGGAAATTTGGCAACGCGATCTGCGTAGCGCGTCCAGTCCAGTTCGACCCGGGGCGTGATGACATAGCCGCCTTCTGCTGCCGCGATAGCCGGCGCCAGCACGCGATCTAACCCGAAGGCTCCGTACCGCTCGATCAACTGGCACCAGGCATCGACCGCGCCCGGAATGGTTACCGCATGCGGGCTGTCGTCGGGAATGCTTGTCAGGCCCTTCTCGAGCAGGTGGCCAAGGTTTGCCTTCTGCGGCGAGCGGCCGGATCCATTGAGGGCAACAGGCGTTCCGCCGGCAGGGCAATACAGCGCGAAGCAATCGCCGCCGATGCCCGTCATCAGCGGATCGATGACCGATTGCAGTGCGACAGCGGCAACCGCGGCATCGACGGCACTGCCGCCAGCACGCAGGATATCGACGGCAGCAAGGCTTGCCTGCGGGTGCGATGTCGCCGCCATGCCACGGTCCGAAATTGCCACCGAACGGCCTGGCTTGAAGAAATCACGGGATTGCATGCTGTTTTCCTTATGCTTTACGGCAGTTTGCTGAAAATCATCGGCTATTGATGCGCGACAAGGGCGGCGCGATCAAGCCCCGCCGCTTCCCAGCCGTGTCAGCAGCATCGCCCAGGCGGTCAGCCCGATGCGGAAGTTTGCAAGCCGGAAGAACTCGTTCGGGGCATGATAATCCTCATCCGATGTCGAGAACGAGAAGAAGATCGCTTCCCGGTCCAGATGCTTGCGGAACGAGGCGCCAATCGGGATCGTGGCGCCCATCGCAACGCGCAGGGGCTTCTGGCCCAGCAGTTCCTCGAGCACGCCCTCGGCCACCGCCAGTGCGGGCAATTCGGGATCGACGAAGAATGCTTCGCTCCCGGGCCCGTGCCGGTGAATGTCGAGGATAAAGCCCGGCGGTAGCCGCGCCTGCAGATGCCGCGATACCGCCGAGAGGACGTGGTCCGGCTTCTGCCCGGCAATCAGCCGGCAGGTGATCTTGGCGCTCGCCGATGCGGGAATGACGGTTTTCGTGCCCTGGCCCTGGTACCCTCCGGAAATTCCGTTGAATTCCAGCGTCGGCTCTAGCCACTGGCGGATCAGCAGATCCCGGCCGTCGGCGATCGGCGCCTGTCCCTGAACCCCGATGTCGCGATAATATCCGCCGGCGTCGAAGTCTGCTGCTTCGATGGCGGCGATAATCGTCGGATCAGCCGGCGTGGTGCCGTCGAGAAAGCCGTCGACGGACACTCGCCCGTCATCCCCGTGCAGCGACGCAAGCAGGATGGCAAGCGCCCGGATCGGATTGGGAGCGCTGCCTCCGTGCCGGCCGGAATGTAGATCCTTCGAGGCGCCGGTGACGGAGATATCCATGGCCACCAGACCACGACTGGCAACGGTCATCGACGGCCGGTCGGGCCGCCACATCGCACCATCGGCCGAAATGACCAGATCGCAATCGAGCCTGTCGCGGTAAGTCTGCAACGTCGCTTCGAAATTCGGACTGCCTGACTCCTCCTCGCCCTCGATCAGCACCTTGAGATTGACCGGCAGGCGGCCCGCAGTCTTCATGAAAGCTTCGGCGACAAGGATGGGGATCAGCAGAGGCCCCTTGTCGTCGGAGACGCCCCGCGCATAGAGCCGCCCGTCTCGTTCGCTCGGCTCGAAGGGCGGTGTCTGCCACTTTTCCAGCGGATCCGGCGGCTGCACGTCGTAATGGCCATAGACCAGGAATGTCGGGAGCGAGGGATCGCTGATCAGTTCTCCGTAGACTGCCGGATGGCCGCCGGTTTCGAGCAGTTCGACGGCAGCAAAGCCGGCCTGCGTCATGCGTCCGGCAACGAACCGGGCCGCCTCGGCGATACCATAGGCATAGGCCGGATCGGTGCTGACGCTCAAGATACGGCAGAAGGCCTTGAGGTCTTCCAGCGCCTCAGCAAAATGCGCGTCGAGGTAGCTCTCCATTTCGCTCATTTGCCACCATCCACGCTGATGACCTGTCCGCTAATCCAGTTGGCAAAATCCGAAGCGAAAAACATGACCATCGCGGCGATGTCATCCGGCACGCCGAGCCGTTTGAGGGCGATGTTCTGCAGGAGCTTGGCTTGCCCCTCGTCGCCCATCGCATCCCATTGTCGTTCCGTCGTCGGATTGGAGCGCACGAAGCCGGGCGCCACATTGTTGACGGTGATACCCCACGCTCCGAGCTCGTGGGCAAGCTGTCGCGTCAGGCCGATCTGGCCGGCCTTGGCGCTGGCATAGGCCTGGATACCGGTCAGCGATATGCCGAGGCCAGCACCACTGGAGATGTTGACGATCCGGCCGTAGTTCTGCCTCTTCATGCCGGGCGCCACGGCCTGTGCCATGAAGAAGGCGCCGGAGAGGTTCACGTCGAAGATCGATTGCCAGTCCTGTTCGGAAATCTCCTCGATCGGCCGTCCAGTCTGGCCACGCACGCCGCCGGCGTTGTTGACGAGGATATCCACCGTCGCACCGTCTGTTTCGATGGCGGCGATCAGCCGCTGGCAAGCACTGCGGTCGCCGACATCGAGCCGGTGGGTCCTGACGGCGTCGCTGAGCGCAGCCGTGTCCGCAAGCCCGGCTTCGTTGACATCGCATGCGTGGACGATGGCTCCCCGGCTGGCGAAGGCCAAGGCGATCGCCCGGCCAAAGCCATGGGCGGCACCCGTGACGACAACGGTCTTTCCGGCAAAGTCGATATTCACGCCACGCTCTCCAGTTCGTCGAGATTTCTCAGCGAAAGAGGACGCTTGCCATCCTCGATCTCGTGGATCATTTCCACCAGCCGCGTGGCGATCGGGGTCGGGACGCCGAGCGAGCGACCGACATCGACCACCGGCTGGACCTGTGCGTCCACCTCGGTCTTGCGCTTGCGCACCGCCAGGTCCCGCCAGATGCCGGAGTGGGACTTCAGCGAGGTGCGGTTATGCGCAACCATCTCGTCGAACGACCGCTCGGTGTCGGCAGCGGTTGCCGTCGGCGAGAAGGCGGCGGGATCGAAGCCATTGAAAGCCTCTGGCTTGATGTTGTTGGCGCTGGCGACACGGCCGACTTCCAGCGCCAGCTTGGTCAGCACGGGCCGGTAGCGCGGATTGGCCAGCACATCGACGATGCTGTCGTCAGTCAGCGCCGTGCCGAACAGCAGCGCGCCGTAGACCAGCTTGCCCCACAGGAAGCCCCAGATATTGTCGGTAAGGATAGCCTTGGAATCGAATTCGTGCAGCAGACGGTGGATTGTTTCGATTCGCTCTGTCGTCTTGCCATCGAGTTCCCCGACCACGACCGCGCCGCGCCCGCTGTAGTGCACCACGCCCGGCGACAGATAATCGGCACCGAAATTGACGAAGCAGCCGATCACCCGCTGGATGCCGACGACCGGCGCGATGACCTGTTCGTTGAGGCCGTTCTGTGCCGAAACGACGTAACCGTCGGAGGCGAGATGATCCACAAGCGCATGGCTCGCCGCCTCGGTGTGGTGGGCCTTGACGCAAAGATAGATGCGCTCGTAGACGCCCTCCAGTTGCTCCGGGAGGTAGGCCTTTGCCTTGACGGTATCCTCAAAAATCGGCCCTTCGATCGTCAAGCCCCTGTCGTTTATGGCGGACACATGGTCTGCGGCATTGTCGACGAAAATGACCTCATGGCCGGCGCGGATGAAAGCGGCGCCCAAGGTTCCCCCGATGGCGCCGGCGCCCCAGATGACAATAGGCGTGCTCATGCCCAGCCTCCTTCGAGAAGCTCACGTGTTTCCGTCACCGCCACATCCCAGATCGCCTGCATTTCCTCATCCGGCCGCTCGTAGTAGCCGCCGAAGTTGCCGTCGCCGAGCAGGGCTTTGACACCTGCGGGGTTCATCGCTCGCATGTGGGCGAGATCGACCATCGGCTTCTGTTGGGTCGATTGGACGACGCCCGGCAGGCGCGTCCAGGGAAAATTCTCCATCCACGACGCATGCGAGGCGACGGTGTCGATCTCCTGCACCTTGGCAAAGGTCTTGGGTGCGTTCCACCAGTTGTGGAACTTGACCGATGTGTCGGGATTGTCGGCCATCCATTCGACCGCCAGGCTGCCTGCCGGCTGGTTGCCGCCATGGCCGTTGACGATGAGGATGCGCCGAAAACCCTGCAAGCGCAGTCCATCGAGGATATCGCGGACGATGCGGATGTAGGTCTCCTGGCGCAGGCTGATCGTACCGGGATAGGCCAGAAAATAAGGTGTAATGCCGTAGGCAAGCACCGGAAACACCGGAATACCCAGCGGCTCGGCCGCATCGAGGGCAATTTTCTCGGCCAGGATCGAGTCGACCGACAGCGACAGATGAGCATGCTGCTCGGTGCTGCCAAGCGGCAGGATCGCCCGGTCGTCGGTCTTCAGGTAGGCCTCGATCTGCTGCCAGTTGGTGTCGGAGATCTTCATGGTTATTCCTCTTTAGCTCTGAACGATCGGCGCCGGTGCGATGACGGGGGCTGGCGGGACTTCTGTCGGCGGCTGCGCGACGCCTGCGGTACGGATGATGGGCACGATGACCCGCTCGATATCAGCGGTATCGGGTGCATGGCGGTATTCGATTGCCTGTATGCCGCCCGGCGCGCGGCCGACGACACCCTCGGCACCAGAGGCGTAGATCACAACGCTGGAACGGCCAAGGAGCTCATCGAGCCCCGTCGTTTCCAGTGTCGCCGCAGCGATTTCTCCGACATGGGGCGCAAAGCGCTGCACGCCGCTCTTCATGATCGGCAGGAAATCGGGAAAACGGGAGACCACGGCAACCGATGCCAGCGAATCCAGCGCGGCGAGGGAGAGGCGCGTCTCCTCTGATGGCGTGAAGCTGATCGAAACCACCTTGGTGTTCGGCAAGAGGCCTGCGACTTCCCGATGTCGGTTGGCAAAGGTGATGGCGAGATCGGCAGAATTGGCGCGTGCCTTGGCACCCGTCTCCCGCTCGATGGCAGAAATGGTGAGCGGCTCGACAGTCACGCCGCGCCCCAGCCGCGCTGCGATGAAACGTGCATAGCTCGCCGTCGCCTCCGGAAAAAGCCCGACCATGACGATGCGCATCCGAGGGCCGATACTGTCTCGGTAGAAGATGCGCGAACTGATCATCGACACGAGTTCCGTCGCCCTGATGCCCAGCGAGTGGCTTTCGTCGATCAGCTGTTCGATCTGGCGATGCAGGTTGGCTGTGTCGTTGCGGCCTGCAAGACGCGACTGGCGGCTTTCAGTGACAAAGGTGCCCGAGCCCGGTCGCGCGTCGATCAGACCGGCGACCTTCAGGTCGGCGTACACCTGGCTCACCGTCATCGGCGCAACGCCGATTTTCTCTGCAAGCTCGCGCACGGACGGCAAGGTCTCTCCAGGCGTCAGCTCGCCACAGGCAATGCCATATTCGATAAGGCCGTGGAGTTGCGTCCTCAGCGGGACGGGCAACTCGCGATCGATGAAGAACTCCATGTCAAGGCACAATCTGGCTGTTATAGTGAACTATGACGATTATCCTGCTCCGGCGAAATTGCTGTGTCAACCGGCTGCTTTGCAATAGTTGAACCCTATAAGAAAGCGATTGACTCCGCAGAAAACGCATGAAATCGTTATACCCTATAAGAACACTTCATGCGTTTATCAGAGCAAGGGGAATTCAATGAAAACGATCGCCAAGGCGGCCCTCGCCGCCGGACTTCTTCTGGGCACCAGCTTGTCGGCCCATGCCGTCGAGCGCGGCGGCACCCTGAACTATGGCCGTTATGCCGACAGCCTTTTCCTGGAACCCGTGCTCAACGACGCCAATGTCGATATCTGGGTCCTGTCCAATCTCTATGACACGCTGCTGTTGCCGACCGACGACGGCAAGGGCGTTCAGGCCGGTCTTGCGTCCACCTGGAAGCTTGCCGATGACGGCCTCAGCGTCACACTGACGCTGCGCGACGGGATCAAGTTTTCCGATGGCACGCCGATCACCCCCCAGGACGTGGCCTGGTCGCTGAAGCGCGCCGCCAAGCCTGACAATGGCGAGTGGACCTTCATCGTCGGCTCCATCGGCGACGTGACGACGGAGGGCGACAAGACAGTTGTCATCAAGCTGAAGAACACCGATCCGGCGATCCTGACGGCGCTGACCGTCTTCAACACAGGCATCATGCCGCAAAAGGCATTCGAAGCCGCTGCCGGCACGACTGAGGCAGAAAAGGCGAAGGCCTTTGCCGAGCATCCGATCGGTTCCGGCCCGTTCATGCTGAAGTCCTGGGATCGCGGCTCGACCATGAAGCTGGTGCGAAACCCTTATTACTGGGGCATGGGCGAAGACGGTAAGCCGCTGCCTTATCTCGACGGCATCAACTTCGAAGTCATCCCGGACGATGCGACCCGCATCCTCAAGCTCAGCTCCGGCGAACTTGATGGCGCCGAGTTCATTCCCTATTCGCGTGTTGACGAGCTGAAGTCCGCCGGCAACCTGAACATGGAACTCTACCCTTCGACCCGCGTCGAGTACATCACGCTGAACACGCGGCCGCAGTTGAATGGTAAAGACAACCCGTTGTCGAACGCCAAGGTGCGCGAGGCAATGAACTATGCCGCCAACAAGGAAGCGATCATCCAGATCGTTACCCACGGCGTCGGCAAGCCGATGACTTCCTACATGTCATCAGCGACGCCGCTGCACACCGGCGACAAGCCGCTGTTCCCCTACGACATCGACAAGGCCAAGAGCCTGATGAAGGAAGCCGGCTTCGAAAGCGGCTTCTCGACGAGCCTGCTGGTTCTGGCCGGTAACCAGGATGAAATCGGCATCGCCACGGCCCTGCAGCAGATGTGGGCGCAGATCGGCATCAAGCTCGAGCTGCAGCAGGTCGACAATGCCAGCCGCACGGCGCAGTACCGGGCCGGCACGTTCGCCATGCGTGAATCCGCCTGGACCGACGATATCGCCGATCCGAACGAGATCACCTCCTACTTCGTCTACTCTCCGAATATTGGCGCGCTGCACACCGGCTGGAAGAGCGAAGAGGCCGACAAGCTGTTCGAGACTTCGCAGAAGGAAATCGACGTGACCAAGCGTGCGGCCGACTATGCCCGCATCCAGGCGATCTACAATGCCGAAGGTCCGATTGTGCCGCTCTACGAGACGCCTTATCCGGTGGCGCTCAGCAAGAAGGTCCATGGCTTCCTGCAGATCCCGCTGGGCAACAACATCTTCACCAAGACCTGGCTCGATAAGTGAGATTGCGATTGTCGCAGACTGCCCCGGCAGTCTGCGACATCCCTGATGTCACCTGGAATACGAGGGCGGCTCTTTGCCACTGTTCAGTTATATAGTCCGTCGCATTCTACAGATGATCCCGACCGTCGTGTTCATTCTGATCGTGACCTTCGTGTTGATCCGCCTCTTGCCCGGTGATCCCGCCAGCGCCATGCTCGGCGACCGCGCCCGGGATGCCGATGTCCTGCGCATCAATGCCAGCCTCGGCCTCGACAAGCCGGTTGTCGTTCAATTTTTCTACTTCGTCCGCCGCGTTTTCACAGGTGACCTCGGTGACTCCATCACGTTGAAGACGCCGGTGGTCGACCTGATCGCGCAGCGAATGCCCGTCACGCTGATGCTGATCGGCATGGCTGCGGTCATCGCACTGCTGCTCGCCGTACCGCTTGCCTTCGTCGCCGCCCTTCGCCGCGAGAAGACCGCCGATACCGTCATCCGCGGCACCTTCCAGGTCGGCCTCTCCATGCCGGTCTTCTATATCGGCATTCTGCTGCTGACGCTGTTTGCCGCAAATCTCAAATGGTTTCCGGTCGGCGGCTATGGCGACACGCTCAGTAGCAAGCTCTATCATCTTTTCCTGCCTGCCCTGACGCTGGCCCTGAGCTTCGCCGCCGTGCTGATGCGCAACCTGCGCACGGCGATCATCGGCGTCATCAATGCCGAGTATGTCGATTTTGCCCGCTCCAAGGGTCTAAGATCGCGCGTCATCCTCATCCGTCACGTGCTGCGCAACGCGCTGATCTCGACAATCACACTGTTCGGCCTGCAGATCGGCTCGCTGCTTGGCGGCGGCGTCATCACCGAGACGGTGTTTGCGGTTCCGGGTGCGGGACGCCTGATGATCGACAGCATCTACGGCCGCGATTATCCGGTGCTGCAAGGCCTCACCATCGCGCTCGCCGTGCTGGTGTCGCTGACCTTCCTGGTGACCGATATCGTCCAGGCCTGGCTCGATCCGAGGGTGGCCCAATGAGTGCCGTCACCGATGCCCCGCGCGCAAAGTGGCGATTGAAACCCCGCGCATGGCCGAAGACGCTGGTTTTTGGCGGCCTGATCCTGCTGATCAGCCTGCTTCTCGCATTCTTCCCATCGTGGTTCGCGCCCTACGATCCCATTGCATTCGACTACAACGCGCTGCTGAAAGGCCCGAGCTGGGCTCATCCCTTCGGCACCGACAGTTTCGGCCGCGATGTGCTGTCGCGCGTTATCCATGCCTATACGATCGACATGCAGATCGCCGTCTTTGCTACCACCGGCCCCTTCATCTTCGGGACCCTAGTCGGCGCCTTCGTAGGCTATGCCGGCGGGATAACCGAGATCATCTTCGGACGCATCGTCGATGCCGTCCTGACATTTCCGTTTCTGGTTCTGGTCATTGCCGTGGTTTCTGTCCTGGGGCCGGGGCTCGGCAACATGTATGTGGCGATCGGCGTCGTTGGCTGGGTGTTCTATGCCCGCATCGTCGCTGCCGAGGTCAAGGTTCAGAAGCGGCTGGATTACGCCGATGCCGGCCGGGTCATGGGCTACACGCCGACGCGCATCGTCTTCCGCCACCTGCTGCCGAACGCCATCACGCCGGCCATCGTCTACTGGATGACAGACATGGCGCTCGCCATCCTGCTCGGCTCCAGCCTCGGATATCTCGGTCTTGGTGCGCAGCCGCCGGCCTCCGAATGGGGCGTGCAGATCGCCGATGGCAAGAACTACATGACGACGGCCTGGTGGATCTCTGTTTTCCCGGGTGTTTCCATCGTCCTGACCGGCCTGGGATTCAGCCTCGCAGGCGATGGCGTCGCCGAACTTTTGAGGATACGCCGATGATGCCGGCAAGCGACAACAGCGGCCTGGTCGTCCGTGGACTGACCACCACATTCGACACCGCGCGTGGCACGGCAATCGCGGCAGCCGATGTCGATTTCGATGTCGCTCCCGGCGAGGTCGTCGGTCTGGTCGGCGAATCCGGCTCAGGAAAGAGCGTGACGCTCCGCTCCGTCATGCGGCTGATCCGTGAGCCGGGCAAGGTGACGGGACGCGTCGAATGGGGCGGTCGCGACCTGATGGCTATGTCCGACGAAGATCTGCGACGGGTTCGCGGCAGCGAAATTGCCATGATTTTCCAGGAGCCAATGACCGCGCTCAATCCGGTGCTGCCGGTCGGCCTGCAGATCGAGGAGAACCTGAGCGCTCATACCGGCCTCGACCGCCGCGCGCGGCGTGCCCGGGCGCTGGAGTTGATGACCATCGTCGGCATCCCAGACGCCGAACGGCGGCTGAACGAATATCCCCATCAATTCTCCGGCGGCATGCGCCAGCGAGCGATGATTGCTATTGCGCTCGCCTGTTCGCCGAAGCTGCTCCTGGCCGATGAGCCGACGACGGCGCTTGATGTGACGATCCAGGACCAGATCCTGAAACTGCTTCTCGACCTGCGCGACCGGCTCGCCATGAGCGTCGTGCTGGTTACCCACGACCTCGGCGTCGTGGCAGCCACTTGTGACCGGATGGCTGTCATGTATGCCGGACGGATCGTCGAAACCGGCACCGTTGTGGATGTGTTTGCCCAGCCGCGCCATCCCTATACCCGCGGCCTCCTCGGCTCCGTCCCACGCGGCCGTGCGGTGCGCACCATGCTGTCTTCCATCGATGGTACGCCGCCGAGCCTCACGGACCTGCCCGACGGCTGTGCCTTTCATCCACGCTGCAGCTTCGCCACGGAACAATGTCGACGCGAGCGTCCGCCTTTGGCACCGGTCGCGCCCGGCAGAATGGCCGCCTGCTTCCACCATGACCGGGTCGCAGCCTCGGAGGCCATCCTATGAACACGGCTAGGCCGATCATATCCATCGATGGCGTCACCAAGCGCTTTGCAGGCCCCCATTCGCTCGCGCGTCGACTGGCGGGCAAGCCGGCGCTTGCGGTTCATGCTCTCAGCGATGTGAACCTCGAGGTCAACAGCGGCGAGACGCTGGGGATCGTCGGCGAATCCGGCTGCGGAAAGTCGACGCTGGCGCGCTGCATGGTGCGCCTGCTCGATCCGGACGGCGGCGCTATCCGCTTCGAGGGCAAGGATATTGCTGACCTGAAACCGTCGGAACGGCGTGGTTTTAACCGCCGCGTCCAGATGATCTTTCAGGATCCCTACAGCTCCCTCAACCCGCGCATGACCGTCGCCCAGATCATCGGCGAGGCGCTCGGGGTTCACAAGATGCGGCCGAAGGCTGACATACCGGGTCGTATTGCCGAATTGCTCGAACTTGTGCGTCTACCGCAAGACGCCGCCGGGCGTTATCCGCACGAATTCTCCGGCGGACAACGCCAGCGCATCGGCATTGCCCGCGCGCTCGCGGTCGAGCCCGAGGTCATCGTTGCCGACGAGCTGGTCTCGGCTCTCGACGTCTCCGTCCAGGCGCAGGTGGTCAACCTCTTGCTGCAACTGCAGGAACAGCTGCAGCTCACCGTGGTTTTCGTGGCCCACGACCTGAGGCTTGTGCGTCACATCTCGCATCGCGTCGCCGTCATGTACCTCGGTCAGGTCATGGAGGTGAGCCCGTCTGAGGCGCTGTTCACCTCGCCTCGCCACCCCTATTCCAAGGCCTTGCTGGATGCGGCGCCCGAGCTAGACCCGACCCGCCGTACGCGTACGGCTGCCACCCGTGGCGAACTGCCGAGCCCGATGAACCTGCCTGTCGGCTGCCCCTTTGCCGGCCGCTGTCCCCATGTCTTCGAGCGCTGCCTCGTCGAGCGACCCGTGCTGACGCCTCGCGGCAACGGCCAGTATGCCGCCTGCCACCTGACCGGGTTCGGGGCTCCCCAAACGCTATCCAACGCCTAGAGGCATTCCCATGAGCTTTGCTGTCTTCGAGACCGAAATTGCCAGGATCAACGATATCCTCTGCGCCGTGAACCTGCTCACCTGGGATTCCCGCACGATGATGCCGGCCGGTGGCGTGGAAGCGCGCGGCCGGCAGATCGCCACGCTGGTTGGACTTGCGCGCGATATGGCGACAGGCGACGGTCTGCAGCGCGCCATCGAGACGGCGCGCGCGGAGCTGAGAGGTGCCTCATCCGATGACTTGCGACTCGTCGCTGTCGAGCAGGCGGCAGCCTCTATCGCCAAGCTGTCGCGCATTCCGGCAAAGCTCGTGGCTGCCTCGACGACCCTGAAGACGCAGGCCCAGGCGGCCTGGGTCAAGGCCCGTGCCGCCAACGATTTTGCAGGCTTCGCGCCCGTCCTCGAGCGCACCATGGAAATGCAACGAGAGATCGCCGGCGCCCTTGGCTACGAGGAGCATCCGTATGACGCTCTCGTCGATACCTACGAGCCCGGCATGCGCTTGTCGAAGCTGCAGACGCTTTACGGCCAGCTTCAGCAATCGCTGATACCGCTGCTGGCACAGGCGAAAGAGGCGCGGGTGCGCAGCGAAATCCTGGATAGATCCTATCCTGTCGAGACGCAGCGCCAGTTTTCGAGCATGATGGCTACGCGGCTCGGCTACGATTTCGGTCGCGGCCGGCTTGATGACGCCGTGCATCCGTTCGAAATATCCTTCACCCGCTCCGATGTCCGCATCACCGGCCGTTTCCGCGAAACCTGGCTGCCGGGCGGCCTGTTTGCGGTCTGGCACGAGGGAGGCCACGGTCTCTACGAGCAGGGCATCTCGGAGCAGTTTTCGCGCTCGACCTTCACCACGGATTTCGTCAATCTCTACGCTGTCGGCGGCGCCAGCTTCGGCATGCACGAATCCCAGTCTCGACTGCTGGAAAACCGTGTCGGCCGCTCACGCCGGTTCTGGGACCTGCATTTCCATGAACTCAAGGCCGTTTTCCCTGAGCAGCTGTCGGATGTCTCGGTCGATGATTTCTGGCGTGTGATCAATGCCGCCCGCCCGAGCCTCATCCGCGTCGAGGCCGACGAACTGACCTACGATTTCCACATTATGCTGCGCTCGGAAATTGAGGCAGGCCTGATTGCCAGCGAGACAAGGGTCGCCGATCTGCCGGAAATCTGGCGCGACAAGGTAAAGTCCTATCTCGGTCTCGATGTCTCCACGGATACGCTCGGCGTGCTGCAGGACGTGCACTGGTCATCCGGAATGGTCGGCTCCTTCCCGACCTACACAGTTGGCAACATCATGTCTTCGCAGCTGTTTTCCACGGCGCGGAAGGAGGCTGCCGTAGAAAAAGGCCTGGAAAGCGGTGACTACATGCCGCTGAAATCCTGGCTCCAGCACAATGTCCATCAACACGGGCGCTCGAAGAGCCCGGGCGATATCCTGGTGGCGGCCACCGGCTCGGACCTGTCGGCAGATGCCTATATTGCAGACCTGACCGCCAAGGTCGCCGACCTCACGGCCTGATCATCCAGAGGGGCGCCACGCATCAGGCGCTTTTCGCCAGTTCTTTGTCGAGCATGGAGAGCAGGCGCGGATCGTCCGGCGTGACATCCGGCGCAAAGCGCGCAACGACGCTACCATGCCGGCCGATCAGGAATTTCTCGAAATTCCAGAGGACGTCGCTGGCAGCGCCCGTGTCGACGCCGTAGCCCTTCAGCCTTTCGCGCATCGGGCCATCGCCGGTAGTCGGCACGGGGGAGGCTGTCAGCATTTTGTAGAGCGGGTGCTTGGCCGCACCCTTGACTGAGATCTTGGAGAAAACCGGGAATTGCACGTCGTAGGTCGATTGGCAGAAGGTCATGATCTCGGCGTCCGAACCCGGCTCCTGCTCCTTGAAATCATTGGCAGGAAAGGCCGCAATGGTAAATCCACGGTCGCGCTTCGCCTCATATAGTTTTTCCAGCGCTTCGTATTGGACGGTCAGGCCACATTTCGAAGCGACGTTGACGACCAGCAAGACCTGTCCGCGGTAGTCGTTCAGTGTTGCAGCACGGCCATCGGCTCGCTTGAGCGGGATATCGAACAGGGTTTCGGGCACTGGTCTCTCCATAAAGGATTCGTTCCGTCTTGCCCGCGATATGAGGGCGGCGACGGGGCGCTGTCAATCGCGGGCATCGATGTCCAAGAGGTCCCGCGACCTGTCGTCGGAAGCTGAAAATATGAAGTCTCCCTTGCTTTTGTCCGGCTTGCGATCTTGACTTCGAGACCAGGAAATATTCAATGCCCTACACGTTCTGGCAGGCCTGTTGACGAGGAGATTCGCCTGCCTATCCTCCTATTAAACTACCGAAAAATCCATTGTGAACGCGATGCCGTAGACAGGCTGACCGCCTTGTTCATCCGGACGTATGCGTGAGAAAGGAATGTCGATGAGCGACTTCGTCGATCCATCGAAACGGCCGCTGGTTGTCGGCGCCATCGTGCTTGCGACTTTCATGGTGGCGATCGAAGCGACCATCGTCGCCACCGCGATGCCGCGCATCGTCGGCGAGTTGGGCGGCTTCACCTACTACAGCTGGGTATTTTCGGCCTTCCTGCTCGCCCAGTCCACGACAACGATGATCTATGGCAAGCTGTCGGATATTTTTGGCCGCAAGCCGATCCTGATCGTTGGTATCCTGATCTTCCTCCTTGGCTCCGCGCTTGCCGGTTTCGCCTGGTCGATGACTTCGCTGATCGTCTTCCGGCTTGTCCAGGGTATCGGTGCCGGCGCCATCCAGCCCGTGACCACGACAGTTGTCGGCGATCTCTACAAGCTCGAGGAGCGTGCCAAGGTCCAGGGCGTGCTTGCCAGCGTCTGGGCGATCTCGGCTGTGGTCGGACCTCTTGCCGGTGGGCTCATCGTCGATCATCTCTCCTGGGCTTGGATCTTCTGGATTAACCTGCCGCTCGGCGTGCTGACAATTGCCGGGTTCGTGCTTTTCCTGAAGGAGAAGATCGAGCCTCGCGTGGTCCACATCGATTATCTCGGCACGGTGCTGTTTTCTGTTTCCATCGTTTCGTTGCTGTTTATCCTGACGGAAACCGATGCCAGCGCCGCCGTCCTCGGCGGCTTCGGCCTGCTGTTCCTTGTCTCTGGCGTGCTGTTCCTGCTCCAGGAGGGACGGGCGCCTGAGCCGTTGATTTCGATCGCCCTGTGGAGCCGGCGACTGATCGCCACCAGCAATGCCGCGACGCTGCTGGCCGGCATGGCGTTGATCGGGCTCACGACGGTGCTGCCGATATACGTCCAGGGTGTGCTCGGCCGCTCTTCACTTGAGGCAGGTTTCACGCTGACGATGCTGATCGTCGGCTGGCCCCTGGCGGTGGTGATGTCGCCAAAACTGTTTCGCGCTTTCGGTATCCGCCGCACCTTGAGAGTCGGCAGCCTGCTGTTTCCGTTCGGGGCGATATTCCTGCTGTTCCTGACCCCCGAAAGCACCCCCATACCCGCCGGTGTCGGCGCTTTTTTCATGGGCTTCGGAATGGGATTGATCAGCCTCACCAGCATCGTTCTGGTGCAGGACAGCGTCGACTGGTCGGAGCGCGGCAGTGCAACGGCCTCGATCCTGTTTTCACGCAGCCTCGGCAATACGCTTGGCGCCACCGCGCTAGGTTCGATTCTCAATCTCGGCATTGCCCACTTCGGCAGCGGAGCGCTGGCCGAGAAGCTTCATGACGTCTTGAACCAGCCAACCGGCCTCTCCGATCTTTCCTCCAATCCTGCCATCAGGGCCGTTTTCAATTCGGCGCTGCACTGGAGTTTCTGGGGGGTCTTCGTGGTCGCTGCTTTGACATTTCTAACCACCTGGCTCATTCCGGTCAGCCATCGCGCCGGTGGCGCAGCGGCGAAGGTCGATGCGAAGGAAGCGATGTCACACTGATCGGCAAAGCCGGCCCGGAGTTGTTGAATGGCAGACGTATCGACGCGGCAAAAGACCGATCTCGCAGAAGCACCGAAAGCACGGTCGCTGCTGCTTGCACTGCTGGTCGCCGGCGCGTTCTTCATGGAAAACCTCGATGGCACGGTGATCGCCACTGCCCTGCCGCAGATGGCCACGTCCTTTGGCGTACGGCCCGTCGATCTCAATATCGGCATGAGCGCCTACCTGTTGACGCTCGGCATCTTCATTCCCATCAGCGGCTGGATCAGCGACCGATTTGGCGCGCGGCTGGTGTTCTCATCCGCCGTGGTCGTCTTCACGCTGGCATCCGTTCTCTGCGGATTTGCGGAGGGCATCGGGACCTTCGTTGCCATGCGGATCCTGCAAGGTATCGGCGGTGCGATGATGGTGCCGGTGGGCCGGTTGCTCGTGCTCAATAACACGCCGAAAGAAAAGCTGATTTCGGCCATCGCGACGATTACCTGGCCTGCGCTGGTGGCCCCCGTGCTCGGCCCGCCGCTTGGCGGGTTCCTCACCGATCATGCCAGCTGGCGCTGGATCTTCTTCCTCAATCTGCCGCTCGGCATCCTTGCCTTCGTCTTTGCCTTGATTCTGATCCCCAAGGGGCAGCATCAGGAGAAGCGGCCCTTCGACTGGACCGGCTTCGTCGCCAGCGGTTTTGGCCTGGCGTCTGTGATGTATGGTCTGGAACTGATTGGACGCGCAGAGCCGGAATGGCTGTCTGCAGGCACTTATCTGGCGGTAGGACTCATTCTGCTGACCGTGGCAATTGTCCATTTCCGTCGGAGCGCCCATCCGCTGATCGATTTTTCAGGCCTGAGCAAACCGACATTTGCGGTCGCGTTGTGGGGCGGTTCTTTGTTTCGCATGGCCATCGGCGCGGTTCCGTTTCTGCTGCCGCTGATGTTCCAGGTCGGGTTCGGGCTTGGCGCCTTCGAGGCGGGGATGATGACACTTGCGGTCTTTGCCGGCAATCTCCTGATAAAGCCCGCAACGACGCCGATCCTGCGACAATACGGCTTCCGCCGTGTGCTGCTGGTCAACGGTGTGCTCAATGCGCTCTTCATCGCCGCCTGCGCGCTGTTCTCGCCGACATCGTCGTTGGTGTTTATCATCCCCGTCCTGTTTATCGGCGGGATGTGCCGCTCGATGCATTTCTCGGCTCTCAATACTATCGCCTTCGCAGATATTCCCAAGCCGCAGATGACTGGCGCCAACACGCTGTTCAGCACCGCCTTCCAGCTGACGATGGGCATGGGCATTGCACTCGGTGCCATCGGTATTCGCATCGGTCAGGTCCTGGCACCTCCGCTGGGTCTGGCCCTGCCGGCCATCGAGTTTCGCCTTGCCTTCGTCCTGCTTGGTCTCGTGGCGCTATCGGCCACCGTCGACTGCTGGCGTCTCGCTCCTGATGCCGGGGCAAATGTTTCCAGGAAACCGGCGCCGGGCAAGTGACGATCGATCTTGCACTGTCTTTGCGGGGCATAGGCAGATAATCGGATGATAATTGCTGCGCCGTCGCTCGGAACAAGCCTGCGGCAAGCTTGCGGGCGATAGGGTCCGCCACCGATCAGTTCACGCCGAAATCTCTGGACGCATGATGAAAAGCCACCACCGTCTGCTCGCCATCTTGAGCGTTGCCATCTCCTTGTCCGCCTGCGTAGATCATATCGGCAAACCCCTCCTGCTGCCGGTCGGTACCCCGGCGCAGTTTCCCGGGGTGGTGCATGTCATGTGCGTTGGCGATGCCGACGCTGCCTACGACCGGCAGAAGGAAGAATTTGCCTACCGCGCCCGCATGAATGGCCCAGGAGTGTTGCCAAGCGAGGTGCCGGCCCAGGAAAGCCAGGCAGAGGCTGCGGCACGCATGAAATATATGTCCTGCGTCTCGAGCCAGGGATACCGCGCCGTCTTTAACTGACGCCTGTGGCTGGAGGCACGCTCAGGTTCACGAGAGTGGATTTGCCGGAAAGCGCATGGTGAATGCGGTTCCGTTCGCATTCTCATAGGAAAAAGTACCATTGATCTGGGCAACGAAACCAGTGATCAGCCGGCTGCCCATGCCCTTGTGCGTCAGTTCCGGATCGATGCCGGGCCCATCGTCACGCACTGTCAGAACTGCCATACCGTCGCTTTCGCTTTCCAGTTCCACAACGAGATGCCCGTCGGAGCGGCCGATAAAGGCGTATTTGAAGGCGTTTGAGACCACCTCGTTGATGATCATGCCGATAGGGAGAGCCTGGTCACGGTCCACGGAAATTGAGGTAAGCCGTGTTTCGATCGTGACCGCCGCGTCGTAGGAGGCGGCGATCTCCCCGACCAGTCGCTCCGTATAGGGGGCGACATCGACACGGTCGAACTGGTCCGTCTGGTAGATCTGTTCGTGAACCGCAATCATGGCTGCGATCCGCCGTTCCATATCGCCGCGCGCCTCCTTGGAGATAGGCTGAAGGCGGATCAGCGCCGATACGGCCTGCAGGTTGTTCTTCACGCGATGATGAATTTCCCGGAACAGAAACTGGTTGCGCTCCAGCAGCCGCTCGAGAACGGCGTTGCGTTCGGCGAAGGCATTCAGCAAGGCGACAATCCAGATGGCGCTCGCGATGATCATCAGGATGATCGGCAGCCCGAATATGAGTTGCGTGTCGAGGCCTGACCAGAACATCTGCAACGTCTGCGCGGTATCTATACCCGCAGTGGCGATCAGCGGCCATCCATCCACATGCCAATAACCGACGATCCGCGCCACGCCATCCACCGGCGAGGCGTCGCTGCGATAATAGCCTTGCGGACTTTTCGGGAGGTGGACCATGAAAAGCGGAGTCTGGCTGAAATCCATCGGCTTGTCGAAGGTCGGGTGGCGCGCCACCAGCCATCCGTCGGAGCGGATCACGCCGACGCTCGATTTCGGTCCGAGTTCCATGGAGTTCCAGAACTCGTCAAGCTTCTCGGTCGGAATGGCAATGCTCGCCACGCCGTGGAACTGCCCGTTGCGCTCGATGCGTCTTGCAATGATGAAAACCTGCTTCCCACTCAGCCGCTCCTGCAACTGCTCGGAAATGACGACTTCCCGACCGGCCTTCAACTGCTGGAAATAGTCGCGGTCGGCCACCGTGATGCCCGTTGCCTGCCTTACGCTCGAAAGACGCAGCGCGCCGTTTTGATCGTAGACGGAATATTGAAATCCGGAGGGCAGATCACCAACCGCCTGCGAGATGTCGGAAATCGTATTGGCGTTGGACTCGATCGGTTGCTCGTCGAGCTTTGCATCGATGCGCCTCAGCGCCTGGTCGCTGGCTTCAATCATCCATTGCAGATGAGCGGCAACCACGTGGGCAGAGGATTGCGCCCGAGCTTCGCCGGCCGCTATCGTGGCCTTGTAGTTTTGCCAGATCATGAGGCCGGAGAGGCTCAGGACGGCAACAAGAAACAGGCTGACGAGCACTACGGCCGACTTTGACGTCAACCGAGCTATCCGTCGCTCAGGACCATCCACTCCGCGAAATCTCCCCGTGCAAATCGCTTGCTGGAACGTTCTAACACGCGACGTCACAGGGCTGGAAGAGCAAGTTAAGTTGAAACATGTTTGAAGTTCTGGCCGCCTTTGCCAACCTGGCGATGACGCCACGCCTTGGCAGACGCCAAGGTTAGAAAGCGGAAAATCGACCGGCGGCGGGCACCTCTTCGAAGCGCGAATGCGGCGAAGGATATCATGACGATGTACCAGCAAAGGATAATGGCAAACAGATCGAAATGCTCGTTGAGGGCGATTGCAATGCCCGCGAAGCCGACGAACCCGCAGGCGAGGAAACCGATACCAATGAACGGGAGGTTTGACAAAGTCATAATGAGCACTCCTCAAGACTGTAATAATGCAACGCTTGCATCCTGAGGTAGTTCGATGTGGTCTGCTTTCTTGGTAAGTAAAGAGTAAACAGGCGAGCATCCAAAGCTGCGTCTTTGGTTGTCAAGTTGCCACCAGAGAAGGGCCAATTTTGGATACTGGCCCTTTCTGAATCAGCGGATTCCGTGGGGCAACCTAGTTCCTCAGATACGCTTCGAGGCTGTCGTCCATGGCCTCGATCCAGGGCGTGTGGTGCTTCGGGGCCATATTTCCGGTCATCAGCGAGCGATAGCCGTTGTCACGGAAGCCCATGATGCTTTCTGCCTTGTGATGCTCCCATTCCATGAAAGTCCGGTTGACGCCCTCGATATCGAAATCGGGGTAATCTGTGGCGGCAAGCAGCTCCTTGACGTAGTCGCCCTGGAACCAGATCATCTGCTCGGCGTCCTCGAGCCCTTCCTCGCGGGCACGCCATGTGTCGAAATGCGCTTTCATCCCGTCTGCGTCCGGCAATGCGATGCGGCCGAGGATAACGTCGCGAGCGTACCAAGCCTGCGCGTCGAACATGTTGAACGTGTAGAACTGGTCCTGCATGCCGATGTAAAAGAGTTGCGGGTTCTTCTCATAGACGATGCCGTTGTAGAGATCGTCGGCCCACAGGCGGTTTGCAGTCTTCAGGCGCAGGCTGTCGGGCAGGAACGGAAAATGGTGAAGGTAGCCGGTGCATAGGATCAGCGCGTCGACTTCCTTCGTGGTGCCGTCCTTGAAATGTGCTGTCTTGCCGTCCAGCCTCTGTAGCAGCGGCCTCTCTTCGAAACGCTCCGGCCACGCAAAGCCGATGGGCTTGCTGCGATAGCTGACGGTGACCGATTTGGCGCCATATTTCCAGCACTGCGAGCCGATGTCCTCGGCCGAATAGCTGCGACCGACGATGAGGATATCCTTGTCCTTGAACTCCAGCGCATCGCGAAAGTCATGGGCGTGCATGACACGACCACCGAAGCTGGCGACGCCCTCGAAATAGGGGACGTTAGGCGTCGAGAAATGGCCCGACGCCACCACGACATAGTCGAAGACCTCGTCATATATCCGGTCGTTGACGCGGTCATGGGCTGTCACCGTGAATTTTTTACTCGCCTCGTCGAAGGTCACCATCCGCACGGGCGTGCTGAAACGCACCCAGTCGCGGACACCGGCCTTCTCGACGCGACCCTTGATATAGTCCCAGAGCACGGCGCGCGGCGGGTATGAGGCGATAGGCTTGCCGAAGTGTTCCTCGAAGGAATAATCGGCAAACTCCAGGCATTCCTTCGGGCCGTTCGACCATAGATAGCGGTACATGCTGCCGTGCACCGGTTCGCCATATTCGTCGAGCCCGGTGCGCCAGGTGTAATTCCACAAGCCGCCCCAATCCGCTTGCTTCTCGAAGCAGACGACTTCGGGGATTTCTGCGCCTTTCGCTGCGGCCGACTGGAACGCTCTCAGTTGCGCCAGTCCCGATGGTCCGGCGCCGATCACGGCAACTCTCGTCATGTCAGTTCCCTCGTTTTTATTGATCTGCTTGGTATGATCGGCCGGTCAGTCCGGAAAAATGCCGGGGCTGGTCGGCGCTCCGTCATCGTAGGTGCTGAGCCAGTCGATCATGATCGGGCGATTGCGCGTCAGACCCTTGTAGTCGATGATCTCGGGCGGCAGGCTCGCCAGCACACGCGGCAGGCGGCGTGCCCATTTAGGCACGGTGACCAGTTCATCGAGGCTGATGAGATAGCAGCGAATCACGAACAGGATTGCGTTGGAGCGGGGCAGGCGCCAGAGGCTCTGCAGCTCGACGCGAAGATGCATTTTCCAGCCGACGTTTTCCGGCGTGACCGTCAGGCGGTCAGGCCCCCATTTGTGGTAATTCTCCGGGCTGGTGTCGAGGCGCGGGTTGACCGTCATCGTCCAGTTCAGCCGCCGCGTCGGCTTGCCCTGCTGCAGGTTCAGGAGGAACTTCAGCGCCCGCTCGAAGACGCCGATCTGGTGGGCCAGCGGCACCGGGCCATGCCATTCCATGAAGTTCATGCCGATGTCGAAATCGAGCGACCAGTCGGCCTGCGTCGTGACCATGCCGGCATCCATCCAGAGATTGCCGTCGCGCTGATCGACAATGCAGAAATCGCCCTGCGCCTGGCGGGTGATATATTCCATCGGCTGATAGGGGAGGGTCGAGGCATCGCCGAAGGTGAAGCTGTCATCGATGCCGAGCGGCCGATTTATCCAGCGCCACTTGTCACCGTCTTTGGTGAGGGAGAAATGCTCCGGATAATCGGAGGCCTGGTGCTCCATGATCAGTTCCAGCGTATCCCACTGGGCCGTCATCATATGCGGCAGTGCCTGGCACCGCAGCGGATCCTCCTTCAGCACCAGCGCCCGGTCATGCATCTCGGCGACGTAATGTTCGTCGACGTCGATCAGGTTTTCAAAGACGCTATTGGCCGGCCCTCGCACGTGCGGTTCCATGTTGACCGCGTACATGTAGGCGTCCCGGTCGAAGGGAAATGGAAATCGGCGAATGTTTTCCGGGCTGTTGCGAAAGGTGAAATCGTCCCGGAATGTTTCCTGCCTGAACTTGATGGTCATCCGTCCGATCCTTCCTCGAGGCTAAAGTTGAAGCAACAGTTGCTGGCCCTTGAAGCGCGACACGCAGATCATGATTTTCCGCCCCTCGGCCTTTTCCGCGTCCGAGAGGTAGACGTCGTTGTGCTCGAGTTCGCCATCGCTGGAGAGGACGACGGTTTCGCACTGCCCGCAGGCCCCGCCGCGGCACATGTAGGGCGCCTCGCAGCCAGCAGCCTCCACCGCCTCGAGGATGCTCTGATGCTCACCGACCGTGATCGCCCGATCCGCCTTCGCCAGCATCACCTGGAACGGCAGGCCGGCAGGAGGTGCAAGAAAGCGTTCCGCATGCAGGTTTTCCTTCGGCCAGCCGGCCTCCAGCGCCGTCAGCAGCACACCGTCGATCATGCCGGAGGGTCCGCAGACATAGAGATGCGTGCCGAGAGGCTGGTTATCGACGATCGTCTCCACCGGAATGAGTCTTTTCTCGTCGTCGAAGTAGAGTTTGACCTTGCGTGGTCCGTAGCGCTCAAGCAGTTGCTGCCAGTAGGCACCGTGTTCGCGGGAGCGCATGGCATAGTGCAGTTCGAAGGCGGCGTCATCGCGCGTAAACTGCTCCATCATCGCCAGAAACGGCGTGATGCCGATGCCGCCGGCAAACAGGATATGCTTGCGGCCGCGATGATCGACGGGAAAGAGGTTGACCGGCTGGCTGATCGTGAGCTGGTCGCCTACACGAAGCCTGTCGTGGAGAAACGCCGAGCCGCCGCGCGAATTGGCTACCCGCAGCACGCTTATTTCATACCCCGATGTATCGTCCGGTGACGACATCAGCGAATAGGGATTGCGCCGCAGCTGCTCGCCGTCGTTCATCGAGACGACGATATGCGAACCGCCCGAAAACACCGGCAAAGGGGCGCCGTCGGGCCGCGCCAGTCGGAAGGTTTTGACCGCTGCCGCCACTTGGGTCACAGCCGTCACTCGGACGGTCATCTCTGTATTGATGCTCACAGGAAAATCTCCTCCGGCTCCGGCGCAGTGCCCGGCTCTTCGGCATCGACGTTGACGCCTTGGAAAGCGCCGAGCCGTCGCGAATAATGGTCGCGAACGAGAAGCTTCAGGCCGCAGTGCGAGCAGACGAAGGGTGTCGTGGTGACGTTGTCGGTCACGCCCTTGCAATGGACGCACTGCACACGCCGGGCCAGCGATCCCCGATGCTCCGTCCTCAGCGAGTTGAAGTCGACGCCGAAATCGAGGGTCACCTGGATCGCCTGGCCGATAAAGCCTTCGGTCCCGGCGATGTAGATCCGCATCCCCATGGTCGCATTGTCGAGGCAGACGCGAAGACGCCCCAGCAGCGGCTGCAGGCCGGCGGCCGTCCAGGTGATATCGGCGCCAAGTGCTGCGAGATCGGCGACGTGGCTCTGGCCAGCCGAGCCACCCGGCAGATAAAGGATTTCGGCCCTCGGTAGAAATGCGCCGCCATCGCTCCCGGCGCGATCGAGAAGAGCCAATGCGCCTTCGCCCTCAAGCACAAAGAGGTGGCGCTTCGCATGGGGGTCGATGTCGAGCCCCTTATATTCCGGTCTGCTCTTGATCCCTGCAACCAGCATCGGGCTTGCCCCTCAATCTTTCGCCGTCCGCTTCTTTTTCTCCGGATCGTCGAAGGTGATGGTGTGGGCAATCGCCGGCGCATTGACAGTCTTGCCCTTGACCTCGAGCTTGACGCCTTGCGACGCGTAAGGCACTTCGACGCGCATGATCGCCATGGATCGGTTGGTCAGCTTGGAATAGCTGGGGCAGGTTATGACCCCGACCTTGCGACCGTCGGCCCAGACCTCGTCGCCGAGATCGGTCGGGCCATCTGCATCGACCAGCAGGCCGAAAATCTTGAACCTCTCCTTGCCCTTGAGACGCGCATGCTCCTCGGCGCCTCGAAACCCCACCTTGCCGGGGCTGACGGTGAAATCGAGCCCCAGCTCCCACAGGCTGTCGCCCGGCTGCTCGTTGTCGAACGGGTACATCTGCGAATTGTCGTAGGGGAAGAACAGCAGGTAGCTTTCGACACGCAGCATGTCGAGAACACTAAAGCAGCAGGGGATGATGCCCATCTCCTTGCCCTCGTCGACGATCCGGTCCCAGATCATCCCGGCATCCTGTCCGCGAACGAAAAGCTCATAGCCCCGCTCGCCTGTATAGCCGGTGCGAGAGATCATCACGGGCGCCCCGAACAGCGTCGTCTGCATGTGGTGGAAGTATTTGAGCTCGCGGATGCCCGGCACATATTTCGACAGGTAGTCGACGGCAAGCGGCCCCTGCAGCGACAGGTCGTGGAGGTCGTCGTCGAACAGCACAGCGCAATTGCGGCCTGCGGCCTGTTTCGTGATCTCTTCGTGACCGGTTCCCGAACCGTGCACCAGCATCCAGGAGTTCGGGCCGGTGCGATAGACGATACAGTCGTCTGTGAAATGGCCGCGATCGTTGAGCATGCAGGCATAGACCGAGCGGCCCGGATAGATTTTGCTCATGTCGCGGGTGGTGATGTATTCTAGCACTGCAATCGCGTGCGGACCGACGAGGTGGACCTTCTTCAGTCCCGACACATCCATGAGGCCCGCCTTTGTGCGGATGGCGATGTGTTCCTCGTAGATATCCTTGTCGTAGGTCCAGGCGGTTCCCATGCCGCTCCAGTCCTCGAGCTTGGATCCGAGCGCCCTATGCCGGTCCGCGAGCGCAGAAAATCGCCAACTCAAAGCCATGCCAGTCCCCTTCGATATTTCACTATGTGGAAATAATTATTCCTGATTATATGTGTGTGAAGGCGAACGGCAAGCGTAATCTGGACACCGCGCGAGACAATGTTCGAGCTGTGGCGGGGAACCACCTGCTGGCGGATTGCTGTCGCGCTCAGGCGATCTCAACTTTTTTGGCTGGCATAAAGTGCTATGGAGGATTGATCGCGGATTGGATGGGAACGAGCGCATGCGCAAACTGCCGGCATTGTCCGCCATGAAGGTGTTCGAGGTCGTAGGCCAGACGCGCAGTTTCACCAAAGCGGCCGCAAGGCTCAATCTCACCCAGAGCGCCGTCAGCCGCCAGGTGCGAAACCTGGAGGACCAACTCGGCGAACCGCTCCTCATCCGGCGTCATCATGACCTGGAACTGACGCCGGCGGGCGTTGCGCTGTTTTCCACCCTGCAGCATGCCTTTCACAGCGTCGAACTGGCCGTGCGCGGCATCGTCGACAAGAGCGCCGGCAATCGTCTGCGCATCAATGTGCCACCGACCTTTGCCAAGCGTTGGCTGATGCCGCGGATGGGACGGTTGCGCGTGGCACTTCCGGACGTCGGGATCAGCATCGGCACGGAACTGCGCGACAGCCTTGCCGAGCGCAGTCTGCTCGACTGCGCGATCCGCTTCGGCGATGGCGAGTGGCCGATGCTGAATGCCCATCTCCTGATGACCGAACGCCATATCGCCGTCTGCGCACCGACATTGCTGAACGGGCGGCGCGACACGTCCCCCATGGACTTCTCCGGCCTCACCTTTCTGCACGTCCTCGCCTCCCCAGACCGGCGCTATATGACCTGGCAGCACTGGCTGGATGCCGCAGGCCTTGCGGATATCGACACGAGCGGCGGCCTCGAATTCGATTTGCTGGATCTGGTGATCGAAGCCGCCTGCAACGGCCTCGGCGTCGCCGTGGTTGATCGCTTCATGGTCGGCGAATATCTCGCAGACGGCAGGCTCGTGCAATTGTCCGATGTCGAGATCGAGGGCCATGAATCCTACTGGCTTGTCGAGAGGGCAGGCGTCGCCGGAGGCAACCATCTCAAGGCCTTCAGGCAGTGGCTGTTCGACGAACTCTCGCTGACTGGCGCCAGGGTCTGACTGTTGCCGTTGGAAGCATTCCATTTTGGAATGCTTTGCCCGACAATAACACGCTTGCGCGCGTCCTAACCTGCCGGTCGAATGGCGAGGATGGCGTCGACCTCCGACGCTTTGTCGCGATATCGGGGACTGAAGATGCAGCACTACCGCAATTTCATCGGGGGCCAATTTTGCGAGCCGGCGACGGCCTCGCGGATCGAGGTCCGCAATCCTGCCGATGGCGCCGTTTTTGCAGCTGTAGCCGAAGCCGACGAAGAGACTGTCGTCGATGCCGTTGCACAGGCAGCGGTAGCACAGAAGCTGTGGCGGGTCTTGCCGGCGATCCAGCGCGGCGACGCCCTGCGCCGTCTGGCCGATGCGATCGAGAAACACGCAAGGCAGATCGGCGAAGCCCTGGCACGCGAATCCGGCAAAAGTCTTGCCGATGCGACCGGCGAGGCGATCTACGGTGCCGAGCTTATGCGCTACCACGCCGAGTGGGCGCGCCGCGTCGAAGGCGAGATCATCGAAAGCGATACGCCCAACGAGACCCTGCTGCTGAAGCGCGAGCCGATCGGTGTCGTCGCCTGCCTTATCCCGTTCAATTTTCCGATCTACACGCTGGTGCGCAAGATAGCGCCCGCGCTGATCACCGGAAACGCCGTGGTTGTTCGCCCCAGCAACACCACGCCGACCTCCGCCTTTGCGTTTGCCGACGCGATACTTGACGCCGACCTGCCGCCCGGCCTGGTCAACATCATGGCCATGAGCCATGATGTCTGCCGGACGCTCTGCACCCAGCCTGCCGTCGGCATGATCACACTGACCGGCAGCGTCGCTGCTGGCCAGGCGGTGCTCGATTTCTGCAAGACCAATATCGCCAAACCGTCTCTGGAGCTCGGTGGCAAGACACCTGTCATCGTCGAACCTGATGCCGATCTCGACGCTGTGGCAGCTGCGATCATCGCCGCCAAGACCGCCCATTGCGGCCAGATCTGCACTGCGGCCGAGCGGCTCTATATCCATGCGTCGGTGTACGACGCACTTCTTGAAAAGCTGCGCGTGGGTTTTGCGGCCCGCAGCTTCGGCAATCGCGCCGTCGATGCCGGCTCAATCGGGCCGCTGGCGACAGCCGCCGCCCGTGAAAAACTACATGCAATGGTCGAACGGGCGCAGGTCGAGGGCGCGACGCTGGAGACGGGTGGCGTGCTGCCGGAAGGCCCGGGCTTCTTTTATCCTGCGACACTGCTGTCTGGATGCACCCAGCAAATGGAAATCGTCCGCGACGAGGTTTTCGGCCCGGTTCTGGCGGTGCTCAGATATGAGACCTTCGAACAAGCGCTTGCGTTGGCCAGCGATCACCAGTTCGGTCTTTCATCGGTATTGTTCACCGAGAACTACCGCAAGGTGATGCAGGCGGCAGGCGAGATCGAAGCCGGCGAACTTTATATCAATCGGTTCCCGGCCGATCCCTATCAGGGCTACCACGCCGGCTGGAAGAAATCCGGCCTTGGCGGCGACGACGGCAAGCACGGCATGCTCGAATTCACCCAGACCCGCCTCGTCATCCTGAAGCACTGACGCCGCGCCATCCCGGCGCTGGATCGTTGAGGAAACCGCCATGAAGATCGCCTCGCTCAAGACCCATATCGTTGCCGTACCGCCGCCCCATGTCGGCGGCATGTACTGGATTTTCGTCCGGCTCGAGACGGCGTGCGGCATCGAGGGCGTCGGCGAGATCTACGCGACGTCCTTCCACCCCTCGGCCATGGTTCCGCTGATCGACGACGTCTTCCAGCGCTATCTGCTGGATCACGATCCCCACCGTATCGAGCGTTTCTGGCGGGCGGCCTATTCCAGCGGTTTCACCCAGCGGCCGGACCCGACGATGATGGGCATCGTCTCAGGCCTCGAAATCGCCTGCTGGGATATCATCGGCAAGGCGGCGGGTCGCCCGGTGTCCGATCTACTGGGCGGCACGGTCAACGAGAAGCTGCGGGCCTATACCTATCTCTATCCGAAGAACGCCGCCGGCGAGTTCGATTTCAACGACCCCGATCTTGCTGCCGAATGCGCCGTGGACATGGTCGACCAGGGCTTCACGGCTGTCAAATTCGATCCGGCCGGCCCCTACACCAACTATTCGGGCCATCAGTTGTCCATGGGCGTCATGGCTCGTTGCGAGACTTTTTGCGCAAGGATCCGGGAAGCCGTCGGCGACAGCGCCGACATCCTGTTCGGAACCCATGGCCAGATGGTGCCATCCTCCGCCATCCGCCTTGCCCGGCGGCTGGAGAAATACGATCCGCTATGGTTCGAGGAGCCGGTGCCGCCCGGCCAGGAGGCCGCGATGGCGGAAGTGGCCCGTGCCACGTCGATCCCGATTTCGACCGGCGAGCGCTTGACCACGAAGTATGAGTTTCAGCGCGTCCTGCAGCTGGGTGCGGCCTCTATCCTGCAGATGAACGTGGCACGCGTCGGCGGATTGTTGGAAGCCAAGAAGATCGCCGGCATGGCAGAGGCCTATTACGCACAGATCGCTCCGCATCTCTACAACGGTCCCGTTGGTGCTGCCGCCAGTATCCAGCTATCGGCGGCCACCCCGAATTTCCTCATTCACGAGGCGATCATGGATTTCGGCGGCTTCCACGCCGAGGTGCTGAAGACCAAGCTGCAGTTCGATGACGGCTATCTCATTCCGTCGCGCGAGCCCGGCCTTGGCATCGAGCTCGATCTCGACGTGATCGAGCGTCATTCGCCCTACACTGGCGACCGTCTGCATTTGCAGATGGCTGCCGAACCCGCCGATATCAAAGCCTTTGCCCCCGCCCGTGGCTGATCACGATAGAGACAAACCATGATCTACGACTTCGTCATCGTCGGCGCGGGTTCGGCCGGCTGCATCCTGGCTAGCCGCCTCAGCGAAAACGGAAAGTATAGCGTGCTGCTCATCGAGGCAGGCGGCAAGGATGATTCCTTCTGGTTCAAGATCCCCGTCGGTTACGCCAAGAGCTTCTACAATCCCGATGTCAACTGGATGTATTCGACGGAACCGGAGCCCGAACTGAATGGACGCCGGATCTATGTCCCGCGCGGCAAGGTGCAAGGGGGCTCCGGCTCGATCAACGCCATGATCTTCGTGCGTGGCGCTGCAGCCGATTTCGACGACTGGCAGGCGGCAGGCAATCCCGGCTGGGGCGCAAGTGACGTGCTCCCCTATTTCCGCAAGCTGGAAACCCACGCACAGGGGGCGTCCCGGTGGCATGGAGGCGAAGGACCGATCCACGTCACGCCGATGCGCGGAATGACCCACGGGATCAGCGATGCCTTTCTCAAAGCCTGCGGCGAAGTGAATTTGCCCGCCAACCCGGATTTCAACGGCGCTTCGATCGAAGGCGCCGGTGTCTACGACATCAACACCCGCAACGGCCAGCGTTCCCACTCCAGCGCTGAATATCTGCGTCCCGCCCTGAGACGACCGAACCTGACGATCGAGCGCCATGCCTTTGCACAGCGGCTGCTCTTCGATGCCGATGGAAAGGTCGAGGGCGTCGAAGTGGTGCAGAACGGTCGGTCTCGACGTTTCATGGCCCGCCGGGAGGTGATCCTTGCGGCCGGCGCCATCGATAGCCCGAAGCTCTTGCAGATGTCGGGCGTTGGCGACGCCGCTTCCTTGACGCAACTCGGAATTCAGATGCGGCATCATCTGCCGGGGGTCGGAGCAAACCTGCAGGACCATCTCTGCGCCAGCTTCTACTATCGCGCCAACCGCCCGACGCTGAACGGCGTCTTCGGCAGTAAATTCGGCCAGGCGGCACTCGGTCTGCGCTATGTTCTGACGCGCAAAGGCCCCTTCGCCATGAGCGTCAATCAGGCGGGCGGTTTCTTTCGTGGCAGTCCGCACGAGGAGAAGCCCAACATTCAGCTCTATTTCAATCCGCTTTCTTATCGGATTCCTGCCAATTCCAAGTCTGGGCTCATGCCGGAGCCCTATCCGGGCTTCCTGATTGCCTTCAACGCCTGCCGCCCCACCAGCCGGGGGAAGGTGCAGATCGCCTCTAACGATCCCTCGAGGGCGCCTCTGATCCAGCCGAACTACCTGTCGACGGAGCGCGACGTCGCCGAAGTCCTGCAGGGCAGCCGCCTTGTGCGTCGCATAGCCTCGGCGCCGTCCTTTTCCGAGATCACCGAAACGGAAATCTCGCCGTCGGCAGCTGTCGATAGCGATGCGGATCTGCTCGCCTATTTCCGCGCCAATAGCGGCTCTATCTATCACCCCTGTGGCACCTGCGCGATGGGGCCGGATAGCGATAGATCGGTGGTCGATGCGCGTCTGCGGGTGCACGGCCTCAGGGGCCTGCGGGTTGTCGATGCCTCGATTTTCCCGACGATCACCGCCGGCAATATCAACGCGCCGACGATGATGGTGGCAGAAAAGGGAGCCGCCATGATTCTTGAGGATATCCGAGGCTAGACGCAGGCCGTCGAGAAGGCGAACACGTCGATGGGATCGCCCAGACCGCGCAGCGGATAGGAGCCGAGGTTCTCCAGCACGCCAGAGCAGCTAGCCATCTCCACGAAGGCGCGCGACAACAGGACAGGGCGTTTGATTTCCTTGGTCAGGCTTTCCAACCGCGAGGCGACGTTGACGGCTGGCCCGATCACGGTGAAATCGAGACGCCGTTTGGAGCCGATATTGCCATACATGACATCGCCGACATGGACCCCGATGCCGTAGCCAAGGGCTTCATAGCCGCGTGCCATATTGTGGACGTTGAGCGCCGTCATGGCGGATTGCGCTTCCGCAATAGCCCGCATGAGGTTGCGGCAGGCGTCGGCGTTGCTCAGCGGAAAGATTGCCAGCAGCCCGTCACCCATGAATTTGAGAATTTCGCCCCCAAACTTCTCGATGGGCTCGGACATGGCGTCGAAATAGCCATTGAGTAGCTCGATCACATCGTCGCGCGGCCAGATATCGGAGAGTTTGGTGAAATCCCTGAGATCGCAGATCATGATCGCCGCACCGACGGTGACGCCGCTGCCCCGCGTGGTGGCACCCGCCAGGATTTGCTCGCTGGCATGCGGACCGACATAGGTCTCGAGCAGCGTCCGCGCCAGGCGATTTTTCAACCGGATTTCGCTTACAAGCGCCAGCACCGGTATAAGACCTTTGAGCACGGCGATGTCGGCGTCGCTGAAGCCGCCGGGCTTTTTGGTCGCAAAGCTTGTGACGTGACGTTTTCCGTGCGTGTGGTCGATCGGCCAGGCCACGTACTCTGTGTATCCCTCCAGCTTCAGATCGTCGTAGATCGGATGCCAGACGCCCTTACCATCCTTGCCCTCCAGCAGCTGGCGCGCCTGGTCGGCACCTTCACTGATGGCATACATCGGGCTACCGAGATATTGCGTAGTCAATTCGACGCCATAGTCGAAAGTCCGGATTTCCGCTTCGGTCATGCCGGTCTCCCAGAGGATGCGGGCGCCCAGCCATTGCGGATTGCGGGTGCTGAAATGCAGGGTCGCGCGGGCCACCGGCACACCCTCCGCCACCAGCCGATCGCACATCTCGACAAAGATATTATCGATGTAGGGCTGCGTCCGGGTCTCCATAATCAGCCATTCGAGTATTTTCCCATGCGCGAGCGAAAGGTGGCCGGCCGGCGGCTTCGAATCGAGACCAGCGTTTTGCGGCGATGACATGGCGGCACTCCATTGGGTCATTGGCTTGCATGCCCACATGGAGCAAAGCCGCATCGATTTACTGTCCAGTGTGGACTTTGCACATGCAATTGAAAAGCCGGCTGAACGAAAGCGGCCCTATCCTTCTTCGCGCACAAGGGCTTCCGCTGCAAGACCGACGCCTAACAGGTGATCGTCTGTGCGCGGCATGCCCGAGAGAAGCAGCCCCACGGGCATGCCGGCATCGCCCGTCCCGCAGGGAATGGAAATGCCGCAGCCATCCAGAAAATTGCCGATCAGCGTATTGCGCAACGTCTTGCCGTTCGTCTGGAAAAACAGATCGTCGTCATTGAGAACAGATGCGATGGGTGGCGCAACATGCGGAAGCGTCGGGAAAACGAGGATATCCTTCGGTCCGACCAGAGCCGCCATTGCGGCAATCAGCCTCTCGCGGGCACTGAGCAGGTCGATATAGCCGGTCATGCTGATATTGGCACCGAGACGGGCGCGCGCAACGACGCGGCGGTCCATACGGTCGGTGTCGGCTCCCGCTAGGCGGTGACGGTGCAGTGCGAAGGCCTCCGCGGTGACTAACGGGCCATGCTGCTGCTGCAGATCGAAAATCTCCGAAAAGATCGGGAAAGCCTGGCGCCTGACGACGGCGCCCGCCTTGACCAGCCGCGCCAGTGCGGCCTCGAACGCCGCCAGAACTCCATCCTCAATGCCGTCGAAGACGACTGTTTCCGGAACGATCAACACCAGCCCGTCGATCGACCCGCGCGTGATTACAGGTGCTGTCAGACCGCGCATCGCTGCATCGATCCAGACTGCGTCCTGGACTGTGCGGCAGAGAGGGCCGAGCGAATCCAGGCTCGTTGCCAGGGGAAAGACGCCCTTCATCGAATATCGCCCGCGTGTCGCCTTGTAGCCGACGATGCCGTTGAAAGCGGCCGGAATGCGGATGGAGCCGCCAGTGTCGGTGCCTATCGCAACGGGCACGAGCCCTGCTGCTACCGCCACTGCGGAACCGGATGACGAACCTCCGGGCAGGCGCGGAACGTCTCTCGATGCCGGGTTGTAAGGAGTGCCGTAATGCGGATTGATGCCGAGGCCGGAAAAGGCAAACTCGCTCATGTTGACGCGGCCGACACTGACTATCCCGGCTGCGGCAAGTGCCGTGACGACATCGGCGTCATTAGTCTCGGGGGAAGCATCTTTCAACACGACTGAGCCAGCAGTGGTTGCAAGGCCTTCGACGGCAAACAGATCCTTCCAGGCAATAGGTACGCCGTCGAGCAGGCCGAGCGAGCGACCTTCGCGGATGCGACGCGAGGCGGCGGCGGCCTCTGCCTTGGCCCGGGCCTCGCTCAGGCTGACAAAGATCGCCTGGTCCGGGTAGGTTCGGATCGCATCGAACGTCTGCTCGACGAGTGTCTGCGGGTCAAGCACACCGGCTTGCAGCAGCGCAGACAACTGGGACACGGATTTTCCGGCAGTGGCATCGCTCATGATCTATCCTCGAGGCTGGGCTTGCCGATTGGGGCAGCAAATTGTCAGCTGTCAAACTAGAGGGGTTTTCACAGGCGGTCGAGCAGTTCGCGTTTCTTGGCGTGGAATTCCTCGTCACCCAGAATGCCTTTGGCATGAAGCGCTGCCAGGCGCTCGATCTTGGTGAATATGTCGTGCTCCGGAGAAACCGAAAGCGCATCGGTGGATTGCTGCGGGGCCGGACCAGTTGACGGTGCAGGTTCAGAAGCCGATTTCGAGACGCCTGCTTCAATCTCTCCGCCCGCGTGAACTTCCTGTAGCTCCTTGACGCTCACCGGCCCGTGTTGGGAGGTAAATGAGAGGGACTGGTCGTAGCCCTGCTGCTGGGAAAAGCCGGTAATCCGGTGATCGCCGGTGTCGTAGATCGTCACCTGACCGTCCTTGCGGATCGCAAGCCGGTTGGTTGCGGGAAATATTGCGTAACGCATATCGTTCTGCGACCCGGTCGAGCCGGCGGCGCCGAGCCCGTGCGGCCACCAATGCCCGCCGCCCGTAGATGACTGATTGCCCGCGTGGTCCGGGTGGGTCTGGCCCTGTTGCGAAACATGCGCGACGTCGGGTTGTTGAAGCCTGCCGTCACGGCTGAGTTCGGCAAGGTCGCGGCAGACATCGGCCACCTGGGCCTTGAGGCGGTTGTTGAACATGTCGCCGATCATCGTCATGCCGCCCGTAGACCATTGCCCCATGCCGCCGAGTTCCGGATGGTTGAACTGTGCCTGATACCCTCCGCCAGACACGACCGCAGCCAACAGATGTTCGGCTGCGCCTCGGCTGATGCCATGGCGCCCGGCGATGTCGGCCAGGGCGCGGTTTCCCTCTTCGGTCAGCTTCATCAAGACGCGCCTCCTAGAGCGATGCTGCGGAGGCGTATCTCTGCTCGCGAAAGGCGCTGCCGCTGCCAGCGAGCGGCTCGGCAGCCAGACCCTTTCCGGCTTCGGCAATTATCTCGTAGGAGCGCAGGCGTGCCTTATGGTCGAAGATATCAGAGACGATCATCAGTTCATCCGCACCGGTCTCGGCCACCAGCTTCTGTAGGCCCGCGCGGACAGTTTCGGGAGAGCCGACGATCGACCGGCCCAGCATCTGCATAGCCTGCGCCTTCTCCCTCGGCGACCAGTAAGTCTCGATATCGTCGATCGGCGGTTGGCTGAGGCCACGCGTTCCGCGAAACATGTTTGTGAACGACATCTGTTGCGTTGTTGCCAGACGCTTTGCCTCGGCATCCGTCTCGGCGCCGATGATGTTCACGCCCACCATGGCGTGCGGCGTTGCAAGCTGTTCCGATGGCTTGAAGCGGGTGCGATAGATCTGCAGGGCCTGCATCAGCATGTCAGGCGCAAAATGCGAGGCGAAGGCATAGGGAAGGCCGAATTCTGCAGCGAGCATCGCGCCGAAATTGCTTGAGCCGAGAATCCACAGCGGGACGTTGGTGCCCGCCGCCGGTACTGCCTGTATCCGCTGGTTATCACCGGCGGGCGCAAGAAAGGCCTGCAGCTCGAGCACATCCTGTGGGAAGTTTTCGGACGCCTCGTTGGTGCGTCGCAGGGCGCGCAGTGTCATCTGGTCTGTGCCGGGTGCGCGCCCGAGGCCGAGGTCGATGCGGCCTGGAAACAGCCGGGCGAGCGTGCCGAATTGTTCGGCGATGACGTAGGGCGAGTGGTTGGGAAGCATGATGCCCCCGGCGCCGACCCGGATGGTCTTGCTGCCAGCAGCGATGTGGCCAATTACGACGGACGTGGCTGCACTGGCGATACCGATCATGTTGTGGTGCTCGGCAACCCAGAAGCGCTCATAGCCCCACGTCTCGGCATGCGCTGCGAGATCGCGCGCGTTGTCGAGAGCGCCGCGGGCATCTGTGTCCTCGGTGACGCGGACAAGATCGAGAATGGACAAGGCGGTCATGGCGCTGCTCCTGGTTTGAGACGCAATCCGGCGATCGTTGGCCGATCGCAAGGCAGGCTTGCTATATCACATATGGAGGCGACACCGGGTCGAGACAAGGCGCCGGATGCAGGCATTGGCCGCGCATCGTAAAATCTAGACGGCGGAGTTCTGGTTTACTTGCGGCTGATGAGAGAGACGTTTTGTGCCAGTCGTTCGCCGCCCCGCATCTTCAATAGCCTGGCCGGAACGCCGCCGTAGACGCCAAATGGCAATGTCTTGCCCTTGACCACTGCATTGGCGCCGATCACGCAACCCTTGGCGATATGGGCCCCGGCGAGAATCTTGGCACCCGCGCCGATCCATACGTCGTCTTCGATGATGACGGCCTTGTTGGTATTGCCTTGCGTCCTGATCGGGCGCGTCGGATCGTCGAAATTGTGCTCGAAAGACGTAATCAGCACCTGCGCGGCAATTCTCACATCATGGCCGATATGCACCCCACCGTGGCCAAGAACGATTGTATAGTCGTTAAAGGAGACATTGTTGCCGATCTCGATGCTGCCGTGCTGGGCATCGAGGATCACTCCGTCCCTGATGGCACTATGGGTGCCGACTGAAACCGCACCGTGTTTCCAGATGATTTTCGCAGTCCATGGCAACCGAATGTCAGCCGCCAGAAAAAGCGAACCGCGCGAGAACAGCGCCTTGAGCCTGTAGAAGAATGCCAAATTGCGCATGCGAAACCCTTTGAAACTTCCCGACAGGATTGCACTAGGGCAAGATTGTGTCGGCCTTTCGGCTCGGGGGTTTCCGAAGGTTGACCACGGAGCGTGCGGTGCAGATGGTGATCGGGTTGGCGATGCGCAAGTCTGCTGCTGGCGGGTCCGCTACCGGATCGAGAGGCTGGGATCGGCCGCAGTTACGCTTGGCCAAGTGGCAAGCGAACGTCGCTGTTCGGCTGATCCAAGCGAGGAAGACCCGTCCGGCGTGTTAACGAGGTGTGCTGTGGGATGCAGCACAGGCTCCTTGCGCCTGAGGCCGAAGGCTTTCAGCACCTCGAGATAGCTGGAATATACATAGCCGTCGTTCATCTGCCGCCATTCCTCGCGCCGTTCACGGTAGAGGCGCGGCAATCTATACCATGCCGCCGTTGGTTGCTTGTGGTGCACCAGATGGAGGTTGTTGTTGAGGAACAGTAGCCCGAGAACGGATTTTTCGATGATCACGGTCCGGCCGTCCGGATGTTCCGACCACTGGTGCTCGCAATAGGAGCGGATGGCGAGGATCGACAGCGAGGCATAGGCCAGCAGCCCATAGAGCCAAAGCGGCATGCCGAACAGGAAATGAACAATCGTCAGAACCGGTACCAGGCCTGCCAGGTGCAGCACCCAGGCGAGACGCTGCGCCCTGCTGCCTGCCGAGAGGAGTTTGATTTCTGTCAGAGCGAAGCCGATAACCCCGATCGCGGGTCCGATCAGCACCCGGCCAAGCAGCGCGTTGTTGGCGTGGAGCATGCTCTTCAACCAGGCGGGAAATCTTTTCCACTCAGTCAGCCCCCGATAATAGCTCTCCGGATCGTCGTAGGGATCCGTCAGTCGCTCGTCTGCGTGGTGTCGCAGGTGCAGGTTCTTGTAGCGCCTGAAGGGATAGAACAGCGCGATCGGAAGGAAAACCAGGGCCTCGTTTATTAGCGCATTGCGCGTCGGGTGACCGTGAAGAGCTTCGTGCTGCAGTGACGAATGAAATGTCGCCATGACGGGAATCGCGAGGACCCCTATCCACGGCAGTGACTGGTACATCATGCCGGCAGCAAACCATATGAGGTAGCAACCTGCAATCATTCCGAGTGTCACCCACTCGATCCTAAGTCGCCGGTTTCGCCGCTTTGAACGCTCACCAGTTCTCAATTTTATGATCATGCCCTTGATCTCGCTGCGATTCGTTGCCCCCGTATCAGCTTCCGCGCAAGTTGCATTTTGTGCAACGCGATAATGGTGACGATGCGTTGACATTGCGCACGGAATTGCCATGATGGTGATAATTGTCACCAAACGGAACGATATGATGGATAAACGCAAGCTGGCAGTCCTGTTTCAGCAGCGTCTCCGCTTGCTTTTCGACCGCTCCCAGGAGAGCCAATCGGCGTTCGCGGATAATGTCGGCATCGACCGGTCGGCATTATCGCAATTGCTGTCGGGGAAAACCGCCCGGCTTCCAAGGGTGGAAACCCTGCTGAGCATCGCCGAGCGCCATCAGGTTTCGCTGGACTGGCTGCTCGGCATTTCGCAGGACGAGGGCCTGATGGGCGCGCTTCTGCCAAGCCTCGAAATTGAGACCAGCGACGACGAAGGGGCGGGGCTCCTGATCAAATGGCATGCCGAGGCCACCGGCTCTAAAATCCGCTATGTGCCGGCTCGCATTCCCGATCTCCTGCGGACACCCGAAGTTATTGCCTATGAGGCGTCGGAGGCGCACCAGAGCGCCGCGACGCAGGTGGCGGGAACGGCGTTCCGGCTGGATTACAATCGCGAGCCCGGCACCGACATGGAGTCCTGCATGCCGCTGCAGACGCTGGAGGCTTTTGCCGCTGGGCAAGGCATCTGGCAGGGGCTTCCGAAGGCTGCGCGTCAGGGGCAATTGCTGCATATGGCAGACCTTATCGACGATCTTTATCCATCATTCCGGCTGTTTCTTTTCGACGGTCGGGCCCGCTTTTCGGTGCCCTACACCGTCTTCGGCTCCCTGCGGGCAGCGGTATTCGTCGGGCGGATGTATCTCGTCCTGCACAATGTCGATTCGGTCCGCATGATGCAGCGGCATTTCGACGATCTCGTCCGCGATACCAGGATCCATGCGCATGAAGTAGCCGCCTATATCCGCTTGCTCACGGTGGTATGAGCAAGTGCTTCCCGGTGCGGTAGTGGACAGGAACATCCGCGTCTCTCTTGCGTTGTCCTCGCTCTGGTCAGACGGGTCTCTCCGGTTGTATGGAGCCGATGTCTGACTTCGGATTGGAGCCCTATGGAAAAGAAGCAGAACGACGCAAGCCGCAACAACGCAACCCTGATCACCCACGGGTCGGCGAGCCTGCCCTCGGTGACGATCGACGGCTATAATCTAGAGTTGCGCGACAAGAACGGCTTTATCGGCGACCGGGCTAGCAAGTCCGCTTTCCAGGCAAAGCTCAACGAGTGGCGCCAGCGCATCCGCAACGGTGGGGATGACCCGCTCGGCGATGTCGCAACGAAAGACATGTCGAAGAAGCAGATCGACGCATTGCTGACTGGAGACAACAAGGAAGCAGCTGCGCTGGTCATGGGCGCCGTCGAGGACTTTGCTGGCGAACTCGGCCATGTGCTCGGGAAGTTCTTGAAACAAGATAGCTGGAAGGGTACCGAGCGGATCGTCGTCGGTGGCGGCCTCAAGGAGAGCGGCTTCGGCGAACTGGCGATTGCCCGCGCCATGGTGCTGCTGAAAAGTGAGGGTTTCAAGGTCGAGCTCACCCCGATCGCCCACCACCCTGACGAAGCCGGTCTGATAGGCGCTGCGCACCTGATGCCGGGATGGATGCTCGAAGGCTATGATGCGATCCTCGCGGTCGATATCGGCGGCACCAACATCCGGGCCGGCATCGTGGAAATGCGTCTCAAGGAGCATGCGGATTTATCCAGGGCCAGTGTCTGGAAGTTCGACCTCTGGCGGCACGCCGACGAGGCACCGAAGCGCAGTGCCACGGTTGAGAGGTTGGCCCGCATGCTGGAAAGTCTCATCAGGAAGGCTGAAAAGGCCAACCTTACACTGGCGCCCGTGATTGGCATTGCGTGCCCAGGGGTTATAGAAAGTGACGGCTCCATTGCGCGTGGCGGGCAGAACCTCCCCGGCGGCAACTGGGAGAGCGAGAAATTCAATCTGGGCGAGGCCCTGACCAAGGCTATCCCGCAGATCGGCAGCCACGATACTCTGGTGGTTATCCACAACGACGCCGTCGTGCAGGGTCTTTCGCAAACGCCTTTCATGCAGGATACAAAAAAATGGGGTGTGGTGACCATCGGCACTGGGCTCGGAAATGCGCGCTTTACCAACAAGGCGCCGAAGGAAAATTCTGACAAAAGCAAGACTTGACGTTAGACAGAAGGTCAGAGAACTATCAGACTGCGGCGCCATTCTTTGGACATTGGCTTAGAGAGACATATCAATGGCGCATGATCATCATGACCACGACCACTCCCATGGTCACGCGCACGACAGCCATTCGCATGCCTCAGGCCTCGGCCACAGTCATGCGCCGGCAAACTTCGGCAAGGCATTTGCGATAGGCGTCGGCTTGAATATCGCCTTCGTGCTGGTCGAAGTAATCTACGGTATCGCCAGCAATTCTGTGTCGTTGCTGGCCGATGCCGGGCACAATCTTTCCGATGCGCTCGGGCTCTGCGTCGCCTGGGCGGCGGTTATTCTTGCCAAGCGCAATCCCACCCAGCGTTTCACATTCGGGCTCGGCGGCAGCTCCATCCTTGCCGCGCTTTTCAACGCAGTCTTCCTGCTTGTCGTGGTCGGCGGTCTCAGCTGGGAGGCGATCGGCCGTATATTCGAGCCGCAGCCTGTCGCCGGAAAGACGGTGATGATCGTCGCAGCCTGCGGAATTGCGATTAACGGCTTCTGCGCCTGGTTGTTCTCCTCCGGCGGCGGCGATCTCAATGTCCGCGGCGCCTTCATGCATATGGCAGCGGATGCCCTGGTTTCGCTCGGCGTGGTGATCGGCGGACTGCTGATCCTTCTGACCGGCTGGCACTGGATAGATCCCGTCATGAGCGTGGCGATTAATATCGTCATTATCGTCGGCACTTGGAGCCTGCTTACCGGCTCGATCACCATGACATTGAATGCCGTTCCTGCTGGCATCGACATGGTCGAGGTCCGCGCGTTCTTGAGCAAGCTGCCCGGCGTGGCTTCCGTACACGACCTGCATGTCTGGTCGCTGAGCACGACCGATACGGCGCTCACCTGCCATCTCGTCACGCCTGCCGGCCATCCCGGCGACGAGGTGCTGGAGGAGGCGGCCAAGGGCCTGCAGCGTCGCTTCGGTATTGGCCACGCGACTTTCCAGCCCGAACTTGACCGTTGTTCCCTTGAAAATACGCCGCACCAACACATCTAAAGGCGCCTGACGGTTATCATGTGGGTCCCATCGAGTGGCCCCGGCTGGCGCAATGACGCAAAAATTCGCCTCAGCTGCTTTTTTCTATGGCGAAAACGCCATGATATGATAGGACGCCGTTGGCAAAGCGATCGCGTCAGTATATGACGCGTCGTCGCCGACCTTTATTGAAAGGGCCGGCCGAGAATTACGACAGCGCAGCGGCCTTGCGAAATAGGGAATATTTCCTTTCGCATGCCGATCTGCTGCCGAATGCGAATAAACAAGCGCAGGTCACGCGCCAGCAGCGACCGCGAATGTCAACAAAAGGATAGAAGTTTGCAAGTTCTAGTTAGAGACAACAACGTCGATCAGGCTCTCCGCGTCCTCAAGAAGAGAATGCAGCGCGAAGGTCTCTTCCGCGAAATCAAGGCACGCATGGCTTACGAAAAGCCATCGGAAAAGCGCGCTCGCGAAAAGGCTGAAGGTATTGCACGTCACCGCAAGCTTGCCCGCAAGAAGCTGCAGCGCGAAGGCCTGATCCCAGGTCCTAAGAAGGCTGTATACACACGCGGCGGCGAAGCCGGCGCTGGCGCCAACAAGGCTTAATTGCCTGACGATTGGATCTCGGCCCGACTGAACGGTTTGCACCTCTGTGCAGCTATGCGTCGGGCACGAACCCAGTCGTTGACGTCCTTCTTCCTTTTGCCAATAGAATTGAGACGCTTGTCGTGCGCGCGACAAGCGTTTTTCTGCGTTTCGCTTGCCTTCGCCTTTACGAGATAGTAGGTCTTTTCCGTGGAGGAGGCGCCTCGGACAAGTCGTATTTGCTGTCGAGAAATCACCGTCGGCCTTGGCTGCGTGGGTGATCGCAGTGTCAGAGGTTTTCGACCCGCCAGACTATCCTTCCGATAGGTCACCCAGGCACAACAGACGGAGATGACGATGGCTAAAGGTCAGATGAAGAGCAATCGCGAAACGCGCAAGCCAAAGAAGGACAAGGCGGATGTCAAGTCGGCCACACCTGTCGGCTCGCAGGTCAAGCAGGCGGAAAGCAGCCTGAAGCTCGGCAAGAAAGACAAGTAACTCCGACAACACGACGTCAAGGCAAAGCGTCGGCCTGCGATCCTCGAGATAGGCAGGCCGCAGCGACGCTGATAAACACACAATATTCTGCCGGACTTCACAGCTCCCCCACACTGATCCTGTATTGTCGCAAGATAATCTGGAACACCGGCTATCAGCACTGGAAAATCTTCGGTTCATGGCCCAAAGTCAGCGTCGCGAAGACTGGTTCCAGGCATCTCCCTGGCTTACTGGCAGGGCAACGCTCCCTTTGTCGCACTTGCCCACCGAGGTTCCATGGCCCGCGTGCTCGTTCTGTTTGCTCATCCCGGCCAGCGCCATTCGAAGATCAACGTCGCAATGGCGAAGACCGCGCGGTCCATCGAAGGCATCACCTTCGTTGATCTCTATGCCGAATACCCGACCTTCAATATCGATATAGACCTGGAACAGGCGCGGCTGCTGGAGCATGATGTCCTGGTGCTGCAGTTCCCGATCTACTGGTATTCGACGCCGTCTCTTCTGAAGGAATGGCAGGATCTGGTGCTGGAATACGGTTTTGCCTATGGGCACGACGGAGATCGACTGAAGGGCAAGCGCTTCCTGGTGGCCGCAACGGCCGGCGGGGATGAACAGGCCTATCATCCGCAGGGAAGCAATCATTTCGGCTTCCGTACTCTCCTGTCTCCACTCGAGCAGACAGCCAACCTTTGCCAGATGGAGTTCGTCGCACCATTCGTGCTGTTTTCGGCGGGTAAAGGTGCCTCCGACGGGCGAGGGGTGCAGCATGTCGCGGATTACCGCGCCCTGCTGGAATCGCTACGCGATGATCGGTTCGACTACGAGGCGGCGCGCCATGTCGATGTGCTGCACCACGATACTCTTCCCATTCAAGGTGGCGCACGATGAGCGGATTTGTCTTCCAGGCGTTCGTCTATCTCCTCGCCGCCGTCGTCTCGGTGCTGGTCGCCAAGCGTCTCGGCCTTGGTTCGGTGCTGGGTTACCTCATCGCCGGCGTGCTGATCGGGCCGGTCTTTCATCTGATCGGCAACGAGACGAAGGATCTGCAGCATTTTGCGGAGTTCGGCGTCGTCATGATGCTGTTCCTCGTCGGGCTCGAGCTGCAGCCGCGCGCGCTTTGGGAAATGCGGGCAAAGCTGGTCGGCCTCGGCGGTCTTCAGGTGGTGGGTACTGCGGCGATCGTTACGGCGATCGGCATGGCGTTCGGGCAGGTCTGGAGTGTGGCACTCACTGTGGGCTTCATTTTCTCCCTGTCGTCGACCGCAATCGTATTGCAGACCCTTGGAGAAAAAGGCCTTCTGAAATCCGACGGTGGCCAGGCAAGCTTTTCCGTCCTGCTGTTCCAGGATATCGCCGTAATCCCCATGCTGGCATTCATTCCGCTGTTGGCGCTGCCTGAACTCAGTCATCATGCGCAGGATGTCGCTGCAGCCTCCGGCGGCCACGAAAGCGTCAGTCTCCTCGACGGCCTGCCGGCATGGCAGGTGGCGATCATTACCCTTGCCGCCGTTGCCTTCGTGGTCGTCGCCGGGCATTACCTGTCGCGGCCCATCTTCAGGATCATCGCTGCCGCCAGGCTGCGCGAGATTTTCACGGCGGCAGCCTTGCTGCTGGTCATCGCCATCGCCCTGCTAATGTCTGTCGTCGGCCTGTCGCCGGCGCTCGGCACTTTTCTTGCCGGCGTGGTGCTGGCCAACAGCGAATTCCGCCACGAGCTGGAGAGCGACATCGAGCCCTTCAAGGGCCTGCTGCTCGGCCTCTTCTTCATCACCGTCGGTGCCAGTATCGATTTTGCGTTGCTATGGGCTCATCTTGGCGTCGTCCTGGGCCTGACGGTGGCGCTGATGGCAGTCAAGGTCGGCGTGCTCTATGGCCTGGCGCAGTCCTTCAAGCTGCGCGGCTCCGACAAATGGCTGTTCGCGCTCGGCCTGGCGCAGGCGGGCGAGTTCGGCTTCGTGCTCTTGTCCTTCACCGTGCAGAATGCCGTTCTTCCACCGGATATCGCTGCCGTTCTGCTGTTGGTGGTCGCGCTGTCCATGATGCTGACGCCGGCGTTGTTCATCATGCTCGATAAGGTCATCCTGCCGCGCTACAATCGGCAGCAGGCGGAAGAGGCCGACGAGATCACCGAGCCTGGCTCGGTTATCATTGCCGGCGTCGGGCGTTTTGGCCAGATCATCAATCGGCTGCTGCTGGCCAATGGCTACAAGACCGTAGTTCTCGACCATCGGGCCGATGTCGTCGAAGGCGTGCGCAAGTTCGGTGTGCGGTCGTTTTTCGGAGATGCCGGGCGTCCGGATCTGCTGCACGCTGCAGGTCTGTCGAGCGCCAAGCTGCTGATCGTCGCGATCGACGATGTCGAGCGGACAATAGAGATCGTCAAGCATGCGCGCCGGGAAAATCCGCAGTTGCACATCATTGCCCGCGCCTTTGACCGCGGACACGTCTACCGTCTCTACCAGGCCGGTGCGAACGACATTGTGCGGGAAATGTTCGACAGTTCGGTGCGGGCCGGCGGTTACGCGCTATCGGCGCTCGGCATGCACGCCTACGAAGTCGAGAAGAGCAAGGCCGTCTTCGTCAAGCAGGACCGATGGGGCCTTCGCCAGCTGGCGCCCCTGTGGCGAGAGGATATCGAGGTCTTCAACAACCCCGAATACATCGCCCGGTCAAAGGAGATCGGCGAAATCCTCGATGCCGCCATGCTGGGCGACCGTAGCGCCCTGCACGACAGGACGGAGCGCGGCTGGATGCCGCCCGGCGCGCGTGAGCGGCCGGACGAAGAAGACGCGCCCGCCGCCTAGACGCGTCAATCTCAGCGGTGGTCGAGCTTGGCGACCAGACGGTCCCCGAACCACTGCATGGCGCAGACGATGACAATCAGTACGGCAACCACGGCAACCATCACACTGGTTTCGAACCGCTGGTAGCCGTAGCGGATGGCAAGGTCTCCAAGCCCGCCAGCGCCAATCGCACCGGCCATGGCCGACGCACCAATCAGCGTAACCAGCGTCACCGTGAAGCCAGCAACCAGCCCCGGCATCGCTTCCGGCACCAGCACTTCGCGCACGATTGTCCAGCGGTTTCCGCCCATCGCACGCACGGCGTCGATCAGGCCGTGATCGACCTCGCGTAGCGAAACTTCTGCAATGCGCGCGTAATACGGGATAGCCGCGATGGCGAGCGGCACGATGGCAGCCGTTGTTCCGAGTGCCGTCCCGACAATCAGCCGTGTCAGAGGTATCAGTGCCACCAGCAGGATAATGAAAGGCACAGACCGGAAGCCGTTGATGATGGCGCCGAGAATGCTGTTGATCCAGCGGTGTTCGGCAATGCCGCCTTGCCCCGTCGTCACCAGCGCCAGCCCGAGCGGCAGGCCGACGATGAGGGAAATCAGCCCCGAGGCGACAGTCATGACGATCGTCTCCCAGATGGAGCGGCCGAGCAGTTCAAGCATGATCGGTGTCATAGCCAAGCACCTCCACCCGCGCGGAGCGGGTTTTTAAAAACTGTTGTACGTCGCCGGCAAGCGCCGGATTTCGGGTCGGCACGGCAATGAAGAACCGCGCCACCGGCTGGTTCTGGATATGGTCTATCCCGCCATGCACCAGCCGGTAGGAATTCGGCAGTGCCGTCGACAGGTCGTTGAAGACGGCTCCCTGCGCTGCGGGTCCGGCAACATCGACGCTGATGATCGCTTCCGTTCCCGATGTCGGAGAAAGGCGCTGCAGGATATGATCCGGCAACTGCGGGCGAATGCCTTCGAGCAGGCTCTGGGTGATCGGCTGCTGTGGATCCGAGAAGACAGACCAGACGCGGCCCTCCTCGACGATCCGGCCGGCATCGATGACGGCCACGCGGTCGGCAACCGAGCGGACAACCTCCATCTCGTGAGTGACCAGCAGGATTGTCAGGCCGAGCTTCTGATTGATGTCCTTGAGCAGCGCCAGGATGGCCCGGGTGGTTTCCGGATCGAGCGCCGAGGTGGCCTCGTCGGAGAGAAGCAGTGCCGGCCGCGCCGCCAGCGCCCGGGCGATCCCGACCCTCTGCTTCTGTCCGCCAGAGAGCTCCGACGGATATGCCTTTGCCTTGTCCGCCAGGCCGACGAGATCCAGAAGTTCGCCGGCGCGCTTCAGGCGCTCGGTCTTCCCTATGCCTTCGATCTTCAGCGGCAGCGCGACGTTTTCCGCGACGGTCTTTGCCGAAAGCAGGTTGAAATGCTGGAAGATCATGCCGATCCGCCGGCGCATCGGCTGCAGATCCTGCTCCGCCAGTCCGGTGATGTCGCGGCCTTCGATCTCGATCCGTCCACTGTCGGCTCGCTCCAGTCCGTTCAGGCAGCGGATCAGCGTCGACTTGCCGGCGCCGCTGCGACCGATGATGCCGAGGATCTCGCCGCGATGGACGGTGAGCGAAATGCCGTCCAGCGCCGGCGTGGTGCCGAAGCGACGGGCGACATCTGTCAGCCGGACAACCTCCTCTGTGGTTGCTAGCGACTGCGCCTCGGCTGCGGTCGGAATATCGTTCATTGTCTTTTCCTTCATGCCTTCACGTCAAGGCGGCCCGGAATGACCCGGGCCGCCTTGGTCGATAGCTGTTGTCGCGCAGATATCAATAGGCGCTGATGCCGGTGCCCTTGTAGACTTTGTCGAACTCGGCCTTGACGTCAGGGTTCTGGTAGGAGTCGACTAGCGTCTTCACCCATTCCTGGTTCTCGTTGCCCTGCTTGACGGCGATGAAATTGCGGTAGGGATTGTCGGAGACAGGCTCCTGGGTAATGCGGTCATCGGCCGACAGGCCGCTCTTTAGCGCCCAGTCGGTATTGACGACAGCGGCATCGAGATCGTCGATCGAGCGGCCGACGATGCCGGCGTCGAGTTCTTTGATCTCGATTTTCTTGGGGTTCTCGGAAACGTCGGCGACGGTGGCCAGAATCCCGGTGCCGTCCTTGAGCTTGATCAGGCCGGCGGTCCGCAGCACGCGCAGGGCGCGGCCCTCGTTCGACGGATCGTTCGGCACGCCGATCACGGCGCCATTCGGGATCTCGCCGACGGACTTGTATTTCTTGGTGTAGAGACCGATCGGCCAGACGCCGGTGTAGCCGACGCGGACGATGTGGTAGCCATGCGTCTTGATCTGGTTGTCGAGATAGGGCTGGTGCTGGAAGGCATTGGCATCGATCTCGCCGCGCTCAAGCGCCTCGTTCGGCTGGGTGTAGTCGTTGAAGGCTACGGTCTCGATCTTCAGGCCCTTCTTAGCTGCCTCGGCGGTCACAACACGCCAGACGTCCTCGTCCTCGCCACTCATGATGCCGACCTTGATCGACTTGTCGGCGGCCATGCTCGACTGCGGCAAGGCCGCAAAGCCAATGATGGCTGCCGCCGACGCAATCATCACGGCAAGGCCTGCGCGACGCGACAGGCTGGAGGTCAAAAGACTGAATTTGAATGTCTTGGTCATTGTTTCGTCCCGTCAAAATCGCGGGGCTTTCCGCCCCTTCACGCCGAGACAATCGCAAATGGGAGATCCCTATGCCAAGCACGATCATCTGTTGTTGGCGCAAGGACAGGAAAACCTGTGTTGTCGTGGAGCGATCGACGCCGCATTTATTTCAGCGCCACCACCACCACCGCCGTTGGCGCGCCGATGAAGACTACCCTTCAACACCGGCGATGGACCTTGCCACGTCCAGCGCCTGCATGCGGATATCGGGCACCGCCGTAATCTCCCAGAACTGTCCTGCTGTCAGCGCGCCTATTGCAAACAGTCCGTCCTGTTGACGACCGCCCGCATCGAGCACCCGCGAATGCCGGTCGACGACGATCCCCAGCCCCAGTTCATCGGCTGCGATCATGCCTTTCTCCAACATTTCGCGGAGCAGCGGCGAATGGGCAACGCCGGCCCGCTCCATGCCCGTGCAGTTGACGACCCAGTCTGCGCGCAAGCAGGCCTCTTCCTGGCGGCCGCGTGGCCGGTAGTGAATGTCCAGTCCGACCTCCGACTGGCGGATCGCCTGCAGAAACCCTGCATGCGCTGTCACCGTCCCGTCTTTCACCAATCCATCGAACTCGCTGAACACGGCGGGCGCGATGCGGTGGCGGTGAATATTCCACCAGGCAAGTGCGTGGCGTAGAAACCGCGCCCGCTGGTCTTTGTCCAGCCTCTGCCAAAGCGACTGGGTCTGCGAGCGCAGGCCGTCCATCACGTCGCGCCAGTCCGTTCCACCGCGCACTTGCCGTCGCAGCGCGTGCAGGACGGCACTCATCGCCATCGTGTCTGTCGGGAGGTCCGGTTTCGCCGGAGAATGATGCCCGGCGCGGTGCGAATGCGGCAGCAACCCGCGCCGCGAAAGCAGATGGATCGGCCCACGATGCCCATGCGCCCGGAGCGCAAGCACCTGGTCGATCATGGTGAGGCCCGAGCCGAGAATGCAGATCTCGTCCGAAGGCGCGACCTTCGAAAGCCAGCCCAGCCGCCATGGGTTGCGCACGATCCTGGGTTTTGCAGCAGCATCGAGGCTGCCCGATCCAAGCGGCAGCTCTGCATTTCCGACGCCGAGACAGAGGACGACGTTGCGTGCGGTCATTTCCGTCTGGTTGTCGAGATGGAAGATCACGCCTGAGGTCGCACACTCGACGCAGGCCCTCGCTTTCGCCTTGATGAAATCGACACCCGCACGGTTTGGTCTGTCGCGCAACAATGCAGCCAGCCGATCGCGCAGATAACGCCCGTAATCCCCCCGCGAGGCGAAGTCGTGGGTATCGACCAGCCGGTTCTCGGCGCGTAGCCACGCCACGAAATCGTCCGGTTCGTCCGGGAACACGCTCATGCGACCCGCCGGCACATTCAGGCGGTGTAGATAGAATTCCGTTCTGTAAGCAGTCCCACGCCCGAACCCCGGATCGTCTCCTACCACGGCGATACGTGCCGATGATGGCAGCAGCCTGAGCAGATTGATCGTAACGGCTATAGCCGAAAACCCCGAGCCAACGACAGCGACATCATACGCCATATAGGCCCTCACTTGTGTTCATACGGATACCAGCTGCTATCGCAACATAGCCACATCTGGTACCGATTGCCGCGCAAGTCACTGAAATCGCGCGATAAAAATCGCAAATTTCAGTCAGATCTCGATTGTCGTCGGTTCCAAACTTACAGGAAATCGAAGCTGTGGCCAAGATGCCAGCCTCAGAACTAGCCGAGTTCGATGCCATGTCGCGCGATGAAATCGACCATTGCCCGGTCTTCGACGGCGTCTTTTTCGATTGCCTCGACGACGCCGAAGACTTTGCGCTCGTACTTCGTTCGCTCCGCATCATAGGACCACCCGCGCGTCACCTTCGCCTGAAGTTCGGCGCGTGATTTGCTGTAGTAGTGGTTGAGCTGCAAGAAACGATTGGAATAGAAGGCCTCCGACTTGCGGCCGGAGCGGGTGAATTGCTGGCCCGCATCGTTGACGGTGAGCTCTCCATGCTGGCGCGTCCTGAATTGGTGGACGCTGACTTCGACCACTTCGCAGGGATCGACGATGCATTTGAAGTTGGAAACGTTTTCCTGCCGTGTCAGCGGATCTGCACCGCGCATAGTGTAGTTGGAAAGCAGCGGTCCCTCAGGCTTTACGGCATGACCTGATGTGCCGAACATATGCCAGGGCAGAGATACATTCGGAAAGCCGCCAGCGCCTTCCAGGGCCTGCTCTACGGTTGACCCCTGTTTGGGCAACAGAAATTCATCGACATCGACGAATGCCATGCGGCTGTAAAGGCAGCCAAAGTTGAGAATAGCGTGAGCAAAAGCAATCGTCTGGCCATTCAGCAGTTGGCCACTTGCCGCGTCCGACATGCGTGCGATCCACGGAACGATCGTCAGGGCATCGGCGGCAAGGAGATCCGATAGAAGCGCCTGCGTGCCATCCGTAGAACCGTCGTCATAGATATAGAAATGGCGCACGCCAACGGCACGGTGGAAGCGGATCCACTCTTCGATATAGGCTGCCTCGTTCTTGACGCAGGCCATGATCGCGATGCCGTGGCGGCCGGAAGCAGGCGCCGGTGGTATGATCGAAAGCTTTCGTGTAAGCGGCTTTGCCGACTTGAACCAACCCATTTAGGCCTCTTTTTCTACGACTGGGACTGTCGAATCGGAGCGTAGTCGCGACAGCATATCTGCCCGTCGGGCCCTCGGGGCAAGTTGCGCTGCCTATAATGCCTGCTAACAAAGCCGATGATGCCTACCAACAAAATAGCGTCGCAATTCTGTCGACAAATGCGATCGCCGTCCTATTTCGCGTCGAAGCTGCAACTTGACTTTCGAAAGCGGGAGTTACAAGCATCAGGCCGTAGTTTTGATAACGGTGGCTACTGTACAATATCTGTTGCTTTGCGAGGTGACGGCTTTTTGGCCTAGCACCTGGCACATGGACGATAGCGGAGAGATCATGATCGATAATTTAGCGCGTATTTTCGTCGGCTTCGATTCCAAGGAAGTCGTAGCCTACCACGTTCTCACGCAGAGCATCATCGAACATTCATCCATTCCGGTGGCGTTCTCGCCGATCGTGCTGAGCAATCTCGGCGACCTCTTTACCCGCGAACGCAATGCCCTTCAGTCCACCGAGTTTTCCTTCTCGCGCTTTCTGGTCCCGCACCTTTGCAACTACGAAGGCTGGAGCATCTTCATGGATTGCGACATGCTGGCGCGTACCGACATCGCCGAGCTCTGGAACCTGCGCGACGACCGGTATGCAGCGATGTGCGTCAAGCACGATTACCAGCCCAAGGTTGAAACCAAGTTTCTCGGCCAGACCCAGACCAAGTACCAGAAGAAAAACTGGTCCAGCCTGATCATGTTCAACAACGCCAAGTGCCGCGCGCTGACGAAGGAATTCGTCAACACAGCAACTGGCCTCGAACTGCACCAGTTCAAATGGCTGGAAAGCGACGACCAGATCGGGGGACTGCCGGTAACCTGGAATTACCTGGTCAACGAATACGATCACCGCCCTGACGCGAAGATTGTCCACTTCACCGACGGCGGCCCCTATTTCGACGAATACCGCAACGACGATTACTCGGAAGAATGGTTCGCGATGCGCGACCGCGTCCTCTCCGTTCAGCAGAAATAAGCATTCGTGGAACCCGTTTCAGGCAATGAACAAGCGCCTGGCAGTTCTCTGCCAGCGGCCGGCTCTCTTTCAGGCATCACCGAGGTCAAGGATTGGCAAGCGATTTTCGCGGCCTTCTCCCATGTCGTTCTCGTTGCCAACAGCGATACGGTCGATATCGCCGGGCTTCAGAAGCAATATCCGCCCAGCACCCTCTTCGTGTTTTTCAACAAGGTCTACAAGGTGCTGGACGCGCCCTTTCAAGGCAACGCGCTGCTGATATCGCGCGGCAGCTCCAAAGGTGCCAACATTGTCTACCGGCGGGAAGTTGGCGACGTCGTCAAGTTCTTCCCTCGGGATCGTTTCCTTGGCATCATGAACATTCGGCTTAACGCCGAGGAAAAATTCAATACCGCCGCCGAATTTGAAAACACGCCTACTGGCCATCTCGATCTGAGCGGGTTCTGCAACGACTTCTATCCCGAGGACAAGGTGCCGACCAGCGGCTTTGCCATTGCCCTGTGGCTCAGCGACCTGAAATTGCCCGGCACCATTATCCTTGCCGGGTTTTCCGCGCGTCGCAGTCAGCAATGGAAGGTCGTTTCCGTCCACGACTGGAGTTTCGAGCAAGTCTTCTTGCGCCTTTTTGCGCGCATGGGGAAAATCTCTGTCCATGGCGGCGTCTCGCAAAATGCCTACGCAGCCTTGGCAAAACGTTTCCCGGATATTCCGTCGTCGGAAATTTCAATGGCGATTGCCGATGTCTTGTCCGAGCGTCTCGGCAACGCCAATGCCGAGATCGACAAGCTGATATCCCTCACCAATGTCATTCGCGACATCGATAATTTCTTCCGTCGCCTGCGGCCGCGTTTTCTAAAGCGACGCTGAGACGGTATCCCTCCCGAAAAAGATGGCTATGCCCGGCTCATTTTCCGACCTCAAAAAACTTCTTTACCGGAACATCAAATACCGGCTGACGCGCCCGTCGCCGCCGACAGTTACACCGCGCTTCGAAGGCCCCGTGCTTGTCGTCGGTTCTGCGCCGGTTTCCCATAAACCGGCCGATTTCGACGACAGGTTCCGCGTCGTGACGATCAACGGTTCGCAGGCGGTGACCGAGGCCTGGGGCATCGAGGAGCCGGATGTTACCTTCGTGCAATTCAACCAGATCGAGGGCACCAACACCAACGCTGTAGAGGTTCGTCGCGTGCTCAACGGCAAGCGGACTGGAGCTTTGTTCGTCCTGCTCTGGCGCAAGGATGAGCGCGAACGGCTCGAAAGGGGTTTGCAGGCGTTCAATTACAAGCCGCGCACGCTGACGATCGTCGATCGGTACGAGCGAATGGCTCTGCTGGACCGCGTTGTCGGCCGCAAGAGTTTCGAGATGGATACCGATTCCAAGTGTTCCAATGGTATCAACGCCGTGCTCTTTGCCCTATACAACGGCTCCACGGCAGTGATCATCACCGGCATCAACCCCAACTCGGGCGGGCACGCCTACAATCAGGTGAATTTATCGCGTCAGCATGTTCGAATGGATCAGGAGATTCTTGTGAGACTGATGCAGCAGGGTTATCCCGTTTTTACCACTGACCCATCGGTGTCGGAGTCTATCGGCCTGCCGCTGTGGCAGGGCATTGAAAATGTCCAGCATGCAGGATTGTCTGGCGAGCGGAGCAATTCATGAACCCTCTTAAACCCGTCGTTGCGCTCTGTCGTCATGTTGAGCAGCGCTTTGTGCCATGGCCATTGCTGCTCATTATCCTACTGACGATTGCCGCCTTTTTATTCGGCTATCTCGCACCCTGAAGGAGCGGTCGCATCTATGTCGCGACTGCCCTTAATTTTTGGCGTAAAAGCAAATGACGTCGCCGGCTGCGGCCTCTTATCTGCCGAAAAATGCGTTGCTCACGAGCGCGGCTTAAGCTTCTGCGGATCGTAATGGGCGAAAGGCACGATCACGGCTGGAAGGCGCTTCTGCTGGCCATCCAGCTTGCCGATCTCGACCTCGGTTCCGATCCCGGCATGCACTACGTCCATCCGCGCCAAGGCAATGGTCTTCCTCAACAGCGGCGAGCGGGTCGCACTGGTGACGACACCCACCTGCGCCCGCCCGATATGCACGGTGTCTCCATGGCCAACCGTCTCGTTGGCATCGATATCGAGGCCGACCAGCCGGTAGCGGGGATTTTCCTTGCGGGCGAGCAGTGCGGTGCGGCCGATGAAATCCTCCGTCTTCGACTTCAGTGGCACGGTAAAGCCGATGCCGGCTTCAAAGGGATCGGTCTGGTCTGAAAATTCGTAATGCGCGAAGATCAGTCCGGCCTCGATGCGCACCATATCGAGTGCCTCGAGCCCCATCGGCTTGATGCCATGCTTCTGGCCGGCCTCCCACACGGCGTCGAACACGGAGATGGCATCCTTCGGATGACAAAAAATTTCGTAGCCGAGTTCGCCGGTATAGCCGGTTCGTGACACCACCACCGGTGCGCCTTCGAAATGACCGATCCGGCCGACTGCAAAGCGGAACCAGTCGAGCTCGGAGATCGCCGGCTGCGTCGGCGCGGTCCAGACGATTTCCGCAACGATGTCCCTGCTTTTCGGTCCCTGCACGGCGATATTGTGCATCTGGTCGGTGGACGAGCGCACCCAGGCTTTGAAGCCCATCTTTTCCGCTTGCTCGCGCAGCCAGACACCGGAGAAATCGTCGCCGCCGATAAAGCGGAAATTGTTCTCCGCCAGCCGGAAGACGGTGCCGTCGTCGATCATCCCGCCGTTTTCGTAGCACATGGCGGTGTACACGACTTGGCCGGGAGACAGCTTTCTGATGTCGCGGGTCATGCAATATTGCAGCAGAGCTTCGGCATCCGGCCCGGTGATCTCGAATTTCCGCAGTGGCGACAGATCGATCACCACAGCCCGTTCGCGGCAGGCCCAGTATTCCTCGATCGGTCCGTCATTGTTGAAGCGGTTGGGTAGCCAATAGCCGCGATATTCGGCGTAATTGCGCGTCATCGCCGAAAGGCGGGGATGGAAGGCAGTTTCCTGGGTCATTTCCGGCTCTGCATCGGGAGTCATTCTGGTCGCCACGGCTCGAGAGAATTTTCGGTCAGCGGAGTAGGTACGGACATGGATATCTGTGGGGTCCCAGCCGTTGGCGGCATCGATATCGTCGGGACATGACGAGGAGACGCAAACGAGATCGGTCAGTGCCCGCATCAGCACATAGTCGCCCGGCCGAGACCAGGGCTCGTCGAGGTAGAGCTGGTTCTGGTGGTCTATGTTGGTGTTGTAGAAATAGTTGATCGCCTCCCAGCCTTTGCGGGGAGCAATGCCAAAGGGCGACAATGCATCGTTGAAATTGTCGGTGCAATTGGCATGGCCGGGATAGCCCATGTCGTCATAGTAGCGGGAATTGCAGGCGGTGGCGAAGGCGTCGTGCCTTCCGACCGTGTCCTGGACGATTTCGACAAGCGGTTCGAAGTCTCGGTCGAAACATTTTGAGGGAAGACCGGGTGTCGGATAGCTGCGGCTGAGCAGCGTCCGTGTGACCGTGGCGTCGATGGCCCGGTCGAGCCCCTTGTCGACCTTGCGGGCGGCAAAAGCCTGGAAGTCGGTACATTGGCGGCCGGCGACATCGATGATCTGGATGAATTCGCCGGCGCGGACAAAATATGCTGATGCCGATGCCGCCGCGATGCGCAGGTCCTGCAGCGGATCGGCCATAGGCTCCGGCAGCGTCTCCTCGTAGCTGCGCGACAGGCGTGCGCGCTGTACCATGATAGAGATTGCCGTCGATGTGTCCTGCCGATCGAAATCCATGGGAGCGCCGGGTGCGACGACGACCAGCAATCCATCCATTGTCATTGTCAGTGCGGCCGAAGACCCTGGTGCAGAGCCGCCACCGAAAACTGTCAGCGCAGCGGCCTTGCTGAGGTCTGCGCCGCGTCGCCTCAGCGCTGCGAGCGTTCGGCTGGCGCTATCGCCACCTTCGGAGAGGATATCCTGCAGGCCTGATGCAGTTCGCGAAAACGCCACGCCAAGTCCCGCCGCATTGAACTGGCCTGCCGCGTCGATGAACGTGATCTCGCAGAGCTGGCCGCCTTCGGTATCGGTGACGACAACTGTGTCGCCAGCGCTGACCCTGATCACGGTCGAGCCGCGCCCCTTCACGCGGTAGCGCTCGCCGCCGGGCCCAAGTGCCGGCATTCCGGGCCTGATGATCCGGCTGGCGCGGGGCGGCTGCAATACGTTGGCGGAATGGGGCATTCGAACCTCCGGCGAGCATCGGCCGCCTAATCTGCATATTCTTATATATCCAAATTTTGGGATGGAACACAAAGAGAGACTTGACCCTCATGAAAAAAAATTCACTATGAGAAATAAGTGACGCGACCGCTTGAGACTGGGATCGATCAGGAGATGCTGTAAAAGCGCCCTGCCGAACAAAAGCGCCGCCACGATCCAACAAAAATACAAGGGAACGCGCATACCGCGCGACGCAAAAACTGGTCGAGGAGACTGCTATGGTAGCTTTCGTTGAAACCGAAGGGTCCGAAGCCGCGTCAAGCGGCGGGCTGATCCGATCCCTGGATTGGAAGGGCGCCTTCTGGGTTGCCGCCGGCGTCCCGCCGCTTGTGCTGTTCTCGATCGGCGGCATTGCCGGCACAACCGGAAAGCTGGCCTTTGTCGTCTGGATCATCTCCATGGTGATGGGCTTCCTGCAATCCTTCACCTACGCCGAAATCGCCGGCATGTTCGCCAACAAGTCCGGCGGCGCATCCGTTTATGGCGCCACCGCCTGGCTGCGTTATTCGAAGTTCATCGCGCCGCTATCCGTCTGGTGCAACTGGTTTGCCTGGTCGCCGGTGCTGTCGCTCGGCTGCGCCATTGCTGCGGGCTACATCCTCAATGCGCTCTTCCCGATCCCTGGCGCCGATTCGCAACTTGTCGTCTCCTGGATCGCCGCCCATGCCGGCAGTATCACGGCCGATAGCCCGAGAGTTGCCGAATGGCTGGCGACCAATACCGGTAAGACCCAGGCAGACGCGATTACCGCGCTGATGTCCGCCGATGGCATCGCTGCCTATACGCCATGGATCAGAAGCTGGTCGCTGGTGACTTTCAACATTCCGTTCCTCGCCAAGGCCAGCCTCAACGCCACCTTTGTCATCGGCGGCATTCTGATGCTGATCATCTTCGCCATCCAGCACCGCGGAATTCTTGGCACTGCCAGCGTTCAGAAGTGGCTGGCCATCATCGTTCTCCTCCCGCTGCTGATCATCGGCCTCTACCCGATCTTCAGCGGTCAGATCGACACGCTCAACGTCACCGGCCTGCTGCCGCCCACGGCTGCCTATTCCGGCGTCGATGGCACCTGGAGCAATGGCGGCTGGACACTGTTCCTTGGCGGTCTCTATATCGCCGCTTGGTCGACCTACGGCTTCGAGACCGCCGTCTGCTACACGCGCGAACTGAAAAACCCGAAGACAGATACGTTCAAGGCGATCTTCTACTCCGGCCTGCTCTGCTGCCTGTTCTTTTTCCTCATTCCATTCACCTTCCAGGCCGTACTTGGCCAGACCGGCATGCTGGCACCGGGGATTGTCGATGGAACGGGCGTCGGCGAGGCGCTTGGTGGGCTTGTGCATGGCGGCAAGATCGTCACGCAGTTACTGGTTATCCTGATGATCATGGCGCTCTTCCTGGCCATCATGACAGCAATGGCCGGCTCCTCGCGCACGCTCTATCAAGGCTCGAAGGACGGCTGGCTGCCGAAGTATCTCGATCACGTCAACGAGCACGGGGCACCGACACGCGCCATGTGGACGGATTTTGCCTTCAACCTGTTCCTGCTGGCGATCGCCTCTGACACGGCCGGGTACTTCTTCGTACTGGCGGTATCCAACGTCGGTTACATCATCTTCAATTTTCTCAATCTCAATGCCGGCTGGATCCACCGCATGGATAGCGGCCATATCGAGCGCCCCTGGAAGGCGCCGACATGGCTGATTGGCCTCAACACGATACTGGCGTTCGTCAACGCATTGTTTCTTGGTGCCGGCGCCAAGGTCTGGGGATATTCCAATGCGCTCTGGGTCGGCTTCATCTTTGCAGCCCTGATCCTGCCGGTCTTTGCCTACCGCCATTTCGTCAGGGACGGCGGAAAATTTCCGGAAGGCGCGATGGAGGACCTCGGTCTTGTTGGCCAGGACCTCGGTGTGAAGAAGGCCGGTATCCTGCCATATGTGGCGCTGGCGGCAGGGCTTGCGGTTGTCCTCGCAGCAAATGTTATCTTCCAGCTTCCGGCCTGAGCTTTGCAGACGATACGCGGCCTATGCCGCGTGTCTGAACTATCCGCATGCCTCACGCTGAGGTGAGACGTCCGCCCAGTTTCTCAAGGCCAGCACTAAAATGAACATACCTAAGGCTGTGATAACCCGGGTCGAGGATCGGCCAAGAGAGGAATGGGACGATCCCGTGCGCGGCAGCGTCGCCTTCTACACACTGCTCAGCAGCGACATCACCCCCCACCGACAGCATGTGCGCCGGCGTCGCCGAAATCGCGCCGGGCGGCGGTTCGAGGCAACTGCATCGCCACGCCGAACCGGAGATCTACTATATGCTCGAAGGCACTGGCGTCATGAGCATCGACGGGACCGAGACGGTCGTCGCTGCGGGTGATGTGATCTTTATTCCCGGCAATGCGGAGCACGGATTGCGGAATGAGACGGATGCGCCGGTCAGACTATTTTATGTATTCCCGACTGGACGTTTCGGTGACGTCGTCTATCGCTTTCCGGATTGATTGCCCGTCAGTAGTCGACGAAAATATCTGCATCCTTGGCTGCAGCAATGAAGGCTTCGCGTGACGCGCTGGTCGGCTTATCGTTGTCGAGCACTGCAAGACAGATGTTGATAGCCATGCGATGGGTATCTCCCTGTGGGCCTGGCCAGCAGGAATAGAGGCAGTCTACGGCATCGAGCGCGCTTCCAACGTGCCTGAATTCACCAGCTTTAGGAGCCTCGACGGTCACCATGACGTCCCAGATTTTCATATCCATACAACACAACGAATGAGTGATAGAAATGGTTGCATACAATTATTAATAGAATTAGAGAGTATGAAAATTCAACACAGGTAATATGCGCTCCTCGCGGGCATCAGGGACTCGAGGATCCGAACAGGTCACGCCAGGCTGGCTGTGCGCCGTCGAAGGGCAGGGCAGTTGCTTGATGGACGCCACGTGCAATAGCGCGTGCCATCACCGTCGTCGAGAGTTGGCAGAGTTCGAGAAAGTCGATCATGCCGTCCATCGGCCGGGCGCCGGTCGATGCTGCAAAGACTGTGTCGCCGTCGAATGGCAGATGGGCCGGCAACAGGGCACGAGCCAGTCCGTCCTGTGCCATGATCGACAACCGGTGTGCCTCCGCCTTGGTGACGATGGCATCCGTGATGACGACGCCGATGGTGGTTGCTGTGATATTGACCCCCTTCAACCGCGTCGTCCGGTCTGCCGTGGAAATGGCGGGAGGCATGCCAAGACCTCCGAATTCGTTGTTCTCCTCGAACGGCGCGGCCCAGAAATGCGGACCGTCTCCGATGGTAGGCGTGCCCAGCGCATTGACTGCGACCAGCGCGGCAATTCGGTGTCCGCTGCTTGTGACCGCGCTCGCCGAGCCAAGGCCTCCCTTGACCGTTGCCGTCGTCGCTCCCGTGCCGGCTCCAACGCTGCCGAGCGGGAATTCACCCTTGGCCGCTGCGAGGAACGCCTGATAGCCCATGTCCCGATAGGGGGAATGCAGGCCCCAGTCCTTGTCTCCTCCGTTCAGCAGATCCATCAGGATCGCCTGCGGCACGATCGGCACGCGGGTGGTGCCGACCTGCAATCCGCGTCCAATCTCGCGCAGCCCCGCCTGTACGCCGCCCGCCGCATCCAGCCCGAATGCCGAGCCTCCTGACAGCACGAGCGCATCCACTGCGCCCACCGACATTGACGGATCGAGCAGCGCCGTATCCCGTCCGCCGGGCGCGCCGCCCATCACCGTGCCGGAAGCTACGGCCGGTGCATCGAAGACGATGACGGTGACACCGGACCCGAGCTTGAGGTCGGTGCAGTGGCCGACGGAAACACCCTCTATGTCAGTCAGCAGATTGCGGGAAACGGTCACGGGAATATCCTGTCGCTATGGTCGGATGGCGATAGGATCGCAAGGCATTGGAAAAGACAAGACCGGCACGGCTTCCGCTGAACCGGTCTTGCTTGGCAGGTTTTGGGCGACGATGCCGGCTCTGGCCCGCAGCGGAGCCTATACGTGGATGGGCTTTGCAGGGCTGCGTGCCAAGAGGTCGCGAATGGCGAGCCTGACTTCGTCAGCGCTGCCGAAGCGGCGCTCATCCAGATCATGGACATGGTATTTCACGGCAATGAACCGCAATTGGTCGTCGTCAGGAACGACGATACCGACAGGCACGCCTGCATACTCGATAACTTGCTTCTTCATGCGATACTCCCACCGCGCTATGCACGGTTATGGAAAAATGACGATGTTGTTCCGAAAGGGACGAACGTCACATTCGACAGCGCGGGCCGGAGCGGAAGCCCGAGCAGTCTTGGTCCAGCACAAGCTCCCAAGGCGGGCATGCGATAAGTGTGTCTTTTCTCATGTCACTTCCCTTGCGTTGGCGTTGCACTTTGGAGGTCCCCGCGATATCCGGGGCGCCGGAAGATGGAACCAAGTTTGTCTACTCAGTTAGTAGATTATAGCCTGGTTTCCACCGCAAACATATTCTTGTCGATGTCAAAAATTTGCCTGTCGTCGAAATATCGTTCCAGCTATCGAGCATATCTGCGAAAGATAATTCGTTCTTCCGTAGATGCCTGATGCCGGGATTCGCGTCTTCTCCGACGACCCAGAGATAGGAATTTGGGATCAGCCGGACAATCCCCCAACGGTTGAAAATCAGATTGGTCGCCAAATGACCCTAATGGTTAACGGCCAAACCCAGCTTCTCCGAAGCCTCGATGAGCGACTTTTCCAGGGCTTGCAGGAAAAACTCGGCGCTCTCCCTGCTGATGCAAAGTGGCGGCTTGATCTTCAACACGTTGAGGTGATCGCCGGTCGGCTGCACGATGACGCCGAGTTCCAGCAGCCTATCGCAGAGCGCCGCCGTCTCCATGGTTGCAGGCGCGAGCGAATCACGGTCGGTGATCAGTTCCAGGCCGAGATAGAGCCCCATGCCATGTACCGCGCCGATCAGGGGAAAGCGCTCCATCATCGACACCATCCGGGCCTTCAGATGTTCACCGACAACTCGAGCATTGTTCTGCAGCGCCTCGTCCTTCAGGATGTCGAGCACGGTCATGCCGACGACCGAGCTCACCGGACTTCCACCTGTCGATGAGAAGAAATAGCCTTGCCGTTCCAGCGCATCGGCAATCGGCCTGCTGGTGATGACGGCACCGAGAGGGTGGCCGTTGCCCATGCCCTTGGCGATCGTAATGATATCGGGGACCACGCCCTGCTGCTCGAACCCCCAGAAAAAATCCCCGAGCCGGCCATAGCCGATCTGCACCTCGTCGGCGATGCAGAGGCCACCGGCGTCGCGCACGAGCGCATAGATCTGGCTGAGGTAGCCGTCGGGCAGCACGATTCCGCCGGCATTGCCGCAGAGTGATTCTGCAATCACGCCAGCCAGGCCCTCGCCACTTTCACGGACGGCATCGATCAATGGCCTCGTTGCTTCGACATAGGCGTTGCCTGCGTCGGGTCCGCGAAACTGCCCACGAAAGCTGTTCGGCGCCGGTGCTGCATGCACCCAGTCTGGCCGCGTTGTCAGGGCTTGCGGGTTGTCGGCAAGCGAAGTCGAGACCGCGTCGCTGGCGACCGACCAGCCATGATAGCCCTCCTTAAGGCAGAGCATGTTGCGGGCGCCGGTATAGGCCCAGGCAAGCCGCAGGGCGAGGTCGTTCGCCTCTGAACCGCTGTTGACCAGGAACACGCAGTCGAGGCCCCTCGGCGCAAGTGCGGCCAGTCGCTCCGAAAAATCCGCGATTCCCGCATAGTGAAAACGCGAGTTGGTATTGAGCAGCGACCACTGCCGGCCAATCGCCGCGTTGAGGCGTGGATGGGCATGGCCGAGGATCGTGACGTTGTTGATCATGTCGAGATAGGTACGGCCTTCGACGTCGAAGAGATATTCGCGCCAGCCTCGCTCGATCTGCGGCGGGTTTGCGTAATAGTGCTTCTGCGAGGCCGCCAGATGGGTCATCCGGCGGGCCAGCCGTTCGCCGCTGCTTGCCTTGGGGGCGTCAACCGCGGGGCCAAGCAACGCCGACGGTGACGGGCAAAGCGCCGACCAGGCCGGGGCCGCATGGCGGGCACACAGCAGCGGCGGCACCAGCGCGGGACTGCGGCAAAGCTGCACCCGCAACCCGCCGACCGCGCCCTCTTCTCCGGCTATCGATCCGAGAGCGTGGCCGGCAGCAATCTCGGCACCGTCTTCCAGGCTGCAGGCGATGCCGTCGAGGTGCAGGCAGACATCCAGTCCTACCAGCACCAGATGCTGGGCGTCGTTGATGATGCTGCCGGCAAAGGGTGCGTTGACGATGGTGCCGGCGGGCAGGCAGACGTCGCAGTGCAGGGCAAAATTCTTTGGCGGCTGCAGGGCAAGCGGTTCTGTTAGCGACAGGCGGAACTCTCCGTACCGCGTCGCTGCCAATCCGGTTTCGCGGGCTGCTTTCGCCAGCAGTCGCCAATCGATATCAGGCTCCAGCCAGTTGCCATCGTCCAGCAGCGGGCTCGTTGTCGACAGGTCGAGTGAAAGAATATCCGCAGTGTCGATGCCTTCAAGCAGCGGCATCCACGCCGAGGTGTCGATCGGCGCCGGACCGATGCCGACCGCCCTCAGAATGGCAGCGTCCATGAAATCGGCATTGGTGGACGTCGCGACCTCGAAGATCTCGCGCTCGAGGATGATGTTGTCACGGACATAACTATTGTCGGGATCGATCGCCAGCTGCTGCTCGCTGCTCGCCACCAGGATCACGGCGCGCGCGACGATCAGCGGCCACAGAGCCTGTAACTCGACCCCGCTCAGCGGCATCACGGCATGGTAGGCCGCAATCGCCGGCAGGATAAACAGCGGATCGCCATCCGCATGATGCAGAAGCGAGGCGCATGTCACGGCGAGGTCGCCGACCACCCAGCCCTTGATGATGTCGCCGAAGTCGATCACCCCATCGGGAATGAGATTGCCATGACCATCCGGCCGCGCCACGACATTGTCGCCGGTGACGTCGTGGTGCACCGGCTGCACGCGCAGATGCGCCGCCAGCGGCTGGATACGCTTGACTGCCGTCACCATTGCCTTGGCGATGCGGTCGCGGGCCTCGTGATTTGTGATCGCAGACAGCAAATGCACCGCCACCGGGCCGGCCCGGCGCAGATCCCACTGCAGGGTACGGTCGAGCCCGTGATGGTCGAAACCGGAAAGCGACTTTGCCAATCCGGCGCAAAGGGACCCGAGAGCCGCCACCGTCTCTGTCGGCAGATGCTTGCTGCGCGTCAGGCCCTGGCCTTCGACATAGCTCAGGAGCCGGATCTGGAGGTCCTGGTCGTTGATACCCAAAGCGACGATCTCGGCACCGTCGATTGTCGGGATGATCTCCGGAACGCGCGGTGCCCCGTCCATCGCGCGAAGATAGCGAAGCGCGGCATTCTGTGCTTCGAGCTCGACGGTGGCATAGTCCGCGTGGCAAATTTTCAGCACATAGCGCGCCTCGCCGGTATCGAGCCGGAAGTTCCGGTCCTGCTGGCTGCCGAGTTCGATGAACTCGCCCGAGAGACCATAATGGGTCGCGGCAATTTCGGCAGCGTCTGCCGCCGTGACTTCGGGCCTCGGCAATTGCATGCGGTTGACGAGCGCTTGGTCGGTCATGACACCCCCCGGATCACTTACTGCAAGAAGCAGATACGGCAAATCCTGGCAGCCACAAGACAAAGATGCAATCCGGCGGGGCGCAAACGTAGCGAATGTCGATTTTGCTCGCCGTTATGTCCGGCTAACCCATGCGCTCCGAGGCATAGCTGCCGGGGCTCGCCGGGAAGACGACTGTTCTGTTGCCGTTGATGAAGGTCCGGTGATGGATATGGGCGTGGATGGCGCGGGCGAGCACCTGGCTCTCGACGTCGCGACCAATGGAGACATAGTCCTCGGCGCTCTGCGCGTGGGTAACCCGTGCGGTATCCTGCTCGATGATCGGGCCTTCGTCGAGATCGGCGGTAACATAATGCGCCGTTGCGCCGATCAGCTTGACGCCGCGCTCATAGGCTTGCTTGTAGGGATTGGCCCCTTTGAAGCTCGGCAGGAAGGAGTGGTGGATATTGATGATCCGCCCCGACATCTTGCGGCACATGTCATCCGACAGGATCTGCATATAGCGGGCAAGCACGATCAGCTCCGTGCCGGTCTGTTCGGCTACGTCCATGATCTCCGCTTCGGCCTTCACCTTGTTTTCCTTGGTCACCTTGATGTGGTGAAAGGGAATGTCATGGTTGACGACGACCTTCTGGTATTCGAAATGATTGGATACGACGCCAACGATGTCGATCGGCAGCGCGCCGATCTTCCAGCGATAGAGCAGGTCGTTGAGACAATGGCCGAAGCGCGACACCATCAGCAGTACTTTCATGCGCTTCGTCGCATCGTGGATTTCGGCATCCATCTTGAAGGTCTCGGCTATAGGCTTAAATCCCTCGACCAGCGCCTCCTGCGCGATGCCTTCCTCAGACATGAAGCTGACGCGCATGAAGAACTTGCCGGTATCGAGGTCGTCGAATTGCGACGAATCGACGATGTTGCAACCCTGGACGGCCAGATAGGTTGAAATGGCAGCAACGATCCCGCGCGTTGATTGGCAGGATACCGTCAGCACGTAGCTCTTCATGTCTGTTCCCTCATTCGCAGGTTTTGGACCTGCATAAATCAAAGCATGGGCGCCGGATAGCCGGATGCGCAGCGCAATCCGCAAAGCCAGGGCCTATTGGCGCGTAGATCGCCTTGCGGGCCCGCAGCCCATTCGCTTGCAGATTACGGCAGGCAAGCGAAAATCCCGTTCCCATTGCGTCGTCGGAACGCGTATCCCCGCCGTTGGCAGGGAAGTGCTTGCGCGGGATTTCGAAATGCCGCCGTCCTAGATGTCCAGCGTCGTATCGCGCTCCCACTGCGTGAAGTGCGAGGCATAGCTATTCCATTCCTGGTGCTTGAGCTTGACAAAGGCGGCGGAGAATTCGAGGCCCATCGCCTGCTTCAGTCCCTCGTCCTTGTCGTACTCGCGCAAGGCATCGAGAAGGTTCAGCGGCAGGCGCGGCGCGTCCTTCACGAGATGGCCTTCCGCATACATGTCGATGTCGTAATGCCGGCCGGGATCGGCATTGGTGTTCAGCCCATCGAGGCCGGCAGCGATGATTACCGCCTGCAGCAGGTACGGATTGACCGCGCCATCGGGCAGCCGCAGCTCGAAGCGGCCCGGCCCGGGTACGCGCACCATGTGGGTGCGGTTGTTGCCGGTCCATGTCACCGTGTTCGGCGACCAGGTGGCGCCGGAGGTCGTACGCGGCGCATTGATGCGCTTGTAGGAATTCACGGTCGGATTGGTGATCGCCGCCAGCGCCGAGGCATGCTTCATGATACCGCCGAGAAACTGGCGGCCCTCGGACGATAGCCCGAAATCCATGATCTTGTCGGCAAAGACGTTGGTCTTTCCGTCGGTATCCCAGACCGAGATGTGGCAATGGCAGCCGTTGCCGGTCAGGCCCTTGAAGGGCTTGGGCATGAACGTAGCGCGCAGCCCGTGCTTTTCAGCAACGGACTTGACCATGAACTTGAAGAAGGAATGCTTGTCGGCGGTGATAAGCGCGTCGTCGAACTCCCAGTTCATCTCGAACTGGCCGTTGGCATCCTCGTGGTCGTTCTGGTACGGGCCCCAGCCGAGCTCCAGCATGTAGTCGCAGATCTCGGTGATGACGTCATAGCGGCGCATGACCGCCTGCTGGTCGTAGCACGGCTTGTCGGCGGTGTCGTATTTATCGGAGATCTGTTCGCCGTCCCCGGTGATAAGGAAGAACTCGGCCTCGACACCCGTCTTGACGCGCTTGCCGAGCGCCTCGGCCTCGGCAATCAGCTTCTTCAGCACGTTGCGCGGCGCCTGCTCGACCAGCTTGCCCTCCATCACACAATCGGCTGCAACCCAGGCAACATCCTTCTTCCACGGCAGCTGGATGGCTGATGCGGCATCGGGCACTGCAAACAGATCCGGATGCGCCGGGGTCATGTCGAGCCAGGTGGCAAAGCCAGCGAAACCGGCACCATCGGCCTGCATGCCTGCAATCGCCTGGCTTGGTACGAGCTTTGCCCGCTGGCCGCCGAACAGGTCGGTGTAGCTGATCATGAAGTATTTGACGCCGCGTTCCTTCGCCCAAGTCTCGAGATTGATCGTCATCGTTCAGTTCCCCATTTGGTTTTTGCTGCGGCCTTTCCGGCCTGTCAGTCTACGGGTTCGCAGGACACCTCCGTGCGCACCGAATTCGCGATAAAGCATTCGTCATGGGCCAGGTGATGCAGTTCGGCAGCCGCCTTCGCGTTCGGACCATTGCCCTCCCAGACAATGCGCGGACGCAGCACGACTTTGGCGACCCACATGCGACCGCTCTCATTCTTTGCCATCACGCCTTCGGCGACATCTTCGTAGCGGTCGACCACGAAGCCGCGCTTGGCCACAAGGTAGAGAAACGTCAGCATATGGCAGGAAGAAAGGCTGGCAATAAAGGCTTCCTCCGGATCGATGCCGGATGGATCAGAGTAGCGCGGTACCACGTGCGGCGAGGATGAGGCGCGAACGCTGATACCGCCGTCGAACGACCAGGAATGTCCGCGACCATAGCGATTGTCGGTGAACGGCTCTGCCGCCCCCCGCTCCCACAAAATGGTCGCAGTATAGACGGCCATGTCAGAAGCCGCCCTTGCCGGGGATCCAGGAGGTACCGGCAAGCGGCACCTGCGCCATGGCTGACGCCTCGATCGTCAGCGCGCAAAGATCTTCCGGCTCCAGATTGTGCACATGGTTCTTGCCGCAGGCTCTGGCGATCGTCTGCGCCTCCAGCGTCATCACCTTCAGATAATTGGCAAGCCGGCGTCCGGCAGCAACCGGGTCGACGCGCTTCATCAGTTCCGGATCCTGGGTGGTGATCCCCGCCGGGTCCTTGCCTTCGTGCCAATCGTCATAGGCTTCGGCGGTCGTGCCGAGCGCTGCATATTCTGCTGCCCAGCGCGGATCGTTTTCGCCAATGGCAACCAGCGCTGCAGTACCGATCGACACGGCATCGGCGCCGAGCGCCAGAGCCTTGGCAACATCGGCGCCGTTGCGGATACCACCTGAAATGATCAGTTGCACCTTGCGATGCATGCGGAGATCCTGGAGCGCCTGTACTGCGGGGCGGATGCAGGCGAGCGTTGGCATACCGACATTCTCGATGAACACTTCCTGCGTCGCCGCCGTGCCGCCCTGCATGCCGTCGAGGACCACGACATCGGCGCCCGCTTTCACCGCAAGTGCCGTGTCATAGTAGGGACGGGCGCCGCCGACCTTCACATAGATCGGCTTTTCCCAGTTGGTGATTTCGCGCAACTCCATGATCTTGATCTCAAGATCGTCGGGCCCGGTCCAATCGGGGTGGCGCGAGGCAGAGCGCTGGTCGATGCCCTTCGGAAGGGTGCGCATGTCCGCGACCCGGTCCGATATCTTCTGGCCAAGCAGCATGCCGCCGCCACCGGGCTTGGCACCCTGGCCGATGACGATCTCGATAGCGTCGGCGCGGCGCAGGTCCTTGGGGTTCATGCCGTAGCGCGATGGCAGGTACTGGTAGACGAGGATCTGCGAATGGCCACGCTCCTCCTCCGTCATGCCGCCGTCGCCCGTGGTGGTCGAAGTACCGGCGATCGTCGCGCCACGTCCGAGCGCCTCCTTGGCCGGACCGGAGAGCGATCCGAAGCTCATGCCGGCAATGGTGATCGGGATCTTCAGTTCGATCGGCCTCTTGGCGAAGCGGCTGCCAAGCACGACATTGGTCTCGCACTTTTCACGGTAGCCTTCCAGCGGATAGCGCGAGATCGAAGCGCCGAGAAACAGGAGGTCGTCGAAATGCGGCAGCTTGCGCTTGGCGCCGCCGCCTCTGATATCATAGATGCCGGTTGCCGCAGCCCGGCGGATTTCCGACATCGTATATTCGTCGAAGGTTGCCGAGGAACGTGGCGTGGTCGGCGGGTTCTGGTAGCTCATGGCAGACCTCGATTGATCGCATTGTTTTTTTGTCGCAGCGGAAAGTCCCCGCTGACTGCCTTGGTCTGACGCTCAATAGGCGTCCGCATTGTCGACATTGAAAGTATAGAGCTTGCGCGCCGAGCCGTAGCGGTTGAATTCCTCCGGCTTGACGTCCGTGATGCCGGCCTTTTCGAGCAGTTCGGCCAGCAACCTCAGGTGTTCTGGCTTCATCTCCTTGGCGATGCAGTCCGCGCCCAGGCTTTTCACCGTACCGCGCACGAAAATCTTCGCTTCGTAGAGCGAGTCGCCCAAGGCATCGCCGGCATCGCCGAGCACCACCAGGTTACCCGCCTGCGCCATGAAGGCCGACATATGGCCGATGCTGCCGCGCACGACGATATCGACGCCCTTCATCGAGATGCCGCAGCGCGACGAGGCGTTACCCTCGATGACCAGCATGCCGCCGCAGGCCGTCGCGCCGGCATATTGCGAAGCGTCGCCTTTGACGACAATCGTCCCGGACATCATGTTTTCGCCGACACCGGGGCCGGCCGATCCGTGGATGGTGATGGTTGCGTCTTCGTTCATGCCGCCGCAATAATAGCCGACATTGCCCTGCACATCGATGGCAACCGGCGCATGCACGCCGCAAGCGACGGCATGGCTGCCGCGCGGGTTGATCACCTCGAAATGCAGATCGTTGGATCCCGGCGCAATGTCATGCAGGGCCTGATTGAGATCGCGGAGCGGCGTGATCGCCAGATCGAAGGTGGGCATGTTCTGTCCTGCAATTGGTAACTTGGAAGGGGATAGAAGCATCCGGCGTAGAGCCAGTTTAGTGCTCCCAGAAATAAACGGTCGCCGGCTCCGGCTCCCAGACACGCGCAGCCTCGATACCGGGCAGGCTAACCAGCGCGCGGTATTCCGAACCGAAGGCGACATACTGCTCGGTCTCGGCCATGACTGCAGGCTTGCAGGCGATGGCATCGCGCAGCACGCCGAAACCGGACTTGGTGCCGACGACAAATGTGAAGAAACCGTCGAGATCGTCGACAGCACCTTCCAGTGCTGCTCCGAGATTCTTGCCCTTGGCCATTTCAGCCGTCAGATAGGCGGCCGCGACTTCGGAATCGTTCTCTGTCTCGAAGCGCATGCCCTGATGCTTCAGCGAGCGGCGCAGGTTGTTGTGGTTGGAGAGCGAGCCGTTGTGCACCAGGCACTGATCCGAGCCTGTGGAAAACGGATGGGCGCCGAGCGTGGTGACCGCAGACTCCGTCGCCATGCGTGTGTGGCCGATGCCGTGCGTGCCGGACATGTCGGCGACGCCGAAGCGCGCCACGACATCGCGCGGCAGGCCGGTTTCCTTATAAATCTCGATCGAATCGCCGCTGCTCATGACGCGGATATCCGGGCGAATTTCGCCTAGCGCCGAGCGGGCATCATCCAGCTTGTCTTTCGGGAGCGTAATGACGGCATGGCTGCTTTTGATCTCGACCGCAATCGTCTGTCCCAGCGCCTCTTCCAGCTCTGCCTGAAGTCCGGCAAAATCCTTCGCAGGCGTCGCGGATTGCACGGTGATCTTGGCGTCGCGCCCTTGAGAGCCCCCATAGATCGCGATACCAGCCGAATCCGGCCCACGGTCGGTCATCGTCACCAGCATCGTGGACAGCATCGCGCCCAATTGGGGTTCCAGGCTTTTGTCCTTGAGGAACAGGCCGACAATGCCGCACATGATGAAACCCTCCGAATGATCGTTGCGAAAGAGGCCTAGCAAGAATCTTGGAGCACTTCAACTAGGAAGAAAATAAATTTCCCTTAAAGAAAGATTGTCTGATCGTGTCAATTTGTTTTACGGGCAGTTTTCGGAGGTCCGCCATAAGCCTGCCGATAGCAGCGAGAAAAATGTCCGGGGTTGGAGAAGCCGCAGGCAAAGGCGATTTCGGAGATGGATAGGCTGCTTTGCTGCAGCAGCTTTCGCGCATGGGCCAGCCTTATTCGGCGGTATTCTGCCAGGAATGTCGAGTTTAGCCTGGTTGCAAACAGCCGGTCGAGATGGCGTGGTGTGATCCGTGCGAAGATTGCCATCGCCTTGCGATCGAGCGGCTGCTCTATCGTCGTCTCCATCTTCTCGATCACCGCAAGCAGGATGGGATGGTGCGTGCCATGGCGCTCGGCCTCGGAAGCCCGCTGCGGCTCGGCGGCCGAACTCACATGCCGGTGCAGGTACCAGTCGCTGACCCGGCGGGCAAAATCCGCGCCCATGCGGGCCGCAATGATCGCGTGCAGCATGTCCAGTGGCGCAACGCCACCGCCGCAGGTGAGCCGCTTGCCGTCGATGATGTAGCGCGCCTGCAGCGGCGTCATGCCGGGAAAATCCTCGATCAGCGCCGGGGCATGTTCCCAATGGATAGTGAAGCGCTCGCCGGAGAGAAGGCCGGCTGCGGCCAGCAGGTATGGCCCGCCTGAGATGCCGCCGATGCGTACCCCGTCGCGATCGAGGGCCCGGAGCGCGCTATAGACGCCCGGCCAGTTCCATTCGTCCGGATGGCCGCCGGCAACCACGAAGACCGTGTGCAGCCGCTCACCGCGACCCGGCAAAGGTTCCGCGGGAACCTGCACGCCATTCGAGGCGACTGCGAATACACCTTGCGGTGAGAACACGCGAAAGCGATAGATTTCCCGACCGGCAAGGAGATTGGCCGCCCTCAGCGGCTCCACCGCCGAGGCGTAGCACATCAGCGCGAAGCCTGGAATCAGGATGAAGCCAATTTCCTGCACATTGCTGTTTTCGCTATCGCGCATCACGTTTGCCCCAAGCCGGTAGCCCATGGCGATGCGGAGTGGAAGCGCGGTCCCTGAAAGACAAGTCGTGGCCCTGCAGACCATCGCCGGTCTTTGCTCTCGCTTATTTTACGGTCGCGCTGCATGCTTTCGCCATACGCTGGTTCTTGGCCGCAGTTGCCAGCAGCGCCATCTGCGGCCGGTCCGGTGTCTTGCGCGGTTGCACGTTGAGCGGCTCGCTCTCCGGCCACCAGTCGCCCGCCGCCCAGTAGCTCCAGCCGAGCCAGACATCGCTGTTCTTGCCGAGGATGTCGAGCATACTCTGAAGCCCGTCGAGGCAGGGCTGATTGCCGGCGGCGCCGAACTCGCCCAGAAATCCCCGCTTGTGGTTCTGCCGCAGCCAGTTGGTGACGTCCGCAATACCGGTGCGTGCCTTGTCGGTGCCTTCGCAGAGAGCATGGGTTCCCGACCAGTCGGCATCGAGGTACTGGTGAAATTCATAGGCGTAGAAATCGAGCGGGTCTGTTACGCCAAGCATGATCTCGGCGTTCGAGCCGCCGCCGAGCCTGACCTCGCTCCATGAGTGGGCGCCGGTCCAGATCGTCCCGGGAACGAGGATGAGATTACGGGCACCGATCGCGCGGATCCTGCCGATCGCGGTATTCGCCGCTTTAAGCCAATCCGGTGCCTTGATATCGTTCGGCTCGTTCATCAGGCCGAAGACTGTGCTTGGCTGGTTGGCGAAGGCGCCGGCAAGCCGCGACCAGAAATCACCGAATGCATCGTCGGTGACCGGATCCTGCGAAATCGTCACCTTGTCGTAACGGGCGTAATTGTGCGGGTCGAGAACAACCGTCATGCCGTTTTTGTGGATCCGGTCGACGGCTGCCTTCAGGCGGGAAAGTTCTTCGTCATCGAGTTTCTCGTTCAGCTCGGGCTGCAGCCGCTCCCAGAGGAAGGGCAGGCGGACGACATTCATGCCCTTGCCGGCAAAGTAATGCACGGTTGCTTCCGTAGGGTAGATGTAGTCCGTACCTGCGACGCCATCGCGATCACCGTACTCAGCGCCCGAAAGATTGATCCCGCGATAGCAAAGCCCCGCTGCCTCGCCGCTGCCGGCGAAGGTCACGAGCCCTATGAGGGTCGTCGAAAGCATCGCAAACCTGCGCGCCATGCCAGCGATCGAGATTTTCATATCAGTCGCCCACGGGTTAGCGGTCTCGCCGCGTCTATACTCTCTGCATACAGACAGGTTCACGGCAGGTCCAGAGATAGGCAGCCGCAGATCTGCCACCCGTTTAAGGACTTGGGATTATCCCTTTCAAAACAATAATCGCGCCAGAGGTTTTCCTTTTGCCGCGAGTGGTGAATTTGCGCTATAGCGTTGCGAAAGACGCAGCGCGGCTGTCGCGCGCAATTGCCTTTTGCTGTCGGAAGCAGCAAGACATACTTGGTGTGCTGGAGACGGGCGAATACGCCCGAAAGAAATGCAATTGCGGACTGGGATGACCGGCGCCTGAGGAAATTGTTGATGGTACCTGCCGATCGGCTCGTTATGCCCTTTTTGGCTTTGCCGCGCGTGACAAAGCGCGCCTTTGCCCTCCTGGTCGATTCCAGCCTCTGTGTCCTCACGGTGTGGTTTGCCTATTGCCTGCGGCTCGACGGGTGGGTGATCCTCGAGGGTGTCGAATGGGTACCCGCCTTCGTTTCGCTCCTGCTCGCGATCCCGATCTTCATCGTGCTGGGGCTTTACCGCGCGATCTTCCGCTATGCCGGGCTCTCGGCGTTCATGACCGTGGTCAAGGCGGTGGCGATATACGGCCTGGCCTTCATGACGATCTTCACCGCGATCAGCATTCCAGGCGTGCCGCGCACCGTCGGCATATTGCAGCCGTTGCTGCTTCTGATCGCCGTCGGGCTGTCGCGCATGTGGACACGCTACTGGCTCGGCAACGCTTACCAGCGGCTTCTGAACCGCAATTCGCTGGCAAAAGTGTTGATCTATGGCGCTGGTGCTTCTGGAAGGCAGCTCGCCGCAGCTCTGTCTAATAGCTCTGAGTTGAATGTCGTAGGCTTTCTTGACGACGACAGGCACCTGCATGGCAGTATCATGGCCGGGCTGCCGATCTACGATCCCGCCGACCTGCCGGCACTCGTTGCTACCGGCGAAACACGCGACGTATTGCTGGCGCTGCCGAATGCCACAAGGCAACGCCGCAACGAAATCCTGGAGGCGATTCGCAAGGCCCGCGTCACCGTCCGCACCATGCCCGACCTGACCGCCTTGGCGCAGGGACGTGTGGCCGTGTCCGACTTGCGTGAACTCGATATCGAGGACCTACTTGGCCGCGATGTCATTGCGCCCGACCAGGCTTTGCTCGACCGCAACATCCGAGGAAAGGTCGTCATGGTGACCGGTGCCGGAGGCTCGATCGGCAGCGAGTTGTGCCGCCAGATCGTCAAGAACCGCCCCTCGAGCCTGCTGCTGGTGGAGCAGAACGAATTCGGCCTCTATCTTATCCTGGGCGAACTCGAGAAGGCGGCGCTGGCGATCCAGGATGCCGAGATCCGCATCATCCCTTTTCTTGCCTCCGTTCGCGACGGACCGCGTCTGGAGCAGATCATGACGGCATGGAAGCCGAGCACCGTCTACCACGCTGCCGCCTACAAGCACGTGCCGCTCGTCGAGTATAACCCCGCCGAAGGTATCAAGAACAACGTCACCGGGACCGTCGCCGCAGCCACGGCAGCGCAAAAGGCGGGCGTCGAGAATTTCGTCCTCATCAGCACGGACAAGGCGGTTCGCCCGACCAATATCATGGGCGCGAGCAAGCGACTTGCGGAGATGGTGCTGCAGGCCCTCGACGCCGATCGCGTCACCAGCGGCACGACCACGAGTTTTTCGATGGTCCGCTTCGGCAACGTGCTGGGCTCATCAGGTTCCGTTGTGCCGCTGTTTCGCCAGCAGATCCGTGACGGTGGCCCGGTTACGCTCACCCATCCGGAGATCACCCGCTATTTCATGACAATCCCGGAAGCCTCGCAGCTGGTCATCCAGGCCGGCGCCATGGCATCGGGCGGGGATGTCTTTCTGCTCGACATGGGAGAGCCGGTTCGCATCGTCGATCTCGCCCGCCGTATGGTTGAGCTATCCGGCTTCAGTGTTCTGGACGACGATAATCCCGAGGGCGATATCGAGTTGCGGATTACCGGCCTGCGTCCCGGCGAAAAACTCTTCGAGGAACTGCTGATCGGCGATAACCCGCAGCCGACGCCGCATCCGCGCATCATGCGGGCTCGCGAGGATTTTCTCAGGTGGCCGGAATTGTCCGAGCGCCTGGCGGCGCTGGAGAAGGCTTTGGATGAAAATGACATTCCGCTCGCCCAGAGCATCCTGAAGATGCTGGTCTCCGGCTATGCCCCGAATGGAAATGTGGTGGACCTGGTGTTTCGCGAACGCGAGGGAGAGGCCGCCGCTTAGACCGGCTCGCGGTCTTTTGTGTTTGAGCGCCTGAAAGCTTCTAGCGGCTGATCCGCTGGCATCCCCATGTCGCATAGAACCACCGTCGCAGTTGGTCGTGAGCACGGAACCAGTGGGTTGTCATGCGCAGCATGAAGTGTCGCTTGGCAGCCCTGTAATGCGACCTCTTGCCGATCGTCGTATCTCTTCGATGCGGACTGAATGTTACGAGATTGTCTTCTGTCGAAAACGTCTGGACACCAGTCGACCAGCCGCGTTCGAGAGCGACATCGTAGGGCAACAGAACCGTATTCAACCTCTTTACCAACTTCAACGCCGCTTCGCGCGTGACGATGTAGCATGCAGCCGAGCCCTGGGGACCGTGCAGGCAGCGGCCGACGACATCGCCGAGGGTGGTCATAGCGACGGGTCTGAAACCGACCTTTCGGTGATTTGCGAGCTTGATGACGCTGCCCTCGGTGCCAGGCACGGCCGCCACGGCCGCCATGGCCCGCGGGATAAGTGCCGCGTTGAGGTCGACATCATCCTCTATGATGATGGCCATCGCGTCGCCACTGGCAACGAAGGTTTCAAGAGCCACCAGGTGGCTTCGATAACAGCCGTATTCGCCGGCGAGGATCGTGCGGCCGTTGTGATAACTGAAGGAGCGGGGATGAAAGCCGACCCGCTCCTCCGCGAGCACAGATTGGCCGTCTACGGCTGCGACCCGAACGAGGTTCAGGCCGTGCTGGACAGCCTGGGTGCGGAGGCGATCCCAGCGCTCGATGCAGCGATCCAGATTGATAACGTAAATGAGGAGCGGAGACGCGGGGACTGCCCTGTTAATTCCGCGACAGGCATCCTTTCGCTCGACCCGTTCAAGCATTCACTCAACTCCCGACAGATCAGCACGACTTAAACGTCATAAAACCGGAAAAGATTGGACAGATGCAGTACAGCGATCGCAACTTTGTTCCCGCTCTAACTAATGCCATGTCGTCCGAGCGAGTTCAAGCGCGTCCGGGATCGCCATTTGTGACAGGCTGTTACGTTGGGACATCGGTTTCAGCAAGATGTGATGAGGCCACGCTGCCTTTTGCAAGCCGCTCAGGCTTTCCCTCGGTTCCTGTAATGACTATATGCGGATAGCACGGGGTGTTGCGTAATGCTCCGCCCAGCAGAAGGGTTGGCGTTCATGTGGATAATGAGAGTTGCTCTGGTCGGAGCCACGCTGCTTGCCCTGACACCCTACAACGGCTTTGCCGAAGGTGAGGGCAAACTCACATGGAATAAGCCGATCTATCCCTACAAGGATTTGCCAGGCGTCACGGCACCACAGGCATTTCAGGAAAAGTTTAAGTGCTGGACGCGCTTGGCCGACCTCGATTTCGGCTATCGCAGCTTCTACCGCGACTACCCGCGCCTGGTCTACGTTTGCGACCAGAACGGCGTCATTTCCGAAAGCACCCGCCCACCCAACTACAGTTACTGGCAATACAACAACCGTAATCGCTGACCCGTCCGACACCGCGTTTTCGCACAGCGTAACGACAGCAAAAGACACCCCCGAAGGGGCGTCCGCTAACAATATTATGAAAGCTAAGCTGTTGATCTGGCAGAGATCAAAAATGGAATGGTGCCCAGAAGAGGACTCGAACCTCCACACCCTTTCGGGTACCAGCACCTGAAGCTGGCGCGTCTACCAATTCCGCCATCTGGGCGACGGTCAGGCATGTAAGGGGGTCGTCCGCTACTGTCAACAGCGTTTTTGAAGTTTTGATGTCATTCCCCCAAAAAGCGACTTATTGCGCTGTTCGGGCAAAGGCGCGGACCAGATCAAGTCCTTGGACCAAAAGCGACTTTGCCTCGCTTTCGCTGGCCGCCTCGACATAGCAGCGCATTTCCGGGGCGTTGCCCGAGGGACGGAAATGGATCATCCGGCCGTCCTCCAGCATGACTTGCAAGCCGTCTATGTCGCTCGTTAAGGCTACCGATCCAACAGGTGCCAGAAACGCAGCCAGATTGCTTTCCGAGGCGCGCAGATGCGCCATCAGCGCGCCGCTGGTCTCGAGTGCAAAATTCTCCAGCCGGTCGGCTGCGGCAAAGGGCAGGCTGTAGCCGGCGGCGACCTTAGACAGGGTCTTCTTCGAAGCCGCTGCCGCATGGAGCGTCGCAAGGATCGGCAGAAAACTATCGCGCGTCGGCAGGGGCTGGATGGACGTGCCGTTGACGGTAAAGGCGCTTGCCGTCAACGTGCCGCCATTGGCCTCGAAACCCATGACGCCCGGCCGTCCGTCCGCAAGCGCGGCGTTCATGCCAGCGATCACATAGGGCGAGCCGACGCGGGTGCGGGTGACGCTGTACCGGCCGGCGGTCTCGATGCCGGAATTGGAGGTGACAGGCGTAACGAGCACGCCGGCACCGAGGAAATTGGCGGCGATGAGACCGAGGAGGTCGCCGCGCAACGGCTCGCCGTGTTCGTCCGAGACCAGTGGCCTGTCGCCGTCGCCATCGGCGGAGACGATGGCATCGAGCCGGTGTTCGTTCGTCCATCCGCGGAGCAGTTCGACGGTCTGGGCAGAAACGGCTTCGGTATCGACCGGGATGAAGCTGTCGGAGCGACCGAGCGGCACGACGCGGGCGCCGTAATGAGCTAGGACTTGCCCCAGCAGGTCGCGGGCGACCGTGCTGTGCTCGTACACGCCGACGGTCAGGCCCGCAAGGCTGCCTGCTGGCAGGAGTGCGGCGTTGCGGCTCAAGAACTGTGCCTCAGCCTGCTCGCCGCGCTTCTCCGCGCTGGCAGGCGAGGCGTCGATGGCGCTGTCGCCGATGGTGGCCGCTTCCGTTGTAATGGCTTCTTCGTCCTGCTTGTCGATTTCGCCATCCGGGCGGTAGAATTTGATGCCGTTGCGATCGGCCGGAATATGAGAGCCGGTCACCATCAGGCTGGCGGCTCCGAGTTCCAGGCCATAGAGCGCCAGCGCTGGCGTGGCGATGGCGCCGCAATCGATCGGTACGAGGCCGGCGCGCCCCAGCGCCCCGATGCAGGTCGCAGCAACTGATGGGCTCGACTCGCGGAAATCGCGACCGACGAGAACGGGGTCGCCAGGTTTGGCATGGCCGCTCTTCAGGAGATGACGGGCAAACGCCGTTGAATAGAGAGCCGAGGCGCGGCCTTCGAGATCGACAGAAAGGCCGCGAAGGCCGCTCGTTCCAAATTTCAGACTGCTCACGCGATAACTCCCGACATTGATAAGGCTTTATGGCGCAGGACCGAAGATCGATCAACCGACGCAAACGGTCGGACGCACCAGGTTTGGCCCTGCGCACTTGGGCAGGACATGATGGTGACCTATATAGCCTACCATATGACGCGCGAAAGAAAGCGGCACGGGAAATGATGAAATTTACCGCAAGGAGCCCCGGCGCTCCATGGGGAGGTGGTGCCGCATGGTTTCGCAACCTCGTTCTGTTGGCTGTTGTAGTCATGGCTTCGCTGACTGCACTGTCAGCTCAAGCCTTGCCTCTCACAGCCGTCGCCAAGATAGAGCCTCCGGCAGCTTTGATCGAGATCTCGACGGTGTGCGATACGCGCGGTTGCTTCACATTTGGGCCGCGCCAGAGCTATCAGCGGCCAAACTATCGTCCGCTCGGCCAGACGGGACCCCGATATTATAGTCCCGGCGCACGGCCGCCTCGCTTTATCTTCCGACCCCAGCCCCCGAGGCTACCGGCGCAGGTCCGCGTGCCTGCCGCCGATCCGAGCTTTCACCGCCAAAGCTGCATGAACCGTTACCGCTCCTACGACCCGTTGACCGACAGCTACAAGGCGCCGGGCGGCAGGCCGGTGCGCTGCGTTCTGCCGGAGCGCCGCTGATCGCTTCAGCTCTCGCTGCGCTCCCGGTCGGTGTGGCCGAGATCGCGCTCGGGTTCGATGATGTCGCGGACCCGCTGCTTTAATTCCTTCGGGCCCGGAAAACCACCGTCGCGCTTGCGTTCCCAGATCAGCTCACCGTCCACCCGGATCTCGAAATTGCCGCCGGTGCCGGGCAGGAGGGCCACCTCGCCGAGACTGTCGCCAAATGTTTGGAGCAGTTCCTGCGCCATCCACGCGGCGCGCAGCAGCCAGTTGCACTGGGTGCAGTAGAGGATGCTGATGCGGGGTTTTGCGGTCATGTCGGCTTTTCCTGTGCGACCCGCAGTCTAGGGCTGACGGTTGCGCACAGAAATCCACTGTATGCACCATCGTTTGCCGATGCTGCGCATCATGATGGTGTGTTAACGTACTTTTTCGCGGTTAAGCGAAGACGCTCGCTATGGTCATAAATCTGATCCAGACTATCGATTATGATCCGCTCTTCGTTTTCGCCGTCGAATAACCCGATGTATTTTACTGCGCGATTGAACCACAGGCGCGCGAGCGGCTTACGATTGTTATTGTCCACCAAGACGCCACAATAGGTCTTTTGATCACGCATAATCACTCGTTTTGGAGCGATTGTGTCGCGAACAATTGCTTTCACTATCATATAGCCCTCGCGCTCCTCGTCCGTCGTAACAACTTCCGGATCTTCAGCTATTGGCTCATCGATCTTTTCAATGACCTCCTGCGTGTCAGCCAACGCGTTCGAAAGGCGACTCTTAACAGTATCCATGATCACTTCACGAAACGCAGCCCGCACGACAACGGTCAGCATTTCTCGAACTGCGGCCGTCCTGGTACCTTCGTAGAAGCCTGCAGATATCAGTTTTACAAACTCCTCAGATGGATCTTCGATAAGCTTGGAGATGACCTGCTTCGCGCCGGATGTGTATTTAAGCCGTTCGGCAGTCGCTAGAATAGCGTTTACATCAAACCCACCTTTCTCAAACTTTCGCAGTTCGGAAATGATGCCGGCGTTAAAATCAGTGACATCGAATATAAAGAACGGACGCATATCGAGCTTATTTACCGCGTCCAAATCGGTGTAAAAGTTGAAAGTACGTCCGTTCGTGAGAATGGCGAACTTTGCATTTGTGACACTGAAGTACCGATACAGTTGATCGAGATGCTTCTTTTCCAAAGCCACCGAGATCGGTTTGCACTCGATGAGAATCCGGATGTCGCCATCAATTTTGATCGCGTAGTCAACTTTCTCGCCCTTTTTCCCAACAGCGTCCGCCGTAAATTCGGGAATGACTTCGGAAGGGTCGAAAACGTCGTATCCCAAAGCGCGAAGGAATGGCAGAACCACCGCTGTCTTGACAGCCTCTTCCGTTATCATGGTGCTGGAATGCGACTTAACACGCTCGGAAATGGCGCGCAGGCTTTCTTCGATCGTATTCATGCTTCCCCCACTCGTTATGAGGGAAGCATTCACTAAGTACCCGTCTGCGTCAATGGGCCTGCTCGGTAGTCGAAAACACTGCGGAGCTATGGCGCCAGGCTTCCCCTCACTCGTCGCTCATCTTCAGCGCCGCAATAAACGCTTCCTGTGGAATGTCGACCTTGCCGAACTGGCGCATGCGCTTCTTGCCGGCCTTCTGCTTGTCGAGCAGCTTGCGCTTGCGGGAGGCGTCGCCGCCGTAGCACTTGGCGGTCACGTCCTTGCGCATTGCCGAGATCGTCTCGCGGGCAATGACGTTGCCACCGATAGCTGCCTGGATAGGGATCTTGAACATGTGCCGCGGGATCAGGTCCTTCAGCTTTTCGCACATGTCGCGGCCGCGCTTTTCGGCGGCGGTCCGGTGTACCAGCATCGACAGCGCGTCGACCGGCTCGCCGTTGACCATGATCGACATTTTCACAAGGTTGCCTTCTTTGTACCCGTCGAGATGGTAGTCGAAGGAGGCATAGCCCTTGGAAATCGATTTCAGCCGGTCGTAGAAGTCGAACACGACTTCGTTGAGCGGCAATTCGTAGGTCAGCATGGCGCGCTTGCCGACATAGGTAAGCTCGGTCTGGACGCCACGGCGATCCTGGCAGAGCTTGAGGATGCCACCGAGGTAGTCGTCCGGGGTCAGGATGGTCGCCTTGATCCACGGCTCGTGGATTTCCGAGATGCGCACGACATCCGGCATGTCGGCCGGATTGTGCAGCTCGCGTTCGCTGCCGTCGGTCATGTTGAGCTTGTAGACCACAGACGGCGCGGTGGCGATGAGGTCGAGATCGAACTCGCGCTCGAGGCGTTCCTGGATGATTTCGAGATGCAGCAACCCGAGGAAGCCGCAGCGGAAACCGAAGCCGAGAGCTGCGGACGATTCCATTTCGAACGAGAACGAGGCGTCGTTGAGGCGCAGCTTGCCCATGGCAGCGCGTAGATCCTCGAAGTCGGCCGCATCGACGGGAAACAGGCCGCAGAAGACGACCGGCTGGGCCGGTTTGAAGCCCGGCAGCGCCTTGGCCGTCGGCTTCTTGTCTTCGGTAATGGTGTCGCCGACGCGGGTGTCTGCCACTTCCTTGATCGAGCCGGTGAAGAAGCCGATCTCGCCCGGGCCGAGGCTGTCGACGGTCAGCATCTTTGGCGTCAGCACGCCGACGCGTTCGACCTGGTATTTTGCGTCGGTGCCCATCATGCGGATGGTCTGGCCTTTGGTCAGCACGCCGTCGAGGATACGCACCAGAACCATGACCCCGAGATAGGTGTCGTACCAGCTGTCGACCAAGAGCGCCTTCAGCGGGCCTTTTTCGCCCATCTCGCTTTTCGGCGCCGGCAGCTGGTGGACGATGGCTTCCAGAACCTCGGGGATGCCGAAGCCGGTCTTGGCCGAAATCAGCACGGCCTGGCTGGCGTCGATGCCGATGACTTCCTCGATCTGCTCGCGGATGCGGTCGGGTTCTGCAGCCGGAAGGTCGATCTTGTTGAGAACGGTGACGATCTCGTGATTGTTGTCGATGGCCTGGTAGACGTTGGCCAGGGTCTGGGCCTCGACTCCCTGTGACGCGTCGACCACCAGCAGCGATCCTTCGCAGGCCGAAAGCGAGCGCGACACTTCATAGGCGAAGTCGACATGGCCGGGTGTGTCGATCAGGTTGAGGACATATTTCTCACCATTGTTCGCCTGGTAGTGCAGGCGCACCGTCTGAGCCTTGATGGTGATGCCGCGTTCGCGCTCGATGTCCATGCTGTCGAGCACCTGCTCCGACATGTCGCGTTCGGCAAGGCCGCCCGTCGACTGGATCAGCCGGTCGGCAAGCGTCGATTTGCCATGGTCGATATGGGCGACAATGGAAAAGTTGCGGATATGGTCGAGTGGGATGCGGTTCGGATCGGTGCTCATGCGCGCCATATAGCAGCGCCGTCCTCAGCCGCAAAGCGGAAAACGGGTGCAGTGCAGGGCTTTGCGGCAATTCGCAAAGCACCTGAGGCGCCAAATCTCCGCGCATGACGGGGGTTGATTCCACGATATGACCACGATATTCTCTGATAGTAGAAAAAGAGAGTGTCATGGAACAGGAATTGGACATTGCAGTTGGCGCCCGGATCCGACAGTTGCGAATCGATAAGGCGCTGACGCTGGATGAGCTGGCCCGGTCCTCGGGCGTCAGCCGTGCCATGATCTCGCGGATCGAGCGCGCCGAGGCGAGCCCGACTGCGTCACTGCTGGCGCGCCTTTGCGCGGCTCTCGGTCTGTCTCTTTCCGCCTTTTTTGCCGACGAGGGCAGGGCTGCGTCGCCCTTGGCGAGGCGCGAGGAGCAGCCGGTCTGGCGGGATCCGGAGACGGGCTATGTCAGGCGCGCAGTCTCGCCGGCGCGCACCGCTTCGCCCGTCGAAATCGTCGAGATTTCGTTTCCGCCCGGCGCCCGCGTCAGTTTTCCACCGCATGCCGCCGGCCGTGGCATCACCCAACACTTCTGGCTGTTCGAGGGCGAGATGGAGGTGATTACCGCCGATTGTGTCCAGCGGCTACAGCCGGGCGATTGCCTGTTCATGCCCATTGGCGAGGGCCACGTCTTTCACAATCCGACCGAACGCCCCGCGCGCTATTGCATCGTGCTCGACCAGAGCGGCCGATGACCAACATCTGGAGAAAACAATGATCGATATCCGCATGCTCGATGCCGACCAGGCTCGCAGTGCAGGGCAGAAGCTTGCCGAAATCCTGGTGGATTGCGTCGAAGACGGCGCCTCCCTCGGTTTCATGCACCCCTTCGGCGTCTCGGATGCGCTGCCCTTCTGGGCTGGCGTCGCCGATGACGTGGCATCCGGCAAGACGCTTCTGTTTGTCGCCGAAATCGACGGTGAGATGGTCGGTACGGTGCAGATCGGCTTTGCCAGCATGCCAAACCAAGCCCATCGCGGCGACCTAAAGAAGCTGCTCGTCCACCGCTCGGCGCGGGGCAAGGGCGTATCCCGGCTGCTCACGGAAGCCGCCGAGCAGGAGGCGGCACGGCACGGTAAGAGCCTGCTGGTGCTCGATACCGCAACTGGCAGCCCGGCAGAAGCCATCTACCCCCGCCTCGGATGGAACAGGGTAGGCATCATTCCGGACTATGCCGCCTGGCCACAAGGTGGCCTCGGCGATGTGACGCTTTTCTACAAGCGGATAGGGCTTCCTGCTGCTTGACAGCGGTGGCCTCGTCCCCGTTCTATCCTCCCGGACGACAATCGGGGACCTCCAATGCGCATTTTCTATTCCGAAGACCACAAGCTGCGCGATGCAAAGACGGAACTCCATGGCGGCTTGCTGGTGACCCCGTTCGAGGGGCCGTTCCGCGCAGAGTGGATTCTGGCGGCGGTCCGGGACGCCGGCTTTTCCGACGTGGTATCGCCGCGACCGCAGGGGCTTGAAACGGCACTGAAAGTTCATGACGCCGGCTATCTCGATTTTCTGTCGAAGGTCTGGCGCCTGTGGAAGGCAAGCGGGGCGGAAGGTGAGGCGATCGCGACCTCGCTGCCGGTGCGCCGCTCCACCCTGCGCATTCCCAACGATATCGACGGCATGCTTGGTTATTACGCCAATGCGACGGAGACATCGATCACCGACGGCACCTACGAGGCTGCGCTTTCCGCCATGCATTGCGCCCTCGATGGCGCGGATTGGCTGAATGCCGGTAACCGCTTTGCCTTTGCGCTCTGCCGCCCGCCCGGTCATCATGCCGGTATCGATCTTTTCGGCGGCTATTGCTTCATCAACAACGCCGCCGTCGCCGCCGAGCGGCTGATCGAGCATGGCGCGAAAAAGGTCGCCATCCTCGACGTCGATTTTCACCACGGCAACGGCACGCAGGACATCACCTACCAGCGCAGCGATATCTTCTTTGCTTCGCTGCACGGCGAGCCGGCCAATGCCTTCCCCTATTTCTGGGGTTACGCCGACGAAATCGGGGCAGGCGCCGGCGAAGGGTGCAACGCCAATTATCCGCTGCCGCGCGACACT